>NZ_JBTLQH010000001.1:0-751977 GCF_054461575.1 Flavitalea flava
TCAGCGTTATGGGCATTATACCCTCTAAAGATCTGCAACATTCTATAACGCCCTTTGCGGATGTAGCGGTATTGATCTGGGGGGATAATGCCCGGTACTGGATCGGGGCGGGAGTTGCCATGGCTGCATTCGGCGGATTGAACGGCTGGATCCTGATACAGGGCCAGATATCCTATGCCATCGCCAAGGATAAATTGTTCCCTGCCATCTTTGAGCGAAAAAACAAAAAAGGGGTTCCGGCCGCGGGTATCATCATCGGAAGCGTGCTGGTCTCCGTGTTTATGATGATGAATTATACCCGGGGGCTGGTGGAACAGTTTAAATTCATGCTGTTGCTGACCACGCTGACCGTATTGGTTCCTTATCTTTTTTCCGCAGCGGCTTATGCGCTCCTGGTCCTCAAAAAAAAGGAAACCGGAAAAAGACAGCGGGTGGGTGCGCTGGTGATCGCCTCACTTGCCTTTATCTTTTCATTATGGGCCGTAATAGGAGCTGGACAAACCGTTGTCTTTTGGGGTACCCTTCTGTTGATAGCAGGGATTCCCTTTTACGTATGGGTCGTTTGGAAGAGGAAAGTATCCGAAAAAGGGAAATAATAAATAAATTATGGCAACCACCTGTCAGTCGGAAATAGGAAAGTTAAGATCATTATACATCAAGCGGGCGGCAGATGCGCTGATCGATGAATCGCGTCTTTCCCTGGAATGGAAAGGGCTTAACTGGACGGACAAACCAGACCTGGCCAAGGCCTTGGCCGAATACGAAAAATTTGAAACCATTATAAAAGAGACGGGAACAGAGGTCCTTTATTTTCCCCGGGACCAAACAGTAAGTATCGATTCGATTTATTGCCGGGATGCCGCCATCAGTACGGATAACGGTATGATCCTTTGTAATATGGGTAAGTCCGGCCGTAAATATGAACCTTCCGCGCAAAAAAAAGCATTCGAAATAAATGGTTTGCCGATACTTGGTACCATAACAGGCCCTGGTACGGTAGAAGGCGGCGATGTGGTATGGCTGGATGAACGCACGCTGGCGGTCGGGCACACTTATCGTACCAATGCTGCGGGTATAAAACAGGTGGAGGAATGGCTGAACCCCTTGGGCATTGAAGTGATCACCGTTCCATTGCCGCATTACAAAGGCCCTTCGGATGTGTTTCACCTGATGTCCATCCTAAGCCCGGTGGATAAGGATCTCGCTGTGATCTATTCTCCGCTGATGCCGATCGGATTCAGGAATCATTTGCTGGGCCGCGGTTTCCTGCTGGTTGAAGTTCCGGACCAGGAGTTCGATTCCATGGGTTGTAACGTCCTGGCACTTGGTCCGCGGAAATGCCTGATGGTTGCAGGTAATCCCATTACCGAAGCAGCCCTGAGAAAGGCTGGTTGTACGGTGATCACCTACATAGGGGAAGAGATCAGCGTAAAAGGAGGAGGCGGTCCTACCTGTCTTACCCGACCTGTAGTAAGGGATCGTTAGTCGGATAAAAAAATTTACCACTATGTGGTATTGTTTTTAAAAATAGGATATATACCTTTACGTCCGGTTAGTTACTTAGTCTATTCAATTACTGCATAGAAATTTACTCGAAAGGTTCTTAAGAAAATGATTATTTAATAGCAGGGAATTTCTGACTCTTATCTTCAACCCAAGCACCAGGCTCTACCCGTAGCATCCGTTAACTATTCAAAGTAGAAAGAATTTAATGATTCCTATCCGTATTTATACCTGCCAAGGCACAAGTATAAATACCTGATTCGGCTTCAGCCGATGAGGCTATCTATTTTGAGACGATCCGGACGATCTATTTAGTACATGAGAAACACAGGCCATACATGGGAGTTGATTTTCCCAAAGGGGAATGTATTGTATATGGCTGATGGGATATTTTGAGCCTTTATATTAGTATAAACATTGAATATAAACGTCGATTCTAAACGCTAATTCTACTAAACTCTAATTCTAAACGCGTATGATCCGGACGGCATTGGAATTTATAAAAAAGGAACTGGACGCCTATATCGTGGAACGCGAACAGGATCCCCCCAATTATAGTATCGGAAATGTAGTGGATCTGAAGCCCATTGTTCTGCCCAACGGAACCTTGAATATCACGGACACTACCCATGTCACCATGCAGCTTGTCAGTTTGGAAGAAGAACGAAGAGAAGGGAAACGTCCTTATTATGTACCAACGGCGGATAATAAATTTCTTCGGTTGAACCCACCCGTTGAACTGGATCTGATTGTATTGTTCGCGGCCCATAACAGCCATTATGAAACTGCCTTACGCGATCTTTCGGATGTGGTCAGTTTCTTTCAGGCCAATCCGGTATTCGACGCTACAAGATATCCTTCCCTCAATGCCTCGGTGACGGATCCGGTGAATAAGCCCTGGCAGTTGATCGAAAAGCTTTTTTTCCACCTCATCAACATTTCTTTCGAGGCCCAGAACAATCTTTGGGCCATGCTGGGTGGAAAATATATACCCAGCGCAGTATATAAGATTCATATGATCACGGTATTTGAAACGAGGAGCAACGAAAAAGCGGCCGCGATCAACGAGATCAATTTTATAGAGAACTAAATCGAAACACCTGGCGGATTAACAAATTCGAAAATTCAGAAACATACTTATGTACGGAATTCAGGTCAAATATGTAGAACTATTCAGTCTGTCGGTGGAGCAGTCCTTCTATCAGAATAATATCTGCCGCCGTTATCAGAGTACACCGGTCCTGGACATTTATCTGCAGCCCACTTCCGAATGTCTGGACGTTATGGACCGGATGAATTTCATCTTCCGCAATACAGATATAACGGGAGGTTGTGTAGTCTTCTCCCGTGTATTGGGAAAGAATGGCGGGGGGGATGACCTGCTTCGGTTCCCTGCCAGACCGGATGATAAACTTACTTTCTGGATACTCGTTAATAATCCGGATTTCCTGAACTTCGATGACCTTGTCCCTCAACCGGCACCAGGTAGTTTTTATTATTTCTCCAATCAGGTTTCCGATCTCGGCGCTCCCAGGACAGGGGTCCATCTGAGCATGGATCCTTCCGGCGTGAAGGGTATCCAGGATATCGTTCCCAGATCAGGCTCTTTGTTCCGCTACCATTCTCCGGCGGTAGTTGGAGCGGGAGCTGCGAAGATCAAGCACCTCCTGGGTGGGATCATACTGGATCCTGTTTCCCTCATCACTGATGCCGGCGCGTCCGATCTGGTCTTTAATTTATCTTCCCTGCCCATTGGGACCTGCCTGTTTTCCATCAGCGGTGCTCCAATTCAAAATTTTTATTATTCCGGCGATATTTCCGGGCAGCCCATATTCGGTGTTGTGGAGCTGTCGCTGAGCGCTTTGCTGGCAGCCAATTACCGCCTGATTGAAGCTGACCGTTCGCTTACCCCGCAAAGACCTGCCTACCTGATCCATTTTAAGAATCGCCCGACCACCTGGAGATATACCATACATCTTCTTCCTAATAGTCCGCTTACCCTGGAAATGGCTGCCCTCAGCCCCGCAGATAAGATAACTTTTATCAATGAATTGAATATTGTGACCAATGATACGACCATCCTGTTTAACCGGCAATCCGTTACCGATACGGATATTGTATTCGTGTCCCAGAATCCTGTGGTGCTTCAGGAGAAATATACCTCTTCGACCAGCGCCACTCATGATGCCCTGAGCCTGACCTTAAAAAAATATGTAGGAGACCTCGTCAAAGAGGCCGCTGTCAGAAATGACCTCGCTTTTCCTTCTACAAGGTTGATCGATGCAACGGGACTACCCGCTATTTATTCCGATGTTTTCATAACGATTTAATCATAAACAAAATGGCAGTTTTAAAACTATCAACACCCGGTGTCTATGTGCAGGAAATCCCTACACTCCCACCTTCCGTCGCCGAAGTGGAAACCGCGATACCTGCTTTTATCGGTTATACCGAAAAAGCAGATCGTTTTGCCCCCGGCGATCTGAAAATGATTCCAACAAAGATCGAGGGTTTCACGGATTTTACGACCTACTTCGGCGGGCCACCAACTGAAGCTAACGACAGTGTGACCATTGCCGTAACGGATTACGGCAGTAATAGGTACGATGTGATCGTCACGCAGGATCCCACTAAAAAATCCGTGTACAATCTCTATTATTCCCTTCAGCATTTTTATGATAACGGGGGCGGAACCTGTTATATCGTGTCGGTGGACAAATACGGGGCATTACCGGGTGCTCCCAAGACCGCTGCTCTTAAAGCAGGGCTGGCGCTAGTAGCGGATATCGACGAAGTGACCCTGCTATGTATTCCGGAATCGCAGGTGGCAGACGATTACAAAACTCTGGTGAATGAAATGATCAACCAGGCCTATAACCTGAAAGACCGCTTTGCATTGATCGATCCGGAGCAGGTTACTCCAAAGACGCCGACTAACCCGGTCGGGGGTATTGACGCGGACGTAGCGTTGATTCGTGGAGCCACTTTTACTCCGGACAAAAATAAATATGCTGCGGCTTATTATCCGAACCTGATCAGTACCTATCCGTATAAGTTTGATTTTGATAATCTCGTGATCACTTCCGATACACCATCGGGCATTGCTGCGGCTGTTCCGGATTATACCGGTAAAAAACTCAGCGATGTTGGAGCAGGATCCATCCTTTACTCCAAGGTTCAGACCGCTCTTACCCAACATGTGACGGTCGTTCTTCCGCCGACACCTGCCATGGCCGGAATCTACACCAGTGTGGATAATAACAAAGGGGTCTGGAAAGCGCCGGCCAATGAATCGGTGTCTTCCGTGATCGGACCTAATCTCTCCATTTCCAACAGGGAGCAGGATAGTCTCAATGTCGATCCAACCTCCGGCAAATCGATTAATGTCATCCGGACTTTTCCCGGTTACGGAACCCTGGTTTGGGGAGCGCGTACCCTGGCCGGAAATGACAATGAATGGAGATATATCAGTGTCCGCCGTTTTTTCAACATGGTAGAGGAGTCTGTCAAAAAATCCAGCCAGTGGGTGGTGTTCGAACCCAATACCATCGGTACCTGGGTAAAGGTCCAGGCCATGGTGGAGAACTATCTCTTTCAAAAATGGAAGGATGGAGCGCTGGCTGGCGTAAAACCAGAGCAGGCTTATTATGTAAAAGTCGGATTGGGTACGACCATGAATGCGGTTGATATACTGGAAGGGCGGATGAACATCGAGATCGGCATGGCCGTGGCAAGACCGGCTGAGTTCGTCATCTTTACGTACATCCAGCTGATGCAACAATCCTGATCAGCGGTCCGGGCCCAAAAATAAATAAATTATTGAACTTCTAAATAACGATTCAAATGGCAACATATCCCATACCAGTATTCCACTATAAAGTATCCTGGAACAACACGGACATAGGATTTTCAGACGTTACCGGCTTATCACAGGAGATCCAGGTAATAGAATACCGCGACGGTTTGATGAAACCGCATCAGTCTCCCCTCAAAAGGCCGGGTCAGGTAAAATTCCCCAATGTAACCTTTAAAAGAGGTATAGTGGAAAAGAACAATGACCTGTTCAACTGGTTCAACAACAATGGTGCGCCCAATGTGGAACGCCGTGATATTACGGTCAGTCTGCTCAATGATGAAGGCGATCCGGTGATGGTATGGACCATCTCACAGGCATGGCCGGTGAAGGTCGAAGGACCCGGACTGAAAGCAACGGGCAATGAGATCGCTATCGAATCCATTGAACTGACACACGAGGGTCTTTCCGTTAAAACCACCTAAGTCGTAAAACCATCCAAGCGTTATGGCCACTTATTATCCACCAACAGGATTTCATTTTAAGGTAGAGTTCAACGGCGTATCCGGAATGGGGGACGATAAAGAGCAGCGGTTTCAGGAAGTGAGCGGATTGTCCTTCGAGGTCGAAACGGAAGAACTGGCCGAAGGAGGGGAGAACCGGTTCGTTTATAAATTGCCCAAACGGGCCAAGTATCCTAACCTGGTTCTCAAGAGGGGTCTGGTTACCAAATCTCCTTTTTTGGATTGGTTCAAATCCGCGATGCATACCTATTTCACGGTACCGCTCTATGAATTCAAACCGGCAGATCTGGTGGTTTCGCTCCTTGACGAGGCGGACCAGCCTATCGCAGTCTGGAATATCGTGCAGGCCTACCCGCTGAAATGGTCCTGTTCGGATCTGAAGGCGACTGAGAATTCAATCCTGATCGAGACATTGGAACTGGCGTATCAGTATTTTGAACGCCAGGTCTGAGGATGGAAATAACAGGTCTGAGGATAGAAATAATAAGCAACATTCACATTAAATACAACCAGTATGCCGGTACAGATCAATGAGGTCGTGGTCCGGGCGGTGGTGGATCCCCGACCCGGCCAAAAGCAGACTGAGCCTGAATGCCCTCCTTCCGGCAACAGCGGCTCCGATTCGGATATCATGGAAAAGGTATTAGAAATTCTAAAAGAAAAAGGGGAACGATAATGGATACCCAAAGCGCGGCAAAACTGCCCTTCAATCTC
The DNA here is from genome assembly GCF_054461575.1 of Flavitalea flava. Lineage (NCBI taxonomy): Bacteria > Pseudomonadati > Bacteroidota > Chitinophagia > Chitinophagales > Chitinophagaceae > Flavitalea > Flavitalea flava. The sequence goes on from NZ_JBTLQH010000001.1 coordinate 6,535, forward strand.
AAGATACTTCCTACCACCAAGGAAGGCATCCCGAATGGCATACCTTTTATTTGCATGTTCAACCCGGATACCCTGGCCATCAGCGAAAATGTCAGCTGGAATGGTGATTGCGGTCCCGGCCAGAGCGGTTCGGATCCTACCTTCAACAGGGTGGATCCGAGGACTTTTACCATCGAGTTCACCCTCGATGGGACAGGGGTCAATACCAATGGGGTAAAAATCCCGGTTACTATTCAGATAGCCCTGTTCCGTTTGGCCACTACTACTTTACAGGGATCAAGTCACCGGCCTCCTTATCTGCTGGTACAATACGGGACCTTTATCACCACTTGTATCATCAATTCGTCCACGGTCACCTATACGATGTTCGACATGTTCGGGTTCCCGATAAGGGCAAAGGTATCGGCCAGTTTTACGGAAAGAACTTTAGGAACGCTTGGTGCTATATTGGGGGCCTTATCCTCTCCCGATCTGACACATCTGGTAACCGTAAAGGACGGAGATATACTCCCGCTGCTTACCTACCGGACCTATAATGATTCCCATTATTATCTCCAGGTGGCTAAGGTGAACAGGCTGAAAAATTTCCGAAAACTAAAGCCCAATTCTGTTTTGACCTTTCCACCCATTACTACCCAATAATTTCATTTATTTACAAACGTTAAACCCCCTCTTTCATGCCGGACGGTTTACCACCAGGAGCTCAGCCACCCACCGATGTAGTGACCACCAAGGTATTTATTAACGGTACCGTATTGAGCAATGAGATCACACTTGCCCAGGTTACGGTCAATAAGACTTTTAATAAAATTTCCTGGGCCAAACTGATTTTTATTGATGGGTCAGCATCCGACCGTGATTTTCCGTTAAGTAACGATGATAAATTCAAGCCGGGAAATCCTGTTAAAGTGCAATTAGGGTACCACGGGGATGCAGATACGGTTTTTGAGGGGGTCATTGTCAAACATGGTATTAAGATCCGTCCGGGAAGCTCTTCCCTGTTAATGATCGAGGCCAAGGATAAGGCGATCAAACTAACGGGTTCCCGTAAAAGTGCCTATTTCCTGAATAAAAAAGACAGTGATGTATTTACCGATCTGGCCGCCGGGCTGGATACCGATATAGATCCAACGACGGGACCTGCCCCCAAACAGATGGTCCAGTTCGATAGCAGTGACTGGGATTTTATCGTCACCCGCGCCGAGGCCAACGGGATGCTGACCCTGACGGATGATGGAAAATTGCTGGTCAAAAAACCGGACACCTCCGGGTCGCCTGTATTGACAGCGACCTATGGACAGGATATCTGGGAATTCGAGGCGGAAATGGATGCGCGGAGGCAGTCGCAGTCGGTCATCAGCCGTTCCTGGGATTATACCCGGCAGGCGAAAGAAGAATCCGATAGTGGATCGGCCACTTTCAGCGAGAACGGCAATCTTTCTTCGGATGATCTGGGAACAGTACTGGCGGCTGATGTCGTGCTTAATCATACCGGGCATCTCACACAGGATCAATTACAGAACTGGTCGGATGCCTATGCATTACGCAACCATCTTTCCAAGGCTGCCGGAAGAGTACGGATAAAAGGAAAAGCTGCAGTAAAACCTGGCAATATGATCACCCTGGCGGGAGTAGGGGATCGTTTTAGCGGGAATGTTTTTGTCACCGGGATCCTGCATCATTACGAAGGTTTCTGGCATACAGATATCCAGTTTGGGTGGAGAGAGGAATGGTTCTTTCAAAGAGAAGATGTTATTAACAAACCTGCCTCCGGCCTTTTGCCGGGTATCAACGGTCTGCAGATCGGCATCGTGAATGAAGTTGTCGATAATGAGGATGGCGGGCAGTTCAGGGTGCAGGTAAAAGTGCCTACGATCGATTCGGGAGAACCGGGGATCTGGGCAAGGGTGGCTACGCTGGATGCAGGTGCGGACCGGGGTGTTTACTTCCGGCCGCAGGTGGGGGATGAAGTGGTCCTGGGTTTTCTGAATGACGATCCGAGGGAACCCATCATACTGGGTTATCTGCATAGCAAGGATTCCCACAGCTCTCCGATAACGAACGATCCGTCTTCCGAGCAATATGGATTCGTAACCAAACAAGGCACCAAGCTGATATTCGATGAAACGAAAAAAAGTATGACGCTGCTGGTGACGACCGATTCCGGAGAAAAATCCATTGTCCTTAACAGCGATGGCGGCGGTCTGGAATTGACGGATGAAAATACGAACAGCATCAAAATGGATACATCGGGGATTACCATCCAATCCGGTTCCGGAAATATTACGATAAAGGGACTCAAGGTAATGATCAATTAAAATATAAAAAATGGGAGCAGCGGCAAGAGTAACCGATAATCATATTTGTCCGGTCATTAACCCGGATACAAGCCCGCATACGGGCGGACCTGTCAGTACGGGAATACCGACGGTGCTGATCGGGGGGCAGATGGCGGCAACGAAAGGAAGCGTATGTGTCTGTGCAGGCCCTCCTGACAGTGTCTCCATGGGATCGCTAACGGTTTCGATCGGCGGTCAGCCGGCAGCCCGCCAAGGTGATCAGACGGCCCATGGAGGCAGCATCGCAGCAGGGCTGCCCACGGTGCTGATCGGGGGGTAAAAGAATAAAAAAGCTTAACGATAAAAAAAAATATATGGCAACGACAGATCCCTCTTTTTTAGGTACGGGCTGGGGGTTTCCGCCCACTTTCCGCCGCGAATGGTATGGCGTGGAAATGTTATCGGGGAACGATGATATCCGGAGCAGTATCCATATCATTATGGCTACGATCACCGGCGAGCGGGTGATGCTTCCCAATTTCGGGTGTGACCTGCAGCCTTATATATTCGATACCATGAACCCTTCCACACTGGAACTGATCAAAAAAATTGTGCATGATGCCCTGGTTTTCTATGAGCCAAGGATCATCGTGGGTGATCTGGAGGCCACACCTTCACAGGAAGAAGGAATATTGAACATCAATGTTCAGTACACGGTCATCGCCACGAATACCCGTTATAACTATGTGTATCCATTTTATATCAACGAAGCTACCAACGTAGACCGGTGATCCATAACATCAAATAGCATATTCCCATGTGTAACTGTTCCTGTCATTCTGAAATAAACCGTGATGGTTCCGGCCAGTTGACCCGTTACCTGAAAGCGCTGGATCCGCAATACGCGCCTATTGATGAAAGAAATCCGGAAGAACTGCTGGTTTTTGCCAGGCGTTATGCAGAACAAATCCGGTTCTATGACATCCCGGCCAGCAAGATCGCCGATCCTACCGATCCGGCGAAGATAAGCTGGAAGGAATTTTTCAGACGCGACATGGCGGTCATTGCCGCTTCGATCGGGGTAGTGGATACGGCCCAATGGAAGACCAATTATGATCTGATCCGTTCCAATCTCGATATTGCCCCCACACCTGATCTCTTTATCTCCCTTTTTCCCCCCGTCCTTACCATCCTGACCCAGATCGATCATTGGTATTCCATCGCGATCCCGGAAAATCCGTTACGCCAGGATCTGTCTCTTGGCATAGCCTCTTCGCTGAAGGATTCCGTGAAAAAAATGATTGCCTTTGAAATGGGATATAAGGCACTGTATAACAGCCCGGCTCTGAACCTGGATTTTTCTTCAGTAGAAAATCCTGATATCTGGGGTATCAACGATCCTGTAGTTACCGATACAAGTATCTTCGAAGGGCCGCATGATGCCGATAAATTTCGTAATGCCGCATTATACATGGACGATGTATTTCTTAGTTTCTATGGATTCATCACCCAACTGGTCGGCAGCTCCGATAACTATCTGCAGTTTGCGCTGGAACGATATCCTGCCCACCAGCCGCATATGGCTTTATTCATCACCTTCCTCCAATTATTCCAGGTCGCCAGGGATCAGTTCAACGGCCTTACGGGTAAAATGCTCGATTACTATTACCGGGAAGTATTGCAATTGCCGGAGAAACCCTCCATACCCGACAAAGCTTATATCGTATTTGAATTGGCCAAGGATGTGACAGCCTATGATCTTCCGTTGGGCACTGCTTTAAAAGCCGGAAAGGACGATACGGGGATCGATCAGATTTATGCGACTGAAAATGACTTTGTCATTAACCAGGCAAAAGTGAAGGAAATGAAAAATTTCTTTCTCGAAAAATCCTCCGTCACCCTAACCGGTCTAAATAATGCAACAAAGGTGGTTAACAAGCTGGTAGGTTATTATGCCCGGCCGGTTGCTAAATCACAAGATGGTTTTGGAGCACCTATTACCGATCCCAGTGGTAAATGGGTCACGTTCGGGAAAGGGAATCCGTTGGACAATCCCTCTAAAAATCCCTGCGACCTGGTTGATCAGGTGAAAGAAGAGTTAGGTCGTATCGACAGAAGCCAGATCGGGTTTGCCATAGCCTCCCCGCAATTGTTACTGCAGGGAGGGAAACGGATCATCCGGATGCGGATTGCAGGATTAAGTCGGGCCCTGACCGATGTGAGCGCCAGCGGCCAATTAAGCACTGTAAAAAGCCCTTTCCATATTTATCTTTCCGGGCAGAAAGGCTGGCTCGGGATTTCCCGATTGATGCCTCAGGACGAATATGACGGCCTTACCCAGTACCTTCCGGCAGGTATCATTAATCCGGATGCAGTCAACAGCAACGGCGATACCAATATTGCCACCGGGTATTATATGGAAGATGACCATGAAACTGTTTTTATTTACCTGGGACCCAACGAGCAGCCGATCGTCAATTACGATCCTAAGCTGCATAAGGGTGCGGATTATAAGACGCTCTATCCTGTCATGCAGGTATTACTGACTCCGCAGGTCGCCTTGCAGGAAGATGTTTTGACCAATATGCAGGTAAGTCAGTTGAGTCTGGAAGTACAGGTGGGTAGTATATTTCCTTCGGGCACTCAGTTAAATACTCCTGTTATCGGAGCCTTGAATATTCCACAAGAATTATTGTCCAATCCTTTGTATGATGGATTGCACCAGCTTGTTCTGCAGAATGATGATGGGGCTATCCCTGCGGATAAGCCTTTCGATCCTTATACCGCTTATCCGGACGATGGTAAGTCTCTGTATATCGGAAGCTCAGAAGTATTTAACAAACCCCTTGGACAATTGGCCGTACAGGTGCGACGGAATTACGATAAACGATTTGTATTTAAAGTCAATTCCTCGCTGGAGCATAAGGCTGTACCAGGAAAAAAGGCAGCTCAGGATAAAACGGCTCAGGATAAAAATGCAGGACTCGAAAAAAAGGCGGTATTAACCCCTCATGCCTTTATTCCTCCATCTACCATAGAAGTGGCCGTACGCACCAACAGTGATTGGGTTGAATTGTCCACGGACACAGGCGGCAGCATTTATCCGGCCGATCTTCCGGATAATATATTGTTTGTCAGGGATATTTCGAATGCAACTACCCGTTCTGCCGCTTTTCCACTGGTCCGCAAACCGGTTGAGGATGTTACTGCCTGGAATAACCAGGTAGATAAGGGTTTTCTTCGTATCACCTTTGCGAGGGAGAACGCAGACACCCATCCCATCACGATGCAGGACAGCCAGGCCATAGCGCCAAAATTAAAAGTAAAGGAGATTGCCCTCAGCTATCATTCTGTCCTCCCTGTCCTGGAAGGAGGGATCGACCAGTTCTTTCATATCTATCCCTTTGGTGTAACCGAGACTTTTTTATCCGGTCTCGAAACAGGAGTTTATTCGCCCGGTCGTTTCCTAAACAAACCGGCAAAGGGATATACCTATCTGGATAATCAACGGGCAGGTCTGCTGGTGGATGCCGGTAACCGCCTGTTTCCTCAGTTCACCTATGCCAGCCCATATTCGGTGCTGGACAAAGCTCCTGCACCCCCCAAACCTGTATATCAGATTCAGGCCGGGCAGGGGAATGAATTTTTTCATTCCGATAAAAAATTGACTGGAATCTCTAATGCCCTGGATTTGGTGGCGCAACGGCTGCCTGCGGCTGAGGCACGTTTTGATTATCCGCAGGTCGTATCGATGGGGGCTGGTTTGAAGGACCGGCAAAATTCCCTGAACCAGTATTCAGGAGTGCTTCAGGAAGAAGGGCTCCTGTTCATCGGACTGGAAAAAGCCGTTCCCCTGCAAACGCTTTCCCTGTTATTTCAATTTGCCGAAGGGAGTGCTGCCGATGAAGACGACGATCCGCCTCCTGTTCACTGGTCCTATTTAAGTTTTAATCAATGGAAGCCCCTGAAAGGGGAGAACCTGATCTCCGATGGAACCGTCGGGTTCCAGGCCACGGGTATCATCCGAATCGAAGTACCTGAAGATGCCAATGACAAGCATACGATCCTGACCAATGGATTGACCTGGTTCTGTGCCAGTGTAACGGAGAACGCAGACCGCATACCGGAACTGATCGATATTGTGGCGCAGGCTGCGGAAGTGGTATTCCAGGATAAAGGGAACAGCTCTACTCATTTCGATAGTTCATTGCCGGCCGGTAGTATCGGTAAATTAGCCACTGCTGTCGACCAGGTGAGCAAGGTGCAGCAACCGTTCTCTTCCTTCGACGGCAAACACAGGGAGACCCCCAAAGAATATTATACGCGGGTGAGCGAACGATTGCGGCATAAGGGCAGGGCTATCAATGCCTGGGATTATGAACATCTGGTGCTGGATCGTTTTCCCGGTATCTATAAAGTGAAATGCATCCCGCATACCGATCCCAATTGTCTGTGCAGGCATTCAAAAGTTACCACCACACATCCGGACAATATCACAGGCCGGAGAGATATAGGGGGCAATCTATCGGTTGACCGCGCTGAGGTTTTGCTGGCAAATGCATTCCGCAGGTTGGTTTATACACAGGACCAGCCTTCAGGTGGTCAAAGTGGTCATACTGTTGCCTCGACCTGCTGTGGTCCCCAGGTGGCACCCGGTCATGTGTTACTGATCCCTGTCGCATTCCTGAAGAACAGGAATGCGGTAAATCCGCTCAAGCCCAAGACCAGCCGCAGAACGCTCCTGGATATCCAGGCTTTTTTACAGCAACGCGTATCTCCCTTTGTTCATGTGCATGCCAAAAACCCGGTCTACGAAGAGATCATTGTAGCCTTCCGGGTAAAATTCTATCTGGGATACGATATAGGTTATTACCTGAAACAGTTAAATACGGACATTGTACAATATCTCACGCCCTGGGCATTTGATGAAACGGCCGATCTGGTTTTCGGCCAGAAAGTGTATGCCTCTTCAATTATAAATTTTATCGAAAAACGTCCCTACGTTGACTTCATTACCGATTTTTTTATGGCTGTCTGTAAGGACGAATGCTGTCCGAAACATGATCACGGCAAGGAACCTGCGCCCCCCGCTCAGGGCGGCACAACGGGAGGGCCCGGCAATACGGGTACTGGTGCCGGAGGCACCACAGCTGGTCCGGTTTCCGATACCGGAGGAGTTGCCGGTCACTTTTCCGATGATCTGGCCATGGCGATTAAAAAGGCCTGTAATTGTGAGGAAGTATTTTACCTGGTGGCAGGGCAAACCAAATTCAGGGGAGAGATCGTAGCGGTGCCTTCCGGGCCCCGTTCTATCCTTGTCTCGGTTCCGCAGCATATCATCGTGCCCTATGAGGCACCTGATTCAATGTCCCCCTGCGACAGGAGAAAATTAAATGGAGTGGCCCAGCCGCCTGCTCCGGTGCCTCCGGGCAATCCGGATCCCGATCGACCCGTTCCCGGTCAGCCGGTACCGGTAAAGACCTCGCCAACCCAACCTGCACCATCGCAACCCGCACCCGCCCAGCCGGCTCCTGCACCAGCCCCGGCCCAACCGGCTCCTGCCCGACCCGGCGGCTTTCAGCCAGTACAACCCATTCATTTGGCTCAGGAACCCTTTCATCCGGCTCAGCCCGCACCCGCCGCGGTTCCGGGGCAGGCTACGGCCGTCACAGCAACAGGGCACCCGGATCCTGTTCCCGTTAAGCCGGCTGCGGAGCTCGCTAAGGATCATCCTGTCAAACAAGCCGCAACAAAAAAAGCCTCAGTCAAACCGGCACCGGTAAAAAAAGCGCCACCTGTTCATCCTAAACCTCCGAAAGGAGACGCTTGAATAGCGGCCCGGAATGAAAATGAATACACCATATAAAACGAGCAAATCATGCCAGATCAAGTCTCATTGATAAAAGCCAATCCCCTTCTGCCTGCGGAAGATTATGAGGCCATGCGTAAACAAGGGATCGGTCAGATCGCCGCGCTGAGCAACGCTAACTGGACCGATTATAACTTTTCCGATCCGGGTATAACCATCCTGGAGGCGGTAGTATACGCTATCACGGATCTGGCTTACCGGACCGGTTTTGAAGTAAAGGATCTCCTGGCCCCTGCAAACCTGACTGCCGATACCTGGAACCAGATCTTTTATACGGCACGCCAGATACTCCATAACGCGGCACTGACCATTGACGACTACCGCAAACTGATGATCGATGTAACAGGTGTCCGCAACGCCTGGATCACTCCTGGTAAGGACTATGAAGTTCCCGTCTGGATCGATTACAATGCCTGGGATCACCGGCCTGATACCGACTGCGGATGTATTCCCGCCAAGACCAAACTTTGCCTTGGAAAGCTGGGGCTGGACCCGGTTGACCTGACCAAATACCAGGCAGCCTGGGATAAACGTAAACTGGAATTGACCGGAGGCCCTAATACCGTAGGCGGCGTCCACCATCCCAAAGGAACCAGGAACGAGACTGATTTTATCAACATGGGGGAACTGGAAAAACTGGATGCCCAGATCAATGATTTCAAAAAACAGATCCATGAATTGAACGAACAGATCAAACCGCTGGAACGGCAGTTGGCTGATGCAATTAAGGCCGGCGATACTGCAAAAGCAGACGCACTCAGGGCAAAGATCGCCCCGCTTCAGAAACAATATATCACCATCTCCCAACAAAAGGACGCTTTCGTGACAGCCAACGAAACCAACAGGCTCAGACTTATCGATGAATTAAAGCTGATAAACCGGACAGCTCTCGCCAGTAAGATCGTCGAGATCGAAGGGCTGTACGATATCATGATCGAATATGAAGAAAATATTACCGATACCGAAGAGCGGGAAACTATCCGGCAAAAAGTCGTCGAGCGGCTTTCAGCCAACCGTAACCTTTGCGAGGACGTCATGAGTGTAAATGCCGCGGAGTATGAAGATTTTGGAATCGGCGCCTCCTTTGTTGTGGAGGAATATGCAGATACCGATAGTATCCTGGCCCAGGTCTTTTTCCTGATCTATAAATATTTTAGTCCTTCGGTTCCGTTCTATACGATCGAACAGATGCTGGATAAAGGGTTCCAGATGGATGAAGTTTTTGAGGGGCCGGCCCTGGATCACGGCTTTGTAGATAGCGCCGAACTCGAAACCACGGACTTTTTCCGGGATATTCATCTGTCCGATCTGATCAATTCCATTTCCGATATCAAGGGTATCATCGCCATTACTTATCTCCACTTACCTTTTTCCGGGTTTAAGAAGGATGTCAGTCATTTATATTTTAACCGCTGGATCGAATTTTTGAAAGAACAGCGGAAGATCGCACGGATCCAGCCTGCACTTTCCCAGGTTGTATTTTGTAAGGAACGCGAAGTCATCACCTATTATGTGGGGGATACAGGAGACCGCAGACCGGAACGGATGCTGAAATTATTCAAGGACATGAAGACCCTTGAACGCAAATACAAACTGGAGGGCGTAACGACGGATCTTCCTATACCCGTAGGAGAAAATATGGAACTGGAAGATTATTACCCGGTGACCTATTCCCTGCCCATGTGTTACGGCGTGAGCGAACGGGAAGGCTTAAACGCGACAACCGATCCTACCCGGATTGCGCAGGCCCGTCAATTACGGGGATATATGTTATTCTTCGAACAGATCATTTCCGGATACCTGGTCCAATTGGATCATTTACGGGACCTGTTCAGCTTCGACGACAGTGTTCAGCAAACCTATTTTACCCGGGTGTTAACCGAATTCCAGGGACTGCAGGAACTGATCATCGATCAGAATAACCGGGGAGCGGATCATTTCGATCAGATCGTGGCTGATTTTGCCAAACTGCTGCAGGATATGACGGAGCCTCAATCCCTGTTCTATTCGCGGCGTAATAAATTCTTAAACCATATGCTGGCACGGTTCAGCGAGGATCTGAGCGAATACGAGGCGCTTACCCGCTGGCTCACACCCGTAAATGCAGACCAGAGGCTGATCGGCGATAAGATCCGGATCCTGAAGGACGGAGAATATATGCATATTTCCAGCGAGCGCGGTCTGGGCTACAATTATTCATTGCCTGACAGCTGGGATTCCGCCAATATTTCCGGTGCAGAGAGAAGGATCGGACGGTTGCTGGGTTTTCCGAAGGTGGAATGCCGCAGCCTGGCCCCCGATTATTTGGTCAGCGAACCTTCACTTCAGACCGATGATAAAAAACAAACGACCCAGAAAAAGGATGTCTTCGGCAATTTGCTGAATGTGATAAAATTGCTTGACCCGGATGACAATACGATCATACTGCTCACCAGCCGGGATGTTAAAGATGGTTGCTGCACCGAACTCCTGATGACCCAAATCCTGGAACACGGAGACGACCGGCAATATTATTTGCCCGGTCAGGATCTGAAAAGAAAAACACGGAAAACTGCTGGTGCAGTAGGCGCTTTCTGGTATGATCTGGTAGATGATCTGGATCCGGAAAAAGCAGTGAAGATTGCCAGCACCGATCAATTCGATACCCGTCAAAAGGCTGATGATGCCTTGCAACGGATCCTCGATACGATGACAATGATCGACAATAACGAGGGCCTTCACCTGGTAGAGCATATTTTATTGCGCCCTAAGCTGGATATCGAACAGGACGAACTGAACCAGGTCATTCCTGTTTCCTTATTGAATATCTGCCTGGATAACTGCGATCTCGGGATCGGCCTTGGGGAGGGTGTCGATTACCCCCATTACCGGACGATCATTACCCGGGTGCCCCCTGATAAATGTTATGACGATATGCCCTGGGTCCTCAATTACTGGAAAGCGAAAGCCCCATCGGGGGTAATCAATTATCCTTTTTTATTCCAGCAGGTATTTACCGATACAACTCCGCCGGTGCAGATGAAATTCCGCCAATATGTGAAATTAACCCGGCGCATACAGGACCTCCGGGAATTTGGTTCGGAAAGGATCAATTATAAGATCGTCAATAACGGAGAAACGACAACGGAAGCAGGGTTGTTTTATGGATTTATAATTACGCATGGAGATGACGGAACGGTACTGGCTCAAAGCCTTTACGAATACAAACAAAGGGATCCCAAAACCAACCTGCCGGTAGACAATGATGTGGAAGACGCGATCCGTGACCTGATGCTGTACTTTGGTTATGAGCTGGACCTCTATTGCGAGGCAGATCCCTGTGACAGTAATGAAGATCCCTATTCTTTCCGTGCTACGATAGTCATTCCCTGCTGGCCAAAAAGGCTTAGGAATGCTACCTTCCGGAACCTGGTCGAAAAGACCATACAGACTGAATCTCCGGCTCATGTGCAGATACGGGTAGTCTGGGTAGGCATCGATGAGATGAGGCGTTTTGAAAAAGTATATTCCGACTGGTTGCAGGAAATGGCGCAGACCGAAATGCCAAGCTATGAAAAGGTGAACCCCCTGGTTGATGTGCTCAATACCCTTCAGCCTTGCGGTGTCTGTGATGACGGATGTTGAACCTGGGAATAGTTGAGCCTGACAATAATTCCTTACTATATTTAAAATAACCGGATGACGCACCTGATCAACAAATTAAAATTTGACCTGACCTGTTCTGCGGAGCAACAGGCTTTTGATTTGCGACAGGAAGTCTCGACAGTGCTTTTGGATGAAGTTAGGGATGGGATGGATCTGATCTGTTCAAAATATGTCGGGGAAGAAGAATGGATCGTACTGGATCATTTAGAAATAGATGCAGGAGCGTTCTCTATTCCTTCCTTTGGTAGTTCCTTCACGGGAGTTTTTCTCCAGGAGTTTGAAAAGGCGCTGAAAAAAAAATTGGATCCGATCTCCCGGGAAACGCGTCATCGATCGCAGTTATCTTCCCAGTTGGAACTATTTGAGCATCTGTTCACCATAGGAACCCTTCCCTGGTGGGGCGCAAACCTGGTTACAGAGCCTGACAAACTGGTATCGGATTTGCTGGACGATCAACCGGAAGCCTTTGTTCAATTATTACTAGCGCACCAGGCCGACGGTACTTTTTGGAAAAGGATAGGCTGGCAGTTGAGTGCTCCCGTCCGTGCGCGGATCATTAATTTAATTCCTGCTCTGACTGTGGCAACTGATTTTCTGGAGGGCTGGTTGGCAGGATGGCTGACTACTCTGCCTGCCGCCAATGAAGAAACAAAAAAGACAGCAGAAGAAAAATTGCGGTTATGGATACTGAAAAATGCGCCCCGTGTTTTTAATGTACCTGTGGCTTCGTTATTGAAACCACTTATCCAGGCCAGTTTGAAAGAATTATTTCCTAATGCCGGTCTTCAGACGGGGGAGGCAGCGTTTATTTCCGATCTGGTCCATTCAGGAACTGGTGACGCAGATAAAACCGGACAGCCGGATGCCTACCGGCCAAACCAGTTATTTACCCTGCAGGACAAAAAAGAGAAATATTTTATAAAAGAGGCTGGTATAGTTTTGTTAGCTCCATATTTCAAATTGTTTTTTACAGAACTTGGCTTATGGCAAAATGATCAGTGGACGGATAAGGACGCTTCCTATCGTGCCGTACACCTGCTAAAATATTTAAGTACCGGTAGTCAGAATCTGCCCGAATTAAGTATGGTTTTGGAGAAGATCCTTTGTTCATTTTCTCCGGATGAACCTGTGCCAAGGGATGTCCTGCTTACGACAAAGGAAATTACCGAGGCGGAAGGCCTGCTGTCCGACGTGATCGGGCATTGGAAGGCGTTAAAAAACACATCGGTCAGTGGGCTGCGGGAAGGTTTTCTCAAACGGGATGGATTACTGACCAGACAGGACAGAGGCTGGCTGTTGCAGGTAGAAAAAAAGACCCTGGATGTTTTGTTGGAAAAGATTCCCTGGAGTTATGGCCTGGTAAGATTACCCTGGAACGAATACCTCGTTACCGTGGAATGGTAAGAAAAGATAAAAGATTAAAAGTGAATAGGATAAAATTGAGTATAGCTTAAACGAGATGTAAAAAAAAACGTATGGATAAGGATGAATCAATCGTGGTAGCGCCTGTTTCCAATGCGGACAGGCTGACCCGCAATGCAGCGAGTCTGGCCCGGGAAATCAGTTGGTTTGCCCGTCTGGTCAACGTTCGTTTAAAGGCTTATTTTCCGGAAAAGGAAATAAAAGAAATGGAGATCAAACCGGATAAGGATCCCGGTCTGATGCAAAAACTATTTGCCAGAAAAAAGACGGATCAGGGCCCGGGCGGCGCCATGGGACCCCTGATCAATGTGGACCAGCCGGTCTCGGGGAATATAGACACAACTCCACCGGACCTGTCCGGAGATCATTCTGTATTTGCCGAGTTCGTAAATTATTACAAACTCAGTGCGGAAGAAAGGGTATTGCTGATATTAGCCCTGATCCCTCATGTTCAGCCTCATTTGCTGGATGTGTTTTTTTCCGTGAATAAATCATTGGGTAGAGGGTATACCGAATTCGGAGGAGTTAAAGGCAACCGGCATTCGGGATTTATTCCGACAGTCGAAACGGTACTTTTTATCCTGGCAGGCAACGATCTGGCTCAGCGGTTCAGCGTCTACCAGTATTTTGAACCTGATCATATCTTCCAGGCGCATGGTATAATCGTCCTTGACCAGGGGTCAGGGAATGAACCTTACTACAGCAGTTCGATCAGCATTTCGGAAGAGTATGTGGATTTTTTCACTACGGGAAATTTCCGTAAGCCTCCCTTCAGTCTTGAATTTCCTGCCAAAAGGCTTACGACGAATATGGATTGGAAGGATCTGGTGGTGGATGAATTCACGGCTCAGCAACTCGATGAGTTGCGTATCTGGCTTCAGCATGGCCGCACTTTGTATGAGGATTGGGGGATGGGCAAAAAACTTAAGCCAGGCTATAAGGCCCTGTTCCACGGGCCTCCGGGAACTGGCAAGACACTGACGGCTGCCTTGCTGGGGAAACTCTATAACCTGGACGTATACCGGGTGGATTTGTCGATGGTCATTTCCAAATACATCGGGGAGACGGAAAAGAACCTGGAAAAAGTATTTAAAAAAGCGGAGAACAAAAACTGGATCCTTTTTTTCGATGAAGCGGATGCTTTATTCGGAAAGCGTACCAGTATCACCGATTCTCATGATAAATATGCCAACCAGGAGATCGCTTATCTGTTGCAGCGTCTGGAAGACTATCCCGGGCTGGTGATCCTGGCTTCCAATATGCGTAATAATGTCGATGAGGCATTCACGCGTCGCCTCCAGGGAATCCTGCATTTTCAGAAACCGCAGCCCAGGGAACGTCTTCGTATATGGAACAATTCCTTTAGTTCAGAGTGTCAGCCTCCGGCTAAGGAAGATCTCGAAAGGATTGCCCAGCAATATGAACTTTCCGGAGGCGGGATCATGAATGTCATTCAATTTGCTTCCTTAAGGACCCTGAGCAGGAATGAAAAAGCGATCAGGGTCGACGACCTGGTGGATGGGATCAAAAAGGAATTCCGGAAAGAAGGCAAAACATTATAAATGCCGATTGTTTCACCGACATAAATAGTCAACTATGCATGCTGAACGATCAACAGCCGGAGAAGGAAATGCCGTGGAGAACGCGGCATCCATTGTGCGGTCCGATACGCAAACGGACCTGAAACCGGGATCCCGGACTCAGGGCCTTTCGATTGGAGCGGTAAATGATCCCATGGAACAGCAGGCGGATTCTATGGCCAACCGCATCATGCGTATGCCGGAATCTCCTTTTGTACAACGAAAATGCGGACACTGTGCGGAGGAGGATCTGCAGGCACGTACCAAACCGATCGGCGGGGGTGTACAAACCGCGCCAACAGCATCGGGTGCCTCAACGGCATCGGCGGTCTCCGGATCGGGTTCCGGTGCTTCTACTGCCTCTGAATCGGTTTCCGGACAGATCCGCTCTTCCCTTGGAAATGGACAGCCCTTGCCATCGCCGGCCAGGACCTTTATGGAAAGTCGTTTTGGCTCCGATTTTTCCGGGGTGAATATTCATACGGGCAGCGAGGCCACCCATTTGTCCAATGAATTAAATGCACAGGCCTTCACGGTTGGCAAAGACATTTATTTTAATCACGGAAAATTTTCGCCGGAATCATCGGAAGGCAAACACCTGCTGGCCCATGAGTTGACCCATACCCTGCAACAGGGCGGAGGATATACAGATGGGGAAAAGGAGGGGAGTCCGGTTCGGAAAATGGCCATTCAGCGATCGGTAAAGGACAAAGCATGCCAGGTGCATGCTTTCGATAATTCCAATCCCAAAGACGATGCCGTGATTGTAAAGGAAACTCCCAATACTATCGGGGTTAGCAGTGTAGATGACCTGGTAACGAAGACCAACGCCTATATCAATAACAAGGATAATGATTGCAAATGTGTTTCCAAACTGGAGATCAACGGACATGGGACCGATGGTTATCAGAGCGTGGGCAACGGAAATATCTATTCAAACGATGAAAAGGCGCTGGTGCATGATTCTACCAAACCGCAACTGGAAAAATTAAAAGGCATCAAATTCTGCGATAGCGGAATGCTTTTATTAATGGGTTGTCATGTCGGTCAGGGCAAGGGGAAAATCCTGGAGAAAAGGGTCTCCAATATCCTGCCCGGTATTCTGATCGGGGGAGCGGAACACTATACTTTTGGAGCGGGCATGGGCAAAAAAAAGATAGTAGACAACGAAGCGGATGTGGACAATAAAAAACACCAGGTACATGGAAGCGGGACCCCCTTTATCAATTCTCCGCATGTGCGCTGGTATTTTACTTCCAAGACAGGAGAGGAATATACCAAGGGCTCCGACGATACTCCCGCCGATGTGGAAATGAAACTAAAGACTGCTGATAAAGTAAAAGTGGTTACCCCGGATGGGAAATCGATAAAAATAAAATAAAAATGCGCGAAACCGATCCGGTCATCAGTATAGAATACAGATTATTCCATGGATTTGATTCCGGAGGTAACCCGACCTATCTGAATGGAACCGTAAAAGATCAGAAAACCCTGGAGAGCATTCGTGATTGTATCGATGGGGCAATAAGATCCAAACATTTGTACAGTGCCGTTTCACTGGGAGAATTGAGAATGATCCATAAGAGCGGCCGGGTACCTTCTGTGAAGCTGATCTATGACCTGAAGGCTGGCAGGTATGATAACCTGGCCTATATCGAAAACGAATTATTTGTGGCTTGTATTGAATTGGGGACCCTTTTGGACTCCCTGCGAAGGGATAATTCATGAGCCCTGAAGGAAGACTGGGTTAAACCCATGCACGATCAAACGACCATAACGCCCCCTGCCAAAACAAGCCCCGGCACCACCCCCGAAGGTAAGTCCGCCTGCGAGACAACGGACCGTCAGGATGTATATGAAAATCTGCTGCAACGTCTGCCCATTCAGCGAAAGCTTACTGTGGGCGCTGTGGACGATCCGTTGGAAAAAGAAGCCGATGATATGGCCGGCCGTATCTTGCGTACCCCGGAGACTTCCTTTATCCAGCGGAAATGCAGCCATTGCGAAGAAGAAGATTTACAGGCCAGACGCAAACCGATGGGTATGGACTTAAAGCCCTTCATTCAGGGGAAAGCTTTCATTCAGGCAAAAGGGAACGAGCCAACTTCCTCACATGAACCCATCTCAGGCCCCGGGGGGGCATTTACAACGTCCGCTGCTGTTTCGGAGGGAATTCAATCGACAAGGGGAGGCGGTAGCCCTATTCCGGAAACAACCCGATCTTTTATGGAAAGCCGTTTTGGGACGGATTTTTCCGGGGTGCATATTCATCAGGACGAAAAAGCAGGTCAGTTATCCCGGGAAATAAACGCCCGCGCATTCACCATTGGGAATGATATTTATTTTAATACCGGGATGTATTCTCCGGAAAGCACGGCGGGCAAACACCTGCTGGCGCATGAACTGACCCATGTCCTGCAACAGGGGGGAGGAGGTGTAGAGGGTGTGCAACCGAAATTGATTCAACGTGATGAGGCGGTAACGGATTATCATAAAGGTGGATTTACGCTGAACCCGATCGAAACAAAGGCACATAAAGATGATTCCGGAGTCAATGTAAGCGGTGAAAATTACTGGTATCTGAAATTAAATTCGACTTACCAGTTTGAGACGATTACCTTAACCCAGGTTCCGAAATCCATGAACCCGGATGCCTGGAGCGCCATTCTTTCCAGGGGTTGGGAGAACCGTCCGCCTACCCTGGCCACTGCTGCCAATCCGGCAACTGTTCAGAAAACTGCCTTGGTCCCGATAAGGTTAGGTGTCGTCAGTATCAATCCGGGAACGGCTTACCGGGCTTATTGTGTTTTTGATTATGGTTTCGACGCATCCACCAAAAAACCTACGTTTAAGGTATCGATCCTGCGGTTTGTCGAAGACCCGGGCAAAATAACGGATGTGGACAAGAGCCCGAGGGTCATCGGAAAAAAAGTCGCGGAAGAAACGATGTCGGCGTTGGAAAAGGCCGATCATAATGGTTTTCCCGGGAACGATCTGATGGGGTATTTCAAAAAACATCCGGATGTCAAAGAGACACTGGCGGGTTATCTCGAATTTTCCTACCGGCAATACAAACAAAAGACAGCTGCGGGCGATCTTAATGAAACGCAGATCATACGGATCAATGAAACCAACGGAACGGTAGTCACCCCTTTATTGATGGCCCTGACTTTCCGGGCGAGCCGGGAGGCGGGTCTGTATTATGTGTCCCTGCATTATTCAACGGAAAGCAACAGTACTCCGGCTCCGGATTTTAATACAAAGGATTCCGCAGATTTCGGGATAGAAGATGATCTGGCCAAACATCCGAATGAAGGTACACGCCTGGGAGTGATCAATGGGTTGGATAAGGTCACTGATGAGGATGAAAAAAGGATAGTGAAGAACCTGGCCGTCAGTTATTACACCAATGAATCTACGAAGAACGGCGTAACCACCCGAACCTTCCGGGACACCGAAATCGACCAGATCGTGCCCATTACCCTCAATACCGCAGATCCGGCCAAAACCGAGTTTAACTATTATACCTTTATTATTCATAAGCCCGATGCGCAGGGATTGATCAATATGGATGTCCGTAAGATCGGCAAAAAAGGGGACGCCGTTGTCGGGGATCCGGATAAAGGGCTGGTGGGAAGGATCCCGGGTTTTGCAGAGGCCGCCTTCGATGCCGATGGTAAGGAGACTACGGCCAAACTGATCAAATGGTTACAGGCCAGGTACAAGGGAATAAAGGAGGCCGATATAAAGGCCGCCACGGTCAAAGAAATTTCCGATAAAATGAATGCCCTGATCGATACCGGTTCCGGAGCGGGAAATTGGTTCAGTTCAAATTACGGCATTACGATCCTCGATACCGCCGGGGCAAAGGCGAGACTAAAGACCACGCATAAATTAACGGACAGTCAGTTGGCCGGGGTCAAGGATTTTACGACCGCGGAGCTGAAGATGGTGGAGCTGGCGCTGGAAAAAATGTCCTTACCTATGTTAAAGGATCTTAAACAGGTCTTTATGGCCAGACAGGTTCAATCCCAGATCCCTGCTTTCGTGGATGCGAGCGGGTTAACTCAGCCCGGCGGATATATATTTACGAAATCGACCCGGGTCATCACTTCTTCGAATGGCAGTACGGTTACTGTTTTTGATTCCGCTTTCGGCAATAAAGATAGATTTTATGGCGGTGCCCTGGGAGTTAATCCTTCGGATTCCTCTGTCTTTTCTCATGAACTGGGACATGTCATCGGCAATACCATCATCGGCGGCAAACACGGTAATCCCACGATCCAGGATCAGTTCAATAAATTTTATAAAGACCAGGGCCTGACCCCCATAACTTCCTACGCCAGGGATACATCGGCCCCCGGAGTACATTCTCCGGAATCGGAGTTCTTCCCCGAATCCGTCCTGTTATTTAATCTGGACCCTGAATTCCTGTTGAATAACCAGCCGCAGACCTATCTGTGGTTCCTTTTCCTGCAACAAACGGGGACGGCCCCCTCCCTGGATAAGATAAAATCCCTGATCGCTGTATGGTCCGCCCTGAAAACCGCACAGGGTGAGAGCTCCGTTTCTTCGGCCACCCTGGTCTATTTTCTTTGGAATGCCTATGAGACCCGGGCAGGAAAAGACCCCGATCCCGATAACACGGCTACCCTGATTTTAATAATAGCCACTTTTCCCAAAGAAAAAAACAGGCAGCTCCGGACCGACGAAACGGACGGCCTCGTAAAAAAATGGCTTGCCTTCGTCAAAAAACAAAAGAAACAACCGGCGGCTGATGACCTTAAAACATTTTTCTGATCGTGAGAGCATTACCCAATCATACACAACCCAATACCGGACATGCTGCCGAACCGGCCCAGCAGGCAGAGCCCACTCATACACTCAATTCCGGAACGCCGGATCCATACTCCACCGGGCCGGAATCTGCAGAACTATTGTTTAGGAACATGCGAATACCGGAATCCCCTTTTGTCCAGCGGAAATGCGCGCACTGCGAAGAAGAGGATCTGCAGGCCAGGACCAAACCCATGCCCGGAGGGCTGAGACCCTTTATCCAGGCCTCTCAAATGACCGCAGACACTCAAACCTCTGCCGACACTCAAACTTCAGGTGACGCACAAACCGCCAGTGAGGGAGTGACCAATCAGATCCAATCCTCAAGGGGAAGCGGAAGCAGTTTGCCCGGAGCGACGAAAAGTTTTATGGAAAGTCGGTTCGGGGCTGATTTTTCCGATGTCCGGATCCATGCCGGGGGAGAGGCGGCCCATTTATCCGGGCAATTGAATGCACAGGCCTTCACCGTTGGAAAAGATATCTATTTTAATGAAGGAAAATTTTCACCGGAATCATCGGAAGGCAAACATCTGCTGGCCCATGAACTGACCCATACCCTTCAGCAGAATGGCCGGATCGACCCCAAGATCCGCAAGGCAACGGCGGTTACCTACAACCCGGTGCATAAGGATGAGACGGCGCTGCGGGGGGAGACTTTTGAACAATCTATAAATTTTCATTACACCGAGAATGACGGATCCGATTTTATGCAGGTTGACAAAGTGTCCATCTATGTTCCTCCAAGGGTACGGACAGCCAATCCTGCTCCGGCGACAACGCCGGGCGGAGGTGCTGGCGGTTCAAGTACCGGTGGTTCGGGAACCGGCGCGCCTGCTGAGATCAGGAGATCCGTGGTAACTCCGCCAACAGCCCCCAATTCACCTGCTCCTCCGCCCAGACCAACCGGACCGGTGAATGTTATGGTATTTTTTACGGCCAATGGAGCGGTAGGAGATACCGATATCAATGATGTACTAACCCATGGATTGCGGAGCGCTGCCGAAAATTCGGATATCGTGGTTATTGGTCTACCCAGTCCCGATGACTCGGATACTCCCAATTATCGACCTTTCAGCACGGCTGATATTACGACCTGTCTGACGGCCGCCAACCTCCCAGGTAATATCGGGGAAATCCGGCTGGCGGCGCATAGCCGTGGACACAGAGGACTCACGCGGACCCTTATGGGTAATATCAATAAGGGCGAGAAAAACCCGAAAGAACGGGATCCTAAAACGGCCACGATCAAAACCCCGCTGGTAGATGTCAGCAAGGTGACCCGGATCACTTATTTTGACGATTATTTCGATAGTTCCCAGCGCATCGTCAAACATCTGGAGCAACCTGTAAGTGCTGGTGGTGCGGGTTTGTCCAAAGACGCGCTGAACGTGTTTCATATCACCGACGGGGTGAATATGGATAGCACCCTGGTCAATAATGCGCATGATCAGCAATATAGTTTTGACGGGGCAGGCATGAGCTGTGTGGCCTCTCTGGGATGTCTGCGGCTGATCGAAGATTCCGCCGTGCTGGATCCGGCCATAAGAGCTGCATTGGCCCTGCCGAAATATAAGGCCGTCAACGATCAGCTCACCGCCAATCCGCTACCGGCCCGGGGGACCTTTACCCGTAAAAGCCCGGCCCCTGCGGGTAAGCAACGAATGGTCGATTTTTGTGCGAACCGCAAATTGAACCCTGGGGTACTGATCGCCTTTATCAATGAAAAGAACCTGGCCCGGGCAACCCCGCCGGGAGATACCTTCTCGTGGGATCTGAAATTAGCCGCCCACCATTTTTTTGTATATGAATTCACCGGGGAATTATTCGATCCTCTGCCTTCACCGGCGACACAAGGCGGATCGGGTACCACGGCTCCTCCGCCTTCCCCGTCCTCGCCGCCGTTCTCGCGATCCCTGGCCCCTCCCGGAGTGTTGCAGCGAAAAGCGCTTTCCAGTCAGCCGGCAAAATTTGCTCCGGGGAATAATCGTATACAGAGGAGCCCGGGCTGGAGCGATGCGGCGAAGACCGCCGCCACTTCTTCTGTTGTAACGGCTCCGGCCGGCGGCGGATGGAATGACGCGGAGCACCTTGTTGGCAATATACGCCGGATCCCTATAGAAGGACTTAAGGAAGGCAATCAGGATCCTTCAACCGATAAGGGAGCGACGGAAGGGGCAGCCGGTAAAGCTATCGTACTGATCCCCTCGACTCCGATCGATCCTTCAAAGCCGGTAGATGTACTTCTGCATCTGCATGGCTATTATACCGGGTACCGGCAAAATACCGGAACTCCTCAACAGAACAAGAGCAATCCAAAAGTGAAAACCGATCCCGGAAATGTCCTGGATGTGGAGCAATATAAGATTGAGCAGCAAATGCAGGCTCATCTGGCCGTTCCTGGCAGCAGGCAGATGATCGGCGTCTTACCGCAAGGGACAACAACTTCCGGGTTCGGCGCCGGTGGATTCGATGCCGAGGCTTATCTGAATGAGGTTTTTGCGCAGATCTTTCCACCTCCGCAAAAAACACCTGCAAGAGGAAGGATTGTATTGAGTGCGCATAGCGGAGGAGGAAATACGCTGCAGGATCTTTTGCCCGGCAATGTAAATAAATCCAAACTGCCAAAGGAAATGACCGGGCCAAACCGGACAGGGGAATTAGCGCTGTTCGATGCCATCAATGGACCAAAAGAATTAAAGGCCGTAACCGACTGGATGCTGGCGCAGTTGGATTTTGACAAGAGCAATCTCATCGCTAAGACATCCGAAGCGGATAAGCTGGCTTATTTAAACGGCAGTATGCGTTTTGTCGCCACCTATACAAATAGCTCGTACACGGACCGGCATCTGGCGTTGAGGGCCAGCAAAAATACCTGGTTCGGAACAAATGCGGCGGCACTGGGCGGAACCTGGGACAAGGCACGTAATATGCCTGCCGCAGCAAGCCCCGGCAGTCTAACGCAATTGTTCGATCATTACCAGGTCAATGCGGCTGGTCACAGTAATCACGATGCAATCATGAATATCAACAGCCCATTGGAGAAAGCATTGAATAAATTGTAAATCTATGGGAGAGCATGTAGCCAGTAGAACGGAGACCACCAAAACACCTGCATCCGCCAATGCGGAACTGACTTCTCTGTCCGCCAGGGATGCCATGCCGGATAGGCATTTCGAGGACCGTCTGTATACCGATTGTCTGCAACGTCTTCCCATTCAAAGGAAATTATCCGTCGGCGCTGTGGATGATCCCATGGAAAAGGAAGCGGACCATATGGCCGACCGGGTCATGCGCATGCCCTCATTTATTCAAAAGAAAGAGTTGGAAAGAGGTCCGGGCGGGGGGCTTGGCCCTAATAACATACAGCGGTTTTCAAATGGCCTGATAGTGCAGAAACAGGATCACAACCGCCCGCTCAATTTACCGCAGGTTCCTAATTACCATTTGCAAATTCCTTCCCAGTCCCCCCTGTCCGGAAACGCTTCCGCTACCGGTCACCTTCAACCGGGGTTTAACCTGCATACGAATAATACTTTATTTCCCGCACCACGTTATTTATTGGGAAGGCTTTGGCGGCCTTTGTTTCAATACCTCCCGTCTCTGCGTTTAAGGCTGAGCCTGTTCGAGATGCAAAGGATCCTTGGTCACGGATCCCGAATAAATCCACCCCCTCGCCCGCATCCTGATCCACCCCCTCGCCGGCAACCTGATATACCCGTTCCTCTTTCCTATGTTCCTCCAGCCCGGGAACCTACTAATGGCCTTCGGCTTGGAGTTGATCAATTTCGCGACATTATTACCGGCAATAGGCAGGTATCCGCAGTTGCCCGGGGATTGGACGGCGGTCATTTGCGCCTGTTCAACAGGGTATGGGATCTCTTTCACGAGCCCACCGTTACGTTTTCTGCTGGCACTCCCGGCGAAGGCACCGATAATTCTACACAGTTTGGACTGGGTGTAATTAGTATTCATTTATCAAATGATATTGAATTTGCGCCTTTGCAGGTCGGAGTCGATACGCAGGGTGGGGTAGCCATCGGATCACAGGTGGAATTTCATAGTCCTGATCCGCATTGGTCGACTTATCTCAATTTCGGATATAACCTAACACCCGACCCACGGGATCCGGGTGGGCATTATATATTCAGTTCAACCGGAATATCTATTTCCTTTTTTCCACATGTTCTGAATCCCTGATAATGTGTCTTTATGCCTGAACAGACCACCATATCGCTCAAAAATCAGACAACTCCGGCAGCCGCAGCTTCTGCCGGGCTTTCGGTAAGGCGTATTTCTTCTGCTGAAACGGCGCAGGGGGAATCCATCTATAAGGATTGCCTGCAACGCCTGCCTCTTCATCGAAAATTGTCCGTAGGTGCAGCCAATGATCCGATGGAGCATGAAGCGGATGCGATGGCGGACCAAATTATGCGGATGCCATCCCATTCGTTGACAGACGTCCCTTTCCTTCAACGTAAATGTGCGCACTGTGAGGAAGAAGATCTACAGGCGAGGCGTAAGCCACTAAGCGGAGGCAATACTACATTTATCCAGGCCAGCAGGAACCAAGCCAGCGATTCAGTGACAAGCCGTATTCAATCTTCAAGGGGGAGTGGGGAAGGAATGCCCGATACGACAAAAAGTTTTATGGAAAGTCGTTTCAGCACCGATTTCTCCAATGTCCGCCTGCATATGGGCGGAGAAGCGGCGCAACTATCCGAGGAGTTGAATGCCAAGGCCTTTACGGTTGGCAATGATATTTATTTTAATGAAGGAAATTTTTCCCCAGGCTCGTTTGAGGGAAAACATCTGTTGGCCCATGAGCTGACGCATGTTGTTCAACAGAATGGAAACCAGTTCTATCAAAAACAGGAAGGCGAAATCGCTAATCATGGGGACTTAATCCAAAAGCAGGATGCAGGACCGGAACCAGCCCCTGCCCCAGCCCCTGCTCCTGTTCCAGCCCCACCGGACGATTCCGAGACGAAACTGGGCAAAAAATTAATCGCTGATTTTAAAGATGGGGTCAGTATGGCTTTTTTCACGGATAACGATGAAATGATCCGGAAATCCGATGAATGGGCCAAGATGCAAAATGCGGTGGCGATCAAAGGCGCCGTTACAAAAGTGGAAACCATTGTTTTTGGAAAGGCTATGCAGGATAATGACAATATTGGGGATACAGTAAAAAATATTGGCGCTGTGCTGCAAAAAGCTGTAGAAAAGGCAAATGCGGCAACTCCAGCAACCGCAGGCTCGACCTCGGGTCCTGCCGCCGCCCCGGCAACCAAACCTTATTTAATAAAATTCCTGGCATTATTTGCCCATGGAACAGAAGACTGGTGTAGTATAAACAGCATTACCGGGAAGGCTCCTGCCACGATCAAGGCGATCGCTCCCTTTCTGAGACAGGATGCCAACCTGATCATTTATGCCTGCAGCGTGGGAAATAGTCCCTCTGCGACGCACGATGATTGGGATAAAGGAACGATGGATTCCGGAGGAAAGGATTCGGTTGGGGATAAAGTGAGAAACCTGCTCCTGAGTAATGGCGTTACCGAAGGCAGGGTTTGGGGACATACGACCGTGGGTCATGTTACTGATAATTTTGCCTTGCGTGTTTTCGATGCCAAAGACGGTAAAGATGCTTTGGGTAAATCCTATGTTGGTGAGTATGTATTTACGCCGTATGAGGTTTATCAGGTCAAAGTGGATGTTAAAAAGACCTTGACGGATGATGGTTTCGATATTAGTACGCTTGATGATGCTGATCTCCAAAGTTATTTATTCAAGAACCTGCGTTCGTTATTTTATGGCGGTTATGCAGCGGCAAATAAAAACTTGAAATATAATGGAATCAGTCTGGCAGAGGCTGCTCCGCTTAATCCTGTGGGGGTGGCAAAAACCATAACGGATTATTGGGATGCAACTTACTGGCCCGCAAAAAAGACAGATTTTATTAAAAAGATTATTACTAAATTCAAATTAAAAAAATTAGCTCCTGCCACTCCTTGAAAAAGGTTCCTATGCCTGAACATACAACCATAGTACCGGATAATAAAGTACAGCCTGCAGCAGCAGCAACAGCAGCAACGATGATAATCCATTCCGGAAATCTTCAAAACCGGATTATGCGGATGCCGGATGTCTCTTCTAAAGACCCTGTCGCCCTGCCGCGACAAATGTCAACGCCGGGTGTTTCTTTCCTACAACGGAAATGTTCCCTCATTCAGGCTCATAACCCGGAAAGCGAAAAAATAAAGGACAACGATCGGGATGGGGTAATTGACGGAGGAACGAAGGAACCCCAAAAGGGTCTTGATCCGGATCCAAAGAAAGAGGGAGAAAAAGGAGGGGCAAAGGCGGAAAAGAAAGTAGAGAAGACGGCTATTCCGGAAGAGAAAGGCCCCTGCGGCCGGAAATCCCAGGCAAATGGTTATGTGGCCGGTGACAAGTATCCATCCGGTAAGGCCATAGATGTCGAATTAAAGTCTGATGAATACGGGAATACTTCCAAACTTGCCGCTTTCTATACTATCGGCGCATGCAAAGTAAAGGAGAATTGGCAGTTTTTCCTGGACACCATGACCGTAACGATAGGTTCGAGAGTACAACCGATCGATTACAGGATCAATGTTGCTTCTGCAAACGATGCGGTTGTTACCAAAACGAGTTATCCGGATATCGTGGCTGATCTTTTGCCAAATCAAAAAGGCAGAATGAAAGTGGTAGTAGGCGGGGTAAAATCTTTTGATCATGTATCCACTTCTTCAAACAGGAGCAAATACTGGAATCAGCAATTTTCGATAGATCACGAAACTTTTCACCGGACCAATTGGGATAGCATGTACCGGCCGGAATTAATAAATGCTGAAAAACAAATATGGGCCATTACTTTGCCGGTAAAAGAAGCGGCAACTGAAAAAGAAGCAATTGCCAAAGCGAGGACTTCGATTGATGCTATAATGATCGATGCTTATAAAAGAACGGTATCTGCCTATTCACCGCAACAGGAATCCCGGGCATATAATGCCGGCGCTCATCAATACCAGGAATTGGTAGAAGCTATCCTGGCAAGGGCTAAAAAAGAAGGTTGGCTAAGCGGGGCAACTAAAGCTCCCTCTGCACCCCCTGCAACTCCTGCCACTCCGGCAGTTCCCGGGAAATAACGTATCTTTTGCCGTCATTTCCAAAAGCGAATGCATCGATGTAATGGTGAAACAATTGAGTCTTGCGGAATTCCTATCGGCATCAACTACTGCTCCCGTAATAGACGTACGTACCCCCGCTGAATTTGAACAGGGTCATATCATAGGCGCCCGTAATCTCCCCCTGTTCTCGAATGAGGAACGGGTGAAGGTGGGAACAACCTACAAACAGGTTGGCCGGGAAGCGGCAATATTATTAGGTTTTGAACTGACCGGCCCGAAATGGACTGAATTTATCAGACAGGCGGAAAAGATAGCTCCTTACAAAAAGATCCTTGTCCATTGCTGGAGAGGTGGAATGCGCAGTGGGGCCATGGCCTGGGCCCTTGATCTCTATGGTTTTAATACCGGGGTGCTAAAGAATGGATATAAAGCATACCGGCGGGCAGGAATCGAATCTTTTACCGCAGAATATCCTTTCAGGGTCCTGGGAGGGTTAACCGGAACAGGAAAAACAAAGATATTGCAGGCGATGAAAGACCAGGGAGAACAGGTTATCGATCTGGAGGAACTGGCGCAGCACCAAGGTTCTGCCTTCGGATCGCTTGGCAGATTAAAACAGCCCAGCCAGGAACAGTTTGAAAATTTGTTGGCGGCCGGGTTACGAAAAATGGAAACGGGCCGGCAAATATGGATAGAAGATGAAAGTGTGAGCATAGGAAAAAGGATCATACCCAAAAATATATTTCAGCAGATGAGTGGTGCTCCATTGATCAACCTGGAACTTCCCCTTGAAGAGCGCCTTATTTTCCTTACAGAAGCATATGGCGGCCTGGATAAAGTTTTTTTAAAGGAATCCGTAATGCGCATCGAAAAACGATTAGGATCTCTGTCGGCCAGGTATGCCGTCGAAGCTATTGAAGAAGGCCGGATAAGTGATTTTATTTCCCGGGTATTGGTTTATTATGACAAGGCGTACGCCAAAGGGATAATGAACCGTCCGGCCTTAACGGTCCAATCTCTTCCGCTGGAGAATATGGATCCGATTGGAAATGCAGGAAGAGTCATTGAATTTTCTAAATCTTTTACCTGAACGGTTATGACAGAAACGATAAGACTTACCCAATATTCGCATGGAGCCGGATGCGGCTGCAAGATCGCGCCTGCAATATTGGATAAAATATTACATAGCGCGATACCCATTCAGCCGGATTCACGATTATTGGTAGGCAATGATACGCGTGACGACGCTGCTGCCTATGATATGGGAAATGGAATGGCATTAATCTCCACTACTGATTTTTTTATGCCGGTGGTTGATGATCCCTTTGATTTCGGACGGATCGCTTCTGCCAATGCGATCAGTGATGTATATGCGATGGGAGCGAAACCCATTCTGGCGATAGCCATACTCGGCTGGCCAATCGATAAATTGCCGGCTGAGGTTGCCCAAAAGGTACTGGAAGGGGCAAGGGCGGTTTGTGCAGAGGCAGGGATCATTCTGGCGGGCGGACATAGTATCGATTGCCCCGAACCGGTGTTCGGATTGGCCGTGAATGGCCTGGTGGAAATAAAAAATCTCAAACGGAATTCGACGGCCACGAAGGGCTGCAAATTATATCTGACCAAAGCCTTAGGAGTAGGAATTCTGACCACCGCACAGAAAAAGGGTATTTTGAAACCGGAGCATGCAACTATTGCTCCCCGGCTGATGGCCGAATTGAATAAAGTGGGGGAGGTGCTGGGGAAGCTTGATTATGTAAAGGCTATGACAGATACTACGGGTTTCGGACTCTTAGGACATTTGACGGAAATCTGTGAAGGGAGTAAACTTAATGCCGTAATTGAATTCGACAAAATATCCAGGCTGGATTGCCTGGATGAATATATTTACCAGGGAGCAGTACCCGGCGGGACAAACAGGAACTGGGCCAGTTATGGCCATAAGATCGGTCCGATCACCGAAAGACAGAAACTTATCCTGGCGGATCCGCAGACAAGTGGGGGATTATTAGTCGCCGTGGACCCGGATTTCACCGATGCCTTTGAAGCCATTTTACAAGCGAATCATATCCCGGAACAAAACTGCCGGGCTATCGGGTGGTTGGAAGAAAAGAAAGGAGGGAAATTAGTGGAAATAAAGTGATTTAGTTTCGGCTATATCAGCAAGAACTAAACGCTAAAAAACAATCTCTTTCTTTTCGCCTTCCCGCACCACGAAATTATGGAGCAACTTCGCAGGCTTTCCCATCAAAGAAAAGGAATTCAATTCGAGCTGTCCATGAAGAACGGTTAAAATAGCTTTTTCGCCCGTTACCTTACAAGTCCCCCAGGCCGATCCGTTGGACCAGAACCAGGTGCCTGCTTTAGCCGTAAAACACATGCTTTTTGTAACGCCGGAGTACCGGAAGTCTGTCCATGCGAGTAAGGTAGCCCAACTGGTCATGGAGCGGGCATAGAAATGGCCGCATTCGGGTTCGTCGAAGGGATTACGTTTACTGCCGTCAAACCGGTTACGGATACTTTTAATGCATTGCAGGGCATTGGTAGTCTGCCCTTCATAGAGCATACCAACGGCCGCGGTATATTCGAAACCTGTCATCGACTCATTAAAATAGGGGAAGGGGATTTTTAATCTCCCTTTTGGCCAACTGGCCATCAGCAGCCCGGACTCATCACCCATTACATAAGAGCGCATATTATTAAAATGATCTGCAAAACGAGGCAGATAATTATATTTCATAATACTTTTCAAAGTTGTACGAATATGGTTGGAATCACCGAGATAACCCAATCCGCAGATATGCGCCATCATCTGGCCCACCAGTTGATCTACCAGGCAGCCTTTTCCCAATTGATAATCCGGGATCTTTACGGAAGGATCATTCATGTCCAGGTATTGAAAGGTAACGGGATCGGTGATGCGTTGTTCATAATATTCTCCATTGAACAATTGCTGATCCATCCAATGACTTCCTTTAGTATAGAGATCCTTGCATTTAACGGCAAAGACGTCGTCTTTCATAAACAATGCCATTTCCCGGGCGGCACGCAGGGCGCCCATATACCAGAAACCCATTTGCGGGTTCGGTCCGAAATAATTAATGTCCATGGTATTATGTTGGGAGCCTTCCATGACCCCGTCCTGGTTGCCATCCCATCCGCCTTTGATCCAGGCATAACTCAGGGCTTTCTTTACCTGAGGCCAGTTCTGTTGTAAAAAATCGTTATTGCCGGACAGTTGCCAGTCCCGGTAAAATTTCATGACTGTTCCCAATTGACCGTCGGCTGCTGCTCCCCACCAGGTCTGTGGTTTGGAGAGGGGCAGACTTGTCCTGAATTTCATTTTCCCATTGTCCAGGGTGGAATGGTTGAATTCTATATCCCGCATGGTCCGGGAAAGCTCGCCGAAAAGAAAAGGCGTTGCTTCCTCATAATTCCAGACATGCGTACAGCTGCCAAAACAAGAGCCTGCTTCATCGAAAATCCCTTCCCAGCCCATAAGTTGACCGGAAGGAATACGGAAGACTGTTTGCGACCGGAGAGTGGCCAGGTTAAATAAAGCGGCTTCTTTGATCACTTCCGGATAGGTGCCGGATAAAAATGCGTTGACAAATTGCAGGGTGGATTGTTGTAGTTCTTGTAAACGGGGAACAGTTTTGGTGGCCACTTCCCAGGCATCCGTATATTGCGTGGAATAATAATTCCCTATCCAGTCTTTCTTTTCCTCTTCTTTCTTTTCCTCTGAAAAGGGGTTGGGCCAGGCATAACGATTGGGGAAATTCCAGGTCAGGTAGAATGTAAAAACACGGGTCTGACCAGGAGGTATCAATTTTTTTACCGCCAGTGATGCCATGGGATCATCATCGATCGATTCGGTTTTTTCCGTCAGTTCCCCATCGCTGCTGAAATCGTCCCAGAAATCCAGCATCGAACCGGCCCAGTCATTGGACCGGGAAGAAGTTCGGTAACTGATCAGGGGTATTGTATTCGTTCCGGGATCCACGGGGCCGGAAGGTGCGGCATCCGTAGTTAGCGCCATCGTACCCCATGCAGCGTCTTTAGGGTCTACGCTATCGCTGTAAAAATAAATCCCTGCCAGTTTATCTGTTTTCCGGAACTTATTCCGGTTATTTTTGGCTCCGTAAGGAACAACATCGCCTTTCCAATCGCGTTTGTATTTACTGCCGTCCTTACCTATAAAATTCCGGAGAGAACCGCAGACGGAAACCTGTAAAGGTTGATCACTACGGTTAGTCACCTCATAACTGAGTACGGCTATGGGAATACCACTGTTGGCCGCGTCACCGGGAATAAGCGGATTAAATCCTTTGATCCTGACCCGTACGGGCATATTTTTATCGGAAAGGTTGACCTGTCCGAAAGGATAGGCGGCATCGAAAGAGGCTTCGCTAAAACGCGGCAGACCATGATGATTGACAGGCCGGCCTTCATAATGCTGGTATTCGCTTTCATCCAGCGGGCCGATTAATGCCCTGGTATATCTTTTTGTATCCTTTTGTACGTAAATGGCGAAGAAAGGAGCATCATTCCCTTTGGTAACGGTATTGTAGCCGATTCCCGGAGTGTTCATGATCTGCCAGTCGCGCAATTCCCCCCGGCCCCCCAGGGAAACGGTCCCCGTTCCTATTCCACCGAGCGGCAGTGCAATGGAGCGAAGATGGTGCTGGTCATAATGTTTAAGAACAGGCCAATTTTCAATCGGTAATTGTGAACAGGCGCAAAGGGCCATCAGCAATAGCAGGGAACAAAAGGATACCTTAACCATAGTCTTTGCAATTTAAGGGTTTTTTTTAGGGCGGGAATAGTCCATATATTAGGCACTTTTGGTATATTACCCGACCTTAACTATGATAAAAAACATCATTCGTGTAGCGTACCGCACACTTTTAAGAGACAAGGCCTATAGTCTCCTCAATATTCTTGGTCTGACGATCGGAATCACTTTCAGTCTGCTGTTATTCCTTTATATCCTCGATGAATTAAGTTATGATCGTTATCATGAGAAGGCCGACCGCATTTTCCGGGTAATATCCTATATGCAGGAGCCGGAAAATAAGGTCAATTGGGCTATTACGCAGGTTCCCCTCGCACCGGTACTGATCAGGGACTATCCCGAAGTAGAACAGGCTACCCGGTTGATCCTTGCGGGAAAGGCAATGTATCAGCGGGATCTGGTTAAATTCTATGAGACCCGGATTTATTTTGCCGATAGCAATTTTTTTGACGTTTTTACCGCCCGGGTAATTGAAGGGGATCTGAAAACGGCCTTAACCAAACCCTGGTCCATGGTCCTGACGGAAACCCTGGCGCTGAAATATTTCGGGGCTGCCAGGAATGTCGTAGGTAAATCGCTTCAAACCGGTAAAGCAGGTTCCTACCTGATTACTGCCGTAATAAAAGACCCACCGGTAAATTCGCACCTGCTTTATGACGCGCTTCTTTCGAATGTCTCCTTACCGAAAGATTACGCGAATGATTGGGGGAATTTCGGGATCTATACCTATGTTCTGCTTCGCCCTGTCACAGATCCGGGGGTTTTTGAAAAAAAACTGCATCCCCTGTACGAAAAATACATGGCCTCCATCTTTGGGAAATATCAAATGAAGATTGAATACGGGATCCAGCCAATAACGAGGATCCATTTGTATTCGGAATTGAAACATGAGCCGGAGGAATTGGGGAGTATTTCCTATATCTACACTTTCTCTGCAGTAGCCTTCTTCCTGCTTATCATTGCCTGTATCAATTATATGAACCTGATCACGGCCCGCTCTGCTAAAAGGGCCAAGGAGATAGGTGTACGAAAGGTGACGGGTTCCCTGCAATCCCAGCTGATTGCCCAGTTCCTGATTGAATCCTTTATGCTTACCCTGTTGTCCCTGCTCCTGAGTATGATCCTGGTTTTACTTTTGTTGCCGGTCTTTAACCATTTTTCCGGTAAACAGTTTACGTACCGTGATCTCTTACAGATAAAGACCCTGGCCCTTTTGCCGGGAATCGTCCTTTTCGTGGGAACCCTGGGGGGCTGTTATCCCGCCTTTTATCTGGCCAGCTTTAATCCTGTTACCGTTCTAAAAGGCGGTCATTCCGGAGCAGCAGAAAGTTCGGCTTTGCGAAAGGCCCTGGTCGTATTTCAGTTCACGATCTCCATCGTCATGCTGATTTGTACAGCAGTGGTATACGGGCAGTTACAATTTATGCGCAGCAAGGATCTGGGATTTAATAAGGAGGAAGTATTGTCCATAAAACTGGATGCCTATGGAGATCCTGTCAGCAGGCTGAAAGGATTTAAGAACGATCTCCGGCAAAATCCCTCCATTCTTTCGGTCAGTACAGCTGAGGCTGTCCCCGGAAGAGAGGATATCGGATTTACCCTGTTCTCCGTGGAGACGACTACAGGGTTTGTGGACAAGAATATAGATTGTTATGCGATTGATGAAGAATATTTAAAGACGATGGGCATGCAGTTGTTACAGGGTAGAAATTTTTCTTCAACCGGTCCGGACACCATAAATAGTGTAATCGTTAATCAAAGTATGGTCAGGTCTTTCGGCTGGGAGGAACCCATAGGGAAAAAGATAAGGGCGGTGGGAGACCCATCCGGTAAATACCAGGAGGTAATTGGTGTTATAAAGGATTTTCATCAGAAATCCCTGTACAATCCAATAGGCCCGCTTGTCTTAAATTTTAGCCCGGGCAGCCGGGAGGTACAGGTCAAGTTAAAAGGAACAGATATAAAAGCAACAGTGGGGTTTGTAGAACGCTCCTGGCGGAGTAATTTCCCTTCCCTTCCCTATCAATATAGTTTTCTGGATGGGGATTTTAATGCTCAGTTTAAGGCCGATCAGAAAAGAGGCAAACTATTTCTGGCTTTCTCCTTTCTCGTCCTGTTGATCACCTGTCTTGGGATATTGGGCCTGGTAGCTTTCACCACCCGGCAAAAACAAAAAGAGATCAGTATCCGCAAGATCATGGGAGCAGATACCGGCCAGATTGTATCGCTGATTGCCAGGAGCTTTTTGGTCCTGGTGCTCATTTCCTGTCTTATCGCTTTTCCGGTGGCTTATTATTGTATGTACCGGTGGCTGGAATTGTTTCCGTATAAGTCCGGAATTGCGGCGGCCCCATTTTTCCAATCTGCCGGTATAGTCCTATCCATAACTATTCTTACTGTAAGTTTTCACACCATACGTGCTGCACTGACCAGCCCGGTAAAAAATCTCCGCGCCGAATAAGGAAACCTTGTTTACCGGCCCGGCCAGCGAAAGGGTTGAACGAAGGTCCGTTGGACCCGCTCCGACCTTTTGATATAACTAACCCAAATGGCGGACCAGATACAGGTCCGGGTAAACTGGACGATCATCGTCTGTTTTAGATCGGAGAGTGAGGCTGAATAAGGGACTACACTAAACAGGATAATTAGCAGGAGTTGACCGGAAAGCAGAAGACCGGCATACCAGGTGAACATCCGGGGGAAAATATCCCGCTTATTTACAAACCAGAAAAGGACGGATCCCCCGCCGGCCAAAAAAAGGAGGGAGACTACCAATTCGGCCAGGGAAAGCAATTGAAGACCCGTTCCGCCAGCCTTGCCCAGGGTTTCCCAGCTTCCGGCGCTATAATATTTTTCATGGGCAAAATTTATGATCCGGGCCAGCATTCCTGCCACCAGGGTGAATCCCAAAAACAGGGTCCAACCTCCAAGCGGCTGGCCTATGCCGGGGGTTAAGGGTACGGTTTCGCTGCGGGCATTAAGCTGTTTGACCAGCCAGCTGAAGAACATTGCTAAAAAGAATGTTACCCAAACGGCCTTCCAATTGATCTGTCCTTTTGGCGATGGATCAGGAACAGAGAACGAATGGTCCGGACTATAGGTTCTGGCATCAGGATCGGTAGTAATGGACAAACGGAAGGAAAGTCTGTCTTCCATATTCTTGTAATCCGTTTTATATTGAGCCAATTCTCCTTCAGGAATATGATCCCTGAAGGATCTGAAAAAATAATGAAGGCTGATATGGTTGCCTTTTACCACGGGGGTGAAATCAAACTGGTAAGAACCGTTCTTAATATGCAGATCGGGTCTGGTAAATGACCAGGCTTCCGGCATATCGATCTCCAGTGCATACTGGAGCTGCCGGGGATATCTGATGGCCAGCGGGGCTTCTATCTTCGCTGAGGGCGGGGTGGGGAGGTATTCGCTGACTGATTTGGCGATATATTCAAAAAATTTTTTAGTTTTTCCTGCAGTATCCCATATCCGCGGGATGGAATAGAATTCTTTCACCACCACTTCGTTTTTAATACTATCGTCGGTGGATTCTATCGGCGCAGCCACTTGTACGCCATCGAACAATCCCGCATAAAACTTTCTGGAGCTCTCTTCCAGATCTTTGGCGCTGTTTTCTGCCAGATCATTCCTGGTATTATCTGCTGCGCCTCCTGTAAAAGTCGAGGTGACGTTGAGGGTAGAACTGTCCCCGCGAAGGCTATTCAAACCTTGAACGTTCAGGGTCTCAACGATTGAAATGGAATGCAGGGAGCCCGGAGTTACCGGACGCAGCTGGTTTTCACCATCGCGCAGTACCAGGGCGTACCCGTAATCCGGAGTAAACAGATTGA
The DNA here is from genome assembly GCF_054461575.1 of Flavitalea flava. NCBI lineage: Bacteria > Pseudomonadati > Bacteroidota > Chitinophagia > Chitinophagales > Chitinophagaceae > Flavitalea > Flavitalea flava. Next base: position 41,957 of record NZ_JBTLQH010000001.1, read on the forward strand.
TCAATTCGCCTCGTTGACCTGAAATGGTCGGGTCAATAAAAAGAAAGGCTCCGGCAGAACGTTCCAGGGCTACGATGGCATGGTCAAATTCATCCGGAGAAGGAAGGGCTTCTTTGAGATGGCTTCGTTTGCCGGTATTCAAAAGCGCTACATAAGCGGGGATCTTCTCGTTTTGCAGGATAGCCGCCAGCAGGAAAGCTTTGTCTTTACAATCCCCATACCGTTGAGTGAAAACCTGTGCTGGGGTATGTGGCTGGTGCGTATTCGGACCGATTTCCAAACCAAGGTACCGGACTTCATTCTGTACAAAACGAATAACCAGGTTGGCAAAACGGTCCTTATCTCCTTTGGCCTCAAGACGCCACGACCGGATCTTCTGGCGAAGATTTTCCGGGATGTCCGTTTGGTAATGTGAAAAAGTTTTTAACCCCCAATTCACCACCTCCATCCATCCGCTAAATTCCGTTACTGAAACGGAAGGGGTATTGTCGTACCAGGATGGGGTACCGGCAAGGGATTCTTGTAGCTTTAACGGCGGGTTATCCCAGTAATATCTGTAGGTATTTCCCTGAAGCTCCTCCCGGGGTTTAGGTGCATCATTATAGGTCTGAATGACAAGCTTACGATCAGGCCGGGTAATAAGGGTTTGAAAAAAATTACATACGGCTGTGCCATGCGAGAAATAAAGATGATCGGAAAACTTATTGCCAAAAACCGGGTTGAAGCCGGTGATAGAATAAAGTACCTCGATCTGGTCTCCCTTACGTACGTCCTTCAAGGTTATATAGGCTCTATTCCGACCGTTGTATTGAAAATTGGAGGCTTCTCCTTCCTCCTGTACCACCTTGATGACTCCCTTCTGCAGCTGATTGATGATCTGGCCATCTCTGAGTATAACCACCTTATGAAAGATCAGTTCCTGGTAGGCCGGCGCGAAAGTCACGGAAACTTCGGAGGCGTTCTGCACGCCGGATTCATTGGCAATATGTTTAATGTAATGCGTAAACTCACCGGCCGCTGACAGATTGGTCTGTAAATCCAACAAATTGTAATAATAACCGTCGCTGATGGTATTATAGGGCGGGGTTTGGCCAAGACCCGCATTTACGTTTCTTATCCAATCCGGTGCCGGGGCTATCCTTACTTTTTTTTGGGCAGCAGCCGGCAGTACAAATAATATGGATACGATCAGGTATAAAAGATTACGCATGAAAAGGGGTCGTTAGGGGTTAAGGGAACGGCATTTTTGGGCCTGTTATTTTGCTGGTCCGGTCGTCAAAATAGATAAAAATTTTTTGTTTAAAAAGTTGTACTTTAATTTTTTAATTACTAAATATGTCCTTTTTTCTAACGACTTGCCGTAAAAGTCTTCTTTTCATTTTTTTATTCATTGCGCGTTCGCAGGCTCAGGACAAACCCAAGGCGCTGGAAAGCTCTATAACCATCGATTGGTCCAATACGATCAGCGTATCCAAAACGACGCCTACCTTACAGGTGGTCGTCAATCCGATGTTACGTACACAATCGCCCTTACATAAGGGTAGTTTTGGTGCACTAAAGGATTTGGGAGCCGATTATGTCAGGTTTGTTCCCTGGTTCCCTTATCCGCATATGGCTGTTGCCGAACTAAAGCCTCCTTCCGGAAAAGAGACCTTTTGGGATTTTAGCCAGATCGACCCAATGGTAAAGGATTTTATGGAAGCTACCAACGGGCATTCCGTGGTCATGAATTTCAGTACTATTCCCGCCTGGATGTTTAAGACCGATGAGCCGGTCCTGTATCCTTCCGATCCTGATGAAGTATCCTGGTCGTATAACCAGGGAACCGTATTAAGAGATACCACCCTGAAGGAAGTAACGGACTATTTTGTCCGTTTATTCAGCTGGTACACGAAAGGAGGGTTTACAGATGAATCCGGGCAATTTCATAAATCCGGGTATTATTATAAAATACCTTTTTGGGAAGTACTCAATGAGCCGGACCTTGAGCACAATATTTTCGTACAATATTATACGCGTATATATGATGCTGTGGTAGCTGCTCTGCAAAAGGTCTCAATGGTACCCGGGCCTCGGGAACACAAACGGATCTGACCCAATATCAATATTCCTTTTTTGATCAGGCTAACGGATTCCTGGAAAAGGTACGTTACATTGAAAATATCCGCAAACGTCTTGCCCCGCAAACTTTTACTACCATCAATGAGATCGGATCCATCCTGTCGGGGGCCGATGAGCCTGGGCCTGTACCGGAAGATTACTGGAATTTATCAGGCGCCCTGTTCGGCTATTTATTCCTGGAACTTACGAAACTGGGGATCGATGTTGCCGGAGAATCGCAATTGGTTGGTTACCCTACTCAGTTTCCATCCGTGTCGATGATCAATTGGACGAATGGAAATCCCAATGCCCGGTATTGGGTGCTCAGACTGCTTAAGGAAAATTTTGGGCCGGGTGATAAGCTAGTGGGTACCGGTTCCTCATCCGGAGACCTGGTTGGTCAGGCCTTTTTAACCCTGAATGGCAAAAAATTGCTGCTGATCAATAAACTGAATAAGGAGGTTCTGGTTCAATTGCCGAAGGATTCTCCGTTTAGCCACGGTTCGTTCGTAGATGTACAAACGGGTGAGGGGCACCCGGATAATTTATCGGTCGATGGCTCCATGACAAAAATAACGCTCAGGCCTTTTGCCGTTGCTGTTCTTTCGGCCCGCACCCCCTAAACAAAACCTTCATTTTGACTACTTACTTTTTAATGAACTCGACCCTCCGGTTATTGGCTTTGCCTTCAAGGGTCGTATTGTTATCCATAGGCTGTGATTTTCCTTTTCCGTCTGTTTCCAGCCGGGAAGCATCGATGCCGAAGCTGGAGACCAGCAAGGTCTTAACGGCATCCGCCCTGCGTTTGGACAGATCCAGGTTCGTTTTATCGTCTCCATCAATGTCCGTATGCCCAACGATCTTAACATGTATGCCAGGATTATCCTTCAAAACATTGGCTATATCCTGCAATGCCCCATTGGAAGGCGCTTTTATCCTATCGCTGTTGACATCAAATAAGATCCCATGCGTTACAAATTTACCCTCTGTTATCAGTTTGTTCCGGGTATCGGGGGCGCCTATGGCCAGTCGGATATTGGTGATATAAAAGGCACCTCCCATTTTATCGATATTAGGGGCATAGGCGCCGAAGATCAAAGAATTGATGATTGTTCCCGCTTCCAGGGCGCGGGGAAGATCGAGTACCTTGGTACTGTTCAGATAGACTCTGACGCGTTGTTTCTGCCTCCAGACGGAGACAGTGGCAAAAGCCTTTCCGGGAGCATGAAATTCTTTGGAGATATCACTGATCGATGAGCTGCCCAGGGCAATGGTCGAATACGCAAGATGACCATCGTATCCTTCGGGTTGAGGGGTCAGATCCAGTTTAAAACCAGGCACTCTCAAACTGTTTCCATTCCCCGCAGAGAATTTTTCATCATCGGTTTTTGTACCGGCCAGGGCAATGGTCAGTGCCCCGATATTAGAGATATTGTTACTGACCAGGGCATCCACCTGCAGGGTAAAGTTATCTGGGAGATCAGTGATATATTCAGGGAAAAATACACCATCCTGTTTCATACCCAGCCATTTGCCGGGTCTGTTATTCAGGGTGACGATCTCCGCAGAGGTTTTGGTATTCCATTTAGCGGGGAAATCACCAACGGCATCCTGCGAGAAGTCTTCTGCCACGATTATTTTTTCACCGGGAACGAAATCGAATTTAGAATAGGCTTTCAGCTCTTCGGCAGGTGTAGCACCTTTGTTAACCCCGGCCATGTTCCCTGATGTGTCCGGTGTTCCGGAAGTTCCGGAAGTACTATCGGCAGTACCAGTCTGTTTAACGGTTGAATCCGTTGCGGTGGAACTGTTCTTGTCTTTTTTCTTTTTAGGGGTAGTGGCGTTATCTATGGTCTTATCGACTGCGTCATTGACTTTTTGATTAACCTTATTCTTGATCCGGTCAAAAAGTTGTGCTTTCAGGCAAAACGGTGTGCCTGCAATGAAGAGGAGGAATATTCCTCTTTTTACTGCTTTTTTCATAAGTCATTTATTGCGGCGTAATTTACATGAAATATGATCTCTTTTGATTAACTTTAAGTTGTTTCTTTTTCTCTCCGGAATAAAGAAGGATACCTGACCCCACTAAAATACCCGGAAAATTGCCGCAGGAAATTAAATGAAATTTATTGTGGACAGTTACGATGAAATCCCTTCTGAAAGAAACAATACTGGTTATGAAGAGGATCAAACCCTTCCAAGCCAATTCAGTAAGGCGGCCAACCTTTACGTAGACAAGATTGCCATTCGGTTTATTGAAAAAGAAACAGCAGGATCCTTCAGCGGGAATGCCGGTTACGAACATTTCCGGGGAACATCACGCCTGCTGAGTTACAGCGATCTGTCTGCATCCGTGAATCAATTTGCCAACCTATTACTGGATAAGGGCGTAAAACCTGGCACCCTGGTAGGCGTCGCTGTGACGCGCTCCCCTTCTTTAGTCATTGCCCTTTTGGCTATTTTAAAAGCAGGAGCCGCCTATTTGCCGATCGACCCGGACTATCCGGCCGAACGCATCGCCTTTATGTTGTCCGATTCTTCCGCTGAATTCCTGATCCTTTCCAGGGCCAATATGGGGGAACTGCGGACAAGGGCAACCGAAATTATAATCGAGGAAGCCTGGGATCAATTAAAGGGTTATTCTGCGGAAGCGCCTGCCGTCCGGGTGGAGGGAAGTGACCTGGCCTATCTCCTTTATACCTCAGGTTCCACCGGAAACCCAAAAGGGGTCCAGATTGAGCACCATAGCCTGATCAATTTTCTGGTCAGTATGCAAAGATCCCCGGGCATGGAGGCGAAAGACAGACTTTTGGCGGTAACAACAATTTCCTTTGATATCGCGGGACTGGAATTATTCCTTCCTTTTTTATGCGGAGCCGAACTGGTTTTAACGAATAAGGATACGGTTAAAGATGGCCGCCTTCTGCTGGAAATCATCAGACACGAAGAGATCAGCATTATGCAGGCTACTCCCTCTACCTGGCGAATGATTGTCGATGCCGGATGGGATAATCCCTTTCCATTAAAAGTTTTGTGCGGCGGAGAAGCATTACCCGCAGAATTGGCCGACCGGTTGATCAGGCGTTCTGATTCCGTCTGGAATATGTATGGGCCTACCGAAACAACCATTTGGTCCTCGATCAGGGAGCTAAGTACGGAGGGGGAGGTTATTACCATTGGCCGCCCCATTGCCCGTACGCAGATCTATCTTTTAGACCCTGCTATGAAACAGGTCCTGCCTGGCTCCGTAGGGGAGATCTATATAGGCGGTGAAGGAGTGGCCAGAGGTTATTTGAACAGACCCGACCTTACCAGGGAACGATTTATCGAAGATCCGTTCCAGGGGGGAAAAAATAGAAAAATGTATCGTACCGGAGATACAGGAAGAATGCTGGAAAATGGAGAGATCCAATTTTTGGGTAGAATGGATCATCAGGTGAAGATCCGGGGGTACAGGATCGAATTAGGGGAGATAGAACAGGTCCTCACCCGGTTGAAAGGGATCCGGCAAGCCGTAGTTACCGGAAAGAATGGGCAGCTTGTCGCCTACCTGGTTCAGGACCGGACCGTAACAAAAGACCCTGTACCGGAATGGAAACGACAGCTCAAAGAAATATTGCCGGAGTACATGTTACCCAACCATTTTGTGCTCCTGGAAGCCTTTCCCCTTACACCAAACGGGAAAACAGATCGGAACGCGCTGCCTGAACCGAATGCCGGAGGCTCCATCCCGGCTCTGATCGGGGAACCGCCATCTCCGGTGGAAACCACCCTGGCCCATTCGTCAACGGAGCATTTACTGACGGAACTCTGGCAGGAATTCCTGAACCAGGAAAAGATAGGAATGCAGGACGATTTTTTTGAATTGGGAGGTAATTCTCTGAATGCCTTGCAGATCATGGTCGGCCTCGAAAAAAGAACTGGCATGCGTCTGCCGCTTTCCAGCCTGTTCGGAGCGCCGACCATTAAGAAGTTGGCGGAATTGGTGAATTCAGGAGGAAGATCGGTCTCCTGGGCTCCGTTGGTACCCATTAAACCGGGTGGAACAAAAGCGCCGGTCTATATCGTGCATGGTTATGGTATGAATGTGCTCACCTTTAACCGTATGGCGAGGTATCTCGATCCGGAACAACCGGTTTATGGTTTTCAGGCAAAAGGCCTGAATGGAGTGGATGAGCCCTTTGACCGGATGGAAGATATCGCAGCTGACTATATCAGGGAAATGCTCAGCCATCATAATGCTGATTCGTACAATCTGGCCGGTTATTCCTTTGGGGGCATTGTGGCCTTCGAAATGGCCCGCCAGCTAAAGGAAATGGGCAAAAAAATTACGATGCTGGGGATGATAGATACCTATGCAGATAAGGCGGATTATTTTGAAAAAGGGCCGGGCCGCCTTCTGAAAAAGATCCGTCGTCAGCTGCCAAAGATCCGCTTTGTAATTACCTCCTTTAAAAAATATCCGGGGCCTACCCTGGCCTATCAACTGGCTTTTTTCCAACGGAAGATCAGGGAGGGTTTGTACCTGTTCGGTGGAAAACCCCCTGTAACAGAATCGACCCAGGAAGATAAGATCGATGAAAAATATGAAGCGGCCTACCGGAATTATAAAATGATACCTTATGACGGAGTCATCGACCTGTTCCGGGTAAAGACCCGTTTGTATTATCTGGATGACCTCGTTTATATGGGATGGAAAAAATATAGCCGGGAAGTGGAGATACATGAAATTTCCGGAGACCATAAGACTTTCCTCTTACCACCGAATGACAGAGAATTTGCGGGGGTATTGCAAAAAACGCTCGATGGCAAGACCGCCCTTACCCCGATAAGACAAAGTAAGTAATTTGAGCCATCAATCGCAAAAATTTCTTACTTTGTTGCCCTAAACACCAAAGGAAGGACGGTCATGCCCGACAATAGTTACATATTTTCACAGGTAATGCAGCGTTACACGGTTTATCCGCTGAAGGAGCCGGGTTATTTCTACCATAATCAGGTCCCTCCGCCGGAATCGAATAAAGCGTTTATAGATGTCCTACTTCGCTCCTTCGAGGAAAAGCCCTTTAATGCCAAAGATTTCGAAGGGTTTGCCATCGAACTGATCGTGGATTACATCCAGCGGACACATGCCTTTTATCTGCAGAAAAAATTGCCTGAAATAGCACAAAGTATCCTGCTGCTTTCCGGACATTATGAATCGAACCATCCCGTCCTGCTTGCTTTGCAGGTATTTTTTCACCGGTATTGCGAAGATCTTACCACGCATATAAGTGAGGAAGAGAAATTGCTGCTGCCTTATATCGTGCAGATGAGCAAGGCTCCCCTGGGCCCTTCACAATTATCGGACTACGCCCTGGCCAGCCAGCGATACTCCATCGATGCCTTTCTGGCCGATCACCATGACACGGAAGATGAATTGAAGGACATACGCGAGACCATTCGCCTGTACCGTCCTCCTTCCACCAACGAATCCCTCTATCGTATTCTGCTGACCCAGCTGGAAACCTTTGAACAGGATCTGCATGTGCATGCACAAATAGAAGAGCAGGTGCTAATCCCTAAAGCCGTCCGGATCGAAACGGAATTGAATGACCGGTTGCTGGAGCAAGGGAAGTGGAATTAGAACTTCACGAATTCATGCGGGTTTTGTATTGTATATCTTTCTATCAGGCCCATTCCAGGATCTGAATAGTTGCTGCTATTTTTTAGAATAAAAAAAAGGGCCAGGATAGAAATCCAGCCCCGTCTTTAAAATCCAATATCCTATGAAAAACCAAGATGATATAGGCAAGCGGCGTGCCGATGAAAACGGGAGGCCGGTGATAAAAGCACAATTGTTTTGTTGTATTATGACTATCAATGTATTAGGTGGTGTATAATTTGCTAAAACCCTCAGTTTTGATTCTTCGGTAAAGTAGGCCAACAAGGAATTCGTCCCAGCCATGGACGGTTTTTTCCCATAGAAGGAACTACCATGAAAAGAGGAGATTAACACTTCATAAAGGAGGCTCTGGCTAATGGATAACTGTCATATTTGAAACTTTGTGCATATTATTTTTGAGGTGTAAGATCGTTATCCGGAAAAGGATCGTAACTTAAAGAGTGTAGAGATCCTTCATAGCAGATTCCCTTTTTTTATGACCTGGCGCAAACAAATAGGACGAATACCATTATTCATCATGCTCATACTGATGAATGCCCGGATTTTATCAGCCCAGCGGGTAATGTACTCTCCCACAATTGAAGACCGATCCATGTTACAATGGGAGATGGCCGGGAAGGCCGGCGATTATTATTGGGTTGAGATCACCCGGAACGTTCAGCGAAGAGACCCCGATCAGGGGATGAGTATGGACCGACGGAAAAAGGCGGCAACCAGGACCGTTGAAGAACAGAATTTTGAGATCTATGATGGCCGCATGAATCAGGTGAATGTTACTTTTTCCCAGGCTATAATGCCCAATCTGCTTAAAGAATACCTGGTAACGGATGATCTCTATTTCGATCAGTTAAGTTTAACGGCGGGCAGTAGCCCAACCGGTCATGGAATAACGAATATCTTCCTTCAGCGCTATGAGGCCAGTGGACGTCCTGTTGACAATGGAAAAGTCATCGGTCAGTTTCCATTTTCAGAATCGGGCAATAGCTTTTTATTGGTACGTTCGGAAGACCGGAGTAAGATCCTTTTATTGGGTTTCGAATCGGTTCGTAATTCTTCCATGCATTTGCATGCCTTTCTGTTCGACCAGGACTGGCGCCCTTATTACCACCGGATTTTTCAGCATCCCTGGATCACGCAACCCTTTATCCAGGACGAATTTACCGGCTATCCCCTGGAGGATTTCGACAAAGGGCCTATAAAACTCGCTAATAATGGGCAATGGCTGATGGCCGCACCTTCACGTACCAACAGGAATTATTTATTGTTTCATTTTTGCGGATCTGACAGCAGTTTCTCCTGCCACGAAATACGTCTGCCAACCTCTTCCTCGATGGAGGATGTAGATGTTGCCATCAATAATCAAAACGCGGAAGCCTACACCGGAATCCTTTCCAATTTTCGGTTTGCAGCGCTGAAGAATGTTCAGGTCGTTCATTATTCCTTGAATACCGGCGAAATAGACTTTGATTCCTCTTACCGGTTCAATACCCTGGTATCTGGTAAGGTAAAGGATGGCAACCAGGTGAAAGAAAATTTTATAGCCGTCCCCGGAAAAGGGTTTATGCTGATGAAAGAGTATGGAAGGGCTTATACGGATTGGTATGAGGAAGATGATTATGACAATCAATGGGACCCCGAATGGCTGTTTGCCGGAAACCCTCCTCCCGATAAGGGTATTCCTTCGCCGGTGATCCGGGATGGGTATGCCCGTTATTCCACCCTGGGCGGTTTGGGCAAAGCGCATGAGCGGGGCGATTTGGGGCTTTTCTATTTTCCGGGGGGCAAAAAAGACAGTTGCTGGAGTGCTATGATCAGTCAGGAGCAGGTTACGGAAATGAATGCGCCCAATCTTTCCTACCTGGCCATCCCGGTTTCAGATAAGCTCTTTTTTTTATACAATACACTTTTTCGAAATGATGATCTGTTTGCCAGCACGACAATCATCGATCATCAAGGGAACAAGATAAGTTCTGAGGGGATCGTTTTCTGGAAAGTCCGCCATACTCTTCAATTCCAGCAATCCCGGCAAATATCCGAAAATGAGGTCGTGGTCCCGTATGAGAATAACCGGCGGAAAGGATTTGCGGTTGTGAAGTTCTGATGGTTAATGTTGTAACTTTAAGAGGCAAAACAACTTCACATGAAAAGACCCCTCCTCTTAGGGTTGAACGTCATCCTTATGCTGGCCATCAACCAACCCCTTACCGTTCTCGGACAACTGACCCAGAAACCACCTTTGCATGGTAATCATTGGATGGCTATCACGGGCAAACCGCTGGGCGCCGAAGCAGGAGCCCAGATCTTTCAGAAAGGAGGCAATGCAATCGATGCCGCCTGCGCTATGTTAGGTGCGGTATGCACCATGTGGGATGTGCTGAGCTGGGGGGGAGAGACACAGGCCCTGATCTACAATCCCAAAACAGGGAAGGTTCTATCTATCAATGCACTGGGTTTTGCGCCCACAGGTGCGACCCCGTCCTTTTTTAAAGGCAAGGGTTATAATTTTCCACCCGAATATGGTCCTTTGGCGGCAGTCACCCCGGGCACTCCCGGCGGTCTTTGTTATATGCTGGCCGAATACGGTACCATGAGCCTCAAAGACGTATTGGCCCCTGCCATGGAAATGGCGAAAGGTTACGCGATAGAGGCCCAGACGGCCAACAGTTTCGAAAACCAGAAAAAACGCCTTAAAGAATGGCCCTATAGCAAACAAGTATTTTTAACCCATCCCGGAGAGAAAAGGGAAGCACCCGAAGCAGGGGAGATATTCGTACAAAAAGATTTGCTGGAGACCCTGACCAAAATGGTGGAAACGGAGCAGGATGCGCTGAAACATAAAAAAAGCAGAAAGGAAGCTATCTATGCCGCCTATGATCGTTTTTATAAAGGCGATATTGCCAAAGAATTTGTCCGGGGCTGCCAGGAACAAGGCGGGCTCATCACTATGGAAGACCTGGCCAAATGGAAGCCAGTAGAAGAAGAGCCGCTGCACGTGAACTATAAGGGGATCGAAGTTTATAAATTGCAGCAATGGTCGCAAGGCCCTTCTCTGCTGCAATGCCTGAACATACTGGAAAATTTCGATCTGAAAACGATGGGCTTTAACAGTACCCGTTATATCCATACGATCTACCAGACCATGAACCTGAGTTTTGCCGATCGGGATTTTTATTATGGAGATCCTGCTTTTTCGACCGGCCAACCTATGAAAGGACTGCTAAGTAAGGAATATGCCAAAGAAAGAGCCAAACTTATCGGTTTTGAAAGGAACGATGCCAATGCCGCTCCTGGTGATCCTTACCCATTTGAGGGAAGGACCAATCCCTATACCGAATTGTTAAAACAACGAAGCCGGATGGCACAGGGTTCCGGCCCCGGAAATAATACTGCCCCCAATACCGGAGGGGCTATGAATGCAACTACCTTTTCGGACAATCAGAACAAAAACGATGAAGCCGCTCTGGCGATAGCATTCGATCATTGCAGAACTAAAGGAGGAAAAGTCAATGACTCCCTCTACCACGACCGGCTGTGGCGCGGTACAACCACTATCGAAGCGGCCGATAAAGAAGGCTGGGTAATTTCCATCACTCCCAGCGGAGGGTGGACACCCGCCTGTATCGCCGGTCATACCGGGGTCGGGATGAGCCAGCGGATGCAGAGTTTTGTCCTGGATTCCATTATCGATCCATTTAATGTGGTCGAGCCGCATAAACGACCGAGAGTGACCCTGACACCGAGCCTGGCTTTAAAAGAAGGAAAACCCTATTTGTGTTTTGGGGTACAGGGCGGAGATACCCAGGACCAGAACCTGCTGCAATTCTTTTTGAATATCGTTGAATTCGGAATGACGGTGCAGGAAGCTACCGAGGCGGCCAATATCAATTCCGATCAGCTCTGGTTATCTCTTGGTGGGGAAAAACTGGAAGACAGACGACCTCGCCCGGGCCATCTTTTACTGGGTAATACAACACCCCCATGGGTCAGGAAGGATCTGAAGCAAATGGGCTATACTACCTCCTTTGGTGACCGTACCAGCGGGCCGATTAATGCCATCTGGTTCGACTGGAAACATAATACCCTTTGGGGAGGCAGCAGTAATAACGGTGAAGATTACGGGATTGGGTGGTAATAAAAAAGATACGCCAGAAAAAAAAGGGAAAGACAATTATTTATAGATTTCCCAATAGCCTACCTGGTATTCCAGCGAAACCATTTAATGCCCAACACGGTAAACACCAGAGTATACCCCAGGGTCAGCAGAAGGGCCATGGTTGTATGTGAATCCCAGGTTCCTGGTTGCATACTATCTGAGAGCAGACGTTTGACCGTCCCATACGGCGACCATTTTACGGCATCGCCGATCTCTTTGCCTAATACGCCTAATTCACCGAACATACCGATCATGATAAAGGCAAAATAAACCAGCCTGGTGGTGGCACTGACTGTCTCCGGGTTTTTGATCATTCCTACGATGACTTGGCCCAGGCTCAGGTAAACTGCGCCTCCCACGATGGCCATTAAAAAACTAAAAATATAGCCAGTTGGGGAGAGCGTTATCTTATCATAATTATGACCTACAATAAAAATAGCGAGTGTCATGATCATGATCATGACCAATTGAACGGTCAGACGGCTCATCATGATAGCCCAATTGGGGGCGGGGGCAACACGCAAACGTTGGAAGATTCCTTTATCCCTGTCACGGGCGATGGAATTGGAATAGCCCATCAGACCAATTGCGGTCAGTCCGACAGTAATGCAGTTGGAAAGGGCAAAAGGCCCTCCCAGTTTATCAACAAGCCCCTTCCAGGAAATAAGGATGATGGTGGGTACCAGGATCACCAGGACCGAGGAACGGCGATTACGCCATTGTGTGGTCAGATCTGCACGGAGCAGTGACGAAAAAACCGTGGAGATCTTTGGGAGAGCGGTTTGCATATTGCTGAATTTTTTGCGTTTTGGCGGAAACTAAAATTGGCTCCGGACTCGTTTCAGGGCCGAACGTCAGTACCCGTGAGCCCGATAAAAACATCTTCCAGTGTTATCTTTCCTTTACGGGATGCGCGAACGACCTCAGGCATATCCCTGTTGCGATCGATCAGGGCCTGAGGGGTATCGATAGCGATAACCTTGCCGTGGTCGATGATGGCGATCCTGTCGCAAACGGATTCTGCTTCTTCCATAGAATGGGTAGTAAGGATGATCCCATGACCTTTGTCGCGCATGGCTTCGATACGTTCCCAGAGTTGTCGTCTCGCCTGCGGGTCGAGACCCGTGGTGGGTTCGTCCAATAAGATCAGCCGGGGTTCATGGATGGTTGCTATCACGAGGGAAACCCTTTGCTGCTGACCTCCGGAAAGCTCTCCAAAACGTTTGGTTGCAGCTTCCTGCAATTGGATCCCGGCCAGGATTGTTGCTACTTTATCTTTAGAAAGACTGAGTCCGTATATTCCGGCATATAATTGAATGATCTCGGTAATAGTGAGTTCAGGCTGAAAGCTGGTCGCCTGTAACTGGACTCCCATAGAAGCCCGGGCATGGAAGGGTTGTTCACTGACGGAATAACCGGCTACTTTGATGGAGCCTGACTGCGGTTTTAACAGACCCTCCACCGCACTTAACGTGCTGGTTTTTCCTGCGCCGTTAGGGCCTAACAGGCCGAAAATCTCACCGGAATGGATTTCGAAGGAAACATCCTTTACCGCCTGAAAATTGCCATACCTGACATTCAGACCTTCCACCTGAAGTACGGTGGAATTAGATGGGTTGTACATTCAAAAGTTGGTTTAATGTTGTCGTTACAGGCACTAAGATATCTGCTTCCCTGCTTTGGTGCAACTGAATTACGGTAATTTTCCCGGAAATACCGGCGAATGGGGCTAATAAAACGGCGAAAGGCAGAAGTAAGGGCAGAAGGAAAGAATAAGTCCGGCAAAAAGGATATGCTTACGAAAACAAAAAGGCTGTCTCACCAATTGAGACAGCCTTTTTGTTTTTATGAAACGATCTGAATGCTAATTATCTGCTTAAAGTAATTCCTTACAGTTTAGTTACAACCGTATTCTCAACAACAGTCTTGCTCACGGCGAACTGGCGTACTACTTCATTATTGCCATTGCGGATGATGAAGGTAGGATTGATGTTTGCTTCTTCCTGTGGGAAAATAACGGACTTTGCAAAATGTGCATCGCTGAATTGTTTGTGGTAAACAACTTCACCGGCATCATTCTTAATGATCAGCCAGAATTTCTGGGCGGTAGGGTTCTCGAATTGAACACGGAAAACAACATTATTGTCGTTGATGCCGATATACTGAACGCTAACCTGTTCGTCTGTAACCAGGGCAGGTTTTTTATCGTTGCTGATGCCACCGGCATGACTTGTCAGGGGATTGCTTACTAATAAAACAACTGCGGTTAAACCAACAAAGATTGTTTTTGCTACACGGGTGCTTACTGATTTGGTATTCATATTGATTAAATTAAATTTTACTGATTATTAAAATGTTATTTATAAAAAAGTTAGATGGCGGCAATGTTATCAGATGGCAATGGTTGGCGAAGCAATGGGAGCAGGTAATTTCGGTTTTGATCTTATGGCGGGAATCAATCGTCCGCGGAAGCAATCATCAGATTTGTAAGACAAAGGTAAAGTATGGCAAACCGGTGTACAAGACACAATTTTCCGGATTTTATCACGCCAACCATGGGGGTGTGTTTACGAAACTCTTTGCAGGTAAGGGTTTTGGCTGTTTTTTAACATGATGACCAACCCATTTTCCGACGAATATTAACTGATTGGTTCTGTATATATTTTTTTTCTTAATTTAAGGGTATGAAAGACATTTCCAAAAAGTACACCAATGGAGAAGTATCTATCGTTTGGAAGCCAGCCATGTGCATCCATTCGACCATTTGCTGGAAAGCAGCTACAGGGTTGCCTGAAGTATTTAACCCGATGGTAAAGCCCTGGATAAAACCTGAGGCATCGACCACCCTGAGGATCATTGAACAGGTGAAAAAATGCCCTTCAGGAGCTTTAAGTTTTTATTTGAACGACGAAAAAAAGGATGAAGCGCAGGATCAGGATGCTTAAAGCTGATCTGCTATTTTCTCCCCCCATTTTTCCAACATGCTTACCAGTTCTTCCAGATTTACCGGTTTGCTAAGGTAATCGTCCATACCTTCTGCAAGGCATTCTTCCTGATCTCCCCGCATCGCATTGGCGGTCATGGCAATAATGATGGGTTGCCTGTCCTGTGTTTTTCGAATGACCCTGGTGGCTTCCAGTCCATCCATTTCCGGCATTTGGATATCCATTAGTATCAGGTCGAAATAAAATTCCCGTAATCTGTCCAGGACCTGTAATCCATTTTCCGCAATTCCCGGGGAATAACCCATTTTGGAAAGAATCATCATCGTTAATTGCTGGTTGATCGGGTTGTCCTCCGCTACCAGGATCCGCATTGGGAATTTTTCCGCTAAATGTGAAGGGAGCACCGGCTTGTTTTCTGTTTGTCCGGATAAGTTGTTCTCCATAGGTATAAGATTTATTGGTTCACCACTGCGGGTGCGGATCGTAAAACTGAATAAAGAGCCTTTTCCTGGTTCACTCTTCACATCGATCCGCCCTCCCATCAGCTCCGTCAGTTTTTCTGAAATAACCAGCCCCAGGCCGGTACCTCCATATTTGCGGGTTATAGAGGAATCGACCTGTGAAAACGCTTTGAAAAGGCGATCGATCTTATCGGGGGGAATTCCAATACCGGTATCCCGAACTTCAAAACCGATTTCTATTGTTTGTTTATCTCTCAGCGGATGTATTTCAGTCTGCGGGTGGCCTTCGACAAATGCTTTGACAGAGATTCCGCCCTGGTGGGTGAACTTTATGGCATTCCCTACAAGATTGATCAGGATTTGACGAAGGCGGCCCTCATCAGCGATAATAATGGCAGGCACCTTCTCATCGATTTGGCCATAAAGGGAAAGTCCGGCATCTGCGGCCTTTGCGCTAAAAATATCCAGAACTTCTTTTATACAACGGCGCAGGTCCATTTCTTTTTCATCGAGTTCCATACGCCCCGATTCAATCTTGGAAAAATCAAGGATATCATTGATCACCGTAAGCAGGGTCTCCCCGCAGGTTTGAATAGTCCCGGTATACCCCCGTTGTTCGTCTGTCAGCGGTGTTTGTTCCAGAAGGGAGGCCATGCCGATCATTCCGTTCATGGGAGTGCGGATCTCGTGGCTCATATTGGCCAGGAAAACACTTTTGGCCCGGTTTGCCTGTTCGGCTTCCTGCCTTGCTTTCTCCTCATTGAGGCGGGCGATCCGTTCATCTTTAATGGATTGGCCCAATTGTTTGGTCCTTTCCTGTACAAGATCTTCCAGTTGTTTTTTTTGTGCTTTTATGTGGCTGATGCGAATGCGGTAGGCAGTTATGCAAACTCCCGCGATAATCAGCCCTATTGTCAATCTGAACCACCAGGTCAACCAAAAGGGAGGAGTAATGGTCAGCCTGAGGGAGCTTCCATGCGGCGACCATTTCCCTTCATAATTTAATCCTCTTACTGCAAAAATATAATGGCCCGGATCCAGGTTGGTATAAGTCGCGACCCGTTTGGACTCCACATAATTCCAGTTTTTATCGAATCCTTCCAGGATAAAGGCATACTGCTTTTTTTCGGGAGAAGAATAATTCAGGGATGCAAACTCAAAAGAAATCACCGAACTGCTGTAGGGGAGTGTAATTTCCTTTGTTTCCGAGATGGATTTCTTTAACGGAGAGGGATCGGTACTGTCGGCGGCAATAGGAACATCCTTATTAAAAACCTGGAAACCCGTGATTCGCAGGGGCGGCTCAGAAGGGTTCTCTTTTATACTGTCAGGGAAGAATTCGTTAAAACCATTTACTCCTCCGAAATACAACGCCCCCGAACTACTTTTACAATAGGCGTGTTCTTTATATTCATAGGATTGCAGACCATCTGAAATTTCAAAATTCTTAAAGGTCCCGGCTTTAACGTTAAAAAGGGATATGCCTTTATTCGTACTGACCCAGAGGTTTCCTTTCCCATCCGGGATTATCCCAAAGATCACGTTATTGGGCAGCCCGTCGTCTGTCGTGTAGGTTCGGAAATGACCGGCACCTCTGTCAAAAAAATTAAGCCCTACCAATGTTCCAACCCACAGATTACCTTTTTCATCTTCATAGATCTCGCCAACCCGGTTATCACTCAGGCTGTTTTCGTTTTCCTTATGAATATATTGAGTGAAGGTCCTGGTTTTTTTGTCGAATAAATTCAACCCCCCTCCATCAGTTCCCAGCCAGATCTCACCCTGTCTTCCTTCGAAAATAGAATGTATTTTTTTATTATTGACACTGGCAGGGTTCGTCGCATCATAGGAAAAATGGCTGAAGGTTCCGTCCTTTGGATGATAAAGGTCAAGTCCCCCTCCATAGGTCCCGATCCAGATATTTTCATCGCGGTCCTGAAGGATAGCATAAGCATTGTTGCTGCTGATGCTGTTCGGATTGCCCGGATCATGCCGGAAATGCCGGTAGGTATTATTCCGGGGATCGAAGACCGTTATGCCGTTTGCCCAGGACCCAATCCATAATGCTCCTTTTTTATCCTCGCAGACACAGAGAATATAATCTCCGCAAATGCTCTTCGGATTATTTGGGTCATGGCGGAAATGGATGAAATTTTTGGTCTCCGGGTCGAACCTGTCCAGGCCGCCGCCGTCCGTGCCGATCCAGATCTTTTTCTTCGAATCCTGTACCAGGCAAAGGATATTATTATTACTGAGGCTGTTTCCATCGGTGGTATGCTGATAATGGGTGAAACGTCTGCCGTCCTTACTGAGGATATTCATTCCTCCCGCAAATGTACCCACCCACATATTGCCGTTATTATCCCTGTAAGCAGAATGAAGAGAATTATTACTCAGGCTGGAATTGTCTATTTCGTCATGCAGGTAGTTCTGGAAGCTGCCGGACGCCTGATCATAAATGCTCAGACCGGCATTTTCTGTTCCAATCCAGAGGTGTTTGTTATCGTCTTCCCCGAGCGTATAAATAACGTCGCCGGCCACGCTGTTTTTATTTCGGGGTTCATGCCGGAAATGCCGGAAGGTTCCTTTGGGGCCAACGGAGTTCATTAAGTTTAATCCTCCTCCATCGGTACCCACCCAAACCTGGTGCCGGCTGTCCTCATAGATAACCCATATCTTATCTTCACCCAGCGACGAATCATTCCTGTTATCATGACGAAAACGGGTAAAGCTTCCGGAATTTTTGTCCAGGAGGTTCAGCCCATTGCCGTAAGTGCCTATCCAAACATTCTGCCGGCTGTCTACTAAAATACCCCTGACATAATCCCCGCTAATGCTTTTCGGATTATCAGGCTGAAAAGTGAAATGGGTAAACCGGTCTTTAGCCGGTTCAAAAAAATTAAGCCCCTGATCTTCCGTACCAATCCATAAATTACCATCCCGGTCTTCGGCCAGACCTGTCAGCAGGTTACTGGAAATGCCATTTGCCCTGACCGTTTCCTTTTTATAGCAGGTGAATTGATCCTTTTCCCTGTCATACCGGTTCAAGCCTCCCCCACGGGTTGCCACCCAGATGGAGCCTGATTTTAAGCCTCCGGTATCCTCAATGATGGCGGAAATAAAATTATTGCTGAGGCTATGGGGATTCCTTGGGTCATTTCTGTAAACGGTGATCTTATACCCGTCGTATTTATTCAGACCATCACGCGTTCCGAACCACATGAAACCTCTGCTGTCCTGTAAAACACAAAGGACGTTGTTCTGGGAAAGGCCGGCATTGATATCCAGGTGATCGAATTTCAGGTTTTGCCGCTGCGCGTTTGCATACTGGGTTGCCAGCGATAAGAGCAGGCAGACCAGGGATCTCAGAGTAGCAGCTATGGCCGGCATCGGCTCTGGTTTAACAGGCAATAGAATGATGGTTACGGGTTCCTGAGATTAACGAAGGGGCGACTTGCCTATTTCACCTAATAGGCTTTTTCTATTGCGACTAAGTGTTTATTCTTAGTGACCCTTAATCGGCCGGGCGAACAGCTTTGACTTCTTCGGGCTTGACAGGCCCCCCTTTGGTTCCCTTATTTCCCCATGAATTGCGGCAATAGTTAAGTACATCGCTGACCTGTTCGTTGGTCAGATCGAAACCGGTCATTTCTCCGGTATATACTTTCCCATTGACCGTCATATCTCCTTTAGCGCCATTAAGTACCTGGAGTACCGATCTTTTTTTATCCGCCATCAGGTAATCCGATTTGGCCAGCGGCGGATATACATTTTCGATACCGATGCCTTCTTCGCCATGACAGGAAAGGCAGTAGGAAAGATAAACGTCTTTCCCGCGTGTTATACTGGCTTTCAGGTCAAAGCCCTGTCGGGGTTCATCGCCCTTAAAGGACAAGGTCTTCCCCGGTAACAATTCCCTTTGTGCGGGCCCTTCTCTGCGAAAAGAGGTCAGGGTAAGAAGGGTAGAAAGGATAATTAAAGAAAGGAGCAGAACGGATTTGATCTTCATATGGATTTTTTATTGAATTGATCTTTTAAGGTGTTGTCTCATACTTCATCCAGGTTGAAGGGTAGTTTACGGATACGCTTTGTCGTTAAATCGAAAATAGCGTTACAAAGGGCAGGCGCCAATGGCGGCAATCCCGGTTCTCCGACACCCCCGGCTTTTTCATCGTTGTCCATTATATAGACCTCGATCTCGGGGGTTTCCGAAATCCTGGGCATTTTATAGGTATCGAGATTTTTTTCCACCGCCTTGCCATCCTTAAAATGGGTTTCGTGTTTGACTGCCGCTCCCAGGGCCATGATAATGCTTCCTTCCACCTGGGCCTTAATAATGTCAGGGTTTACATACCAACCGCAATCCATCAACGCGATTACCTTGTCTACTTTTACCTTTCCGTCCGGTTTGCGGGAAACTTTTACCACTTCTCCTACCAGACTGGAAAAACATTCGGTTATGGCGACACCCCATCCTTCATTCTTACCCCGTGTTTTCCAACCGGTAAGGGATTCCAGACGGCTGATCAGGGCCCGGTAACGATCGTCGTTCAAATGTTCATTCCTGAAATCAAGCGGGTCCTTTCCGGCAGCATGAGCCAGTTCATCGATGAAACTTTCGTAGGCGAAACCATTGGTAGAGGCATAAACGGACCGCCACCACATCACGGGTATAGTAGATTCTGTCGGGATATCGGCGAAACTATAATTGGGTATCGACTCGAAATAAGGTTTGGGTAATCCGTCCAGCGTATCTGCATTGTAAGAGCCATGATCGACGCCGGCTGATTGATGGTTCATATTCTGGGTGGCTGTTTTGGTCTGGAAAGCAATAATATTTCCCCCCTTATCGAGTCCTCCTTTACAACCATAGACAGCGCCGGGGCGGAAAGGACCAAGCGTCATATCGTCTTCCCGTGTCCAGATAACCTGTACCGGGCCCTTGATTTCACGCGAGATAAGGACGGCCTCATGCGGATAGTCCAGGAATGCCTTCCGGCCAAAGCCTCCTCCCAGAAAGGTCATATTCACCGTAACATTCTCCAGGGGCACTTTCATTCTCTCGCTCAGGTCCGATTGCACCCAGTCGGGGCCCTGGATGGGGCCCCACACTTCGATCTTGTCATCGTGGACATGAGCGATGCAATTGAGCGGCTCCATACAGCTATGTGCTTCGTAAGGCGTTTCATAGATAGCCTCCACTTTTTTATCTGCATTCGAAAAGGCTCCTTCGAAATTACCAACGGTACGGTCAGACAAACCGGGTTTGTTAAGATCTTCCCGCATCCGGGCATATACTTTTTCCGTATCCAGGTGTTCAAAGCCTTCATCATCCCATTCTACTTTCAACACTTTTCTTCCCTGCATGGCTGCCCAAATGCTGTCTGCCACTACTGCCACTCCTTCACAATTTATAGCGAAGACGGCACGCTGTACCTTAAAAACCTGTTTTACGCCGGGGACTGCCTTCGTGGCAGAGTCATCGAAACTTTTTACCTTACCCTGAAAACGTGGATTGCGTTCCACGACGGCATACAGCATGCCAGGCAATTTTTTATCCAGGCCGAAAATGGCCTGGCCATTGGTCTTCAATGGAGTATCCTGTCTGGGCAGCGATTTTCCTATGATAGTATAGTCTTTCCGTTCTTTTAATTTTACCTGTTTGGGCGGGGCCATTTTAGCCGCTTCTTCCACCAGTTCGCCATAACCCGCTTTTTTGCCGGACGGACGGTGGATCACCTGGCCCTTTTCTCCATAACATTCGGCGGCCGGAACAGTCCATTTTTTTGCGGCCGAGGCGATCAGCATTTCACGGGCAGATGCGCCTATCTGTAACAGGTGTTTGTAAGATCCCCTTACGGTGGAACTTCCACCTGTGACCTGGCTGCCGTATTTTTTCTGGTTGCCGGGAGCAAATGCGATATTCACCTGATCGAGATCCACTTCCAATTCTTCAGCAATCATTTGGGGCACTACCTGGTAAGCGCCCTGACCCATTTCGGAACGGTGGTTCAGGATCGTGACCTTACCCAACTGATCGATTGAGATCCAGGTCATCAATTCTATTCCTTTCAGATCCGCACCGGCTGCGGTGATAATCTCCGGGTTTATTGCTCCCTTTGCTGATTTTTCACCAAAGGCAGGGAAATAGGCTCCCACCGTTAAGGCTATGCCGGAAAGACCAGCCTGGCGGATAAATTGCCGGCGGGAGAATCCAGGATCTTTTTTTTGATCGGTCTTTTCCATCTCAGGTAAATTTTATTGGTTTTAATGGGAGCCACTGTTTATAGACTGAGCGGCGGTTTTGATGGCTTTGCGAATTCGGGGATAAGTGCCGCAACGACAAATATTCCCCTGCATGGCGGTGTCAATATCTTTGTCCGTAGGATGGGGGTTACGCTTCAGCAACGCGGAGGCAGCCAGGATCTGCCCGCTTTGACAATATCCGCATTGAGGTACCTGTTCGGCGATCCATGCCTTTTGTACCGGGTGGGAATTATCCGATGAAAGACCTTCGATAGTCGTAATTGGCTGACCGGCAACGGCCGACGCCGGAATGGAGCAGGACCGTACGGGATTTCCATTAAGCAGTACGGTACAGGCTCCGCATTGGGCTATGCCGCAGCCATATTTTGTGCCGGTAAGTCCGACCAATTCCCGGATAGCCCATAACAGCGGCATTTTGGTATCGGCCTCCACCTGGATACTTTTACCATTGATGAGTAAGTTGTAAGAGGGCATAAAAAATGCTTTTGGTAATGATTGTTCAGGATTTGTTCTGCCCCATCAATTTACCGAAATATTCAGAATGTGAACGGGAAATTTTATGAATGGCTTGAGTAGCGAGTGATTTTTTTGCGAACTTGGCTATTCAAAAACGAAAATTATGATCGCAAGGATCTGGCATGGTAAAACCAAGGCTTCCCAATTGGAGGCTTATAGCGCATTTTTGCGGGAACGGGCCGTACCCGACTATTCCTCCACAAAAGGATTTAAGGGGTTGAGTTTTCTTCATCAGATAAAAGGGGACGAGGCCCATTTTAATCTCATAACCTATTGGGAAAATCTGGACGTTATCCGGAATTTTGCAGGGGAAGACCTGGAAAAAGCCAAGTATTATCCGGAAGACAAGGATTTCCTGCTGGAGTTCGAAGAGAAAGTGCAGCACCATGAGGTATTTGAATTTTCCCGGTGACAGAATAACCCGCTTTTCATACCTTGACGCTGATCACTAAATTGGTTACTCCATCTTTTTGTCTTCCTTCTTATCCTCTTTTTTCTCCTCCCTCATCAGGAATGGTTTGAGCAGGTCTATCGGAACAGGAAAAATGGTAGTTGAATTCTTTTCGGTGGCGATCTCACGCAGGGTTTGTAAATAGCGCAGCGTAATAGCGCTGGGTTGTTGGCCCAGTATCTCTGCTGCATCCGCCAGCCTTTGCGAGGCTTGAAATTCTCCTTCTGCGGAAATTACTTTTGACCGGCGTTCCCGTTCGGCTTCCGCTTGTTTGGCCATTGCCCTCTGCATTTCCTGGGGCAGATCGATCTGTTTGACCTCTACATTGCTCACCTTGATCCCCCAGGATTCTGTGTGTGCATCGATGATCTCCTGAAGGCGGTGGTTGATCTTTTCACGTTGCGAAAGAAGGTCGTCGAGCTCGGATTGCCCCAGAACGCTTCTAAGGGTGGTCTGGGAGAGTTGGGAAGTGGCGATCAGGTAATTCTCTACCTGAACAATAGCCTTTTGTGGCTCCAGGACGCGGAAATAAATAACGGCATTTACTTTAATAGATACATTATCCCGCGTAATGACATCCTGCGGCGGAACATCCATGACAACGGTACGCAGGCTTACTTTTACCATCTTGTCGATGATGGGAATAAGAAGGATGAGGCCGGGCCCTTTGATTCCATCGGGGGAGATCAATCGCCCCAGGCGGAAAATAACACCCCTTTCGTATTCGCGCAGGATCCGGACAGCATTCGAAAGGATAAGTACTACAAAGACAACAATAACAATAAGCGTGATGGGAACTGTTTCCATATAAACTGTTTTTTTATTTTTTACCTGTCCAAATTCTGTTTCCTGCCTTATTATTCCGCAACCGGTTCAACAAATAATTTTAGATGCTGCACGTTTCTGATACGGACCTTTTTGCCTTTGTCGATAGGGCCGGAGACCGACTCTGCCTTCCAATGTTCTCCCTGGAATCGTATCATACCTGTTGGCGTAAGGGCTTCGAGGGTTATGCCCGTTGCTCCGATCATCGCTTCGGGCCCGGTGACCTGCTTTCTTTGCTGAGCCTTCAGCCCCATGCCAATGACCCCTAGAAAAAAAAGGGCGGTAACTGTTGTGAAAGCAACAATGATCACTTTGGAGATTCCAACGAAATCAGGACCGGTTCCCGGCCGGATCAGCATAAGGGAACCCAGCAACAGGGCAACGACACCTCCGATTGCCAGCAGTCCATGACTTGCGAGTTTGAGATCCAGTACAAAAAGAAGAAGGGCAAAAACGATCAGGGCCAGACCCGCATAATTAACCGGAAGGGTCTGCATGGCATAGAAGGCAAGGATGAGAGAAATTACTCCTACGATACCTGGAAGTATCGACCCCGGATTAAAGAACTCGAACAGAATTCCATACATACCGAGCATCAATAGTATATAAGTGAAATTAGGGTTGCTGATCAAATCCAGGATCTTTTCTGTAAAACTCATTTCCAGGGTTTCCACCCTGGCCGAACGGGTATGCAGAATGGCAGTGCCAACTGTTTTGCCATCCAGCTGCCCGAGCAGGTCTTCGGTATTCCTGGCGATCAGATCGATCACATTTTCGGAAAGAGCTTCCTGTTCGGTGAGGGATACACTTTTCCGTACGGCAGCTTCAGCCCATTTTCCGTTATGATGTCTTTTTTCTGCGATGGAACGGATAAAGGCTGCTGCATCATTGGTGACCTTGTCTCCCATAACGCTGTCGGACTGACCCTGCAGATCCACCGGATGAGCAGCTCCCAGATTAGTACCCGGCGCCATCGCGGCCAGATCTGCTGCCAGCGTAAGGAAGACACCTGCAGATCCGGCATGAGCCCCTCCGGGAGAGACATAAACCACCACAGGCACTTTAGACTCCAGCAGGTCGCTGACGATAAGGCGGGTCGAGGCTAGTAATCCGCCAGGGGTATTGAGCTGAATGATCAGACAAGTTGCTTTTTCCTGCGTTGCCTTTTCAAGACTACGGTGAATAAACCCGGCTGCTACAGGATTGATTGTGCCATCGATCTTAATGAAAATAACGGATTGCGCCGGGAGAACCAGTGGCATTAAAAAAAGTAAGAAGAGAGCGAAATGCTTCATCGAAGCAAAATTTTGAAAATCGGTTCCGGCTTACCGGTTGGTATAGCGTCCTTGTAATATACAAAAAATACAGTTATGAGAACCAGGATAAATTAAAACGTTGGAGTTGGGCTCGGCTTTGGGTATTACCCATTTTCACCCTTTGGCCCCTATGGCTTTTATAACCCCTGGGGCCTTTATCCCCCTCCGTATTATTACGGTCATGGGGTAATGCCCTCCAAACCGGCTTTACAGATCCAGGATATTAAGAATGATTATAATTCCGGAAGAGGCAGGAGCAATCAGCCATCGACCTATAAGGATGGGCAGCAACCAAATAACGGGAACCAGCAGAATAATAAGAACAACCAGCAGGGTAATGGGAATGACCAGCAGCAGAATCAAAATAAGGAGAACGAGCAATCGGAATACAGCGAAACCAGTAAATAGCGTTCTCAACCTGCCGATAAGGCATAGACGATAATATTTACGCCGAATTTAGTATTGTCTTCGGCCAGGAACCGTTTGTTCCGGAAATCATAGTCCCATTCACATCCATAATCCTTGTTGCTGTAGAGGACGCCGATACGGTTATTGAAGGAGACGGCCTTCAGGTAGTCATGTACGAGGTCGTCTCCCCAACCGTTCAATTCAAAGGAAGTATTGGGTGGACCTTTCTCAAAACGGAAAAACGAATGATATACTTTATGATCTTTCGGGAGCTTTTGTAAAGCCGCCGCTCCAAACAAATTATGCATCTGCGTCTCGAAAGACCGTGCAAACAAACCATCGATATCATGATTGCAGTCATCTGCAAAGACAAAACCACCGTTCTGCACGTATTTTTGGAAATTGGAGGCTTCTTTAGCCGTGAACTGGACCAGTTTATGTCCGCTCAGGTAACAGAAAGGGAAATGGAAAAGTTCTTCGCTGTCCAGGTCGATAATCTTTTCCTGGAGGTCGACGGGAATAGTCGTGTATTCTATCAGGGAATTCAGCAGATTGGAGGGCATGCGCTGATCGGTATCCCAGTCCCCTGAACGGTATCGTAATCTCGTGAACGTAAACTTTTCGTTTCTCACCGGCCATGTAATTTTTTTAAAATTCATGAATTATTCTTTAATTTCCTGCTTTAGGAATAGAAAAATATTTAATAAACGGCCAATTTCTTTATTAATAGTTAAAAACTCCTGGTTTGGAAATCGTCGAAAGCCATGCACAGTCACTTTTGGGAAAACTGACCGGTCTGAAAAAGGAAATGCAGAAGGTCATTGTTGGTCAGGATGTTATTTTGGAAGAGATCCTGATTGCCTTACTGGCCGGTGGGCATTGTTTGCTGGAGGGAGTTCCGGGCCTGGCCAAAACACTCATGGTCAGAACCTTGTCCCAATCCCTTGATCTCAGTTTCCGCCGGATCCAGTTCACTCCCGATCTGATGCCTACTGATATTCTCGGAACGGAAGTATTGGAGGAGGACCATGCTACGGGAAGGCGTTTCTTTAAATTCAATAAAGGACCTTTATTTGCCAATATCGTGCTGGCGGATGAGATCAACCGGACACCTCCTAAAACGCAATCTGCCTTATTGGAAGCCATGCAGGAGTTTGAAATCACCTACGCTGGACAGACCTATCATCTTGACCGGCCATTTTTTATCCTGGCCACGCAGAACCCGATCGAACAGGCTGGCACCTATCCTTTACCGGAAGCGCAACTGGATCGGTTTCTTTTATACATTAAAATAGGATACCCTACGGCCAAGGAGGAAATTACCATCCTGAGCAATACCACCGGGAATAAAAAGCCGATTGTCCTGCCTGTTGTAAATGGCGCAGAGATCCTGCAGTTACAGGAGCTGGTGCGGGAAGTAAGTATCAGCGGGGCAATGGTTGAATATGTGGCGGCGCTGATCCGGGCGACAAGACCCGATGACGACTGTCCTGCCTTTGTCAGAGAGTGGGTACGCTGGGGGGCCGGCCCCCGTGCGGGGCAGGCATTGATCCTGACGGCTAAGGCAAGGGCTTTGTTCCAACAGCGGTATGCTGTCATTCCGGAAGACATTCATCATATGGCCTTTCCGGTGCTGCGTCACCGGATATTACTGAATTTTAAAGCCGAAGCCGAAAATATAACTTCGGATCAGGTGACGGAGGTCTTATTAAAAACCGTGAAGCGTCCGGGTACCTTGCTTTCCTGATTAAGGAAGTTCTGTTTGGTTAATAACCTGTATCCTCGTTTAATATCCTGAATCATCGTTTTTATCGTGAATCATCCATATTCTGTTGCTCATGTCTTCATTGCCCGATCACTATATGCTGATGGCTATCAAGGACCTGGCTTTAGCGGCCCGTCACACTGTCGATGGTTTTATGGCCGGCATAAATAAAAGCAAGGTCAGGGGGCCAGGTCTGGAATTCAGCCAATACCGCAGCTACCAGCCCGGAGATGATCTGCGGTGGCTGGACTGGAAACGTTATGCCCGTTCCGATCGATATTATATCCGTGAATCTGAGATCGAAACCAGTATCTCCATTAAATTCCTGGTCGATGCCAGCCATTCCATGGATCACCGGGACGGGGAATTCTCCAAAATGCATTATGCACGGTTATTGGCGGCTTCTTTGGGCTGGCTTGCGCATGCACAGGGTGATTCCGTTGGTTTGAACGTGTTTAAGGAAGGAGAGGTCTTCTCTCTTCCGTCCCGTAAGGATCCCCGGCATATGGCCCGTTTTTTTTATCAGCTGGAGAACCTCGATCCAAAAGGCCGGTTGGGCAGCAGCATAAAATATCAGCATTTATTTTCGGGAGAACATAAAAGGGAATTGCTGATTTTTATTACGGATATGTATGAACAGGATGGGGAGATCGGCAAATTATTGGAACTGTTGTCATCCTTACGTCATGAGATCATTGTTTTTCATATCATGGCTAAAAATGAACTGGAAATGGCGTATGCAGGATACCGTCATGTGGAAGACCTGGAAACGGGCGAACGAATTCCGCTTGGTTCGGGAGAGACAGATAAAAACTATAAAGAAAACCTGCATTCCTGGTTAGCCAGGGTACGAATGCAATTATTGGACAAACAGATCGCCTACCGGCTGATCCGCATGGATGAACCATTGGATCTGGCGATAAGGGATTTTCTCAAACAGCGCCAAAAATCAAACGGGTAAGGGTGTTATTTCTTTTACAACCCATATGGTTTATCACAGCGGCCGGGATAGGGATCCCGGTGATCATCTCTTTGTGGAATAACAAACAGGGAAAAATCAGGAAGGTAGGCAGTGTCGTTTTTCTGGAAAAAATAAACCAGCAACCGACCAGAAACCGGACTCCTTCAGAATGGCTGCTGCTGGTATTTCGTTGTCTGCTGCTATTTTTTCTGGCGTTGCTGTTATCCGGACCTTTCTGGAAACGAACCCTGAAGGAGAATTCCTTTAAAGGCTGGGTATTGGTGGAAAAGGAAAAATCGGTAACTTTTTCCGCGTATCGGCCGCTGATTGATTCCCTGTTGAATGCCGGGTATTCCCTGCATGAAATGGACGGTGAACACAGTTCTTTCCACGAGCCCGGGAAATCTGCTTCTTATTGGACCTTATTCAGGGCTGCTGACCGTGCTGCCCCTGCGGGGTTACCCTTTTATATTTTTGCAAAAGGGGCGTTGAATCATTATTCTGGCAACAGGCCTGTTACCGGCCGGGACATCCATTGGTATACGGAGCCCGAAGGCCCGGCGGATACGGTCAACCGATGGATCGAACGAGCCTGGATTTTTCCCGGTGATAAAAAGCAGTCTATCCGGATTTTGACTGGAAGCAGCCGGAGAACGGGTAATTCTTTTACCGGCGGGGAAATGGAAAGGAACCAGGCAAATATGGTCGGCGGACGTCTTTCGGTTGGCCTGAATGGGCAGCCACCGGTTTTGGTAGATACCGGAGCAATAAGGATCGCGATTTATGCTGAAAATAAATACAAACCGGATTGCCGTTATTTATTAGCGGCCTTCCGCTCGGTGGAGGAATTTACTCATCGTAGTTTAAACGTAACGGTGATCAGTACTGCAGTACAGGCCAAACAGGTTTTTTTGCCCGGATCCGGCAGATTGGATTGGCTGTTCTGGCTTTCCACCGAATCCTTTCCGGAGGAGTTTTTAAAGGCAGGTGCCGTTTCCGGGACTACTTCCCCTGTCAATATATTTCGAATGGAACAAGGAAAGGAGATCCTGCAGGATACCTGGATCGATGGTATGCCGGAAATATGGATCGGGAGGATGATAAAATCTGCTTCTACTGCAGATCAATATAGCTCTGTATGGAAAGATGGTTTTGGCGGGGCTCTGCTGGCTTTGGAAAAAAACAGCACGGGTACCGGGTCAGCTGAAATACATATTTTTCATTTTTATTCCCGTTTCGATCCGGCATGGAACGGCCTTGTATGGAGTCCTTCTTTTCCACTTTTATTGCAACAATTGATTGTTGATCCTGTAGTTTTTGATCCTGCCGCATTTCTTTATCTTCCGGACCGGGATCTTAGGATGCTGGATCCTTTGCAGATCCTTCCCCAACAAAATCAGTCACGACCTGCCAGTAAGATGACAAGTTCAACAGGTACGATTGATCTCGCAAGGGGCACATGGGTTTTGATTTTTATTTTATTTCTGCTTGAACGGATAATTTCACTGTCCGGGTCTAAAAAAAAATCCAATGGATAAAAGATATCCGGCAGGAGAGGGAGGCAGGAAAAGATCCGGGGGGAAACAAACTGTTTTGGACCGGACCGGCAGGGAACGGATCCGTTCCCTGCAAATAGGGTGGAAGATACAGAGTGTGCTGCTTTGCCTGCTTATTGGTCTTTCTGCAGGTTTGTTGGGTGCGGCCCTGTTCAGCAGGAGAGCAGAAGCTCCGGATTGGATTGGGTTGCTGCTATTCGAGGCAGTTTTTTTGATCGCATTATTTTTTTTCCCCGCCTGGCGTATGACGATGACGGATACAGCCCGTTTCCTGGATAAACGACTGCCGGAACTGGAGGAAAGCAGTGAATTATTGCTTCGGCCGGTAGAAGAATTGGGAACACTTGAAAAATGGCAGACCGCGAAAACTGCGGCCAAACTTCGTTCGATTGATACACCCCGGCCCTTTCGGAAAAAAATAATAGGGTGGGGATGTTTCCTGATAGTGGCCTATACTGTCTTTTATTTTACCAGGCAGGATAACTATTCCACTTATCCGGAAAATCTGATCCCGGGGAAAGGGGCATTAATTCAAGTAGAGAATAAACCGGTTCCGACCCTTCGTTCGATCCATATCCGCATTATTCCACCGGCTTATACCGGGAAACCAGTCCGTGACCAGGATGAGCCTGATCTGCGGGTGGAAGAAGGGGCGCTTTTGAACTGGAGACTGGAAACATCCCTGCCTGCGTCCGACGTACAGTTCCTGTTCAACGATACTCTTCGACAATCCTTTCAACCGGAGAATAAAGAGCATACTTACTGGAATCTGAATGTAGTTCCGGTTCATTCCGGTTTTTACCAGGTGCGTGTTGGGGATCTGACTTCGGCCTTGTACAAAATCGAAATAGTCCCCGACGAGCCTCCCCGGATCCTGGTCAGAACTCCTGAACCCTATTCTGTGGTTGAATATGGCGAACCGGAGCAAATACCCCTGACCGTCTTTGTGCAGGACGATTATGGAATAAAAGATGCAGTGGTGGTAGCAACTCTTGCCAGCGGAAGCGGCGAAGCAGTGAGATTCAGTGAAAAAATCATTCCGTTCGGGCGGTCTTTTTCAGAACGTCCTGTTTCCTGCAAGCTGGCCATTTCCCTGGATCTTCCCGCCCTTGGGCTTCGGCCCGGCGATGAATTATACTTCTATATCCGTGCCCTTGACAGCCATCAACAGGAGTCGCGGTCTGATATGTATATTTTATCACTAACCGATACAGCGCAATTGATGAGCCTGGAAGGAATGAAGATGGGCATGGACGTTAAACCCGAATATTTCCGCAGCGAACGGCAAATCATCCTGGAGACGGAACAATTGCTGCGGGAGCAGGATACGATCCCGGTTGCCCGGTTTAATAACCGGAGCAATGACCTGGGATTCGATCAGCATTTATTAAGGCTGCGTTATGGGAAATATCTGGGCGAAGAATCGGAAGAAGGACCGAAAGGAGATCATTCGGAAAATAACGGGGGCTTGACAGATTTCGGGAACGCCAAAAGTATTCTTGATGCATTTACAGATAAACACGATAAGGCAGAAGACGCTACTTATTTTGAACCGGCGATCAGGGAGCAGTTAAAAGCTACCCTGACGGAAATGTGGAATGCGGAATTGCGGTTACGCACGTACAAGCCGAAAGAAGCGCTGCCATATGCTTATAAAGCCTTACGACTTTTAAAGGATCTCCAGCAAAAGTCAAGGGCTTATGTAGCGAAAACCGGTGTAAGGGTCACGCCTTTAGACCCCGCAAAACGACTTTCCGGTAAACTGGAATCGATCGGTCAGCCTGTTCATCGTTCCCTGCAGGGAGATGTACCAGATCCGGAAATTATTTTGAGGATCTCTTTAGGATTATTGACGCAAACTTCCGTTCAACTATCCAAACCTTCCCTTGAAATCCTGCGAAAGGCGGCAGGTCAGATCGGGAAGACAGCGGCTTCACATCCGGGAGAATACCTGCCTGCCTTCCAGGCCATAAAAAGGATATTGGACAAGGGGGCGGACATTAACCCGGGTGCCAGAAAACCGGTTGATCTCAGTCAGGGCAAAACAGATATTGCCCAGGTTCAACGAGCCATTAGAAAAATGCTGCCTGAGGCGAATGCCACTCCCTTTCCTATCAAAGTTTCCGATGGCGGCGGATTATCAGCACTTTATTTTATGAACCTGAATGACCCCCAACGAAAACCATGACTGCCCTTTGGAACGATAGTGTGATTGGTCTCTCTTTCTTCCTGCTGATTTTTCTGGCACGGAAAGAGTGGAGACGGCCGAACAGACTTCGTCTTCCGGCCAGGCTTGCCTGTACAGGGTTGGCAGTGATCAGCCTGGCCTGTATGACGATACCGATCAGCATTACGGCAAAAGCAGACCTGTCGCAGGCTGGTAAAGAAGGATTATTGCTGACTGAAGGATTTGACCCGGATAGCCTGCAATCTTTTATGCAGGAAAAGAAGGACAGAGATATCTTATTGTACCCGGGTTTTGAAGAGTTAAGGTATAGGTTTGGGTCTTCGGGGGGAAATGCAGGATTAAAGTCCCTGCATGTCATGGGGTTCGGATTAAAAAAAGAGGAATGGAATCTTTTATCCAAACAATCCGCCTGGCCGCCCCATGGTCTGTCGTTTCATCCACCGGCACCGGCTACAGGTATCGTTGCTGTCAGTTGGAAGCAGCAGTTGTTACCAGGAGAACAGCTGCGGATTCAGGGAATGATAGGCTTGGCGGGCAGGACCCTGAAATCGTTAAAACTGATCCTGACCGGTGCTCATGTGCAGCCTGACTCAATCGTATTTGCCTCATCCGCATTGGACTCATCGATCGTTTTTGAAATAAATACGGTACCTGCTCACCGGGGAAGGGCGGTCTATGGGCTGGCCCTTATCAGCGGATCAGACACTTTGGAAAAAGAGACCATTCCGGTTGAAGTAATTCCGGGAAAACCGGAGAGAATTCTTTTTCTGAATTCCGTCCCTGGATTCGAAAACACCTTTTTAGCGAACTGGCTTTTCCAAAACCATCATTCGATTGCCATGCGGACTTCCATCAGTAAAGAAAAGGTGGAAAGAACTTTTTTGAACAGAACGCAAATCTCCCTGGATCGTCTGTCTCCGCAATTACTGGTGAATTTCGATATCGTAATCGCCGATGAAGAGGCCCTGAATGACCTTAGTTCTGCAGAACGGTCCTTTCTGCGAAAACAGATAGCCGAAAAAGGCATGGGGTTGATCATTCGTGCAGACAGCACGATGACAGGCAGGGATTCAGCCAGGGGGTTCCTTATCAGGACAACTAACGGTTCAAGACCCCTGATGAGGGATAGTCTTTCCGGGATAGTAGTGAGCAGTAGTCTGTACGGATCGGGGAAAATAATTTCATCTACCCTAACCCATACCTATTCATACAGGCTTTCCGGAGCGAATAAGGATTATTCCGCTACCTGGTCCAAGATCCTGCAACAGGCATCCAAAGGGCTCAGCACCGGCAGGGAATGGAAAATACTCCCGGCTATTCCGCAGGTGGATGAGCCGGTCAGGGTGCTGCTTCGAACGGCAAAAGACGAACAGCCCCAGGGTGCATTTGCCGGGGAAGGGAGGATGGATCCACTCACTGCTGTATATCTGCAGCAGGATAGGTGGTTCCCTTTTTTGTGGAGCGGAAATTACTGGCCAAGGCAAGCGGGATGGCAGCTTGCGCGGATGCCTGAGGGTGACTCCTGTTGGTGGTATGCCTGGGATCAAAAGGATTGGCAGGGATTGAAGAGGGAACAAAGGAGGAAAGAAACGCTGGAATGTATAGCCTCGAAGGAGGAAAATGGCCGCGGGAAGACAGTTTCAGCGCCTTCAGCCAGAATCGGATCAGATTCGGAAGGATCAGGTCTTAATGGATCAGGTCAGAACGGATCAAGGCCGGAAAGACAAATCCCTTTAGCCAGGGCTTGGTTGTATATCCTTTTCCTTTTTAGTTGTATATTCTTATGGGTGGAGAAAAAGTTATGATGAACGGGCCAAAATTTAACCGGAACTTAATTAGATTGCCTGTGACAAGGTTGTACTAATCACTATACAAAGAGATCCAACTTGAAACGAAAAGACTTTCTTCAAATGGCGGGAATGGGTTTAGGCTCATTTGCGCTCCCTTCACTTCCCTTTGGCTCGAAGATCATTGACCCGTCTGCAATTTTGAATGAGGGCATCGAGACAAAAGTAAAAAAACAACTGGCCGATATTGCGCTGACGACTGCCCGTTCCAAAGGGGCCAGTTATGCTGATGTCCGGATAGGGAGGTATCTGAACCAATTTGTCGTTACCCGGGAGAACAGGATCCAGAATATCGCCAATACGGAGTCTTTTGGGGTGGGAATCCGGGTCATTGCCAACGGATCCTGGGGGTTTGCGGCTTCCAACGAAGTCACGGCCGAAGGAGTGGCAAGGACAGCCGAAAGGGCTGTGGCGGTTGCCAAAGCCAATTCTAAGATACTGACCCAGCCGGTGCAGCTGGCTCCCCAGCAAGGGTATGGCGAAGTAAGCTGGAAAACACCGATCCTTAAAAATACATTCGAAGTACCGCTGAAGGAAAAAGTGGATCTGTTATTGTCCGTTAACGGAATCGCCATGCAGGGAGGTGCTAATTTTGTCAGCTCGGCCATTCTTGCCGTCAACGAGCAAAAATATTTTGCATCTACGGACGGTTCCTATATCGATCAGGATGTCCATCGGATCTACCCCTTCTTTAATGTAACCAGGATCGATAAAGCCTCGGGTAAATTTGAGACCCGTCGTTCCCTGAGTTCTCCGGTTGGAATGGGGTATGAATACCTGACCCCAACCCCCGAAAGCAAGGTGACAGGAATAGTTACCCGGTACAAAGGGCGTTACGATATGCTGGAGGATATTAAGAATGCAGCCGCGGACGTAACAAAGAAAATCACTGCAAAGACCGTGGATCCGGGGAAATACGACCTGGTACTGGATCCGTCCCATCTCTGGCTCACCATTCACGAATCGGTGGCCCATCCAACGGAACTGGACCGTGTGCTGGGATACGAAGCCAATTTTGCAGGAACAAGTTTTCTTACCCTGGATAAATGGAAGTCCGGCAATTTTCAATTCGGAAGCAAACAGGTGAATATCGTTGCCGATAAATTGCAGCAGGGTTCGCTCGGCGCCGTCGGTTATGATGACGAGGGAGTGAAATGCAAACAATGGGATATTATTAAAGACGGAGTCCTCGTCAACTATCAGGCTATCCGTGATCAGGCACATATCATCGGTTTGAAGGAATCCCAGGGTTGCTGTTATTCACAAAGCTGGGCGGATGTCCAGTTTCAGCGAATGCCCAACGTTTCGTTGCGTCCCGGGAAAACTCCGCTGAGTCCGGATGATATAATCAAAAACGTGCAGAAGGGGATCTATATCATCGGCGATGGGTCTTTTTCGATCGACCAGCAACGTTACAATTTCCAGTTTGGCGGCCAGACCTTCTACGAGATCAATGACGGCAAGATCACCGGCATGCTGAAGGATGTAGCTTACCAGGCCAATACCCGGGAATTCTGGAACTCCTGCGTGGCGGTGGCCGATGAACATGATTACCGGTTGGGAGGGGCTTTTAATGATGGAAAAGGACAGCCTGCGCAATCCAACGCCGTTTCTCATGGCAGTTCCACTTCCCGTTTCAATGGTGTCAATGTTATTAATACGGCAAGAAAGATCTGAGCCGGGGGAGGAAATCAGCAGGTAATTTATCTATCTAACTATTTGTAATTTATCATATGGCAATTTTAAATAAAGAGGAAGCTCAGCAACTTTTAAGAAAAGTGATCGCCTATTCCAGGGCGGAAGAATGCGAAGCCAGTCTTAACGGTACTGAAGGAGGGAATATCCGGTATGCCCGTAATGCTGTATCCACTGCCGGAGAAGTAAGCCGGTTGACGCTTGTTGTAAGTTCCAGCTTTGGAAAAAAGACAGGAACGGCGACGATCGATGAATTTGACGATGCCTCCCTGGAGAAAGTAGTGCGGAGATCGGAAGAGCTGGCTCAGCTCGCTCCCGAAAACCCTGAACATATGCCTTTGCTGGGTCCACAGACCTACCGGGATTCAATAACTTATATACCGGCTACCGCAGCTATCACCCCGGATACACGGGCAGAGGCAGTGGCCAAAAGTATCGGAGTGGCCAGGGAAGCCAATTTGCAGGCTGCCGGTTACCTGGAAAATACGACTGCCTTTGATGCCAGCATGAATTCAAAAGGATTGTACGCCTATAAT
Source organism: Flavitalea flava (assembly GCF_054461575.1). Classification (NCBI taxonomy): domain Bacteria; kingdom Pseudomonadati; phylum Bacteroidota; class Chitinophagia; order Chitinophagales; family Chitinophagaceae; genus Flavitalea; species Flavitalea flava. The sequence goes on from NZ_JBTLQH010000001.1 coordinate 77,612, forward strand.
CAGAACACCGATACTATATTCTCCATTACGACACGTAATGAGGAAGGTACCGGATCAGGATATGCTGCACGTGGTTTTCATGATATCCGCAAATTGGATACCTATAGCGCTACCAAAATTGCGGCGTCAAAAGCCAATGGCTCCATCGGGGCGAAGGCTATCGAACCGGGGAAATATACGGTGATCCTGGAACCGGTCGCTGCAGCCTACATGCTGGAAAATCTATTCTTCGGTTTTGATGCACGCAATGCCGACGAAGGCAGGAGTTTTATGAGCAAAGCCGGCGGAGGCAACCGTATTGGCGAACAAATGATGGATCCGAAAGTGACGATCTATTCCGATCCCTTTAATCCCGAATTGCCCTCTACTACCTGGAGCCGCGATGGGCTACCGCTGGAAAGGACGAACTGGATCGAAAAGGGCGTGGTAAAAAATCTCAGTTATTCCCGTTTCTGGGCGCAAAAACAAAATGTAAAGCCCGTTCCTTTTCCCGGCAACATCATTATGGAAGGCGGTGATGCCTCTTTGGAAGACCTGATCAAAAGTACTGAAAAAGGAATTCTCGTTTCCCGGATGTGGTATATCCGGATGGTAGATCCGCAGACCTTGCTCCTGACCGGGCTAACCCGGGATGGCACTTTTTATATCGAGAACGGCGAAGTGAAATTTCCGGTGAAAAATTTCCGGTTTAATGAAAGCCCCGTGATCATGCTGAACAATGTAGAGGCTTTTGGCAAGCCGGAAAGAAGCATCAGCGTGGAGTCCTACCGTAGTTATCTCGTGCCTCCCATGAAGATCCGGGATTTTACCTTCAGCTCTTTATCGGATGCCGTTTAAATAAACACTTAGCTCAATTTCTGCCAAAAGGTTAACATCGGGATCCATGATCACAGATAAAGGTTTTCCGGATAGGGGTAGATCAATATCCGTAATTTTATCCCCGATGGAGATCGAATGCATCACTCCGTCCAGGGTAAACTCCAGCGGGAAGACAAAAAGACCGGCTTGTTTTTGTTCGACCCGGAGAGAAAATAGTTTTTTATCCGGATCGTAGTTCCAACCGGCAAGGAGGGAGGGATGTCCTGAACGATACAACCATTGGTCAAAAAAGACCCGGAGATCCTGCCGGCAGACGGATTCCATGATTCTTTTGAAATCTTCGGTATTGGCATTCCGGTTTTGGTAGGTGGCATAATACTCCCGGATACCTGCCCAGAAAAGGCTGTCGCCTAATTGCCTTCTGAGCATATGCAAAACCCAACTTCCTTTTTCATAACTGTTGGCATTCAGGAGCTGCATATAATTCCCGGTCACCGTGGTATCTACAATGGGCGTTTTTCTTTTGGCTTCAAAAGCAAAAACTTTTTTCCGGTCTTTATCGAGGGCTCTTTTTAAGGAATCCTTACCATGTTTTTCTTCCCGGTACATATGGGCCATATAGGTAGCAAAACCCTCACTTAGCCAGATATGATGCCAATCCGTTTCCGTGACGGCATCTCCGAACCATTGATGAGCGATCTCATGAGCCATTAGAGATTCAATGGCTTTATCACCGGGGGAAGCTTCAAAATAAAAAATGGCTCCGGCATTTTCCATCCCTCCGAAAATAGTCCTGGATTGGACATTAGCTAATTTTTCATAGGAATAAGGACCTATCTTATTCATAAAAAAGGGCAGGATATCCAGAGCGGTGGCATAGGATCGGAATCCCTGTTGTTTATCCTCCGGGAAAAGATAGCTGTAAACAGGAATATCCTGTACACCGTCCTGTATCTTGTCCTTCATCTTGCCCTGCACCCTGCCAACTGAGTCCACCGCAAAATCAGCGACCCCGATTACCATTACCTTGGTGGGCAGGGGCACTCGCTCTTTCCAACGGGTTGTTTTGAAATGCCCCGGCAACAGGGTTTCCTTTTCCTTCAGCCCGTTGGATACGACCTGGTAATGATCTGGTGCGGTCACAGTAAAATCAACCGTGGCTTTATCGGAAGGGTGATCTATACAAGGAAGCCAGTTATGTGCCCTGTCCGGCCAGTTGTCCCCAAAAAAACCGCGATGTCCGAATTTATTATTGGAAATGATCAGTCCATCGGCTGGTATCCCATCATAGGCAATGGTATAGGTATGGGTCGAGCCGGAACGGTTAGGCCGCGCCGGATCCGGATAAATGATCAGAACCCGGGAACCCTGGGAAAAGTGCAGGACCCTTCCTTTTTCCCTGACTCCCCTTACCCGCATCCCTTTTCCGGCATTATTGGGTCCGGCCAGGTCCAGGGAAAAATGCCTTGTTTCTTTTGTAAATTGAAGGTTTATTGTGGCTACACCACGGATCCGGTTATTCGAATCATTTAAATGGAGGGAAAATCCGTAATGCTGAACATCGACCGGCTGTACATAGACCGATTGCCGGTCGGTAATTCCTGTCTGCCCATGGCCCTGCAAAGATAGAAGGAGGTAAACACCAAATTGAAAAAAAGACAGATTCAGGTACCGGTAACGGACAATTGATGGGGATGAGAATAGGAACAGCATTAAAGACATAACAACTGCTTTCCGGTAAAGATAAATAGTTTCGTTAAATTTATGGTGGAGGATAAATCCTATTCGTGAGCCTAAACCTAAACTATGCATTATCGTAAAATTTTATGGATGGCTGTACTGGCTTTGCAGGTCTGCTCCCATCTTACTGCACAAACGGATAGCAGTATACTTGCCAATAAGCTTATAGGTATCGAACAATCTTTAGTAGATGCCCTTCCCGGCGGCCAAACCGTTCTTTGGGAAAAGTATCTGGATGACAGATGTTACCTGATAACCGAAGATGGAACCGGTTATCATAAGAAGGATTTCCTTGCTACCTTCAGACCCTTCCCGAAAGGGTTTTCAGGTCACATAAAAATCATTAAACCGGTAATTACCTTTTATGAAAAAACGGCTATCATTCATTATGTCGCCGATGAATACGAACAGATATTCGGACAGAATTTGCATACCACCTACGGGGTGGCCAATACATACCATTTGATGGATACCACCTGGAAAATGATTGGCTCACAGATTTTTGAAATACCCCAACTGCCGCGGGCAATAAAATTATCCGCCAGGTCCCTGGAAAAATATACCGGAAGCTATCAATTATCCGGAAACGATACCTGCTTTATAGGAGTAAAAAACGATACCTTATTCATACGCAAACGGAATAAAAAACCGGAAAATCTCTTTCCGGAAACCGAAACAGTGTTTTTCCGGGAAAGCGATACGAGGGGAAGAAAAATATTTGTAAAGGATGGCCAGGGGATTATGGAGATGCTGGAAAGGCGAAACGGGAATGACCTGGTTTGGAAAAGGATAACTTCCGCCCGATAACATCTTTCCCGGCAACTGCCCATTCAACTGCCCATTCAACTGCCCATTCAAATTTTGTGTAGTCCCTGCAACTGTTTAAATTGTGTCAGCATGGAAAAAGATAAAAACGAAGCGCACTACATTAAAGCGCCAACCTGGTTTCATAAATTACCGGCCATTCATAAACTGATGATCAGCGTACTGGTAGGGGTTATCATATCCTTGTTGCTGCTACAGGTAAAAATGGAAATGATAACCCGCCTCATGATCGGATGGGATGCCTTCAGCCTCACCATGGTCGTAATCAGCATGGGTATCTTTTTTACCATGTGTCCGCGGCAGATACGTGTACTCGCCAGTCATGAGGATCCGAGCCGTGTGGTGGTCTCGGTCGTGGTTGTGATCGCCATTCTCTGCAGCCTGGCTGGAGTGCTGCTCTTACTGGGAAAAAAGAGCGCCTGGGAGCTCAGTAAGGGAATGGAAACCTTCATCTATATCGCAGGAGTGACATTTTCATGGATATTGCTGCATACTATCTTCACATACAGGTACGCACATTTATATTATGGGGAACATTCCGTCCACAAAAATGAAAATGCCGGAGGCCTGGAAATCCCAAATGAAAAATGGCCCGATTACCTTGATTTCGCCTATTTTTCCTTTGTTATTGGCATGACCTTCCAGGTATCCGATATTACGATCAGCTCCAGGCATATCCGCCGCCTGGTATTACTCCACGGTATGTTGTCCTTTCTTTTTAATACGGTGATTGTTGCGCTCACCATCAATGTAGTGGTAGACCTTAAGGGGTGAGCCAGTCGAATAAAAGGTCTATTTTTGCCCCTTTATCTTTTTAATTTCATTATCAAAATCAGAAAGATAATTTTTGTCCTGAATTTTCCTATAAAATTCAAATTCTTGTTCTGCTTTTAGCTTTGCTTCTAATGCTGTAACTTTTCCCTTATCTTTAAGAATTGGGTAGCTTGATAAATCTAAAAACTGGTGAAGGAATACTAACCAATCATCCATTTTCATTATTATCTGACGCTCTGCCCTATTTTCCGCTAGGTCAAGGTATGCGGAAACAATCCGATTAAGTTCTTTAATATGTGCCTCATTTAGATAATTTTTAGCAATGTTTGTGTCGGATTTTAATATTTTTCCATCAGGCGCATATTTCCAATTTGTTAGGCCCATATAAAGTTTTGTTGCATCAGCTGAAGTGTAAATAATCTCAGCAGCAGTCTTTCCCGAAATAGCCCAATGTAATTTGTTCTGAACAGTAGCAAAAAAGTCTTTAGTAAGTATGGCACTTTTATCATAGTCAACAGACAATGTATAGATGTCGGTAATTTTTTGATAAAACCTTCTTTCACTTGCTCGTATTTCTCTAATGCGCTCAAGTAATTCGTCAAAGTAATCTTTTCCAAAGCGTTTCCCTTGCTTTAGTCGTTCATCATCCAATACGAATCCCTTGGTAATAAATTCCTTCAACGTTTTTGTTGCCCAAATGCGGAATTGGGTTGCTTGCAAGCTATTTACCCTGTATCCAACAGCTATAATTGCATCAAGGCTATAAAATGTTGTAAGATAGTTCTTTCCATCCGCCGCAGTTGTTTCCATTTTGGAAATAACTGAAATCTCTTCGAGCTCACCACTTTCAAAAATGTTTTTTAAATGCTTGCTGATAGCCGGTACTTCTACCCCGAATAATTCAGAAATTCGTTTTTGAGAAAGCCAAAAGGTCTCCTCATTATATATTACCTCAATATGAATATTTCCTTTTGGGGAATTGTAAAAAATTATATTAGACTCACTCTGCATTCTTTTTATATTTAAATCCTTTTTTTAAACTTTAGCGGGAAAGTACGGAAAATTAATTTTAATCAAAATATAATGCTTTTTTGGGTCATTGAGGTGTCCATAGACCAACTAAGTAATCCAAATGCTGCCTCCGAAAAGGGAAGCAATTCTAATCTTCATCTGAATCTATCCGAGAGCGTATAACAGACCGTATCGCTGAGTTTCGTGAAGATCTCCGAATTGATTTGGCGGATACGTTTTCGCCTCCTTCCGGTGAGTAGTGTGCCCTTTTTGTCAAAATACTGCCGTTGGGGAAAATAAGCCAGAATATAATATTTCTTATTGACGAAAGGCAGGTTAAATCCCCTGGGCCATAAGCTAACAGAGATCAGCGAATATTTTTGTTCTTCCCCATAATAATCCAATTGATTGACCCAGGTACATTCCAGGGATTGCATTTGAGAGATAAGGCTGGCAATAGCCGGAAAATCAAAACCGAATTTTTCTAAGGTATCCCGCATTCGTTTCTCATCAACACCAAACTCATATATATAGGTAAGGGTATCGGTCATCAGTTCCAGGGAAACTCTTTTAAAGGGGCGATCGGTGAACTCGATGCTAAAGTGTTTTTGTTTGTTGGCCTTTTTAAAGGTTTCGTGAATACTGTCCAGTTTATGCTGATTCTTTGCATAATACCGGGTAATATTCAGAGAGGTACAGGAGCATATACCTATCCCCAGCATAAAAAATAAGATCCGGTATTTTATATTTTTCTGCATTTTGTTTATTGGTCCGGCTCTTTGGGCATTTTTGTACAATGGCTAATACCGAAGGTGATCTTTTTCAGGAAAGCGGGCGTCACTTCGCGCAATGACATTCCCCCATAATCCCAATAAATGATCTTGATGATGTCTCCATCCTTCCAGATATTGGTGAGTACGATAAAGTGAGTGGGAAACCCTGCTTTTATGGTTGTGTGATTTTTTTTATGCAGGTAGGTATTGTTGACATAAAGAAAAGTGGTGCCTGTTAACACAGATTGGCTCAGATAGCCATAAAGATCACCGATCCACGGGCCGATCAGATCGGAACCGGCGGCTTCAACTTTGTACCTCAGCAATTTTTTCAGTATGCGGTTGAATTTCCCAAAATTAACGGCGGCCCAGAATGTATTCTCGGAACCGGGGTGATAATTTGGAGTAAAAAAATTCAGGTAGCCTTTGAAATGATCCGCGAGGATCAGGAACCACATCTGGTCTGCAGGCCGGATGTCCAGTTCTCCTTTAAACCGCAGGGTCCCCGCTGCCTGTTTAACGGCAGCGGATGGTTCGAAAGAAATCCCATTCCAGGTGGCTTTGCCGGTACGAAAGATGCTCACCATAAAACGTACGAACCCTAAGGGGTCATCACGTAAAGGAAGATAGGATAGGGCCGCATAACCACAGAAATTAGTATTGCTTCCCTGATAAAGCAGGACCGGATGATTTATATTTAACCGGAGATTCTCCAGGAACAAACGGGCTCTCACATGGGGCCAGAAGAGGCTGGTATCTTCATGCCGGATCCCGTCCAGGAAATGAACAGCTTCATTTTCTGTTGAAGAAAGAGAAGGCAGGGTATCTTCCGGCTGGCTGGGGTCTGAACAGGTATGCAACGCAAATGCAGAATTGTTCCCGAAACAAAGGAAGATCAGAATAAACAACAAGTTCCTGAATAAGGAAGGGGGGTGAGGTTGGGGCAAAAGAATCAGGCATTTTGGTTCAGTACAGAAAGAAGGCTGTTTTTGTCGATGGTGCCGGAGTGCCGCCATACAATGGCTCCTTTCTTAAAAACGATGAATGTCGGGACCGAGACGATGTTGTAGGCCTGGGCGGTTGGGGTATTCCTGTCAATATCGATCTTAACGACCCTTGCTTTCCCTGCCACGGTTCTGGCGACTTCCTGAATAACGGGATGCATCGATTTACAGGGACCACACCAATCCGCATGAAAATCCACGAGTACGGGTGTTTCCGATTGAATAAGCTCCCGGAATGTTTCCATGATAGTCTGTTTGTCTAAATTTACGAATAGTTCCGAATATCCCAAAGCGGGTAAATATCGCCACACCTTCTCCGCTTTGATCATGTTGATTTCATGATCTATAGGGTTACCATTAACAAGACCTTACCTGAGTTAGTCCTTTTGGCCGTCTTCTGGCCCAAAGATTGTATAAGAAAGAGTGTACAAAACAATTTTGCCCACTAAAAACCAAGTATGAGAAAAATAATTATCCCTGTGATCCTTTGTATCACCGGAGCCCTGTTATTGGGAAGTTGTGTTCCCAACCGTAAATTTAAAGCCTCACAAAGCGCATTGGAAGCTGTCCGTAATGATAGTGCTGCATTAGCCGGAAAGGTTAATTCCCTCCAGTCATCAGTTGCTCAGTTACAACAGCAGGTAACCGATTTGAATAACCGGACCGGGCAATTATCGAACGACGCGGCTAACAAACAATCTCAACTGAATAAAAGCCAGCAGGAATTGGCCAGTCAGCAGAGGAGACTCGAACAATTACAAGCGCTGATGGATCAACAGAAGAACGCGACCCGCGCGATCCGTAAAAAGATGAGTGATGCACTCGTTGGATTTAATTCCAATGAATTGACCGTTGCTATTAAGAACGGTAAGGTATATGTGAGTTTGCAGGAAAACTTATTGTTCCCATCCGGCAGTGCTGTTGTGAACCCTAAGGGTAAAGAGGCCCTTGGCAAATTGGCGGAGGTGTTGAACAGCAACCCGGAAATTACCGTAAATATCGAAGGGCATACAGATTCTATTCCCATCCGCGGAAGGTATAAGGATAACTGGGATTTGAGCACCGCCCGCTCAGCTTCTATTGTACGTATTCTGACCATTGATTATAAGGTAGACCCGGTAAGGGTGATAGCTTCCGGACATAGCCAGTATGATCCGGTCCAGACGAACAGCACTCCGGAAGGACGTGCCCAGAACAGGAGGACGGAGATCATTTTATCTCCTAAACTGGATGAGCTGTTTAAACTGTTGGAGTCAGATCCGGGTACCACGAATTAAATAGGGGCTCGACAAATTAATATACAAAACAATAAGAAAATGGGGTGCGGGTTTAAAACCCGCACCCCATTTTAATAACCCTACCGTAAAACGTTTACTGCAAACGGTAAGCCTTTACTGCATTATTATTAGCCCCAAAGAGCAAATTAGTATAATTCCCGGATTGGAACACGCCGATACTGCGGATATCGTCCCGGAGGTTAAAACCGCTTAGGCTTTGAGGGACATAGTTGAAATTCCCTTTGCCATCTCCCGTCAACAGGATTCCGTGATTGGCCCGGTATCTTCCGAACCGGATTCGGGTCATGGAATTATTACCGGTTAGCAGGAGGTCTGTTTTGCCATCGTGATTGGCGTCCAGGGCAGCCATGGCATAGACAGGAGCCAACTGTGCTTCCTGTGGGAGGGGTTTGCGGGTAAAGCCGGCAGACCCGTTATTCTCCAGATACACGGTGGACAATAATTCAGTCTTAAGCAAACCGGCATCCTTCAGTTGTTCGGGCGAAAACAAATCGTTCATCGTAGCGTCAGCATAACTATGATATTCAATGAACTTTTTCTTCAGACCAGGTACCTGTCCGGTCAGGTCATCCCGGGATGCGGCCGGATAGGAAACTCCGTTAATGAAATAACAAAATACAGGGTCCAGCTGGCCATTGTTATCGAAATCTTTATAATAAAGGCTGATAGGTTCTTTTTCGCTGGCTCTGAACTGGGCGTTTTCACCAAGGTTACCGATGACCAGGTCAGGATTACCATCGCCGTTAAAATCTGCTGCCAGTATCTTATTCCAAAGACCTGTGGAAGGAAACTTAATATAGGAGGAGGAGGCGTCTGTCAGTTTTCCATGGTCATTCAAAAAAACTTTGACAGGCATCCATTCCCCGACAATGACCAGGTCCGGCTGGTGATCCTTATTCAGGTCGATCCAAACGGCATCGGTTACCATGCCGATCCTGCGCAGGGCAGGAGCGACCTGATCCGTTGCATCGGTAAAATGGCCTTTTCCGTCATTGAGCAGGATGACACTTTCCGGTGGGCTGGGGTAATTACCCGGCACGACCCTTCCTCCAAGGAAAAGATCCAGATCCCCATCTCCGTCCAGGTCAGCGGCTTTGACGCAACCGGCACTGATCAAAAGGGCAGGAAGGGCACCCTCTTTTTTTACGAAATTCCCTTTCCCGTCATTCAAATACAAATGGCTTTGCAAGGCAGGATCATTGGGCGCGAATTCATAACCACCGTTACCTACGAGGAGGTCCGGGCTGCCATCCCCATTGGCATCGAAAAATTCTGCGGCTACTTCTTCGCCGGATGAATCCCGGGTCAGAGCGGGCTGTGGAGAAATAATAAAAGTCCCGTCTGTCTGTTGAAGAAAAATACGGCCGGGATGACCTTTTGATCCTCCGATAAAAAGATCCTCTCTACCGTCGTGATTGATATCGGCCTTAGCCATACAGGGACCCTGACGGGAGAGGTAATTGAGAAGGAGCGGTTGCACATCGAAATCATTGAATTCGTTCTCGACATGTGTAATGCCCGGATCCGCAACTTTTTTGAAATAGGGCAGGGCCGTGGGTCCATATTTCCAGGTGCCTGAAGCATCCTTACGATTTATTTTAAGGGTTTGTCCGGCTTTAACCTGTTTTAGCCATTGAAAATGATCATCTGGCCAGATGATCAGGATGGAATCCACCAGGGTGTTTTTTCCCAAACCGAAAGTCAATACAGGATCTACCGAGGACTGGAAACCGCGCACCGGTTGTTGTTCCTGGTAAAAGAGCCGGTCGCCGCAAAAAAGTTTGACCTTCGCCCCGATCCCGGTACTGTTCTTCGGGTCACCCTGAAGGGCAATCCGGAGAAAATTATTTTTCCCGTTGAGGGCCGGGTTATTTTGGTAAATGCCGGCAAAATCATTGGTTGTATTGATGACCAGATCCATGGCCCCGTCGTTATTCAGATCTGCATAAGCTGCTCCTGCGGATACTGTTTTGTGACCGAGTCCCCATTCCTGGGTCATTTTGGAAAAGGTGCTGTTTCCGTTATTGCGGAAAATATAAGAAGACAATTGGTTAGTGGGCATTTTACCGATAACCTCTTTGATCATTTCGTCTTTCTGCTCCGTATTTCCCTGGACTGCTTTATCCGCGGAATACTTTAAGAAATCCATGTCCGTATAATCTTTCACATAACCATTGGTCACCAACAGATCCTTGTTGCCGTCATTATCGAAATCCGAGAATAGGGCGGACCAGCTCCAGTCCGTATTGGATACCCCGGCCAACTGGCCTGTTTCGCTGAAAGTGCCGTCGCCATTATTTTTTTGCAGCATATTCCGGCTGTATTGAAAATAAAACCCCCGGTTGAAAAGTTGCTGGAATTTATTAAAGTTCTCCGCGCCGCTATGCATTTTTTGTGTGTGATTATCCTCGGGCAGCATATCCAGCGTCATCAGATCGACCAGGCCGTCATTATTAAAATCAGCCGCATCGTTACCCATGGAATACAGAGAAGTCTGGTCCATCGCATCCCGGAGTTTTTCGGTGAACGTTCCGTTGCCGTTATTCATGAACAGGTAATCCGGCTCATTAAAATCATTGGAGACGTACACATCGGGCCATCCGTCATTGTTCAGATCGGAAACGGCCAGCCCCAGGCCGAAGGTCAGCACGTCTGAAGTGATGCCGGCTTTTGCTGAAACGTCCGTGTATACCGCATGGTGCAGGGATTCATTCCAGTCGTTGCGGTAAAGTTTGCATTCGAAGGCAGGTTGGTTTTGTTTTCTCCATCCAGGGTTATCTACGGCTCCGGAAGCATACTGATGTAGGGAATGATTGATGAGGAACATATCGAGATCGCCATCCTTGTCATAATCGAAGAAGGCAGCCTGGGTAGAGAATCCTTCATCGGCCAGCCCATATTCCTCGGCCTTTTCGGTAAAGGTAACTTCACCTGTGGAAGAAATTCCGTTATTGATGAACAGCAGATTTTTTCGGCGGGTTGGATCTGCATCTGCCGACCGGCAAATATAAATATCCATTTTACCATCCCCGTTGATATCGACCATAGTGGCTCCTGTACACCATCCTTCCAGTGCAGCAACGCCGCTTTTCTCCGTAATATCCTCGAATTTAAAATTTCCTTTATTCAGGAAAAGCCGGTTCTTCACCATATTGCCGGTGAACAGGATATCAGGGAGGCCGTCATTGTTAATATCCCCGATAGCCACCCCACCGCCATTATAGAAATAGATATAATTCAGAACGTTCAGGGCTTCTCCTTCGAAAAGGGTATTGCGGAAATTAACTCCTGTTTTTTCGGGATCGAGGCGGGTAAACAATTGTGTGGGAGTGGGCTCGCTACAACTAAGGAAAAGAGACAGGATTAAGGACAAAATAAGCCAAAAGGGCCGGTTCTTACGGGCTGGTAACATGTTTTGGTTTTTATGTGTAGCAGAAACAAAAAAGATCCCACCAGGTAGTACTGATGGGATCTTTAAGGTAAATAAAAATATCGGTATTAGTTCTTATCCCACCAGAGTGGAGTAGTAATTTTATCCGGGCCGCCGAGTAACTGGATGGCCTTGGTCACTTCATCGCCATTGTTCTGTATTTCCGAGGTTAGGAAATTGATCCTTCTGATCCATTGCGTATTGGGATCAGGGAGATCAGGGTTATCCGAAGTAGCCACGGGGTATAATTTAAGTACATGGCCTCTCCGGTAATCGGCCCAGGCTTCTTCACCGTCAGGGAACAGGGCCAGCCATTTTTGGGTAGCAATTTGTTCCAGCTGAACAGCGGGGGTCGCACCGAAAAGGACCGGTATATTTGTCATAGGCGGTGAGTTGAGTAAATCGCCGGGTGCGATGGGTACGTTGATGCTATTGACATAGGCCGTTACCGTAGGGGCATCGGTAATGCCCCATTGAGCCAGGGAATTCGTGATACCTGCATTATACATGTCTTTAGCCGATCCGCCCATATTCCAACCCAGGAGTGCACCTTCGGCCCGAAGAAAATAGGATTCAGCCGTACACATGACATTCTGAGGAGTGGAGTTGGAAGTGGCAGTACCCAGTATAGTTCCATTCTTCGCAACAACTCCCGTCGATGACCATCTCTGACCCACATGTGAATTCATGTTATGGTCGTTTTTGGGATCACCCAGTTGAGCTACGGTAAGGCCGTTTCGTAAACCCTGATAATTATTAGTACCATTGGTCACATCGAAGGTCGGCAGGAAATAAACCGGCAGACGTGGATCCTGGTATCCTTTTAATACGGATGCCATGGAGGCGCTCATCCTGAACTCATTCCAGTCTGACATGATGGAAAGCCCGTTGCCATCTCCACCGGCTGTGCTTCTGGCGATCAGGGCATCATCGGCCGGGCTGACGGCCATTACGCCACCGGCCACGGCGGCCTCAGCTTCCGTTTGTGCACGGGCAGGATCCACCTTGGAAATTCTAAGGGCCAACCGCAAACGGAGCGAGTTGGCAAACTTGATCCACTGTGCAATTTTACCGCCGTAGATCAGGTCATAAGTGCCATAGGCGCTGGTTCCTGCGGGCAGGCCTTTCAGCACGGCCACCGCAGCTGCCAGTCTTTTAAAGAAATCATCGTAGATCTTGTCCTGAGGATCATAAGGAACCGTTGGGGAAGGTGTGCCCGCCTTAAAATAAGGAATGGGACCCCAGTAATCGGTTACTTTATGAAAAGCTAATACCCAAACGATATTGGCGATAGCGTTTTCTCCTGTGGCCGCATCGTAGTTGGTAAACAGGGTTTGCAACTGGGGCACCGCATCGGTGTATACCGGGTTAAACGCCGCGCTGACCCAGCCTTGGACAATGCTCAACCGATCGGAGCCGAAGTAAGTAGCTTCGCAGGCAAAATACTGCGCATATTGGTCTGCAAAAAGATTTTGCGCAACCTGGTAATTATTCTGGTTGATAGTAGCTACCGATTGTGCCTTTGAAAAAAGGAAAGGCAGTTCTGCAGCCCCGACGGTGGTGACTTTATTTTTATCCGTATTGATATCCTTATAATTCTTTGTACAGGATGCGAATAAAACGAGACCGCATAACAGGTACGCAGAAACCTGCCATCCAAAAAATATTTTTACTCTTTTCATATTCCTATAATTTAATGTCATTAGAAAGTAAGTTGGAGGTTAAGACCATAGCTACGGGTAGACGGCAGCGCGAAATATTCCGTACCTTGATAGTTACCATTACCCAAAGCCATATCCGGGTCCATCCACATTTTTCGTTTGCCCAAGCCAGGTAAATCCAAAATGGATTTTCCACGGTATAACCAGAACAAGTTGCGGGCGACGGCGGAAAGCCTGGCCGATTTAACAAAATTAAGATGTATAGGAAGGTCATATCCCAGTGAAACTTCTCTTACCCGGAAGTTGGTCGCGTTATAGGCAAAAAAATCTGCACTCCCATAGCGTTGTCCCGAGACTCTTGTCCAGAAAGCCTGTGCATTGATGCTCTTTGTGACCGGGTTGCCTGATACATCTACACCACCCAGGGTCAGACCGCCTTCCCGGAATTTGCCCGTGGCCTCCGGGATTCCGCTGGCGGCGAGGTTCATTTCTGTTCCTGAAACAAGGGTACCTCCGATCCGGCCATCGATCAATACACGGGCGGAGAATCTTTTGTATTTGAAGGTATTGGTCATGCCCACTGTCTCTTTCGGATTAAAGTTCCCGAGGACCTTTGGAAGACCTCCTGTCTGAAAAGTGGTCAGCGGAGTTCCATCGGCGTTCAACTGATGATTGCCTTTTGCATCGGTCAGCCAGTAATTCCCCAGCAGATCGCCATAACTTCCTCCCTCACGCGCGATCGGGATAATGGACCTGAGATTACCCGGTTTGTTGTCGCCGGTTAAATAGGCGGTTTTTACAAGATCGCTCAACTTGATGATCTTATTCCGGTTAAGCGCTAAATTAAGCGCAATATCCCAGGTGAAATCTTTGTTCCTGACCGGAGTAAGATTGACGACCAGTTCCAATCCCTGGTTCTGGATATTACCTGCATTCAAATATTGGGTTGCGTATCCGGTTGCCACTGGCAGATCCAGACGGAGCAATTGGTTAATGGAATTACTCTTATAATAGGTCACCGATGCTCCAAACCGGTTGTCCAAAAATTTTGCTTCCAATCCGATTTCCAGATTTTTTACAATTTCAGGTTTAACGCCGGGAAAAGGAAGCGTGGTACCCCGTGCTAAAAAGCCATTTCCTGCGCCTTGCGTATAATCATAAGTCGGGTATAGCAGACCAAACTGACCGCCATTGCCCACTTCTGCATAACTGGCACTTACCTTCAGGAAAGAAATGCTGGTTGGCAGAACAAAAAGATCGGATAATATGCCTGAAGCCCCGACGGAATAATATTGATAGGAATAGGGAGAAGCCAGACGGGAATCCCAGTCATTACGGAGACTGGCATCGAGGAAAATGGCATCTTTATAAGAAAAATTGGCCTGGCCGAATACAGCCTGGGTCCGAACTTCCTCTCCGGTTGTTTTGAAGGCCGGAGCCGTAGCAAAATTCAGACTGAACTTATTGATTACATTTAATCCATTGGCGGTAGACTGATCCTGAACAAATTCATTATCCTGGTAAATCGCTCCCACATGATAATTTACTTTCAGGTCCTTGGCAATCTGGTTTGTCCCATCGAAGATAACGTCGAACCATTTTTGTGTGGTGACCAGATTGTTCTTTTGATAATATCCACCGCTATTGGGAGCCCAGAGCAGCGTACCCTGCTGATATTTGGTTTCTGTTGCGTCAAAGATCCGGTCCAGATTTGCCCTGCCGGTTACATTCAACCAGGGAGTGATCTGGAATTTTGCGGATAAAAAGCCCATGACCCGGTTCCTGTTCTCATTCTGTGACGTGTTATTCAGCATCCAATAGGGATTCTGATAGATCGCCCCATTAGTAGAGGGCCAGGGAGAGGCTCCAGGTACCTTAAAACTGTTAAATACCTGATATTGCTCTGCCTGGGCAGTACTAACATTGCGGGGTATCTGGTAAAGATCCGAGACAGGGGCATTTTCCTCACCGGTACGAGGCCTGTTCTTAATGTCCTGGACGAGATAAGTGATCTTGGCATCCGTAGAAAACCGTTTGCCGAACTGATTGGTCTGACGTAGCGTAATCGTATGCCGCATCATGTCATTGCGTGGGGTGATACCCTCTATATTATTGTTGGTATAGGAAAAATAGGTCGTTGCTTTTTCCGAACCTCCGGAAAAACTAACAGAGTTATTGAGACTGGTGCCCGTTCTGAAGAGATCCCTGATATTATTCGGTTGAGCCGAATAGGTACCTGGTTTTCCCAAATAATCGGTATAGGCCTGGCCGGTCATTTTTGCTCCCCAGCTGGCTCCTTTGGTAATGTTCAGCGTATCGTTAAAACCTTGACCATACGAATTTTGCATTTTCGGCAGGGCGTAGGCAGATTCAAAAGTCAACCCGGAGTTGACATTGACGGAAAGTTTGTCCTTTCCCCCCTTTTTGGTGGTGATAACGATCACTCCATTACCCGCCTGGCTTCCGTACAATGCTGCCGCGGAAGCTCCCCGCAGAATGGTCATGGACTCGATATCATCGGGGTTAATACTGGATGCTCCATCGGAGCCCTGTACATTACCAAAATCGTTCCCGGGAACCATACCGGTGGGGGTGGTGTTATTGATGGGCACCCCGTCCACCACGATCAGGGCATTATTTGATTGCTGAATGGAACGGTTCCCCCGCAAAACGATCTTGGCACCGCTGCCGGGTCCGCCAGAGCCTTGGGTGATGACCGCATTGGCCACTTTACCCGCCAGGGAATTCAATACGTTGTTGGCATCCCGGACACCGGTGAGTTCCGACGGTTTTACCGTCTGCGTGGCATAAACCAGGGTCTTGGACTGCCGGGTAATTCCGAGGGCGGTAACAACCACTTCGCTCAACTGCCTGGAATCTTCTTCCAGCTCAATGGTTACCGAATTAGTACCCTGGTCGACCGCTACTTCTTTTCTAAGAAATCCTACGGAGGAAATCACCAGGACAATATTCCTGTCCGGCGCTGAAATGGTGAAACTGCCATCCGAACCGGAGGCGATAGAATTTTTGGTGCCTTTAACATTGACGGTGACATTCGCCAGGGAAGACTTATCGCGCTGATTGACAGCTTTCCCGGTAATTGTGCGATTTTGAGCAGAAGCGCCCATTCCCCATAGAATCAGGAGAAAGGCTAGAAAAAATCTGATTTTTCTCATTGTGCAGTTTTGGTTTGAAAATGAATGAATTAGACCTTAAGCAAAATAGATTCTGACTAGTACGGCCCTGGTCATCGATATCAGCTAAGGACCGGGGTTAAACTGGGATCAGAAAGTACGGGTTAACCCGTAGTTATAAATAGTGTCGGAATAACAGAAATCGTAATGGTTTAATGTTAAATATTTTTTAACATTTTCATAAATCTAAACAATCCTTTTCTAATTCCCATTTTTGCCTTAATAATACGTTAATAGGTAATGCGTTGTATCTCAATTATCTATGCAAGACAATCGATTGCAGCAATCGTTTGCGTAATCTTTTTGACCCTAAAAAACGATACTTTTGTCATATGACGGCCAAACAACGATTAGAAGGAAAAGTCAGTTTTGTGATGCACGAAAAGGAGTATGTGGCTATAGAATATACAGCGGGCGGGAAAAAAAGGACGATTAATGGCAAGATTGACGAGGCGTCCCAACTAAAGTTAAAAGAGGAAAAACTGATCAAAAAGAGCCACCATTTCCGCGAGGGGGATGAGGTTTATTTTACCCTTTCCCTATCTGCCAGGGGGGATAAAATGGTTGCGGAACAGATCATCTACCGGTTCAATAATGCCTTAGGTAACCTGATCAACCGTTCCAAAACGGATAATACATTCACCGGATACCTGAAATTGGTAGATGGCGGGTATTTTGTAAAGGAGACGGGCAGTTACCTGTTCTTTCCTGTTCCTTTGTCTGTCTGGGAAATACCGCCGTCCGAACGAACCCTGAACGAACCCGTTCAATTCCGGCTGGAAAATACGGGGAACCCCGAGAAGATAACTGCTTCGCTTTTCAAACATCAATACATACCCGAATATCTGACGGCGCAACGCTGGTTCGCTGATAAAAAAGTCATTCAGGCTACCATTCATAAAGTAACACCCCACAGCCTCTATATAAATTTGATCGGGGAAAAGATACAGGCGAAAATGCCGGTCCCGTCCATGCACATTTTGTCCACTCCTCAGCCTTCGGAAGCTGGTGGACAATCTTCTGTTCAACCCGTGGCCGGCGATTCCCTAAAGGTCCGGATTACTTTTTTAAGTCCAGCCCGGATTGCTGTTGAAGCGGTATAAGTTTCCTAACCATAATGAGGCATATGATCGTCGGCAAATCTTTTTTGAGATTCCTGCCAGTTATTGAGGGTCTGTTTGCGGTTGTTGTTGAGATTGTTATTGGTTTGATTGAAAGAGTTTACGGATTCATTGACCTCTTTTACTGCTTTATTATAGGCATCCACATCCTGTTTAGTGCGTTCCTTTGACGACTTTTCTTCAAATGACTTTTTTAATTTGGCAAAATCTTCTTCTTTCAGATAAAAGTCTGTCAGTTTGGGAACTTCCTTTTCGGCTGCATTCTTGTAGAATTGAAGAGCCTGTCGGCAGGCATTAGCCAGGGACGGGTCACCGTCAAAGGTTTTAAGGGTATCCAGGGACTTCAGCCCTTCGGCGGCATAACTCAGCATGGCACTCCGCGCTTGTTCTACGTCGTTCACTTTTTTATTATTCATGGCCGTGACCATCTGCCCGTCTTCCCAATTACATTTAAAGAAGGCCAGGTATACCTGATTGCTATACGTATTCAACTTTCCCGCAGTCTCCATTTTTTCGCTAAGAGCATTTTTTTCTTCGATAAGAGTTACATTATATTTTGCGGCAAATTCTTTTGTCGTTTTTTGCAGGTCGGCCGATGCTTCTTTTAGCTTGTCGTTTACTTTTTCCTCCAGCAGGAGATAGACCTGCATTTCATCGACGGATTGTTCCGCCAGTTCCTCGATATTCACGATCTTCTTGTAGTCTTCGCTAAAGACCAGGTAACAAACCTGTATGTAATCTATGCTCCCTTTACGCAGGGAATTGTCTCCTTTGTACTGATGGATATCCGTAGTATTATATTTGCATTGCAGGATATTATCCAGCACCTCCTGCCGGAGCTTTTCCACTTTACGGGCATGGCGCCCGTGTGCCACGGCGCTCAGGTATTGCATATATTTGATATCCATATCTCCTCTGGCCTTGGCAATGGAAGACATGTAATCCCCCGGATTATCCGTGGTCTGAGCGAGTACTTCCGCCGGAAATAAAAAGTAAGAAAAAGATAAGAGGAACAGGCCAAGGCAATGCCGTGTAAAATGCAGGGAAAAGGGGTATAAAAGGGTCATAAATAAGGGTTTTGAAATGGTTTTAAATGGGATCCGGTAAAATCAGATGCTACAGATGCTATAAAAATAAATTATTTAATGATAACCTGCAATAGCCGGTAAGCCATATTGATATAGGGGTCGAATTCCACATTTTCCTTCCTTTCTTCATTGACTTCCTTCAGGTCCGGATCGATCTGCAGTCGTTTTTGCTCAGAGGCGTGGTTGGTGACGGTAAACAGTAGATTTTTTTCCGGCTGGTCTTTTAAAGAAGAGTCGGAGACGGCACCCGCGATACCGGATTCCCGGACCTCCTTTTTCTTTTCCTGCCAGCGGTCGTCCATGAGTAAGGAAAAATCAATGACAGGAGAAGGCTTTTCTTTTTCAGCGGCATGTTTGCCCGCTTCTTTAAAAAAGGAGTCTGCCTCCAATTCTTTTTTAGCGAGCGATGCAACCTCTTTTATGGGCAACGGGGGAAGAGCTTTGTAATATTTGTTGGGGGTAATATCCGGAGACCGGAGTGCGAATTTTTCGTCCGACTCCCTTTGTTGCATTGCATCAGCCGGATCAGGCAAAAGGATATCCGGTTTTACCCCGGTAAATTGCGCAGTGGCGCCGGTTATTCTGTAAAGACGGGATGTGGTGATTTTAAGATAACTGGTAGCGTCACCTTTGCCATTATACGAAGCCAGGTCGATAGTGGTATCCATCGGCAGTACTACTTGTGCGGTCGCTTTGCCGTAGGTGGGTGAACCTGCAATCAGCGCCCGGTTATAATCCTGAAGAGTGCCTGCCAGCATTTCGGATGCAGAAGCGCTTTGTCCGTTGACCAGGAGCAATAAAGGACCGTCGTATATAGTGCCCCGTGTTATATCTTTATAAGTGACAATTTTGGTGTTTTTTTCCTGGACCTGCGCCACAGGCCCCGCATCGATAAAAATCCCTGCGAGTTCGACGGCTTCCTGCATGGAACCGCCTCCATTGTAACGAAGATCCAGGATCAGCCCTTCCATATTCTCTTTCTTCAATTTGATGATCTCGCGGGCTACATCGTTGGCGCATCCGTTAACCCCTTTATTGTTTTCCCAATCGGAATAAAAAGCCGGCAGGGAAATATAACCAATGGTCCGGGGGCCTTTTAAAATAAACCCTTTCACTTTATCTTCATCCTCGTCCATATTCAATCGTTCTTTATGCAGAACGACCTGACGAAGTGTTCCATCGGCTTTTTTTATGGAAAGCGTGACTTTGTTACCCCCGGAAGCAGCCAGCATTCCCTGGATCTCTGTCAGGCCTGCGCCGGAAACATCGATGGCTTCCTTTTCATCCCAGCGAATGGATTGTATCTTATCTCCTTCATTAAGGGCACCGCTCTGGAAAGCCGGTCCTCCCGGTTTCATGTGACCGACCTGCGGGTTGCCATCTTCATCCTCGCTGAGTGCGAAACCAAAAGAGAGAGGTGTATTACCCAGGTGGCTTTCAAAATCCACCTTCTCTTCCGGAGGAAAGAAATTAGTGTGAGGGTCATAACAGGAAGCCAGTGCCTGGCAATAAATGGTTCCGATGATGGATTCCACTCCCATCGGGCTTTGAAGGATCCGTTTGATATACCTTTTGACTGTTTTGCTGGTCCTTTTCCGTAATAAGGATTCCAGGCTATCCGTGAATTTTTTGGATGGAGGTTTGGAAGGCCCGTTGGCGTCAAGGTGAAAAGTGATGATCTTATTCAGCACGGATAGCTTTTCCAGTTTGTAGATCTTTGTATGTATCCCGGCTACATCCGCTGCATAGGAAGTATCTTCCTTTGCGGAGAATTTTTCACGGATGGAAAAATCAAAGGGGATCGCGCCGATGTGATCGATCAGGGTATCGGCCTGGATCAGTCTTTGTTTATAAATGCCGATAAGCAATTGCAAAAAATTGTATTGCCGGTTAAGGATTTCTTCATCCAGTTTGAACCGGTAGACGGACAGTTTGTTCATATCCTCACGGGTAAAAAAAATGCGTTGTTCATCCAATTCCTCCAGTAACCGGGAGAAAAGGACGGAAGACATTTCATCATTGATGGGGCGGGGCTGTATATGGAATTTTTCCACCATGCGGGTGATCAGGAATGCGTCCTGGGCAGCCTTTTGCAGGGGTGGGTTAGCGGGTTGAGCCATAAGGCCGGCGGTCCGTAGAAAAAAAGTAAGGGAAAATAGCGCGAAGCCGCGTAAAAGGGGTAACCATTTTTGCATAAAATCGGGTCAGTATATCCAAAGTGAAAATAATTAAATTCTTGCTATATTCGCCTCTTAATTTATACCTGCGATGGCAACAACAAAAATTACGGTTAACAGCAATGGATCTCTGAAAGTGGAAGGTGATTTTGAGATTGTAGATAAAAGCGGAACCAACTATGATCTGGCCGGCCGGGAAATAGTTTCCATATGCCGATGCGGGTTATCTCAAAATAAGCCTTTCTGCGATGGGTCTCATAAAGGCCATTTTGATCATGAGGCTATCGCCTTTAATCTTCCGCCTAAGAAACCTGTATAAACTCTTTTATCATGGAATACAGACAATTGGGCGGGTCGGGGCTGAATGTTCCGGTATTAAGTTATGGCACGGCCACTTTTGGCGGAGAAGGATCCTTTTTTAAGGCCTGGGGAACGACCAGGGAAGAGGAAGCCGTCCGGCTGGTTAATTTGTGCATGGATGCCGGGGTAACCTTGTTCGATACGGCAGATGTTTATTCAACAGGAGTCTCCGAGGAGATCCTGGGAAAGGTGCTTTCTGATCACAAATTAAGGAATAAGGTGCTGATTTCGACCAAGGCTACCTTTAAAATGGGGGAAGGTCCGAATGATTACGGCTCCTCTCGTTTTCACCTGATCGAATCCTGCGAAAACAGTCTTCGCCGTTTAAAGACCGATCATATCGATATTTACCATATGCATGGTTTCGACGGCAATACGCCGGTGGAAGAAACCCTTAAGGCGCTCGACAACCTGATCCAAAGCGGAAAGGTCCGTTATATCGCCTGTTCAAATTTCTCAGGCTGGCATTTAATGAAATCTCTTTCCGTATCGGAAAAATATGGCTGGTCCCGTTATGTGGCCCATCAGGCTTATTATTCCCTGCTGGACAGGGAATTCGAATGGGAATTGATGCCCCTTGGTCTGGACCAGAAAGTGGGAACCATCGTATGGAGTCCTTTATCCTCTGGACGGCTGAGCGGGAAATTTCGCAGAAATCAACCGGCCCCGCAGGATAACCGCATCAACCAGGGAGGCAGTCATGGTCCTGCTACTGCGGAAGAATTGTTATACAACATCGTGGATGCCCTGGATGAAGTCGCAGAAGAGACCGGTAAGTCTGTTGCGCAGATAGCCCTGAACTGGTTATTGCAGCGGCCTACGGTGTCCAATATCGTCATTGGAGCCCGTAATGAAGAACAATTAATGCAGAACCTGGGAGCTGTTGGCTGGAATCTTTCTTTGGACCAGGTTAAAAAGCTGGATGCTGCCAGTGATAAACCCCTGATTTATCCGTATTGGCACCAGCGGCAGGATCTGAAACTGAACCCGCCGCCGGAATTGTATTGATTTCCCATAAAAAAAGGTTCCATGCAACATCCTTTCCGAAAAGGTGACTTTACTATAACTTTACTATCAGTAATAATATAGCATCTGAGTATGAAAAAAATGATCTTTTTCGCAGTATTTACCTGCCTGCAGACCCTGGCAGGGAAGGCCCAATCCGGTTCTGGCGGAACTCCCCCCTATCTGCTGAAATCCCTTTCGGGAGAATCCATTAACAAGGTAGACCTGGAAACGACGGGCGGCAATATTTCCATCGTGGGGGTAGCTGCTGCCGAAGCCCGTCTGGAGGTATATATCTGGGGGAATAATGATCGGGATCTTCCCAAAGAGGAAATTCAAAAAAGACTCAGCGAAAGATATGAATTCAATATTTCTGTGGCCGGAAACAAACTTACCGCCATTGCCAGGCCTAAATCATCGATGAACTGGAACAACAAAGGTCTGACAATATCCTTTAAGGCCTATGTGCCGGTAGGCGTTTCTTCCAATCTCCGCACCAGCGGCGGTAATATCAACCTGAAAAACCTGGCAGGGGGCAATCAGGAATTCAGGACCAGCGGCGGCAACCTGGATGTCGACCAGCTTAGCGGAAAACTGAACGGAAGGACCTCCGGTGGAAATATAAATCTCTCCGATTCCAAGGACGATATCGATCTAAGTACCAGCGGAGGAAATATAGAAGCCATCAATTGCCAGGGGGATATGCGTCTCAGTACTTCTGGCGGTAATTTGAAATTGCGCCTTTTGCAGGGTACTATCCGCGCCACCACCAGCGGCGGAGATGTCCGTGGCGAAGAAGTATCCGGAGATCTGCAAACCAGGACCTCGGGAGGGAACATCCGGCTCAGGGATCTTTCCTGCAGCCTGAATGCCTCTACGAGCGCAGGTGATGTCGATATTACCATGAAGTCGTTGGGGAAATTCATTACCCTGACCAATTCCGGAGGGAATATCAGCCTGCAATTACCGCAGGATAAAGGATTGAACCTTACTGTCAATGCCGAGGAAGTCCGGACAACCCGGCTCACCAATTTTAAAGGGGATATCGATCAAAAACATATTGACGGGACGATTAACGGGGGAGGCATCCCTGTGAAACTCAGCGGGAGCGGCGGCAATGTGAATCTGACCTTCAAATAAGCTCAGAGCTCCTCCAGGTTGATAATACCATATTGAAGGGCAAACTTGATAATCCCGGCGATATTGCGGGCGCCCATTCGTTTCATAATATTGCTCCGGTATTGTTCCACTGTTCTTTCTGACAAAAAAACCTGCTGACTAATCTCCCTGGCCGTTAGTTGTTTGCAGGTAAGCCGGATGATCTCCACTTCTTTTGCCGAAAATTCGGTATTGGCGACGATCAACCGGGTATGGTCCTCTTCGAAAGATATCCTGTTAATGATATGGTTGCGCGCTTCCCGGCAGAAATAGTCCTTGCCATCCAGAAGATAGGCAACGGCTTTGTTGAATTCTGCATCATCTTCATGTTTGACCACATATCCATTGACACCGGCCTCGAACATTTTTAATACCGAGGCGGCATTTACGTTGAAGGAATAACCAAGGATCCTGGTGCCCGGGCAGCGGTATTTGATCTCCTTGGTCACGGCATCTCCGGAAATGTCCGGCAGAACATTGTCGACGATCACCAGTTGAGGTTGATATTTCAGAGCGAGGTCTATCCCGGAGATTCCGTTATTGGCATGGTAGAAATTTCTGAACTGTCCTCCGATGAGAAGTTTGATGCCATTGACGATCATATTGTGGTCGTCAATGACCAGTAAGGAGTGATTCTTTTTCTGCTCTCCGCTCATATTAATGGAATTGAGATAACTATTGAATAACCTTCCGGATAGTTATTATGTCGGTGAAAGCTGCCATTTAACAGCGCTGTTCTTTCTTCCATATTCTGCATGCCGATTCCACCACCAGTGTTTCCGTCCTGGGTTAATTGTTGTTCCTGTTCCATGCCTTTCCCGTTATCCGAATAGGCTATCCGGAGGTCCTTGTCCGATGCTGCAACTTCGATGGAAATGATAGTGCATCCAGAATGTTTAATGGAATTACTGATCAATTCATTCATAATTCGGAGCAGGTTGGTATACTGGTTATGGCTAAGAACCCGGTCACCGTTAGAGAAGCTGCATTGATGATCGATTCCTGTGGTGATTTTTATTTTTTCAAGGACAGTGGCGGTTTCCTTGTAAAAGGATTGGATCGTACTGAGTTCCCTGGACTTCAGGTCATGGGAAATTCCTCTCACTGCTTCCATGATGTTCATTAACTGGATTTTCAGTTCTTTCACATGGTTAGAAGGGTTGGATTCCGATTCCTTTTTCACCAGGGTATTTGCATAGAGCAACATCGGACCGATCTCATCGTGAAAATTACGGGCAATGCTTAATTGAAGATTCAGCAGGCGCTGCTTTTGCGTTGTTCGAAAGGTTAGGAACCAGGCAACTCCTCCGGCAATCAGAAGGCTCATGATAAAAAAAAGCATAAACCCGAATTGTTCTGCCTGCTTTTTTTTCGTCTCTGAATTTAGCAGTTCATTACGGGTGTTTTCCGCCTCTGCGAGGGCATAAAGATTATTGTCCTTATCGGAGGTAACGGCATAAAAGGCGGAATCGCTCATCTGGTAGAGTTTCCAGAGATTTTTGTAGGCAGCCTCGTATTGCCCGTTACCGGCCAGGAGTTTGGTGCTGCTTTCCAGGAGGAAACCCTGCCGCAGATTGGAAAAATGAACGAGGCTGTCATGTAAAGCTTCTACCAGGTCCAGATAACGCTTTGCGCTATCCTTTCTCTCCTTGTCAAAATAGAAATCAAAGGCTTCCGTATATAATTCTTCCGTATAAGAAGGTTGGAGATGTTTCAGGAACCCCCCGGAACGCACCTCGGTAAGGGCCATTTGCAAAAGGTTCTGGGCCTGGGTATAATGGTTAAGGTATTTTTCTCTGGCAAAAAGGATAGTATGGTTAATATAATCATAGAACGTTTGATATTTTTTGAATTTATCAGGCTGCTCGCGGATAGCCTCCAGTATACTTTCACTAATACGGATTCCTTCGCCGCCTTTTGCGGTATCACTTGTCTTAAAAGCGGAATAAATGGCTGCCTCCAAAATACCGAAGACAACAAAAACCTGCTCGGGACTTATTTTTCCGGATCGGATCCCTGCCGGCACTTTCCGTAAAACGGGTAGCAGGGTATTATATTTGGAAAAGACACGTGCGTAATCTTTATTATTATAGTAGAGCGTAATGGCAAAAAGATCACTGTGTGGGATCCCCTCTTTTTCAAAAACCCCCGTTTTTATTTTTTCCTCATTATTTTTTTCGGAATAATAAATGGCACTTCCGTATTTATTCATGTTATAGGAGAAAATGGCCAGATAGGTATAATACTTTCCCCGGTACATGCCTAAGGTTTTGTTTCCAAAAGCGATTTGCCGGTAAACGGATAACAGTTCCTTCAGGCTATCATCGTTCAAAAGGAGCGGAGCGGCCGAGTCAACTCCCTTCAGGTAGACAGTGTCCGGGAGAAAATGCCCCTGATATCGGGCAGAAAGTTCAGCGAGATGTTTTTTTAGAGAATCTGTTTTTTGGGCCTGGATCGTTTCAAAGCCGAAACACAGCATACATAAAAAAACAAGTTTAGAATTCGACCGCATAGGCATAGTGTATTTAACCTAATAAAAAGAAAACATCTCCGGAAGAAGGATAGGTCTTACTCCGGAACGGTCGACAGTATGAATTGCATCGGGTCGCATCAAATATAAGTAAAAAAACATATACTGAACAAGTACTATTATAAAATTGAACAATTAGCATTTATAGATCAATGTTGGGGGTAGTTCAATTCTATCTTACAGTTATTACGGTATTTTTTGACTCATCCCCTGTATCATGATAACTTACCCCTTTATGACCAGCAATACCCTTAAATGGTCAGAAGGCAGACTTTCCTGAATACCTGTCGCAGTTAAACAGTATTATTTTCTGATCTCAGACTATTTAAAACAAGGGTGAATGGATTATAGGAAAGATTATAAAAAAAAATATAAAGAAGATTATAAAGAAAGGGTGATTCCACAGAAAATAAACTCATTTGAACATTTTGCGGAAGTTTATTGCCCTACCATCTTTTTAGCCATGTCCAGGTTGACAGGTCTGACCGATGAAGATGAACTGGAAAACCTGACTGTAAATGTACTGGTAGAATTATGGGAAGAAAAGGACGAATTTTATTATGCTGCCCATCCAGGCACTTTTCTTTACAAAATAGTGTTACACCAGGTAATTCTCCATCTGGAAAAGCAGGGAAATACCGACCAGATTTCCATATTGAGGAGCCTTCTGCCCATTGATCCTGGTTTTTATCTGGCTTCTCATAAGGTTATCCGTATATCCTTTGCAAAGCTCACTTTCCTTCAAAAACTGAAAAGGGTTTGGAAAACCTTTTAAACAGGCGTTTACTCGTTTACGGGAAGAATCAACTTCTGCTGAGTCTTAAAGAAAGGAAATATCAAATTCCTTAATAGGAACGGAGACGGTAAAGATGCTACCCACGCCTTCCTCGCTTTTTACGGAAATGCTGCCGCCCAGGACTTCCACCAGGTTTTTCACAACGGATAGTCCCAGGCCCATTCCTCCGAATGTCGAACCTGTTTCCGAATCTGTATCCGAATCCGTTTCGCAGGTAGTTACGGTACCTGTTTGCAAATATTCATTAAATATAAAGGGTATCTGGCTTGAAGGGATTCCAATACCCTGATCCGTTATTTCTATGCAAAAATTATCTTTTTCCCGGATAAAACAATGGATAGATATCATGCTGGCCTTTGGACTGAATTTTAAGGCATTCATTACGATGTTATACACGATCTGGGTCAGATAGGTTCTGTCTGAATAAATGGTTTGCGGAAAGTCATTGGCGATTTTTATGGAAAGGAAAATGTCTTTTTCCATAAAAATACCGGTCATCGAATTTAGCAGATCATAAATCCAGTTTTTAAAATCAATGATGGATTCGTCCAATTGAAATTTATGAATCTCCTCTTCCCGTATCGATTGCCGGACGCGCCCGAAGATCTCCGATAAATTATGTGCTGAGGATAAGATTGCGTTTAGGATTTCCCTCGCCTCTCTGGCGTTTCCCTTCTCCCATTCCTCTTTTACTTTCGAACATCCTGAAACTATTGCCTCTAAAGGAATACCGATCTCGTGAATGGTAAAATGAAAAATGGATTTCATTTTGTAATCCAACGTTTTTTGCTCCTGAATTTCTTTATTGCCTGAAAACATGGTTGAATAATTATTTTTTATACACACTGACAAAAGAATATTTTAATGACAGTAAGGGTCATTATATTACAGATTCACGTGTAAATTACTCTCCGAAGCCGGAACAGGCAGGTAGGCGGGGAATTCTATAACAATAATAAGGAAATATCTGCAAATACAAGGCAGATATCCAGATCTTCATTCTATTATATTCAGTGCATATACATTCCCATCGGCGCTTCCAAAATAAACCACGTCGCCAAATACGGCAGGGGAGGAAACGATCGGTCCCAGCCTGTAATACTCCTGCATTACTTTAGCATTGTTTTGATAATAGGAGAGGTCTGCGCCTTTCGCGGAATACATAAAATTTAAATTGTCCTTATCCAGCAACGTTTGGCTGTTTTTTTGCCTGCTCTGTGTGGAGAATGTATTGCCTTTTTTCACGCCCGAATCAAGGTCAAGCGCAAATAGATTGCCGGTGAAATCACCAAAATAAGCAGTGTTCCCTGCAATGGCCGGCGAGGAGAATACATAACCATTTGCTTTGAACCGGAATTTTTCTTTTCCCGATCTTGCGTCCAGGGCCAAAAGGAGGTAAGAGTCGGAAGTACCAACATACAGGGTGCCATCCTTTATGGCTGCGGTGCCGAGGATCCAGGAATTTTCCGCTCCATATTTCCAGACCAGGGCTCCGGTACCCGCTTGCAGGGCATAGAACGAAGCATCTCTGGCCCCAAAATAGACCATGTCCCCATCCAGGGTGGGTGAAGATTGCAACCCTGCCATCGGTTGCTGATCTCCCGTTTTGAACTTCCATTTTAATTCCCCTGTCCGGGTGTCTATCGCGTAAAGGAAACAGTCCCAGCTACCGATATAAATTGTTCCGCCGGATTCCGACAGGGCTGGACTGGTATGGATAACCCCACCGGTGCTGAATTTCCATTTTAGCTCGCCGGTTTTGGCGTGGATTGCATACAGGTTTCCATCACTGCTTCCAAAATAAACAGCAGGGTCTTCTGTATTCGTTTCAACAACGGGTGAGGAAAGAAAGTAATCCCAAAGATCGGTCATATACATGTCTGCAGGTTTCATCCCCCAATATCCTTTTTCGCCGATAAGGTTTTCACCGCCCGTTCTGAATTTCCAGGTAAGTTTCCCGGTAGCTGCATCGACCGCATAATAATAGCCATCCATACTGCCAAAATAGACGCTGCCTGCAGCCACCGCCGGAGTGGAATGGACTGCACCGCCGGTAATAAACTTCCACCTGGCTTTACCGGTATGGATATCTATGGCATAGAGATTTTTGTCTTCACTGCCTATATAGGCTAATCCATTCTGCAGGACCGGTGAAGAAAATACTTTTCCTCCTGTTTTGAATGCCCATTTTTCATTTCCAAGTTTACCTCCTCCTTCTTTCGGGCAAATGCCGGAATGCTGTGAATTTATCCGGAACTGTGAATAAGACTTTACCTTTTCTCCGATCTCGTCGTCGATCACTTTCAGCAGGTAGCCTTTTTTATCGCTCATATATTCCCAGAACATGACACCCCCTAAATTATTTTTCTTCGTATATCTGCATTTTTCAAGGACGGACTGCTCGTCATCATAGGAAATAAAAATTTTATCCTGTTCCTGGAAGAGGTAGGGGGCTTTTGCCTTTTTATCCCAGTACCTGACAAAACCATTCCGGCCGATAACGCTATCTTTTAAATACGTGAAACCTCCGGCCCGGTAAGGGCCAATGGCCTTCCGGAATAAGCCCTTGTTATCAGCTGTCTGCATTTGCCAGCCATGACCATAAAAAGCAATGCCCAGTACTATCTTTTGTTCCGGAACGCCGGCCTGAATGAATTGACGCACTGCCTTGTCACTGGATCTTTTTTCACCCTCCTCGGAAGATGAAGGAAATAAATTGGTATGATGGCCGGAAATGCTATCCGTTCCTTCCCTGAAATCATAACTCATGATGTTCACATAGTCAAGGTATTGCTGGGCCTTATCCATTTCGGTATGGGATATGAAATTTTCAGAGGCTCCTACGGCCGTTGTTAATTGGTAGGTGTTATGGGTTATCTGCCGGAGGCTGTCCAATCCAATACGGAGTGATCTGAACATCAGGGTATAATTGAACTTGTCTTCGGGGCGATAAACATTACTGTCGCCTATTAGGTCGGGATATTCCCAGTCTATATCTATGCCATCCAGTCTGAATCTGGAAACCAGGCTTACGGCAGTTTCTGCGAATAGCTTCCGGGAGGCATCCGTCAATACGGCATCTGAGAAATTTTTACTCCATTTCCATCCACCGATGGAGATCAATATTTTAAGGGAAGGGTTTTGACTTTTCAGGGCGACAAGCCTTCTTAAGTTTATGGTATCGGTGCCTTCATTATGCAACCATGCCTGGTTATCCTTTATGTCGATAAAGGCATAGTTAATATGCGTAAGTTTGCTGACATCGATGGAATCGGTGGCCACCAGCCCGCGAAAGCCTCCTACGTAGGCGATCACCGCGAGTTTTTTTTGAGAAATTTTATAGGAAGAAAAAAAGATAACAGATAATAGTACGACAGGAATAAGGAGTACCCGGAGGTGCATTTTTTTCATATATGCGAATTGACAGCTATAGAAATGAAGAATAAATTAAATATAAGGCTTTCCTGCCGGAAAGACGGGAGCTGGGCATACTTATTCAAATACTTCCCCTTTTATCCGCACACCGGGAATGAGGCGATTTTGGAATAAACCATGATGGGCTTACGGCATTCCCGAAAAAAATTAGGTATCATTGTTGGATGAAAAATAAAATTCCTGCGCAACTTTTTCTCTTCTCCTTTTTATTTATTCAGTCCTTTCTTTTTGCTCAAAAATCAAAAAGTTTTGAGTTAAGCTCCCCGGATGGCAGTTTGAAGGTGACTGTCGATGCGGCTGAGAAACTGCAATGGCATCTTATGCGGGGGGCAAAGACCCTAATCGCACCCTCTTCTGTTTCTATGCAACTGGAAGATGGCACTGTTTTGGGCCGGCAGGTAAAGGTTATCTCTGCCAAAACAATCCGGGTAAATAATTCGTTCGCTCCGCTTCATTATAAAAAAAGCGTTATCGCAGATCTTTATAATCAGCTGACCCTCCAATGTAAGGGAGATTACGCAATAGTTTTCCGCGCTTATGACGATGGACTTGCCTATCGGTTTATAACGAAAAGAAAAGATTCGCTGGTCATTACAGCAGAGGAAGCAAACTTCAATTTTGCGGATGATTATCCTGCTTATATTCCTTACGTGAATCAGCCGCACAACAAAGATATCTATGAAACATCTTTTGAGAATGTTTATCAGCATGGGCCGTTGTCCCGGATCGTAAAAGATACCCTTGCCTTCGCACCGGTGTTGGTAGAGTTACCCGAAAATGAAAAGATTGCTGTCACAGAGGCCGATCTGGAAGATTATCCCGGTATGTTCTTACAGGTAAAGGAAGAAAACGGTACGCAAGGCAAGCGCTCTTACGGGCTGCAAGGAAAATTTGCTCCTTATCCTACTCTTGAAAAACAAGGCGGACACAATAATCTTCAATCCTTTGTCCTTGAACGGGCTTCATTTATTGCCAGGACTGAAGGAACAAGGAATTTTCCCTGGCGGGTAGTGATCATCAGTAAAGAAGATAAAGATTTACTGAATAACGATATGATCTATAAACTGGCCGCTCCCTCCCGCGTTAAGGATCCCTCATGGGTCAAGACAGGGAAGGTAGCCTGGGACTGGTGGAATGACTGGAATATTACGCAGGTTGATTTCCGGGCAGGCATAAATACGGCCACGTATAAATATTATATAGATTTTGCTGCGGCCAATCACATTGAATACATATTGCTGGATGAAGGCTGGGCTACAAGTACGGATATTATGAAAATTGTTCCGGGCGTCGACTTGCAGGAAATTATCGATTATGGCAAACAGAAAAATGTCGGCATTTGGCTTTGGGGCGGATGGCTGCCGCTGGATCAGAAAATGGACGAGGCCTTATCGACCTATTCAAAGATGGGAATAAAGGGGTTCAAGATCGATTTTATGGACAGGGACGATCAAAAAATGGTACAGTTCTATTACCGGCTGGCAGCAAAAGCTGCCGAATACAAAGTCATGATCGATTATCATGGCGCCTACAAACCAACAGGGCTCCAACGCACATTCCCCAATGTAGTAAATTTTGAAGGAGTGCATGGTATGGAACAATTGAAATGGTCCAATCCCGATATGCCTTTATACGACGTCACCATTCCTTTCATCCGGATGCTGGCCGGACCGATGGATTATACGCCCGGCGCTATGCGGAACGCCGGCAAACAGAGCTTTCGGGCGGTGAATTCCTCACCCATGAGCCAGGGTACCCGTTGCCATCAACTGGCTATGTATGTTATCTATGAGGCTCCTTTTGAAATGTTATGTGATAATCCTACCAGCTATATGAGGGAACCGGAATCCCTGAATTTTATATCCTCTGTACCCACTGTCTTTGACGAAACGGTAGCCCTGGATAGTAAGCTGGCATCTTATGCGGCCATTGCCAGAAGAAAGAACGATACCTGGTACGTTGGCGCCATTGGCAATTGGGAGCCCAGGGATATCACCATCGATCTTTCCTTCCTGAAGGATGGGGGGTATGAGGCAGAGGTGTTTAAAGACGGATTGAATGCAGACCGGGACGGGACCGATTATAAAAGAGAGATAATTAAAGTGACCGGTGTAACGAAGTTAACGATTCATCTATCGAACGGGGGAGGATGGGCGGCAAAAATTTATCCGGTAAAATAATCATATTTTTGCAAAAAATACCTATATGGGCATTGCAGATAAATTATTTAATATGAAAAATGAAAAGGCAGAGGCAAACCTAAAGGCCGGCCAGGACTTTTTGGCCTCCAATAAGGATAAACCCGGTGTAACTACGTTACCAAGCGGTCTTCAATACGAAGTAATAACGGAAGGAACCGGTATAAAGCCTTTGGCTACCAATAAAGTGACTTGTCATTATCATGGCACCCTCATCGACGGTACCGTATTCGACAGTTCCGTAAAAAGAGGCCAACCCGCCACTTTTCCTTTAAACGCAGTTATTAAAGGCTGGACAGAAGGGCTTCAACTTATGGGAACTGGAAGCAAATGGCGTTTTTTTATCCCTGCTGAACTGGGTTATGGCGACAGGCAGGTGAGTGCGCAGATCGGCCCAAACAGTACGCTGATTTTCGAGGTTGAATTGTTAGGTGTGAATTAAACAATCAGGTCGGCTGATAATTAAGGCAATTTGGCTACCAGGTTTTCAGGCAGGATCCTGAGGATCTGGTAGATCAATTTCCATTTGAGCCCGGGAACGACGACAAACCTGTTCCCGGATTCCACCACGGCTTTTGCGATATAAGACGGTTCCAGTAGGAGGGATTCCGGTAGATTAAGTCCCGCTGTCATTTTGCTGCGTATATAGCCGGCCACAATAACATTGACGGTGATCTTCCGGGAGGCAAGATATTGTCTGAGCCCGGCGAGGTATTGGGTAAAAGCGGATTTGGTGCTGCCATAAATAAAATTGCTTTTCCTGCCCCGTACACCCGATAAGGAGGATAACCCGATGATCCTTTCCAGGTGATGGTTATCCGGATCCATAGCAATTATGTTCAGGATGGAGACTGCTCCGCAGTAATGCACCTTCATCATCTGATAACTTCCTTCCCAGTCCAGTAAAGCTTCCTCATTGTTACGTAAAAAACCGGCAGCATAAAGGACGATATGTGGTTTTTCAGGAAGCTCCTTATAGAATTTATTATGCTCATCAAAAGCAGCTGCATCGAAATACCGGACCTTGACTTTTTCCCGGGGAAGGGATTCCCTGTCTGAAAAATCCTGCAACTCCTGCGTGCTGCGGGAAGCGGCAATTACTTTATATCCCTTTTCCACATATAATTTAATGGCCGCTTTGGCTACATCCGAATTAGCGCCTAATACAAGAATTGTTTTACCGGTGGGTGTCATTCGCGCTGAAGTTTTAATTAACACTGCAGTGGACCAATAATACCCATGCAGAGGATTTTTATTTTACTTCCATGGCATCATAGACGACCACTTTGTCCCATAAATGGCCATAGTTCTTGATAAAATCCAGATGGATGGGATGGGATTGATAAGTAAGCTGACCTGCCAGATCACTGAAAAAGATCAGTTCCGAAACGTGCCAGCTGGTATCTACAACCGGGCGTTTTTCCGTACTGGCCAAAATACCCACATGAATTTCCCGGACGGTTTCAATTTTTTTCAAAGTTTTGACGCCTTCTACCAATTTGTCCCGGTCTTGGGTTGAATCGGGGTTTTTCAGCCAGAAAAAAACATGATGTGCCAGGGGAAGTGTGGGCTCGTTGGGAATTGATGGCATAGCGGATACTGCTGTGCCTGCACAAAGAGCTGCTGCTGCGCCCAGGAATTTTCTTCGGTTTGATTTTTTCATGATCAGTAGTTACTCGCTCAAGGCGACTCGTAAAATAATATATGAACGTATGAAAATACTAAACAAAGTTGAGATTTTTCTTCAAAAACCTTCTTCCGGTAAACAATACAACGAGTGCCAACGCTGAAGTGGTGGCCATGATAGCAATCATGGGCGTGGCCGTACCTTTGCTGAATACACTTACGGCGATGGATGCCAGGGCCCCGATGCCCATTTGTAAGGCTCCCATCAGGGCAGAGGCGCTCCCTGCATTTTTTGCAAAAGGGGCAAGAGATAGTGCTGCGCCATTCGGGTAGGTAAAACCGATACTGCCTAATAGCAGGAACAGGAAGCCGATAGTATGGGATAGGCCGTACCATCCTGCCAGGTTACCAAAAAGAAAGGCAGAGCCAATCAACACCTGTGCCGTTAAAGCAACCGGTATGATCTGCTCGCTGCTATATTTCCTTAGTAAAAGCGTATTAAATTGGCTTAGTCCGATAAACCCAACGGATAAAAAAGCGAAGATCCATCCATATTCCTTCTTGCTTACCTGAAAGACTTCCATAAAAACGATAGGAGAGCCGGAAACGTAAGCAAACAACCCGGCAAAAGCCAATGAACCTGTTAAGGCATAGGTCAGGAATTGTGGTTCCCGGATCACTGCGATAAAATTGTTCAGAATGGGACCCGGTTTCAGAGAGAAGGAAGGATCGGCCGGTTGGGTTTCCGGCAGAAAGATTGCCGCAAGGATTGTAATTAAAATGCCCATGATCAGTAAGATCAGAAAAACGGATTGCCAGCCGAAAAGACTGATCACATAACTTCCTGCAGTGGGCGCGATCATAGGGGAGGCCCCGACAACCAATAATAAAAGCGAAAATACTTTGGCGCTTTCCTTTACTTCGAACAGGTCGCGAACCATCGCCATCGAGCCAACCGTGGCGGCGCAACTGCCCACCGCCTGAACAAACCGCAGTATGATCAGGGTATTGATATCTGTGGCCCGCATACATGCCGCAGAGGAAAGGATATAGAGCAACAAACCGGCATATAGCGGTTTTTTTCTGCCGTATCTGTCCAATAGAGGACCATATAACAATTGTCCGGCAGAAATGCCTATAAAATAGCTGGAAAGAGAAAGGGAAACGGTTGCGACGGAGGTATGAAGGTTATTGGCAATATCCTGAAATCCGGGCAGATACATGTCGATGGAAAATGGGCCTAAAGCAGTTAAAAGTCCTAATATGAGGATAAGCGAGAAATAACGTTGTTTGGTCATAGTATTCGAAGGTGAACGGATACTAACAACACTTTCTACCGATTGTTTATTTTCAGGTCTCATTTTTGTAATTAAAATCAACTTATATTCCATAATATAAAAACATACCTATATGGCAGACAGAACAGGAGCAATACTGGGATTTTCAGGCATCCTGGTAGCCGCGATCCCCATTTTTATCGGGCTTTACGAATACAAAGTCAACAATGAACGGGATTTTGGAAAAAATTTCCTGATCCAGCAAAGCCAGGTTTATGATGAATTGTTAGGGACACTGGGGGGAATATCCACTTCCCTCAGTAATCCTGCAGACTCCATTTCACAGGCTAATTACAATACGGTCAAATTCAATTTTAACCAGCTGTATTATGGGAAATTAAATCTGTATCAGACACCTTACATCGAAAAACTGACCGATTCCCTTTATACGCTGATCAACAGTTACGATAGTATACGGGCGACAGCGGGCTACAGGGTAAGAATGGATGATCTGATCGATACGATCCAGCACAAGGTGTACAATCTTTCGGTGGAATGTAAGAAGTCCCTCAAGAGCACCTATAATCTGGAGTAGCGGTCTCCCGTTGAACGGCATCCCTTTGAACGGCAGCGACAGTTTGTGTAGAAGCAATCCTGGCTTTTTTGCGGCGTTTGTTTATCCAGACCATGACACCTGTCACCGGAAGACTGGTTGCGATCAGGCAGGCGAGAAAATAAACGATTTTGGAGTAAAGACCGAATATTTCCCCGGTATGAATGGCCTTGACGGAAGAAACGATTTTTTCTCCTGTTGTTTTTTTCGAAAAGGGCTCTATTTTCAGGGTGGCTCCCGTCTGGGGATTCAGGGTAACCCGATCCACGGCGGCGAGTGCGACAAGACCGGTTCGACCTTTGGAGATGTTGACGGAACCGGAGGAATCTTTCGGTAAGTTAATACGCATATCCCCGGAGTAGGGGTAGAGCGTATTGGCTTTTTGAACAAGCTGATCCAGTGTTGGTGTTATGACTTGATCCGGCATTTCGGGCAGGGCCTTATCTGTTTTTTTACCAGGGACGGTCTTTGAGGGGGTTACTCCCAATGCCTTGCTGAATCCATCCCGGTACCAGTCGAATGCCAGTACGGGTCCGGTAATTGCCATAATCGTCACTACAAGGAAGGAATAAAAACCAAATGCTTTATGCAGATCAAAGTTGATTCGTTTGGCATGGGCATCCGTTTTGATCCTGAACCCTGGTTTCCAGGCGTTCCACTTTTTCCAGTTTCGGATCTTTACAGGAAGCCATAAGAGCAAACCGGTTATTTCCAATACCAGGAAACAAATGGCGGCAACACCGGTTATAACCTTGCCTGTTTCCCGTTTTATCAACAACCATCGATGTAATTGTTGGACCGTGTTGAAAAAACGGGAACTGCTGGTTTGGGCATCTCCAAGAATGATTCCTGTATAAGGATTTACCCATAAATTTTTTATCCGGGCCTTTTCATTTTCTGGTTTATTGCCTGCATTTTTTTTTGCCCCTTCCCTGTTTTCTTTTCCTGGTTTACGGTCCTGTATTTCCTTTGGAGACAAGGAAAAAGTCCATGCTTCCATGCGGCTCGCAGGTATTTGAATGGCCGTCGTTTTGAATCCTGCCCTGTCTTTTTCGACCAGGTCAATCAGCCGGGCAATGGGCAGCGGTGCCAGGGGCGATCCTTGATTACCGGAGGCGGTCGGTTCCTGTGTAGTTGTCAACGTATATTTATCGCGGTCTATCCATTGGGTGATCTCTTTGCTGAATACATAAACGGTTCCGGACAAACATACGACGAAAAGGATGAGTGCGCTGGGTACTCCGATCCATAAATGCAGATCGTTGACGAGACTTCTGAAAGTATATTTTCTTTTCATTTGCTTCGCATTAGATTTGCGAACTGGCCTCCAGCCAGTTTAAAACCGGTAAGACAGGGTGGCTATTAACTGCCGGGGGGGAATAGGGTTGACGCTGTAACGGTCATGTACAACATAATTTAAGGTGTTGGTCAGATTAGATAATTTGGCAAGCAGGGTAACCTGCCGGTAAGTATATCCGGCGGACAGATCAATGGTGGTAAAACCGGTCAGCGGGATCAACCGGTTATAGGCCGGCGTCTGTCCGAAAGTATTGTTGTTGCCGCCATTGCGTGCGCCGGTATAGAAGGCGGAAGCGCCGATTTTAATTCCGCGTAACCGGGGCATATCGAAAGTATAGAAGAGAGAAGCATTGGCAGTATGAGCCGGATTGTTGGTCAGACGCTCCCCTTCAACAAAGGAACCTTTTACCGGGGATGTCTTTGTATACCGCATATAATTATAGCCATAACCGGTAATAAAATAAAAATTCCTGGAGAAACTTCCGTTGATATCTATTTCCAGGCCATCACTGGTGGTTTCACCCGTTAATTCTTTGACATTCACATCGGAATTTACGGTTCCGTCGGCCTTGGCGGCGGCCTGCTGGGCAAAATTGTGATTGACGATGCGATAAAGGCTAAGATTGGCGGAGAGTTTACCCTTTAGTATTTCGTTTTTAACCCCGAGTTCATATTGGTCCACAATGGAGGGGCTGATCTGCGAGCCATAGATATCCACTCCGGTATTGATGATAAAATTATTGGAGTAACTGGCGAAGACGGATGTCGTTTTAACCGGTTGATATATGATGGCCAATTTGGGAGAAAAGGCCTTGTTATCGGCAGCCGCCGCTGTGCCTTTTCTTTCCGAATGACCAGCCTGGTTGAGAATGGTGGTCTGTAAGGTTTTCTGATAGGTCCACCGCAGACCGGCCAGTACTTTTATTTTCTCCGTTACCGTGATCAGGTCTTGTGCATAATATCCAAGCCGGTAAGAAGGAGAGGTAGTCCGGGCCGTGTCCCAGGTATCGGGTATATCGGTCCGGGCGGTATATTTACCGGGGTTCAGGATATTAATGCTGTCATAGGTCGATACTGCAACACCGCCGCTGGTTATTTGAAAAGCATTGGTTTCGGTTTCAATTCGCACGGCATCCGTCCCAACCAGGAGTTGATGGATAAAAGAGCTTGTCTTAAAATTTCCGGTAAGATTTAATTGAGCTGTATAGTCCTTCTCTCCGCTCTTCACACGGCTTAAACCTCTTTTCCAGTCACCGTTGGCCGCAATGGCATTCGGTACATTGGTTCCGAAAGAGTTTACCCGTGTATTCTGCGAAGAGGCAATAAAATTGATTTTCCAGTTATCATTTAAAACATGATCCAGGTTCACGGATCCGGTTTTTTGATCCAGGTGGTAATATGCCCAGGAAGTATTGATGAAGCGGGAGCGGGAACCAGGAATGATCGGATCCATATTCTGGTTCAGGACGCCGATTCCGTTATCAGGGGTAAAATCTGCATACAAATAATCTCCCTGAACCAGGAGGGTTGTTTTACTTCCCAGTTTGTATAATAAGGAAGGATTGACATAAGTTCGTTTTGTTTTGACCTGGTCCCGGTAACTTCCTGCATTCTCATAGGTCCCGATTACCCGGAAGGCCAGGTCCTTGGTTACTGGCCCGTATAAATCGATAATGGGCTTGTATAAATTGTTACTGCCTGCCCTCATGGATATCTCGCCTCCAAAATCGAATTTTGGTTTCTTTGTCACCATGTTGATGACCAGGCCGCCCGATACATTGCCATAGAGCAGGGCTGAGCTTCCCTTGAGTACTTCAATGGACTCCAGGGTACTCGCTTCCGGGAATCCCATCGTATTGGTAATTACTCCGTTCTTAAAGATACTTCCCCCCGAACCGCCCACTCCGATACTATATCCCCGGGAGGAAAAAGTCTCAGCCACACCGCCTCTCTGCTGGGTAAGGGAAACGCCGCTTACATTTTTTAATACATCCCCCAGGCGGGACGCCTGTTGGTCCCTGATTACCTTATTGCTGACGATCCCAATGGTTTGCGGAAGATCCATCGGAGAAATATTGATCTTTCCTACCGAAACGGGATGAAGATTATTACTTCTTCTGCCTTGTATGACCACGGCATCCAATTCTTTCAGGGTCTCTTGCAGACTGAATTGAACTTCCCGGGATTCGTTAGTGGTAATCACTACTTGTTTTTCCTGGGTTTGTAAGCCGGTATGGGAGACAATAATGAGGTAAGTTCCTGGTTTTAAGGACCTTAAATAAAAAAAACCATCCTCATCAGTGAACGTGACGATTTTCGTATTTTTAACCTGTACCGTTACGGAGGCTGCCGGTTTGCCGTCCACCGTTTTGACCTGCCCTTTAATAAGACCCTGCTGTTCTTCATTGGCAAAAGCCGGGATCAGGATCCATAAACAAAAAACAGGGAGAATTATTCTTTTGATCAAGGTAAGAGTAAGATTGCCAATCATATATGAATTACTTTAAAATAGATATTGTTATTGACCCGTTAATATTCCTTTTCGGAGCTGCAAAGGTATTTTCTACTTGCTGCAAAGGGTTTACGCAATGAGGAATAATGTTTACGGGAAAGGGAGAAAAACCTTCGATTAGTCATTCAAACCGGACGATAACAGCAATTCGATCCAGGTAAGCCGGCATTTCCGGTTTTGAGGTTACTGATAATTCTTAAATATATCAAGGATCTTGCGTATGCCGATAGGATCGTATTGATTGATCATATTATCGGTAAAGGATAACCGTAATCGTTCCATGGAAGGGGCTGATATCTGCCAACCGAGAGGTAGCAATGGAGCGTAAACAATGCCTTTTTGGTCCCTGATATAAACTGCGGTGGGCCATACGGAACAGTAGTCCACATGAATACCGCGCAGAAAAGGCGTAGAATCTGCGGCATACCGAAAACGAAGAGCGCTGTCAGCGGCACTGGCATTTCCGTTTATACCGCTATTGATAAGGCCCACCAGCGGGCTTATCGGTTCAAAACGGTTGGAAACGAGCCTTCTGGTGCTATCATTGGGATCGAAATAGGGATTGTTGGTAATGGAAACAAAATAAAAACGCACCCTACTTAATAAATTGGAAAAAGTCGAATCCCTCCCGCTATTATTTTCCCGTAAACAGTACCGGGCAAGACTGAGCATTATATTTTCAGAAGTGGAGGCGCCGGAATTATCCTTCGCACCTCCATCCATAAAATGATAACCGGCCCCCATCATACCGCTTGGGCTGATAAAGGGGAAACGGGCGCTTAGGAAAGCACCAGTCATTAAGGAAAGGGACTGAAGGGAATCGTTATCCTTTTTCCTGCGCCTGTTGAGTGTCCGGATCCTTTCCCTGATAAAAATGGTGGCAGGGAAGTCGCTGTGGCTAAGGGATACAGGGGCCATGATCCCTTTCAGGCCATCGTCCACATTTAAGGTGTTGGAAAATAATAACGGAGTTTCCAATCTGTTAACCGGATTTTTGGCAGGGTCCCACAGATCGGAAAATTCCTGATGCAGATCCAGGTGAAGGGTTTTTTTGGCGAAGCCTTCCCAAAGATATTCCTGGATAGCCGAACGGTCCTGCCAGGTGTCCAATCCGGAAACGGCAGCCCAGATGTCTTTTCCCAGGGCATTACTTAATACGGGCGTCAAAAAATCGTGTTGGTAGAACTGCCGGAAGGTATCTAATTTATAGGCCGCTGATGAACTATCCAGGTGGCGTGACCGATAGGCGCATTGCAAGGCTGCGCCGACGGTGCCCCCGGATGCGCCGGAAATAGAGAATACAAAATGTTCGAATCCTTTTCCATTTTCGATCAGGACCGAATCAAGATAAGAAAGGACCATATTGGTAAATACGGCTGCGCGGATACCCCCGCCATAGGTGTTGACCAGGAATACCGGGTAGGTGGTTTTTGCATTTTTGATCTCGTCTTTTCTATGTAATATCCATTGTTTAAAAAAAACACCTAAGGAATCCGGTTCCGGCTCCGTCCTGACGGTCATTGGGTTTACTGTATGATAGGGATTGTCCCTGGTTATGGAGATGACCAGGCCGATCACCAAAAAAAACAAAACAAAATTTATCTTTCTCCATTGACTGAAACGGATCAGGAGCGTCAATAGCAAAATATAAAAAATGATGCCGGAAAGAAGAACGGGGAGACTCAGGTAATTACAATCCAGGGAAAGGATCGAGAGGGGGCGTCTGTTCAATAAAACGAAAAGTAAGGCCAGACAACCGCTGCTCAGGATCACAGGCCAGCCTATTTTTTTTCCAAGCCATCCCGTATGACGGGCCAGCCATCCCGTTCCCATAAAAACGAATGACCGGATACTTACAAAAATGTAAAAGGCAAACGATAGAAGAAGTAAGTGGAAAAAAAGAAAGAAAAGCGAGGTGGGGCTCACACTTTGTTCTTTTAAAATGGTCCAACGGATAAAACCCGGGAGGATCAGCCCTAAAAAGAGTAGTATGATGATGGCCAGGAGGGCCGCTTTTGGCTTTCCCCAATTAATTTCCATCCGGAGATATGCTTTTCCGGCGACATCGTATTTTATCACGACAAAGAAAAAGGTGATCAGCCCGGCAAGCCAGATCATGGGAGGAAACAGATCCATCCAAAAACGGATACGAATGGTTTGGAGTGCATTCAGAATCGCGACTGCGGGCAGGATGATCGTTAAAATGCCGAGGAAACGGGATACTTTTTTTTCTGACAGGTTAAGGGCATTAATCGAAACTTCGGGTTCTTTAACGGGGTAGACAGGGGGAGTGTAGGTTGGCTCAAAAAATAATTTGGCTAAATACCAGTTTAGGAATGCTGCTATGACCACTACTGCTAAAAACAGGAAAACTCCTTCTTTGCTGGAATTGCTGTTGATCAGCAAATCCTGGCCCTGATCCAGGATCCATACCGGGGTTGCAAAAGCCACGACTCCGATCAGTATCACCCGGTACCGGAATAATTGCCTGGTTTTTACCTGGAGGTATTCGGTCAGGTGCACTAATCCCTGATCTTTAAAGATCAACGTAAATGGAAGGTAGAGGCACAAAAGAAAAAACAGGATGCCGAATTTTATGGAAGCGGCCAGACTGGTTATCCAGGCATTGATCGGCGAAAGATGGAGGGATATTATTGGAGGCTTCGAAGGGAGCTCTGTACTAAGCCCCCGGTTAATAAAATGAAGGAGACCCAGGTTCTCGATCGCATCGCAAAGACCGGCAAGAACGGCCAGCAATAATAATATATTACTAAAAATAGTCCCTGATTTTTTGATCTTGGTTTGAAGGGAGGTTATGATAATAATGGCGAGAAAGGTATATAAAAGAATAAACAGGTAGTCCAGGTAAATATCATCCCGTGCTATCCTTAGTCTGTTTACCGGCGAAATCCCCGTATGGAAAGGATCCACTTCGAAAGGGTCGTGGGTGTCCGCTTGCCAGGATTGGATAATGACAGTATCCCTGGCGGATGTCCAGCCGAGTTCCATCGAAACAATGCCATTTGGGGCTGACTCATTCGTTAAATAGGCTTTGTCTCTTAATTGAATAAAGGCCACGATAAAAGCGGCCGCAAAGACGGGCCAGAAAAACAGGTAGAAATGCCGGTAGATAAAATGATAAAATCGCTGGATAGAACTGTCATTCATACTATAAGGGTTATGATACTCGGGGTTAAGCTGAGTTCATAGGGATACCTTATTCCAGGGAACAGAGGACTGGTAAAAATAGGTAAAAAAGGCTTTCTTTTTTTTAAGATTTTACCGCTGTCAGTTCCTCCAGCACCCGGATCGTATTTTCTTTGTCCATTTCGGACAGCTTTTCCAGGCGCAGATTGTCCACATCTTCGTATGGTTTTCCTACTCCCAGATTTTCCGGCCATGTCTGTGCCTCCCGGATAAAAACAAACGCTTTTTTGAAATTACGCAGCCGCATTTGTTCCAGGGCCTGCATCAATTTTGCCTTCCGGAACAACTCATGCCCTTCAGTAGCGCCTTCAAAAGGAATGATGGTGAGCCGGCCCAGGATTTTGCCTGCATCTGCATACCGTTGGTTTAAAAGCAAGGCTTTTGCATAGAGCAAACCCATAATATATTGCTCCGGATGTTTGCGGTAAAAGGGTTCTGCGATTGACACGGCATTAGCATATTCTTTATGATCGATGTACCAGGTTGCTA
The DNA here is from genome assembly GCF_054461575.1 of Flavitalea flava. Taxonomy (NCBI): domain Bacteria; kingdom Pseudomonadati; phylum Bacteroidota; class Chitinophagia; order Chitinophagales; family Chitinophagaceae; genus Flavitalea; species Flavitalea flava. The sequence goes on from NZ_JBTLQH010000001.1 coordinate 121,032, forward strand.
ATAATTTATGGTATCGCCATTGATCATCGAGGGATAAGGCTTTTTTAAGATCGGACAGGGCTGGAGTGGAAGAATCCGAAGGGGTCCCTGCTAATCCTTTTTCCTGAAGTATTGCAGCCCTAACGGCATAAAAAGGGGCAAAATCAGGTTGATCCCCGCAGGATAGTAATAGATTTTTGCATTCTTCCATCCGGTTTCTGTCATGATAAATGAGGGCCAGGTGATATTTAAGTAGCCAATGATCATCTTGCTTTACCAATTGCTCAAGTACCGCTCCCGTCTCTGAACGAAAGGGAAAGGAAAGAAGGGGATCGAGCCTTGAACGGTCTGTTGGTTTATGTTGAAGGAAGGCCAGCCAATAGGAAGCTTCCGTGGATGAAGGGTAAAGGGCAAACAACTTTTCCGCCTCATTCAGGCATCCGGCATTATAATACCAGACAGCCAGCTCTATAATGCTTTCCTGGGGAAGTTCATTACGGATCAGGGAGGTAAATTGATTTTTGTTTTCATCACTGGCGTCAATCATGTATTTTTCAAAACGACTGAAATGATTAAGGACATCCAGGATACCGATAATGCCCAATACTTCTTTTTCTTTGGAAAAATTAGCCTGGTAGCGGTAGGCAACAGCTTGTAATTGAAGCGCATCCAGCGCATACCGGTTAAAATCCAGTGCCTTTTGCGCATAGACCAGTGTCTTATCGTAGTTTTTTTCTTTCAGGTATAACTTGCTGAGTCCGGTATAGGCGGCAGTTCTGAAGGATGGGTCGAGAGAGGCGATATCCATTCCGTCCCTGGCATCGGTATAGTGATCCAGTTGGGCGTTGATCAAACCATAATAATAATTGGCGGCTCCGTCTTCGGTATCGATGCTCAGGGCCCGTTTGGCAAAATCAAGTGCTTCAGAATACCGCATGTTACGGTAAAACAATTCCGCCATTTTTACCAATGCAGGCAAATAATGAGGATCCAGCTCAAGAGCTGTCCTTAATTTTTCTTCGGCAAGGGAATAGTTTTTCTGATCCATCGACTCCTTCCCTAATACATAATTGCCATATGCTGATCTCCAGTTAAAATCTTTCGGTGCGTCTACCGGGCGGTTCAACTCATCCAAATGTGGATCGGTGGAGTAGACCATCTTTGTTTTTCCAAGAGTGACGGTAATGTAATCCTCCCGGATATTATTTTTAAGGGAATCAGAAAATATGCTCATGGGCGATAAACGCACGAATTTTTTATAAACCAATCTTTCTCCTTCCTTTATTTCAAGTGTATCGTTAAGCGTTTGAACAGGGGAGAACCGGATCTTCAACCATCCTTTTTCTCTTTGAATGTTAAGGGCTCCGTAATCATTCGCTTTCACTATCCCTTTTGTTTCCAGTACGGGGTACCAGTATTCCGTCCAGGTATCGGATTCATAGGGTTGAAGGCTTTTGTGTTTAAAGGGGGTCAGGCTGCTTTTCTCCTGGTTTTGATTGAACAATCTTCCGGATTGCAATTCCACATATTGTCCGTCGTGATCCGTCAGTAATTTTTCCCAGATCATACCCTGGCCGGAAAGACCCCATATCCAGATCTTTTTTCCGGCTTTATCGTCATGTGTTCCGTACCGGACCATCCCCATATCGTCATCGTGCCAGTATGCACCGGAGAAGTCCGTATATTTTCCGAACACATGATAGGATTTATAGGTTCCGAAATTATTCTGTTCATAAAAAGAGATATTTTTCCCATTTTGTTTATTGATGGGCCAGTCGGCATATTCACCCTCATGACCGATATACCGGTTCCCGGGATAAATGAATTCAAGGTTGCCGCTTGCTTTCAACCCTGCATTCATCCAATGGTACTCAGGCTGTTCGACTGGTGTTTGATTGAACCAATAGGCACGGGTGGTAAAAAATGCATGGCCGGCTTCAAGCGTGATCTCCATTCTCCAGTTGCTGCGGGTCAGCAGATCAAGTGCGCCGATAGTGCAGGTAACGCTTCCGTCCTCATTTGTTTTGGTGCTGTAATCTACCGGTGTGGAACAGTTAGGGGTATGCCCGATAATCCCGAAATTGGATTCCAATCCACCGCTGGTCCAGGGGCCGCGCATAGCAATATCCCTGAACTTGACAACGTGGTTGTCATAAAGGAATGGGCGGTTGGTAGATTTTTCTATGGCCGTCCAAATCTTACCTCCGATCTCAGGTAATATTAATAAGCTGATATAGTCATTTTCCAGTTCCACTACTTTCCATTCTTTTTGAACCGGGGTAGTCGTAAACCCATCGAAACGATAATAAGGATAAACCGCTGTCAGCAAGGGGATAGGATTGGGGTCTCCGAACGGATAGGTCGTAAATGTTTTTTTATACTCCTTTAGGGTGGCTGAATGTTGCGGGTAGACATTTATGCAGCAACATAAAAAGAAAAGAAGAAGCAGATTTTTCATGACTTATAAATTAGCAATGGAAATAATTGGTTGAGGGAAGATAAGTAATGCCACGCGATTTTGTACTTTTGGGCAAACAGCGAGTTACGCCATGAACTTTTTTCCCGGATTTTTCAGGACCATTATTCTGCTGGGTACTGTTCAGGGATTTCTGATAAGCGGTCTGCTTTTCTTTTCCGGTAAGCGGGGACAAACCAACCGTATACTATCCATTCTCCTGCTTTTACTCGCGATGGCCTGCTTAAACCTTTATTTAATTACCGGAACCTGGACAGGAATTTCTCCCATTTTACAGATTTTATCCTATTTTATTCCCCTGGTGATCGTCATGCCCATCGGTCCCCTGATTTATTTCTATACCCGTTCAACCCTGGATCCGGATTTTAAAATGACAGGGAAGGACAGGGTTCACTTTTACCCGGTTTTGCTGGACCTGCTACCTTACCTGACTGCTTTCCTTTATATCGGCGGTTTGCTTTTCGGGCTATGGAAAAAAAATGATCAGCCCTGGGGCAATTTTATCGATTCCTGCAACCTGTATTCCGATATTCCCCGCTGGATTTCGGTTACTGTCTATCTCTGGTTATCCGCCCGTCATTTCACTGCTTTCCGGATCGCCTCTGAGAAAGTGGAGGTCCCGGCCAGCCATACAAAAGATTTAGTCCGGCAAAAGGAACAACCGCCGGAAGGGAGGTGGATAAGGGAATTTCTACTTGTCTTCCGGGGTTTTCAACTGATCTGGTTAGTCTTCCTCATCCCTTACCTTATTCCCCGGTATAGCGACGCTTTGCTGGAAATGGTCGGCTGGTATCCTATTTATGTTCCGATGGTCCTGTTAATCTATTGGTTAGGTATCAGAGGGTACCTGGCGTCAGGTTTCCAAATGACCAATCCGTTGAAAAAGACCAATCCACCTTCTCCGGCCATTCCCCCGGCAACCATTCAACAGACGATCATTGTCCTGGAAAAAGCCATGGAAACGGATAAGTTATTTCTCAATCCGGCGCTCAACCTCTCCATAATGTCCCAACATACTGGTGTGACGCAAAAGATAATTTCTGCTGTCCTGAACCAACACCTGGAAAAAAGTTTTAATGAATTTGTGAACGGGTACCGGATCGAGGCATTTAAAGAGAAGATCCGGCAACCCCAGATGGACCATCTGACTATTACCGGTGTGGCTTTAACCTGCGGCTTTAATTCGCAGGCTACCTTTCAACGAAGTTTCAAACAGGTTACGGGGATATCCCCTTCCGGATTTCTGAGCCAGCTTCGGGCTGAAAAAAAACCATAAAAGAATTTTTGCACCTGCAAGACAAGGTTAGTAAGGCTCAGTTACCCTTTTTGACTGCTCAAATCCGGATTTGAGAAGCCTTATTTCTTTCCCTTTTTTGCGATAGACCGAGCTTTGTTGAAAAAAAAATATTATGTTTATCCGGTTCACCATCCCGCTATTTCTGCTTCTTTTGTTTTTTTCCGCCTCCGGCCAAAAGCGTGCTGCCCCTTCAAACTTTCCGGCAATCCCTCAAAATACCGAAAATGGTAAGGCCCGGGAAGACACCCTGCTGACCAGACTATTTTCCTTTTCTGATTTGCAACAGGATTTTATTTACCTGCGTAAGGCACTGGAGGAAACTCACCCGGGATTATACCGCTATCTCCCTAAAGAAATGATGAACTATACAATGGATAGTATTTACGGGCGGATAAAGGACAGTATGGGGTTTTACGAATATTATACGCTGCTGGCTTCATTTGTATCCCAGATCCGTTGCGCCCATACGAGTCTGCTGCCCGCTGAAAATTGGCAGGACATTTACAAAACCAGGATGCGGCTTTTTCCTTATCAGTTATACACCATTGGAGAACATACTTACTTCATCCTTAACCAGACCCGGGATACGCTGATCCGGCCTGGCTATGAATTGTTGGCGATCAATGGGTTGACGATCAATTCCGTCAGGAATCGTATATTTTCACACCTTTGGGCAGACGGATATAATGAAACCTCCAAAAAGCAAATGATGAATAGCGAAATGTTTGCGCTTGCTTATTATTGGTGGGTGGAAAGACCTGATTCCTTTGTAGTAAACGTAAAATCCCCCGATGGTAGGATCTTTGAGCAAAGGGCAGCGGCGTTGGTATTTCCGGAGATACAAAAAAATATGGTGTCCAATGTGGTTAATAAAGAACTATTAAAGATCTATGGCAAACGAAACCAACTGGACCAGAAAAAAAGCTGGCGTCTGGAAATATCCAAGGACCGCCATACGGCAGTACTTGTCATAAGAGGGTTCGGAGGGGGCGAAAATGGGACGGAGGCCCGTAGGAAAATGCACGATTTTATGGAAAGAGCGGTTCAACAGCTTAGGGATCGGCAAATTGAACATTTGATCATCGATCTGCGCTTCAACGGAGGGGGCTGGGATAATCAGGGGGAGGAACTGATCACTTATCTGATCCACAAACCAACGCTCTATTACCGGCGGATGCATACCGTGACGAATAGTTCCTCCTTTCTGCGGTTTTCCGATGTGCCTAAAGAAGAAATAAAGAATTTGAAAAATGAATTGATCCCTGAAACGGATGGCACATTCACCCTGACAGAAAAATTTACGGAGGAACTGGCCGTTCAGCAACCCAAGCCAAATGCTTTTACCGGGAAATTGTATTTCCTCGTTAACGGCGCCAGCGGATCCACTACCTCTGAATTCACGGCCGTTGCCCAGGCCAACCATTTAGGAATATTCATCGGGGAAGAAACGGGCGGGAATTATACGGGCGGGAATGGTAGCAGTTTTATTGGTCTTGTTCTTCCGCATACAGGAATCAAACTTGGAATTCCGCTGGCCTGGTATGATAATGCCGTCGATATTCCAGTACCGGAGGGAAGGGTAGGAAGAGGCACTTTCCCCGACTATGAAGTCCCCGATACCCTGGAAGCGGTATTAAAAGGAAGGATAAACCAGTTGGAATTTGCTTTCGACCTGATCAAAAAAGGGAAATAAGGGGATACTGATTGCCGAAACCGTACGCAGGTACGTTCATTTCCGGACAGTTATGATCCATAAACACTTTTTGAATAGTGAGTATCAGCTTATTACGTGTTGGCATGTCTATTGAGGAATGACCGGGATAACACCCTTCCCATGTTTAAAAATCACCTGCTTATTTCCTGGAGAAATCTGACAAAGAATAAAACATTTTCTTTGATCAATATTTCCGGGCTGGCCATCGGAATGGCGGCTTGTCTGCTAATCTTACAGTACGTGAATTTTGAATTGAGCTATGATCAGTTTAATAAAAATGTCAAGGATCTTTACCGAATAACTAATGACCGCTTTCAGAACGGCAAACTGATCCAGCATGGCACCATTACTTATTCCGCCGTTAGTAAGGCCATGAAGGAGGATTACCCGGAAGTGCTCGCATACACACGCATCGAACCTTTCGGAAATAACTTAATTACCATCAACAATACAAAGTTCGGCGACCAGCAGGTCACCGCTGTGGATAATTCTTTTTTATCCATGTTCTCTTATCCTTTTTTGGCAGGGGATCCCGGGACGGCTTTACAGGAACCTTATTCGGTCATCCTCACTCAAAAGGCCGCGGACAAATATTTTGGGAAAATCATAGCGGATTATACCTCCCTGGTTGGTAAATCGATTACCATGGGGAGTGACCCGACGCCTTATAAGGTTACTGGTATTTTTAAGGGGATCCCGGAGAATTCCCATTTGCAGTTCGATATCCTTGCTTCTTACAACACCATGTATTCCGGTAAATACCCCTATAAAGAAGCGGAATATAGTTTTACGGAATCGAATTTCTGGCATTACATACAATTAAGACCTGGTACTGATTATAAGACGCTGCAAGCAAAATTTGAAGGGTTCAGTCAAAAACATTTCCAGGGAAATAAAATTTCCGGCAGCGTAGAAAAATTCTATTTACAGCCCCTGTCGAAAGCACATCTTTATTCGGATTTTGAATATGAAATAGGAGTAACGGGCAGCGCGACGATTGTTTGGGGCCTGCTTATCATCGCCTTGTTTATTATCGTTATTGCCTGGGTAAATTATATTAACCTATCGACGGCAAGATCTGCAGAAAGGGCAAAGGAGGTTGGGGTGAGAAAAGTAACGGGGGCAACGAAAGGTCAGTTGATCCGGCAATTCCTGACTGAATCCCTGTTGATTAACGGGATGGCCTTATTATTGGCCCTACTGCTGGTGTATATCCTGCAATCGGCCTTTAACAAATTGATCGGGCACGACCTGTCCTTTTCTTTCCTGTTGCAAAAAAGCCTTGGCGGTTACAGCATAACGATTGGATTGCTGGTACTTCTTCTCGCGGGAGTCTTTGTTTCGGGTTTTTACCCTGCCTTCGTCTTATCCTCTTTTAAGCCGATACTGGTGCTGAAAGGAAAATTCAGTGCTTCCAAAAAAGGTATTGCCTTACGAAAAGTATTGGTTGTCGGACAGTTTGCCATTACCGTCGCACTGATCATCGGAGCTGTTGTAGTATACCGGCAGATAAGATATATGAATCAGCAGGAACTGGGCATGAATATCAACCAGATCCTGATTGTCAAACCTCCGATGCTGATGGATTTTGATTCTTCCTTTATCATAAGGGAATCGAGCTTTAAGGAAGAGGTGAAAAAAATTGCCGGCATAAAAGGAGTGGCGACGGCGGGCAGGGTTGCAGGTAGTGAAATGGGACGGGATTTTGACGTTCACCGTGCCGATGATAACAGCGGTAACCATTATACCGTCAGGAATATGGGCGTGGATTATGATTTTTTGGATGTGTATGCTATCAAACTATTGGCTGGCAGGAATTTTACCCCGCTGGATTTTAATGCAAGATTTGAAAAGCTGCATAATATACTGATCAATGCCAATGCTGTTAAGTTACTTGGCTTTTCCTCGGTACAGGACGCAATCGGCAAACAGATCACGAAGGGTGGAAAAAAATGGGATGTGATCGGGGTGATCAATGATTACCATCAAAAATCGTTGCATTATGCGTTGGAGCCTGTTACCCTGATGCCAACTTTTGGTAATTACAATCCGATTTCCATAAAAATAAATTCGGAAGGTTCCACTCATTTAGCCTCCACCATCATGGAAGTAAAAGCAAAATATGCTAAATTTTTTCCGGACAATTTATTCGATTATTATTTTTTGGATGAAAGTTATAATGAACAATATAAAAATGATCAGCTATTTGGAAAGGCTTTTAGCATATTTTCCGGTTTTGCCGTTTTTATTGCTTGTCTTGGTCTGCTTGGGCTTTCCCTTTTCGCAACGACACAACGGACCAAGGAGATCGGAGTAAGAAAAGTGCTGGGTGCATCCGTATCCAATATAGTCCTGCTGCTGTCAAAAGATTTTATCCGTTTAGTTTTGATCGCCTTTATCATTGCCTCACCCCTGGCTTATTTTATTATGCATCAGTGGTTGCAGGATTTTGCCTACCGCATTACGATCAGTTGGTGGGTATTTGCCATTGCCGGTCTCCTTGCGGTTATGATAGCTATGGCAACGATCAGTTTTCAGGCCATAAAAGCGGCCATGACCAACCCGGCAAAAAGCTTACGATCAGAATGAAATTTAGTAATTAATCAATAAACGATTTATTACTGAACGACCTTGACTTCAAAAATATCTTTTACACAGTTCAATTTGTCTTTCACCGAATAGGTGGTATTTGAACCAGGCGTAACCGTTATGCTTTTTCCGGAGGCGCCAGCTACCGGTCTTTTTCCTGAATTTCCGGAATTCCATTGATAGTCCCCTTTAAAGGATGCGGTAAGTGTCAGACTATCCCCTTTTTTAACGGTAAGGGTACGTCGCTGGTTTACATTTTTCATCATCGTGAAATGATCGCGGATGACTCCGTCGGAACAGATCCATTTAAGATCAAGCCGGTTGCCCTGGATTTCCAGCATCGAAGCCCCGCCATATGTTACGTTGGAATAGGGTAGGGCAATATGAGGATAAGTAGCTTGTTTGCCCCCCAGCTGACCGGCTGATCCACTTACGACATAAACGGTTCCCTGACCCTCTTTTTCGGAGTCCTTGATATAGGGGCAGGAATTTGCGCTTCCATCAAAAAAACCGGAAGAAGCGCTGACCAGGTTGGTTGCAGGATTGAAGCTGGTCTGTACTCCATAATGACCTTTCATCAGTTTGGATCTTTCATAATCATGACTATGACCGCAAAGAATAAGGTCCACCCCGTATCGTTCCAGGATACGGATAAAATTTTCCCGGATAGCCGTTAGTTCGTCATCCGTATCGGAATTATGCGATCCCATGGAATAAGGAGGATGATGCCAGTAGGCAATGATCCATCCCTTGTTCTGATTGGCTTCCAGATCCTTTTTGATCCATTGTACCTGCGGACCCGTTGTATCCGACATCCGGAACTGACCGGCCTCGATGCCATAAGAATCCAGGGAAAGAAAATGGATATTGCCCAGGTCGAAGGAATAATAAGCAGGGTTGAGGGAAGGAACGCCGCCCGATTCTCCATGAATGGGCATGGAGAAGTTCTGATAATAAGCTACTTCATGATTTTTCTGGACTTTATCTCTTTCTGCGTCCCCGTCATAATAATCATGATTACCGGGAGTTGGGAATAGCGGGTACTTAAACAGATTCCCTTTATAAATATTAAAAAAATTGCTTTGAAACTCTGCGTCCCTGCCGGTTCCGTAGGCGTTATCTCCAAGCAGGATCCAGGAGTCCAGCGGTTTGTCTCCCAGGTAATTTACTAATTGATCACGTACATTACGTTGATTAACGGAATTGTTTCCGCAATCTCCTACGGCTGCTATGCGGTAGATTCCTTCCGTTCCTGCCACAGGAAGGGTTACAAAATAGGTTTCCGGTCCGGTTTGTAAAGTATCCTTCCAGGATCCGATGGAGTAATAATAGCGGGTGGCAGGGGCCAACCCTTCCAGTTTTATTTTATGCTCAGATACCAATAACGTATCCTGGGCTATTTTGCTCAACTGCCCGGGTGTTGTTCCATAACGGACCATTCCTCTTATCAGAACGTCGGTTCTCCATCGTATGACGATACTATTGGGGGTAGCCACCTGTAAATAAGGTCCTCTGAGCAGGTTTGCTTCGGGTCTTTTATTGGTCTGGGCCTGGGTGAAAAAGCAAGAAAATAAAAAAAATGCCAATAAGACAAGCTGGGAATGGATCGATCTTTTATTTGAATTCATATAGGGGTATTCTTTACTGGTTGTAAATGTAATATTCTTAGTATTAAGGAATGGTTACTGTTTGGAAAATAGTGGACCTGGTTCCAGGGAATCTGTCAAAGCATGTAAAAAACGAATAATGTCTTTTATTTCTTCCTGACTTAACCGGAGGGGAGTGGACGGTAAGGTCTGTTCCGGCACTTTTAAACCCAGTCCGGCTCCTCCGCCTTTATTATAAAAATCCATTACTTTTTCCAGACTGCGGAATGCGCCATTATGCATATATGGATAAGTTAAGGCCACGTTGCGGACTGTAGGTGTTTTGAAGGTTCCTTTCAAAAAGGGTAAAGGATATTGGGAGAACCTTCCGGGGTCCTTACTGAGCAGGGGATGGGCAAAATCATCCGACCGGGTAGTACCCAAAGATTCGAATTCTGTCAGTTTGTAATCGGGAGGGATAAGTCCGTTGAACAGCGGAAGAAAATGACAGGTAGCGCATTGGGCCTTCCCCATGAATAGATTGGCTCCTTTTTTTTCCCGGGCATTAAGGGCATTTTCCTCCCCCTGCATATAACGATCAAATGCCGAATTCATAGGGTGAAGACTGCGGACATAAGCCCCGATCGCAGTAGCTACCAGCTCCAGACCTTCCTTCGAACCACCGGGGAAGGCTTTTCTGATCAGGCTATCATATTCTTGGCCTACTTTGATCCGGTCATTCAGGATCTTTTTATCCGATCTCATTTCCCTGGGATTTTGCAGAACGGTAACGATCTGGTCTTCCAGGGTCTTTGCCCTCCCGTCCCAGAACTGTTTATATTGAAAACCGCTATATAAAAGGCCAGGGGCATTCCTGTCCAGACGGCTGTGACCATCGATGGCTATACTTACCGGAAGGCGGTCGGTAAACATTTTCCCGGGTTCATGACAGGTTGCACAACTTCTTTGTCCATTTCCGGATAAGCCTTTATCCAAAAAAAGCACCCTGCCCAATTTAATTAACTCCTGTTGATCCCCTGCTTTCTGTTGATCCGCACTTGCCCCAACCGGGAATTTACCCGGCAAAAGGGCATCAGGACTGAAGAGATTGGCGGCCCTATAATTCAGTGCCCCGCTTGTATTCCATTCAAGACCTTTTTCCCGGATGAATGCACCCAGGAGAGTTTGAAGGGGGGAGGCATATTCTTTTAAAAAAATCAGACGGTCAAAGGAATCGAATCCGGGGTTTTCCCGGAGGTATCCGATTGTAAGGTCAAGGGAAGATTGCAGATCCTTTGAGCTTTTGGGGCCTGCGATGGCTTCTTCGGTAAAATAAGGTTTCAACTGTACTTGTACCGAAAGGAGCGCTTCACCGGATTCCTTTATCCCGGTTTTTAGCAGAGGGGCGTCATAGCCGGTTATACCAAGGGTCATGACCCTGACAAGCTCTACCCGCAGGCTTTCCAGTACTTGTTTGTCATCAGCCTGGAAATCATATAAAAGCGAGGTCAGATCGGCTGCCGAACTGGCGACGGCATCAGCCTGCTGCAATAATTCTTTTTTAAACGTACAGGGCTTCTTTTCGTATAAAAAGGATTCGATCACCTGAAGACCTACCGGCTCCTGGTATTCCATAAAAGGTTCTTCCGGTTCGAATTTAGGGGGCGAATTATAAATCCGGGCAGAGTTGCGGAAAAAATACTCCAGGAAGGCTTCTATTTTTTTATAATGCGACCTGCAATCGGCCAGGCGTTTCCTGGCTTCGGGCACCGAACGCAGATTTCCGGGATCCAGGGTCTGTAGGGAGGAGCGCAGTGCCGTACAACTGGCGGCAAATAAGGGAGCTTCCGTCTTGAAATAGTCCATGGCATGACCGACTCCCCCGGAATCCGTCGCCGGCAATTTAGGGGTGGGTACGAGAAAGAAGCCCAAAAAGGGAATAAGGAGGATCGCGAAACGCATGGACGGAAAATTAGGAAATAATGGACTATCTATAATGGAATATCTTTCTTAAAATTGCTTTATGAAGCAATCCCTTTTTCCCACCATAGCAGGAATGATCCTTTTCTCGTTATCCTTTTCGTTAACGGGATCCTCCCAAACGATTACCCTGAATGAAGCCCCAAACCGGAATGTCGACTATAGCCGGTTGGCAAGGATCGATACCCTGATAAACAGCTACCTGGAAAAAGGATGGCTGAATGGGGTGGTGACCATCGTGGTAAAAGATAACCAGCTTATCCAATATAAAGGGTATGGCTTTTCGGACCTGGAGAATAAAAAGCCAATGCGTAAGGATGATCTTTTCCGGATAGCTTCGCAAACCAAGGCCCTTGTCAGCGTAGGGATCATGACACTCTATGAGGAAGGGAAATTTTACCTGGATGAACCTATCTCCGATTTTATTCCTGAATTTGCCCATACGGCTGTCCTGGACACCTTCCATGCAAAGGATTCTACCTATACCACTATTCCTGCCAAACGGGGAATAACCTTTCGTGACCTGCTTACGCATACATCAGGAATTGACTATGCCGGGATAGGAAGCGATAAGATGAAGGCTATTTATGCCAAGGCAGGAATTCCATCCGGTCTTGGAGTGATAGACGCCGATCTGAAGGAACGGATGCAGACCCTGGCCAAACTTCCCTTAATCCATCAGCCCGGAGAAAAGTGGACCTATAGTTTGAGCGTGGATGTCCTTGGCAGCCTCGTAGAAATTATCAGTGGCACTAACCTGGAAGATTATCTCACCAAAAAAATATTCCGACCCCTGGGAATGAAGGATACTTATTTTAATGTTCCTTCTGCCAAATCAGGGCGATTGACTGCGGTATATACGGAAGACTCCCTCCACCATATTGTCAGATGGACTAAGGGTACAAGGGGTGGAATAGATCCGGACTACCCATTATTGCCCAAACATTATTTTTCCGGGGGAGCAGGAATAACCTCCACCGCCTTCGATTACGCCGTCTTTTTGCAGATGCTGCTGAATGGCGGCAGATATAACGGCGTTCAGGTACTGGCACCCCGCACGGTGCAACTAATGATCAGCGGCCAGTTGGATTTCCTGTACAATGGAAAGGATAATTTCGGACTGGGTTTCCAGATCACCAGCGAACGTTCGGCCGCCCTCGAATCCCAGAATGCAGGGTCTTTCTCCTGGGGGGGCTTTTTCGGAACTACCTACTGGGCAGATCCCAAGGCCAGATTGGTCTGTCTGATCATGACCCAGCAAACTCCGAACAGCCATGGGGATTATGGAAAAAAGTTCGAACAATTGGTATACCAGAGTCTAAAATAAAGAGCAGAAAAGAATTACGATCATCGTTTCGCGGAACACCTGTAAGGCGGCATAAAGCGTATTATACACGGTGCGTTCCGTCAGGGAAGTTTTTTCGGCAATGTCTTTGATGCTGACCTGCTCGTAATAGCGCAATTGAATAATTTCCTTTTGCCGGGGTGATAATTGATTCAATACCTTGTATAGTTTTTCTTTGATGGAATTTTCCTCCTGGTTCTGGATGAGGATAGTTTCATAGGATTCCTGGGATAATTCTTCCGGGAAGCTGGTTTCGGTAAGATTCCCTTTTTGCAATTTCTTATAGGATTTATACAGGATACGCTTATAAATGCTTAATACGTATTCCTGCATATTCCTCACATGCGATAATTTTGCATGTATGCGCCAAAGTTCGATAAAAAGATCATGAATGCCTTCCCTGGCCAGTTCCCTGTTCCGGTACCTGGATATCCCAAAACGGTATAGATCATCATAGAATTGATGAAAACAATTATACAAACCCTCCTTATCGCCATCCGCCAATAACTGCCAATTCTTCAATAAATCTTTAGGTTGATCGTTCATACTGGGTTCTATGAAAGAATGGGCGTAGTTGCTTGATTGCTAAAGTAAAAAAATAATTTTACAAAAAAGATAATAAATCATTGGTAAAAAACCAGCTTTCTTTACACTAGTAATGGAGTGCGGGAAAAGAATGCTTTTTAATGTAATTCTTTTCCCGCATCCGCACAATATTTGTGAGGTTCAGCCTGAGGCTGAACTCACAAACTGGGTTCCACCCAGTTTTTGATACTAATCGCGAAAAGATGAATTACACAGCCTGGACGACGGAGGATTTTTTAACGGATGACAGTTTTGTACGGTATTGTTATGGAACGGACCCTTTAGTGATGGTTTATTGGGAAAATATCCGGCAACAGGACCCGGGATTGGCTATCCGGATCGATAAAGCCAGGGAATTGTGCTTATTATTATCAGTAAGACCCTCTGATAAGGCCAAAAAAAATGATTGGGAAAGAATAAATCATAGTGTTTCTGCCCGTAGAAGACCAGTTTACCGGATGCAGCGGGCCTGGCTGTCGGCCGCGGCCGCAGTTATTTTGCTGGTAGGCGCCCTGTTTTTATGGTGGAAAAGAGATATGGCTGTAAAACCAGGCCTTTATGCTACCGGTCAATTTGCCCTGCTTACGAGTTCCGGGTTCGACGGGAGAAAGATAGTCGGTCTGCCTGATGGAAGTACGGTAACCTTAAATGCGTTCAGTCAGCTAAGGATCGCACCGGATTATAATACGAGAAACCGCAGGATATATTTGGAAGGCGAGGCTTTTTTTAAGGTCAAAGACGACCCGGAACGACCCTTCATCGTCATTGCCGGGAATTCAGCCACTACTGTACTGGGCACTTCCTTTAAAATCAGGAATTACAGGTCCGATAAACATTGTTCCGTCATGCTGGATGCCGGTAAGGTGAGTGTCGAATCCATCAGCGATGAAGGAAAAGCGGTAAAGGAAGTTTTACTACCGGGCGATGAGATCTTTGTGAGTCCGGATAATTTGTTTACCCGGTCAAAATTTGAAGCGGCAGCGCTGCAAAACTGGAAAGACCAACAACTTGTTTTTAAAGAAGCCAGCCTGGATCAGATCAGGGATAAGCTGTATTCGATGTTTGGCGTGGAAATAGGGACCAATCGTCTGCCAGCTAATCCGGTATCGTTCACTGGTGAATTTAACGGGAAGAATCTGAAGGAAATCCTGGATGCCATTGGCTTCACCAATAATTTCACCTATAAAATAACGAAAGACTCCGTACTGCTGGTATTTTAAGCGATACGTTCTGTTAATTGTACTGACACTGACGTAATCTCCTTTTAATTAATAATCATTTAAAGATTTTCTATATAATAGAGCAGGCCGGACGCTACGCGCTTGTTTTTGAAAAGATCGTATACTACCGGGCGCTGCCCGGATAAAGACCAGACCAAAACATATTCTTAACTCCAAACTGCTGTTTCATGAAAGGGAAAGATCATCTCTTCTATCGTACCATTCGTGTGTCGCATCTGTTCATTTGCCTGTCCTTTTGCGGGATAAGTTTACTGGGTTATACTCAGAACACGGAGCGCTTTTATTCCTTTACCTGGAAAGGAAGCCAGCTTTCCAGGATATTTGAAGACATCGAGTCCTCCGGAAAAGTCCATTTTTCCTATAATCCCAGGGATGTGGATGTAAGCCGTAAGTTTTCTTTAAAAATCAATCATCTCCGTTTGAATGAAATGATCGCCGTACTGGCCAAACAAATAAAGGCCCAGTATAAGATCGTCGGAGAAACAATAATGATACAGGCCTTAAAAGAAGGAGTCTCTTCTGTCCGGAGTGAGGGCACCTTCCTGTTCCGGGGCAGGGTAATGGACGGCGAAAACGAGCCGCTGCAAGGTGTCGTGATCACTAATAATACCCGGCAAAAAAATGCCCTTTCCGGTAAGGACGGTACTTTTTCCATTCCGGCAGGAGCGGATGATATCGTTTATTTCCAAATGGTCGGGTATGAGTTTTTTTCCCTGATCGCGGCGGAGAGCAAATCCGATCAGGTCATTACCTTAAAACAACGGATAACGGAATTGAATAAAGTGGTCGTAACGGCGCTGGGGATCAAGCGGGAAGAAAGGGCACTTGGCTATGCCTATTCCGAAGTGGATGGGAAAGAATTAAAAAAAGCCAGGGAGACCAATGTGATTAATTCTCTTGCGGGTAAGGTTCCTGGTTTGGTGATCACCAGCACCGCCGGTGGGCCTGCAGGATCTTCCCGGGTGATCATCAGGGGAAACACGACTATCACGGGAAATAATCAACCTTTATATGTGGTGGATGGGGTACCGATCGATAATTCGAATTATGGCCAGGTTGGCAGCGATAAGTATTCCGGGGGTGTGGATTTCGGAGATGCCATTTCGGGGATCAATCCGGATGACATCGATAAAATAAGCGTATTAAAAGGACCTTCGGCTTCGGCCTTGTATGGCAGCCGCGCGGCCAACGGCGTAATCTTAATTATTACCAAAAAAGGAAGCACCAAAAAAGACCTGGGTATTGAATTCAACAGCACCGTCTCTATCGAAAAACAGTTGACCCATTTTAATGGTTACCAATATTTGTACGGTCAGGGCAATAATGAAAAACTGGTTAATGATCCGGCCCAGGCAAAGGCTACCTTATTCAGCAATTTCGGTCCGAGACTGGATCCCAAATTGATGGTAATGAGTTTCGATGGCGTTCAGCGCCCCTTTGCCCTGGTTAAGAATAATATAGAAAACTTTTTCAGGACTGGTTCTACTGCGACCAACACCCTTGCTTTCACTAATTCTGGTGAACGTTCCTCCTTTCGTTTCTCTGTTTCAGATATGCGCAATAATGATATCGTTCCCAAGAGCAATATGCACCGGACCTCTTTCACCTTAAACGGGAATTCAAAATTCGGCAATAAGATTACGCTCGAAGCCCGCGCCTTTTATCTGAATGAACAGGTTAATAACCGGCCAGCCCTGGCAGACGATCCGGCTAATATCGGCAATAACTTTATCGGGTTAGCGAATAATGTAGACCAGGCCCTGTTCAAGACCGGCTACAAGGATGTCCGGGGTAGTTATGTGGACTGGGGTGGTGGACAGTACCGGCTGGATCCTTACTGGGTGATCAACGAGATGAATAATACCACCAAAAAGGATCGTTTTATCGGTGGTTTACAGGCGAACTATGCCGTAAGAAATTGGTTGGGAATACAAGGCCGCGCATCTACGGATTTCACCTATCTCAATTATAAAAAGTTCGCTCCCCGGACAACGCCGGGAACCTTATCGGGAAGGCTGGATGAAATAGACCAGAAATTTTCCACTACCGAAGCAGACCTTATCGTCAGTCTTCAAAAACAGGTATCTCCCGCTTTTTACCTGTCTGCACGTATGGGAGGAAGTCTCTCCCGGGTGAATAATTTTGGTAACACGATGGGGTTTACGAATATGGTAGTAACCGATGTGGTAAGCCCCAATAGTTTTTCCGATAAAACGCTGGTAGAAAATAATGTCCGGAAAAGCACCAATTCTTTGTATGGTCTGTTCAGCATGGCTTATAAAAGTTATTTCTATCTGGATGCTACGATCAGAAATGACGTATCCTCCACCCTGCCGGTAAATAATAACAGTTACACCTATACGTCCTTGTCCGGCAGCTTTATTTTTTCCGATGCATTGAAACTTAGTCATAAAATATTAACCTATGGAAAATTAAGGGCTTCGGTAGCAGAGGTAGGCAATGATACGGATCCCTATCAATTGGAATTGTATTATAACTTAAACCCTTTGCCTGTTAACGGACATGCTGTGGGAGGGGTCTCCACCACCGTGGTCCCCAACAAAAATCTGAAACCGACCAGGACCCGTTCCTTTGAAGTGGGTACGGATTTGAAATTCCTGGACAACCGGGTAGGCCTGCAGGCAACATACTATTCACAGGATTCCCGGGACCAGATCAATAAAGTGCCGGCACCGCTTTCTTCCGGGTTCCCGTACCAGATCATCAATGCAGGGGTCATTTCCAATAAGGGAGTCGAACTTTTAGTAACGGCCAAACCTGTTGTCACGAAGAACTTTACCTGGGATATCAGCGTCAATTTTGCAAAGAATGTCAGTAAGGTCAAATCACTGGCGGCCGGCGTTCCGTTTCTCGCCTTATCGGATGCCAGGTGGTTGGGAGTATCGGTGGTCGCCATGCCAGGCGCCCCTTACGGAGCGATCCTGGGCTACGATTACCAGAAGGATGCAAAGGGAGAGATTATATTGGATCCGGTTACGCTGGCCCCGCAGCCCGGCAGTTCCCGGCAGGTCATCGGTAAAGGAGTTTTCGACTGGACCGGCGGATTGGTCAGTACCTTCAGTTATAAGGATTTCAGCCTGGGAACGGTGCTGGATATTAAGACAGGAGCCCAGCTTTTTTCAATGACCAATCTTTTTGCAACCATCAGAGGAAATAGTACTTCCACGCTTGCCGGAAGGGCCGAATGGATCCAATCGGAGGAAAACAGGCAATCGGCAGGTAAGACCTTTGACGAATGGAAGGCCATGGGAAATGTAAAGGGGTATGTCCCAAAAGGTGTGGTGCAGACTGGAACGGATGCCGGTGGTCACCCGGTTTATGCGGCAAATACGCAGGCGTTGGATCCGGCAGTTTATTGGGGAAATTTCTACAGCGATGGCAACGGGATTGCAGTACCTTTTATCTACAACGCTTCTTATATAAAAGTCCGCGAAATAACGGTCAGCTACCGGGTGCCTTTGAATACGGCCGGTAAACATTCCTTTAAGGAGTTAAGTATATCCGTAGTCAGCCGTAATCCGTTCATCATCCACAAAGATGTACCGAACGTGGACCCGGATTCGAATTATAATAACGGGAACGGTCAGGGATTTGAATATGGTTCCCTTCCTTCCCGCAGGAGCTGGGGCTTTAATCTCAATTTCCGGTTTTAATTCCTAACCATCCTAAAAAAAAGGAACATGCATAACCTACAGGACATGAACAAACAACATAACCGACCTTTTACATACCGTCGCAAATCTCCATTCAATTACACAAACGGCTTTTTTATTTTTTTAACAGCTATGCTGTTGTCGGCAAGCTGTAAGAAGGTCACCGATATCAATACCGATCCAACCAAATCCACCAATATGGATCCTGCCAAACAGGTGGCCCTTATACAGGTGCGGTTCTCCGGGGAACTTACGGTAAATGAACGCCTGGGGATCATTCTTACCATGCCCCTTGTGCAGCAGATAGGCGGTATCTGGGAAAATCGCTATGGCCAGATGTATATCGAAAACAAACAATACCAATATGATTTTTGGGAAACCACTTATCCTAATGATGTATTGAATATCGTCGATGCGGTCAACCGGACCAAAGGAGATGCAGGCAGGACTAACCTGAATGCCATCGCGAGGATCATGAAAGTGGTCGTATTCGGAAGACTTACGGATGTATATGGGGATATTCCTTATTCGGAAGCAGGCGCTGCCTTTTCGAATGGTGTGGTTCGCCCAAAATACGACAGCCAGGAATCTATTTATACCGATTTTTTTAAAGAACTGAATGAAGCCGCCACGGCACTGGATATCTCGAAAGATCCCCTGGATAATGATCTTTTTTACAATGGCAATATTGCGGAATGGAAAAAGTTTGCTCACACCCTTCACCTGAGACTGGCGATGCGACTGGTAAAAGTGAATCCGGAACTGGCAAAAAAGGAAGCGCTGGCTGCTTTCAGTGACGGGGTTTTTACATCCAATGATGATATCTGTATGTTGAGTCACCAGGACGTTCAGAATGCTTATGATGATATAAGAGGGAATGGAGTTTCTGTAGCCCTGAATCAGCAGGAAGTTTTACCAAGGGCAAATAATACCCTGGTCAATGCGCTCAAAAATACGAACGATCCCCGGTTGAATTATCTGATCCGTTGTTACCAGGATAAATCTTACCAGCCCTTTAACCGGATCGATATTACCGATCAGGTTAAAGCGCAGGTGGGAGTTTTTGGAGTGAATAAAGGAAGTTATATCTGGGACGATTGGGCCAATTCCTTTAACATTTCTATTCCAGGCGCCGCCGCCTATACCGTCAGTAATAATGAACAAAAGGCGCAGCTGGCCAATTTTCTGATCCGGAATAATGCTCCGTTTTTTCATCTGACCTATGCCGAAACGGAATTTCTGCTGGCGGAGGCCAGTATCCGGTGGCCGGGAGAATTCGGCGGAACTGCGGATGCTCATTATGCCGCAGGCATTACGGCAGCCTGTAAACAATTGAGTTATTTCCCGGAAGGACCGGCATTATCGGATAATGAGATCGGTACATTCATACAAGGCAACCCTTTGCAGCCGGGTAAAGAAATTGAACTGATCAACACCCAATTGTGGATCGCGTTATTGCTGAATGGGCCGGAAGCCTTTGCGAACTGGAGAAGAACGGGTTACCCCAAATTCGTACCTGCCATTACCTCTGAATCGACCACCACTTCCATTCCAAGAAGATTCGAATATCCTTTATCGGAACACGAGCAAAATTCGGCCAATATCGCTACCGCCATCCAGGCCCTTGGTGGGCAGGACGACTGGAACGGAAGGGTATGGTGGGATAAAGAGTAGGGGTGACGAAATAATTGCGGAGTTTGAAGGAAACTTAATTAAACAAATAAAACGTATTGGAATGCTCGAAAAGCGATTTATCTTTCTCCTGATTGCCTTAACGGCCTTACCGGGTTGTAAAAAAAATGAGGCCAGTGCCCAGAGTGGGACCAATGATAATTTCAAAACGGTGGGTTATTTACTGATCAACCGGCCCAACTTAATGCAGGATATGGTCAGGGTCGATTTTTCCAGACTTACCCATTTGAATCTTGCTTTTGTAAATCCGGATGCTACCGGGGCTTTTCCCGATAATCCCCTTCTTCCTCAACTGGTAAAGATGGCGCATGATCATCAGGTAAAAGTACTCCTTTCCATTGGTGGAGGGGAGATCCCGGCCTGGGTTACCGGGTTTTTAACGGATGATAAAAGGGCCGCCTTTGTCAGTGCATTGACGGAGGTAGTTAGCCGTTATGACATCGATGGAGTGGATGTCGATTTGGAGGGGAGTAGTATTAATGAGCATTACGCCACTTTCGTAGCAGATCTGTCCATCGCACTTAAAGCAAAGAAAAAATTGATCACAGCTGCTATTGCTACCGTTTACGGACCGACCTTGCCGGATGAGGCACTGGCCCGTTTCGATTTTGTCAATATCATGTCTTATGATAAAACTGGGCCCTGGAACCCTGCCCTGCCCGGCCAGCATTCGCCTTATGATATGGCCGTGAGTGATCTGACTTACTGGGGCAAAACCAGGGGCATTCCAAAAGAGAAAATTACCCTGGGCCTTCCCTTTTACGGATATGGTTTTGGCGCCAACCAAACGACCTCTGGCATGAGTTTCGGAGATATCATCGCAGGCTATCCGGGCGCAGAGAACAAAGACCAGGTAACCTTGGGCGATGGCGAAACCATGTATTATAATGGAATTCCGACGATCAGGAGCAAGGCTGCCCTCGCAGTAAAAGAGGCCGGAGGGTTGATGATCTGGGAAATCCTGCAGGATGCACAAGGCGCCAATTCTTTATTGAAGAATATGAATGATGTCATTACCCATAAATAGCTGGAAACATAAAAAACTAACTTCAATGAAAAGAACAATCTATCCTTATATACTACCGGCAATAAGCTTCCTTGTCGTACTGGGAGCCTGCAAAAAAGACGATATATCCAAACAGGAAGCACAGGATAATTTTTTCCCAAGGATTTTTGATAATAAAAATGTATTCTTAAACTCTTCGACCATCATCAATGAAGGGGACACCTCCCGCTTCACCGGTCTCTCGTATTCTCCCGCAGGACAGGTTAAAGTCAGTTGGTCGGTAAATGATAAGGTAATGTCGACGGATACCGCATTTTATTTTAAACCTGATTCGGGCGGGGATTATACGGTAACCCTGGAAGTGGACTACAACAAACAGAAGACCAGCAGGACCTCTCACGTACTGGTTAATCCGTCCACCTATACCTTGAAACCTTATACGGCCGTATCCCTGGCCTATCTTTCTGCGGATGCCACGAATTTCAAGCTGGATTGGTCTTCACTGACGCATGTCGCCTACAAGACCGGACAGGTAAGACCGGATGGAAGCCTGGATGTTTCTGCGGGTGAGCTCAACCAGCATACGAATGAATTGGTCGCCCGGGCGCATATCAATGGAATTCCCGTATTGCTGGGGATCAGCGGCAGACTGACGGGGATCGATGGATGGGCCTTATATGGGTCCAACGATTTCGGAGGCGTCATCAGTGACCCGACCATGATGCCGGCCCTCGTGCAATCCATCAAAAGTTACCTGAGTGCCAAAAGAATAGATGGGGTGGATATTATGATGACAGATGTGAATGGGGATAACGCTGCCACCGCTATCCATGCCGTTGGCCCTTTTTTAGCCGCACTCAAAGCTGCCTTATCTTCAACGGCGATAATTACGGTTACTGTCACCTCCAATTGGTTGCATTGGGAATACCCGGATCTTTCAGCAGCCACCTGGGTCAATGTACATGCTTTTGAAGATGGTATCCATGTCGGGCCAGGTGCTCCGGTCGGCCAGGCATCCAGCTATGACTATATGGTCAGTTGTGCCGGGATCTGGCAGAATAATCATTTGCCGGCTGGCAAACTGGTTATCGGAATGCCTGCCTTCGGATTGCGTTACGATGCCCTGGATGCCAGTGGAAATAACCTGAGCTGGGGTTCTTACAGCTATGTCGGTTATAGCGATATCCTGAAAATCGATCCTGCTGCCAATTCCAAAGAACAGGTTAGCTCAGCCTCCGGAATTTATTATAACGGCGTGCCGTTGGTGACCCAAAAGGCGCAATACATAAAAGCCAATGGTTTTAAAGGGGCTTATTTCTGGGCGGAGGATTTTGATAGTAAAGGGGATTCCTCCCTGCTGAGCGCTGTCAATAAAAATCTGCATTAAACGGATATACCTGTTATTACCTACACCTGATATCAGCAGGGAAAACTCCGGGGCTTAGGGAAGGTTGCTCCAAGCCCCGGATCCTATTTTAGTTCGAATAATGCCAGTTTTCCTGCTGAAAGACCGCGATTAATAAATTCGATCTTCTTTTTTGCGGGAATAAAAAGATAATCTCCCTTTTTACTGAATGGTTTGCCGTTCACCAGAATATTGTTGACAAGGATATTTTTTCCAGGATCGCCCCGCGGCGGATTTTCCTCCGGGGAATCTGTTAGCAGGACTACAAGGACAGGGGCCGTTCGTTCCTGTAAAGAAAAATGGGTCCGGGGTTGCAGATTAAGCAGGTAACCCCGGACCGGTAATTCGTCAAATAATAATTGGAAAGCTGTATTTTTTATGGGAGAATCGGGGTTGATTTCAACCGGGAGTTTGTTCCTTCTGTTCAACAGTTCGATATCCATGACATGGAACTCCGAGGTATCTTCGTTCCAGACCCGGTGAATACGGGGCTGGGTATAAAAACCATCGAACCATATATTTCCAAAAGTCACGGGAGCATTGGTCTTTTTTTCTTCGATGATCACTTCCGAACCCGTCTTTACATTGGACAGAACGATAAAGACCGAGGGGGTCTCATGTTTGTGAAAAAAAGAAGTGTCTCCGGGCCCGATATGAACATCCAATACCCGTACCCAGGCATTTTCGAATACATTGTGGTGTCTTGGTTCCTTGCTAACCGCTACCGGGTTTAGGGCGTTAGGTTTTGATTGTGCGACTGAGGAATCTTGTTTACTTTGTGCATAGCAGGATACCTGAAGGGAAAGGATGGACCCTGTTATCAAACCGATGATCATTAAGAATGGTTTCATTCGTAGGTGCATACCTTTTTTTCTTAAGGTACCACTTTTATGATAAAAGTATCCTTCAGGCAATTTTGTTTGTCCTTCACCGTATAAGTCGTGGTGGAAGAGGGCGTCACGGTTATGCTTTTTCCGGAATTGCCGGTGGTCCAAATAAAATCTCCATTATAGGACGCGGTCAGCGTCACGCTTTCGCCCTTTTTAATCTTGATCGTCTGGTTCCGGTTGACCCGTTTCATCATCGTAAAACGATCCCTGATCTCTCCGTCAGCGCAAATCCATTTCAGGTCCAGACGGTTACCCTGTACTTCCAGCATAGCGGCGCCGCCATGAGTGGCGTCGGAATAAGGAAGAGCTTTGTGAGGATAACCAATCTGATGGCCTCCCAGCTGCCCGGCAGAACCGCTCACGACATAAACCGTTCCCTGGTAACCCTGTGCGGAGTCTTTAATATAGGGGCAGGAATTGGCGCTTCCATCGTAAAAACCGGAGGAGTTACTGACCAGGTTGCTGCCTGGATTAAAGCTCGCCTGCATTCCGTAATGGCCTTTCATTAATTTGGACCGTTCGTAATCATGGCTATGGCCGCAAAGGACCAGATCGACGCCATAACGTTCCAGTATCCGGATAAAATTTTTCCGAATCGCTTCCAGTTCATCTACACTATCGGAGTTGTGTGATCCTCCTGTATAGGGAGGGTGATGCCAGTAGGCTACGATCCAACCTTTATTCTGATTGGCATCCAGGTCTTTTTTGACCCATTGAACCTGCGGGCCAAGAGTATCATACAGGCGGTATTGGTCCTCTTCTATACCATAGGAATCGAGGGAAAGGAAATGGATATTTCCCAGGTCGAAGGAATAAAAAGAAGGATTATGGGAAGGTGTTCCGCCGGCTTCCCCCTTCGTGGGCATGGAGAAATTATGATAATAGGCCACTTCATGGGTTTTCTGGGAGACTCCGCCGGTAAGGTCCCTGTCCTTATAGTCGTGATTGCCCGGAGCGGGGTATAATGGATATTTTTTTAGCAGGTTGTCTTTGTAAATGTTAAAGAAACCGGATTGATATTCCCCATCGATGCCCGTCCCATAGGCGTTATCACCTAACAGGATCCAGGAGTTCATGTAATTATTGCCCAGGTAATGAATTACCTGGTCCCTTACAGCACGCTGGTTTACGGAGTTATTGCCGCAATCGCCAAAGGCGGCAATGCGGTAAAGCCCTTCCGATCCGGTCAGGGGAAGGGTCATAAAATAATTGTCCGGTCCTTCCTGCAGGGTATCCTTTAAGGTTCCGATCAAATAATAATATTTTGTTTCCGGTTGTAATCCCTCCAGGTTAAGTATATGTTCGGTAGCGAGCGTATTATCTGAAACGGTTTTGTCAAGGTTTTGCGGAGAAAGGCCGTAACGAACGACTCCCCTGTTTAAAATGGATGTTCGCCAGCGGATGATCATGCTATGCGGTGTTCCTGTCTGAAGATAAGGGCCCCGTAGCAGAAGACTGTTACCATTTGGAGAAGTAGCTTCCTGAGCGAGGGAAAGGAGAGGAAAGGCCAGGAGAATGGTCAGCAAGGTTACAAGGGTTCGTTTCATTGGGGTTTTTGGAGACGAAATTAACGTGTTCCTGCTGTATTTTGGAAAAGATTAAACTTTTTTAATCATGGTTTAAATTGTTTTCCTTCTGCCAAGCTGCAAGGTGAGGGTAGTGCTCTGTAAAATTGCCGTCTTTATCGAGAATACCTGCTCTTATGAAAGAACGCAGGGCTTCTTCTTTAGTAGGAGTCTTCTTTTGCAACTCCGCAGCTAAATCCATTAAATTTTGGTAATCTTTTTCACTCATAACTAAATATTTCAATATAAAGATAAAAGAATTTTGAATCAGAAAAAACTTACAAACAGCCTAAAAGTAAAATTAAATTGTTTGGGCATTAGTCTTGTCGATCCAACTATTAAAATCCACTTCTTTCCTTAGGCGAAAAAAACCTTTTATACAATTTAAATTTCGGACACAAATTTGAATATGAGTTTTTTCAAAAATTCCAGAGCCTTCAAATACCGGCCCTCCTTCAATAAATACACCTCTGGTAGAATCAAAAACTTTATATTTCGTGAAATCTCTATAGGTAAAATCTTTTTGAACCTGTTCGAGTATTTCTCCATGCATAAATTCAATCGCTGCGCAATCCAATTCCCTTAAAATTTTATCATTATGACGATCATTTGGCAAACTTCGGTTTCGTGGTATTTTTACCTCGGAGGCCTTATATTGGGCAACCATAGGATCATAATAAGACTTAATCATTTTGATATACTACTATCCATTAAATCGCAGCAATAACCTAAATCCAATGTTGCTCCAATAACCGCGGGAGTCTTTATAGTCCCCCGCTTTTTTTTATCCATTGCCCATTGCCAGGCTCTTTCATAATTATTCTCCCAAAAGTAAATCACATGCCCCAACCAGTCATAAGGTTCTTTACTAATTTTCACCTTATCAGGATTATTAAGAAGTGCCTCACACACTTCGGCTTCACAACCATGGAAACCAATTACTAAATTAGGTCTGATGTCGTACATACGTCATTAATAATTAAAACAGTTATTAAATAACAGCAGAATGAATTAAGAAAGATTTAGAATTAGTATCTCCGGTATCTTCTTGTTAAATTTACAAGGCATATCACAGCCTGACATAAACCAGTAATAGATCGTAAATTAAAAATAAAATTAATGTTCCCCGTATTTGGTAAAAATCCTTCCGGAAATCGTTTTAAAAAGATTCAGCATTCCCCTAATTATCTCAATGGTGCATTTCAGAATCAGACGCCAACGCCCGTAGCCCTCCAGGGTGTTTCTGTTTTTACGATGTTAAGAGAGTATAATCGTAAACCAAAAGATACCGTCCCCCCAGTTCGTCTTCCTTCTGTCAGAACCGATCTGATCAACCTCGCCCCGGAATCACCGGTCATCGTCTGGTTTGGGCATTCTTCTTACCTGATAAAGGTTAAAGGATTCAACATTCTGGTGGATCCGGTATTCAGCGGTAATGCCTCCCCCTTCTCCTTTTTCGCCAAAGCTTTCCCCGGATCGGATGTATACGGCGTTGCCGATCTGCCGGATTTAGATATGGTCATTCTAACCCATGATCATTATGATCACCTGGATTACAAGACCATCCTGTTGTTAAAAGATAAAACCAAACATTTCTATACTTCTCTTGGAGTTGGGGCTCATCTTGAATATTGGGGAATAAACCTGGATAAGATCAGCGAATTCGATTGGTGGCAAACTCAAACGGTTGCTCCGGAGATTACGCTTACGGCAACGCCAGCAAGACATTTTTCCGGACGAACCTTCAAAAGAGGGCAGAGCCTTTGGTCCTCATTTGTATTGAAGATTTATGGATATTCGATTTTTTTGGGTGGGGATTCAGGATATGAGCAACATTTTAAAGAGATAGGTGACCGGTTTGGCCCGTTTGACCTGGCCATTCTGGAAACCGGGCAATATGGGAAACATTGGCCTTATATCCATATGCTGCCGGAAGATACGGTCAACGCGGCCAAGGACCTGCGTGCAAAAGCCCTATTGCCGGTGCACTGGGGCAAATTTACCCTTGCCCTGCATCCCTGGAATGAACCGGTCCGACGCGTGGTCAAGGCCGCCGCTGCAAACGGTCTGCCCCTTGCAACACCGATGATAGGAGAACCGTTCATCCTTGGTGTTGATTTGCCCGGTAAAACCTGGTGGGAGTTATAATCGGTAACTTACCGGGTTACATTGGTAATCCGTTCCAACCGTTCCATCCGTTCTTTAACGGCTTCTAAAAATTCCCGGGGCTGATCAACGAAGCATAAAATAATACCTGTAGTCTTCCGGATGCCAAACAAACGTGTCACTGATACCGGTCGTTTCAACCAGATCAGGATATTATGCGGTTCCAGGTTCTTAATCAAAGCCATTTTAACGAAATAAACTCCCTGCTCATCTTCTGAGAATTTATGTTCATCCGATATTATTTTAGACTTTTCCGTGATGGGTTTAGTATACATTTCAATACGTTCAACATCGGCAAAATCAAGTATAGCATCTCCCGCTAATCCGTTACGTATCTCTAAACCTTTATTCGTAAGCCGGGTTGGTCTTGCTTTGATAGCCCGGATATGTCCGAACAATTGCAAACAGGTATAGAGGCTAAGCCCGGTAAAAATCCAGGCAATCGTTTGGTTCCATATGGCAAAAAGAAAATGAGTACCGGTCGTCTCTATCAGGAACAGACTGATGAATACACTCAACAGGAGGGTTACCCCATTTTTTTTGTAAGAAGAAAATGCTGTCTTATTGTCGATGGTAGTATCCTTTATTCCAATAAGGGAATAATAAAGAACGGCTATTTCTGAAGATATAATATTGGTGATTTTTTCATTTCCGATGACCGTTTGCAGGATCGCCCTGCAATGCACTAAAAAATCGATCTTTTCTACCGGACGGTTCAAACCATGCTGAAGGCAATGGGTATCCTGCTTAATTTCTACTTTCCTGTTTTTTTTGAGGGTTTGGTTCGCCCCATAAAACCGGTAAGCAATAAAAGACAGCACCGTAAATTCAATGACCGGAGAAATCCATTTTTTGGTCAGGTCCAATAAAGGATGGCTTTTATGATAGAGCAACCAACCTGCTAAAAGGGCGCCAATCATAAAGGCTCTGGCAACGGTCATTTTTGAAACCGTCGTGTTCCGGATGAACAGGAAATAGATCAGTGGTGCGGTCAGGGTCAAATCCAGGGTTATAGCGGTTGAGAAAAGAGAGGGATTAGATTGGAAAACAGCGCTAAAGGACAGAAAAGCACAAATAACAAAGACCAGGAAGGGCATTCCGATGGCAAGGATCCAGTTAGGTTGTTTTGTTGTCGTCATGATAAAAGGTTTATGGGCCAAATGCAGATAGCGTAAAAGATCCTCAAATTTACCGATTTAAGCAGGGAATTGAGGGATTTTGAATAAAATTCCCTATAATTATAGCATACAATCATAATAACAATCTAAACAAGGGATCATAAAAGTGAAATAAGTCCTTAAAAAAAGTAAAGAGATGAAAGCCATTCTGAACAACCTTCCGGATCTAAGCGATTTTAGAACAATTCCTGCCGAAAAGATAAAGGAATTCAGGGACCAGGGACATTTGTTGGTGAGTCAGGTTCTTGACCGCGAAGAGGTATCCGCCTACCGGGACATCCTGGTTGAGGCTGCGCATACCTGCAATACGGAAAAACGAAGATTGGAAGATCGGGATACTTATGGCAAGGCTTTTCTGCAGATCATGAATTTGTGGCGTTCGGATGAAAGGGTAAAATTTTTTGTATTATCCCGGCGCCTGGCAAAAATGGCGGCCGATCTGTTAGGGGTGGAGAATGTACGTCTCTATCACGACCAGGCTTTGTTCAAGGAACCAGGAGGCGGACCGACTCCCTGGCATCAGGATCAGTATTATTGGCCATTGGATACGACCAATACAATTACGATTTGGATGCCCCTGATGGATATAAATACCGAAATGGGTATGCTGACCTTTGCATCCGGCTCGCATAAAAAAGGCTCCGTATTGGAATATGAGATATCAGATCAGTCCGAGGGGGAATTCGAACGGTATATAAAAAAAGAAGATCTGCCTATTTCCAGGGCAGATGCCATGCAGGCCGGTGATGCTACCTGGCATTACGGCTATACTATTCATAATGCTCCCGGCAATCATTCCGGAATCACCAGGGAGGTAATGACAGTGATCTATGTGGCGGACGGCGCAAAAATAACAGAGCCGCAGAATAAATACCAGGAGAATGACCGGCAGACATGGCTGCGGGGCAGACAGGCAGGGGAGGCTGTGGATTCCGATCTTAATCCCCTGCTGCTCTGAAACAGGGGTCTGTCTTCACGATAAGACATCTGTCTCCTCAAACTTATATTTAAATTTCTTCAAATAATCGCTTGGTGCCATGCCGGCTATTTTCCGGAAAACACGATTAAAGGTAATGGGACTTTTAAAACCTGTTGCATAGGCGATGGTGGCCAGGGAATCAAAATCACTGGAAATTATTTTTTTACAGGCTTCACTGATTCGGATCTCGTTTAAAAAACTGATATAGGTCTTCCGGGTATGTTTTTTGAAATATTTGCAAAAGGAAGGTGGGGTCATAAAGGCGATGGAGGCGATTTTAGAGAGGCTTATATCCTCATTATAATGTTCCATCGTATATTGGTAAATATCATTCATCCTTAATCCCTCCGAGTCTTTGAAGCTGTGGTGGAAGCCGGTTGACAATGATTTCCATTCCCCGACATCACCGGCAAGCCGCTGTAACAGGTCCACAAGGAGCATTAATCGTTTAAGTCCGAACGTAGTACGGATCTGAAAAATATCATTTTCAATATGCCTGGCATAGGATTCCGGAACCTGTAATCCAAACTTGGTTTTGCCGAGGAATTTTTTTATGACTCCTAATTCGGGTAAACTGAACAGGCAATTCAATACGCTGGTATGATCAAAAAAAATGTGTATGGAATGGGTATTGATTTCCCCCTGGTTGGCAAAATGGGCCTGATCGGACTTGAATATATGCGGCTGATTGGCGCCAATGAAATAAATATCTCCTGCCTGGAAAGGTTGGGTATAATTTCCAAGGATCAGCGTCCCGCTGCCTTTAATGATCATCGTGATCTGGGCTTCCTTATGGCGGTGGAGGTAATTATAAAAGAAGGGCAATTGATCCTCTTGTACGACTACCGAGAATTCATTAGCCACCGGTACTGTAAATTGTAAGACTTTCATCCGGAAGTTTTTTTCAACTTTTCAATATTACCAATATTAATTAAATGTTTTTAATTAAACATAAAGGAAGAAACCCTTAGTCTTTATGCAAACGTTTGCGTAAACGGCTATTGTGGATAATTATTGATGCCTATTGGACAATTCCTGATAACTGTCTTAACCCCCGGATCTGTATTTTTGAAAAGTACCGAGCCTTTCATTTATAACTACCTTCGCTGTCAAATATTTATAGCACACATGAGAAAACGACAGAAGGCTTGTTTACTGGTAATTTTAAGCCTTTTCACCGTCCGGGCCATCAGTAATCCCGGTGCGTTTTTCAACGCACCGGGAGAGCCGGCGGATCAGCTTCCACAAAAGATCGCTCAATATCAGGCAGATATCGAAAGTTTAAACCGCGTATATATATTTAAGGACAGTCCTGAATATTATGAAAGGCTTCGCCGTTATAATCATGAGGCATTGACAAGCCTGCAGGAATTGAATTTCAACTCTTTAACTGTATCCGATCAGGTAGATTACCTCCTTTTGCAGCGTAATATCCACCAGGCGCTAAAAGAATTGGATCAGGCAGAAAAAATTTATGGGCAGGTACATTTTGCCCTTCCTTTTGCTCAACAGCTTATGGATTTGCAGATCCGCCGTCGTCGCGGAAATATTCCTGATGGAGCAATGACCGCCCAAATTTTGGATAGCGTAAAAAAAGAGATTTTAGCTGCCCGCCTGCAATTGGAAAAACAAGCGCCCTTACAGAGAAGTCTCACTAAAAAAATCATCGATGTGACCGAAAGTGTCCGATCCGGTTTAAAAAATACTTATGAATTCTATTATGGATATGATCCCGGGTTTACCTGGTGGGTAAAAAAGCCTTATCAGGAAACTGATTCTGCCCTTTCAGGGTATATTCAATACCTCAGGTCGAAGATAAACGGGGAAAATGCTTTTGTAAATCCCATTGGGGAAGATAAACTAAAGGAATTACTGGAATTCGAAATGATCCCTTATGCTCCGCGTGACCTGGTGGACATAGCCAATAGGCAATTTGCCTGGTGCGAAAAAGAAATGAAAAAAGCCTCAGCGGAAATGGGGTTTGGTGAGGATTGGAAAAAGGCATTGGAAAAGGTGAAACAGCATTATGTTGAACCCGGCAAACAGCCAGAACTCATTAATCGCCTGGCTGAAGAAGCCATTGCCTTTGTAGAAAACCACGACCTGGTAACTATACCGTCCCTGGCGAAAGAATCCTGGCGTATGTCAATGCTGACGCCTGAACAGCAGCGGTTTGCCCCATTTTTCCTGGGCGGCGAATCGATCCTGGTTGCTTATCCTACCGAAGATATGGACCAGGAGATCAAGGCCATGAGCATGCGAAGCAACAATTACGGATTTGCGCATGCAACCGTTTTTCACGAATTAATTCCCGGACATAATTTGCAGGGGTTTATGGACAAAAGACACAAGGCCTATCGTTCTGGGTTCCGGACTCCTTTTTCGGTTGAAGGGTGGGCCCTGTATTGGGAGATGCTGCTTTGGGATAAAGGTTTCCACAATACCCCGGAAGAGAAGATCGGTGCTCTTTTCTGGAGGATGCACCGGTGCGCGCGCATTATTTTCTCTTTGAATTATCACCTGGGAACATGGTCTTCACAACAAGGTATCGACTTCCTCGTAGAGAAGGTAGGGCATGAGAGATTTAGCGCAGAGTCGGAGGTAAGACGTTCCTTCACAGGAGATTATGGTCCATTATACCAGATTGCCTACATGATGGGTGGACTACAACTACGGGCGCTGCACCGGGAACTGGTGGATTCGGGCAAAATGAAGGACAAAACATTCCATGATGCTTTTTTGCACGAGAATTCTATACCTGTGGAGCTTTTCAGGGCCATTATTACCAGGCAAAAACTCGATTCAGCCTACACCACAAAATGGCGTTTTGCCGATGAGTTTAAATGATAGGTTACTTATTTTTTTTCTGTTTTATCGCGGTGATATAACCATTGAAGGAGATCATCTGCCGGTTGGTGCTCGTCACTTGTAAGGAAGCGTAGCCATCCTGGGAAATACTGAGCGATAGCTGCTGTACATCCCGTTTATCCTTGGGTTTGATCTGAACATCCCAGCCTCCTTTTTTACGAGCTGTCACGGTATAATCAAAGTCTTTCGAAGTAAATTGAATACCGCCCTGGGTTGGATCAATCGGGGCCGAATAGGCTCTTCCAAAATAAGGAAGATAACAGATAATGGAGCTTTTGGTTACTTTCAGATCGTAATCACTGGTCAGCTGCCGGGTTCTACCGCTCATCGGCATGGCCGACTGTGCTTTAAAAACATAGCTCTGTGAGTCTACCAGGTTCTTGATTGCCGTTTCTTTTGCCGCTTGTTTGTCCTGTTTGGTGGACTGGGCCGGCACTATGTAAAAAAGGCAAACGGCAAGTATACAAAGGGATGTTATCTTTTTCATATATTAAATTTACGTAATTGCCTTCGGGATTAAGTGGGAGATCTGGTAAAATTTGCAATAAATTTGCAACTTGAAAAAAAATATACTCCTCTTCCTCGCGGGGATTCTTTTCTCTGTCTTATGGGCTTCAGCTTCCACGGCTACCAAGCTCGGCCTTCGTGCGGCGCAGCCTTTTGTCATTTGTATCGCGCGATTTTTCCTGGCGGGCTCCATCATGCTGATCATAACGCATGGACTGTTGCGCAACAGGATGCCTGCCGGAAAGGAATGGGGCCAGCTGGCGGTATACGGTCTGCTTAATATCAGCCTTTACCTGGGTTTATATGTAATTGCCATGCAACACGTATCCCCGGGGCTGGGGTCCCTGGCTGTAGCCACGAACCCGGTATTTATCAACCTGATCGCCTCCCTGCTCTTCGGCCTGCCTTTACGAAAATCGACACTGATCAGTTTATTGCTTTGCAGTACCGGGGTCGTTTTGGCGGCATGGCCGCTGTTGAGGAACAGTTCCGCAACTCCGGCGGGCCTGCTGATTCTCCTGGTGAGCATGCTGGCCTACTCTGGCGGAGTATTGTATTTTTCCAAACGCGCCTGGAATGATCTCCCGATGTTAACGATCAATGGATGGCAGACCATGCTCGGGGGCATTTTTTTACTGCCTTTTGCCTTTGTCTTTTATGACCCATCCGCCAATAACTGGAATCATGAATTCCTTGGGTCGGTCTTATGGCTTGCTATTCCCGTTTCTATCTTCGCTGTTCAGCTTTGGCTTTATCTGTTAAAAGATGATGCGACCAAGGCCTCCTTTTGGTTATTTCTATGCCCTGTATTTGGTTTTCTTATTGCCAATCTGATCGTGCACGAACCTGTCGGCCTGTTTACAGTTGCCGGGATGGCCCTGGTCATTGGCGGCCTTTTTCTCATTCAGCGGAAGGTACATTCAGATAGGTAATAGCAGGCTGGCTAATCCATTCATTTGTCCTCCAGGAATAATGAATGGCTGTAACGGTAGTTTCTCCGTTTTGTGTTATATTTACTCTATTAAATTAGTAGACTATATCATGAAAAAGAATATGCCTGTATGGAACTGTGGGAATAAAGTGCAATGTAACTGCAGGGACAATTATGAAGTTTCTGTGAATAAATACAGATGACGTTCAGGATGGCGTGATTTTTTAATAATGTTGTGATATTACCCTTATTTGGACCTTGACCATTAAACCTATCTTAATTATGCTTACGAAACGCAAAGACCTTGCTGCGATTCAGGAGGTCCGTCTATTCATCGAAGAAAATTTTGGCAGCGAAATCCCTGTAGATTCCCTTTGCCGAAAATTCGGGCTCAACCGTACCAAACTTCAGGAAGGATTTTCCCAATTAACAGGGCTCCCTGTACATTCTTTCATTTCAAGCCTGCGCATGAAAAAAGCAATGGCGTTATTGAAGGAGACAGAAGAATCTATTAAAGTGATTGCTATGGAATGCGGGTACAAAAATGTCAGCAGCTTCACCCGAGCCTTTACCAACTATTGCCATTGCTCTCCATCCCGGTTCAGGGCGAAATCTTTTTCCGCTGGTTTACTCTTAGAAAAATCCGGACAATCGGACAAGTAAAAATGTCAATCGGTAAACAGCCTGATTTGGAAATGCCTCACGGATAGTCGTAGCTTACACCCAGTTATTTCAGCTTAAACGCAATCCTAAATAATCAGCATGAAAAACACAAAAAATAATTTTCGATGTTGTTAATCGCTTAAACTTCTCCCGTATTCGGTTGCGCAAATCAACCACCTGTTTCATATCTGCTCTACACGAATAATTTTTTTCCTAAGGTCTTCCTGCATGGGACTTTTCAAGTCCGCCATCCGATCATCGGCCCGCTGTGCTGTTTTGTCAGCCCAAAACGGCGTTGACCGGGCTTTGTCAGCAATTCTATGTCACCTAATCAGCGTTGCTTAATTTGTAAACCTTCATCCCATGAACAGAAGAGTAAAAATAAAGGATTATGATATGCCTTATATCCTTGAAGTCCGAAAGATCATTGACGACAACCCTAAACTGAATGTTAAGATTACAGACCTGGCCCAGAAAGTGGGTATCAATGAGTGCAAGTTAAAATACGGGTTTAAAGAGATCTTCAAGAAAGGAGTGCATCAGTACCGGCTGAGTCTACGTCTGCAGAATGCAAGAGACCTGCTGGAGGGTACGGATCGCACTATCGAAGAGATTGCATATGCAGTCGGCTTTGAGAGCAGGGACGGATTTAGTAATGCCTTTAAAAAGGAATTCAAACGATCTCCCCGGCATTGGAGAAATGAGTTATTGACCCTATCGGAATGAAATACAGGGTTAGTATTATATTAACACTTTTACTATTGCTTTTCTTTAGGGTAAGTAGTCAGCAAATCGAAGGAGTCATAATAGATTCTGCAGGAACACCATTAAAGGATGCTTCGGTAAAGATCCTCAGCCTTCAGGATAGCCTGGTTACTATCAGCCGGGCTGATGGAAAGTTTATGATAAAGGTTTTTAAAGCTTCCTATTTTACCATTCATGTAAGTTTGATAGGATACAGACCGGCTGATAAAAAAATCATTTCTGGAAACGGAAGGTTCATTATTATCGACACTATCCGGTTGATGCAGGATTTTCATTTGCTGGACACTATCCGGATTATTTCAATAGCTCCAGTATTACTAAAGGGTGACACCATTGAATACAGGGCAGGTGCTTATTTGGCGAGGAAAGGAGACTTTGTGGAGGATTTAGTGAGGAGATTTCCCGGGATAACTGTGGACTACTCCGGCCAAATCATGGCTCAGGGGAAAAAGATAACAAAGGTAACCCTGAATGGGAAAGATTTTTTTGGTGATGATATCCTTATTGCTACCAGGAACCTGCCTTCGGAAATAATAAAGAATATTCAGGTTATTCAGGATTATGGAGAAGAATCGAAAATAACAGGAATCAAGACAGGCCAGCCAGTTTCGGTCCTCAATATTAATACCCGGGATGATAAGACTTCAGGAAGATTTGGCCAGGTAACGGCTGGAAAAGGTACTGATGGTCATTACCTGATTAATATCTTTGCTAATCAATTCAATAAAGAAAAAAGGCTGGCTTTTTCAGTTTCTGCAAATAATACAAATGCAGGGCTGGTGAGTAACGACCAGCTATCGATTGGGGCCAATTACGGCGACCGTTGGTCGCCTATACTAAGCGGGGATGGTAGTTACAATTTTTCGCACTCGGGCAGGCTAATAACCGGGAGCACTGAGATTCAGAGTTTTTTCCCAAACGGAAGTACCCTGAATGATAATAGCAGTAGTTCCATATACCATTCTGATTCTCATAATCTGAATTATAAACTGGCCTTCAATATTGACCCAAAAAACAGTTTATCACTGCATTCCCGGTTTAGTAATGCTGTTTTTTTGTCTTCCGAAAGAAATGATTTTAATTTTTATCAAACGGACAGCCTTCATAAAAGAAAAACAAGTGGTTTTTCTCAAGGTGGAAGTACCGGGCAGGCATTAAGCCTGGGTACAGACCTGTTGATCATTCATCATTTCAATAAACATGGTAGAATGATAAGTCTTTCAACCTCTTTTGATAATAACAATAATAACGGGCGTAACGATAATATTAATAATTCAATGACCTTTTTAGAGGATACCCTAACTTTCTATTCTCCCCTGCATCAGAAAATAGATAACTACAACCAGACAACCAAAATCAATGTAAAATTTACTTTTATTGAACCCATCGGCCCTTCATTGAAGCTATTTGTAAATTATGGTTATATAAATGATTTGAATCAATCCCGGCGGAAAACTTTCTCGATTGATAGTGTGACGGACAGGCCTGCATTGATTGATAGCCTAAGCGACATGTATACCTATTCCCTTGTTACTCACCTTGCAGGAATTGGACTGAATGGAAGTAGTAAGAAATTTGATTATTTCGTGGATATTTCTTTGCAGCCTTTTATCTTATCAGGAAATCCTTCAAAAAATATTCCTGTTCTATACCGGAAAGTTACCCTAATACCTGCTGCCAAATTGATATATAAATCTGGAAGATCTTTGAATCTTAGTGTGGGATATGGCGCAGGAAGCAATAATCCCGGGTTAATGCAATTGCTGCCGGTAACAGACCTAAGTAATCCACAATATCCGGTTAAAGGGAATCCAGGGTTGAAACCATCTTATACACATAACTTCACCCTGAGTATTAATAAAACCAACTTTCATTCAGGAGATTTTTTTTTCCTTAATCTCGGGCTAACCGAAACTCAGGACAATATCGTCACGAATGTGATTAATGATCCGTTAGCCCTTCCAGGCCCTGCCGGAACCGTTATACAGGAGACCCGGTATATTAATGTAAATGGGGCATATTCGTTGAATAGCTCTTATAATTACTCAAAACCATTCCTTAAAAATAAAATTGTAGCCGGGATCGGTGGCGGGCTTAATTATAATAATAATATTGCATTTATCAACGGTTACAGATCTGTCAATGCCAATTGGATCTGGAATCAAGGTTTGCAACTCACTCTAAGCCCCGATGTTTTCGATCTATCCTTCAGCGCCGATTTTTCCTTCAATAAGACAGATTATAGTTCGGGGTCGAAGAAAAACCCGACGGTCAATAGTATCCAATTTGGATTTAACGCGCGCCAGTTTTTGTTTCATACCCTTCTTTTGTCCTGTGATTTTAGCCAGCTATTCACGAGGGGATATGGTATTCCTGTCGGAGAAAATCAAACCATTCTCAATATCTTCCTTGAACAAGGATATTTTAAGAATAAAATGGTCACGCTTAAGCTTCAGGGATATAACCTCTTCAATGTACAGGCAGGGATGGCAAGATCCGTTTCCGGAAATACAATCACGGACAGCCGGATAAACCAGATTGGAAGATATTTTATATTCTCAGGTAATATACGTTTAAGTGAATTCTATGCTATACGAAAAAAGCAAAATTCCCATAGTAATGATGAGTAGATCAAACCTATAGTAATAATCCCGATTCATCGTGTTTTTATCCCGATTGATATTGTTAGTATAGCTAATTTACATAGTAATAATAGTAATAAGGAGGGGCGGATTTTATTAAACAAACATGATATTCAAATTGTATGAAAATAAGAAAACTCATCACTGAAATTATTTGTTTTGCCTTATTGTTGAATTTCTTCTATGACGGCATTTATAAGCTCGTGCATATTCAGGAATATCAATTCTGGCTGAAACATGCTGCTTTTGTAAAATTGATGCCCGGTTATTTCACCTATACGATTCCACTGGTGGAAGTGGTATTAGCTATCCTGATCTTAATTCCATTATCCCGGGTATTTGCCTTATACTTAAGTATGATTCTCCCGATCATTTTTATTTTGTATGTCATGAGTTCTTTTTTGTTTAGCCCGTTGATATTTTGGCCTTTTCATGGATTGTGGGCTCATCCGTCGTGGATGCAAAAAATGGTCTATTCCCTTTTGTTATCATGGCTGGCATTTACTGCTATTGTTATTTATGGTGGAAAGGGTTTCTTGATTAGTAAATCAAAAACATTGCGCAAGACACCTGTAAATGTTAACTAATGCAGGTATCGGTTTGCCCGTATCCGAAACATAATTATGGGCAAAGGGGAAGCCGAAAACCTTTAAAACAGAGTAGGCAATTAAATGTTAAATTCTTTTTTATGAACAAGGTAAAAATGTTTTTTGTTGCTGCCTCACTTTTGTTAGTGACTGCAGGTGTATTTGCCGGTAAGGCTAGATTCGATACATATAGTCTTTATGTTTCGAATAATGCAACGCCAACCACTCTTAACAGTTTTCAGCTGACCCCTGCAACCACTGTCGCATTGATAGATCTGACAACTTCCGGATCCACAGGTCAGGCTACGGTTACCAATACGAGCGGGACCGCCTTTAAATTATATAGGGTAGTGGGCAGCACTTTCACTCCCTTATATGCAACTGGCTGGTAATTTAATTTAATTCGGCAGCATAAAGTAACCCAATAGTTTTTTTGTATTCAAAAAGGCTATTGGGTTATTGATTGTTTACAGTCCGGCTTAATAACCATTATTTTGGACCAGATTTGGATCGGTCCTTAATTCGGCCAAAGGGATGGGATACAACAGAGCATTTTCCGTCCAATGTGGTTTAATCGGTGACAAAACAGAAGTAGCCTGACCGGTTCTCTTAAGATCCAGCCACCGGTTGCCCCATTCTGCAAACAATTCGATTTGCCTTTCATTGGCAACGGCAGATAAAAGATCTGTCTGGTAAGTAAACGAAATTTCGGAAAGCCCGGCCCTGGCACGAATTACACTTAGGTCTGAAGAGGCGGCTCCCAGGTTATTTTGATTTGCCCTTGCTTCGGCCCTGATTAAGTATTGTTCTGCCAGGCGGAATACCATATAATATTCGGAATATGGCCCATTAATGGTGGCCTGGCCGGGGCCAGCCTTATATTTGTAGGGAATGGAATATTTGCCTCCTTTATAAGAAACCGTTTCGACCCAATAAGTTTTTCTTTTGTCTCCCGGCTCAAATTCCGCTAACAATTTTTCAGATAAGCAGGCAAAAGGCGCAAAATTTGAGTCTGGGGGGATTAGTTGATAACCTTCCGGGGTTGTATTGTACGAAATAACTGCTCCAGAATTGTTTTGTTGTAATTGCCAGATTGCTTCACTGCTGTTGGTCAGGTAAACTGAATTTAAATCCGTGGCAAGTGAAAACAGGGTGGTATTTTCAATAATGGTTGTTGCTTGTAATTCTGCATCCTTCCAGTCCTGTATGTATAGGTACACCCGGGCTAAAAGCGCCGTGGCGGCCCACTTATTTGGAACGATTCGCTGCCCGGAGCCAACAGAAAAATCGACAGAAAGACGATGTTGTGCATCAAGTAAATCGGCTATGATGGTTTGATAAACGGCCGGTACTTTTGTTTGACCGAGCAAACTGGTTTTATGCCAATTTGTAGTAGTCACCATAGGAATCTCTCCAAACAAATTTATTAAATAAAAATTGCAAAAGGCCCGGATAAATTCTGCCTCTCCGGTTAGTTCATTTTTTACCGAATCATGAACTCCCGAATTGTTCTGAAGGCCATCGATTATGGAATTGGCTGCATAAAGGATAGAATAGGGGTTGCCCCAAAGATTGTTGGTTATAAAAGGATTGCTCGTTGCGATGCTGTTTTGTTGAAATTCTACATAATCATTTTTAGTCTGATCAAAGATAATTAGTTCGTCTGCACTCAGACCGGCAAAAATCGACAAACCACCACTGGAAAAAGATAGGGCATTAGTGATCATGTTTGAATACATACCGGCGGCTGCAGAAGTGGCCTGGTCATCTGTCGAAAATACCTGAGAAGTTGAAATTGTACTTATTGGCGGTGGTATGTCTACTAATTTTTTGCAGCCTGCAAAAATCCCCAAAAAAAACAAACTATAAGTTATTAAAATTGGCTGGGAGGGCATAATATAATTTTTAAAAATGACAGGAAACCCCTGCTGTGATTATTCTTGCAATGGGCAGTGAGCCAAAACTCTGAAGTTCCGGATCTGAGCCTTTATAGTGAGTTATCAAAAGAAGATTTTGCCCCTGGATATAGATCCTTAAATTTTTTATCCCCGTTCTGACCAGTAATTTCTCAGAAAGGGAATAGGATAAGGAGACATTCTGAAGACGTATGAAGGAAGCGTCGGTATATAATCCGTCTGATTGGTGGAAAAGCGTAAAATAGTTGCCATAATAATAAGGATTGGTCGTAAAACGGGGCGTATTGGTTATATCGCCTGGTTTTTGCCATCTGTCTAATACAGCTACAGGCTGATTGGTATTGTCTCCCGGAGCATCAAGCGTAGCATTGGCATTTAGGCCGATTTGATTTCTAAAATAAAAGCGCAGGCTGAGTTCCCAATTTTTGTAACGGAATTCGTTGGTAAATCCACCGTCAAATTTTGTGCTCAGGTCATGATAATAGGTATCGTCTGAGGTTTTTCCGGATGGATCGATAGTTATCTGGCCATCTTTGTTTTTATCCTGGAAAGCGTAGACCCCTGTTTGTTGATCGGTACCGGTATAGTGCAAAAGTCTCTGGGTATTCAAGGATTGACCAATGACAAAATTTGTGGCATATGGAGATTGAGACAGGTTCGGATAGTCGAGGAGCTTATTTCGGTTAATACCGATTAAGAATTTGAATGACCAGTTAAACTCTTTTCGGTCAATAGCTCTTACGTTTAGCATAAATTCCCAACCGGTGTTTTGTACATCGGCAGGACTGTTGGATGTCACACTTGTGAAACCCGAAAACAGAGGTGTTGGAAATGGGACTAATTGATCATTACACCGATCACGATACCAGGCCGCCTCGATTGTAATCCGGTCTTTCAGAAACCCCAGATCAATAGCGGCCTCCAGTTTGCGATTGATTTGCCAATGTAGCAGTGAATCTGTATGACCCTGCGGGGTCAGCGGCAATGCTCCATTATAGAGGCCTCTGCCAAATGGCCATCGGCTTAGATAGCTGTAATTACCGATCTGATCTCCTCCAGTAGTACCATAACTCCCTCTCAGTTTGCCCAGGCTTAAAAAATGAAGTGCATTTTTCATCCATTTTTCCTCGCTGAAGATCCAGGACCCGCCAAGGGATCCAAAATTTCCGTATTGCCTTCCGGGTCCGAATTTTGAAGATCCATCCCTGCGGGCATTCAGATTGAGAATGTATTTGTTCTCCCAGTTATAGTTGATCCGGCCAAATAATGCGGCATACTTGTATTCGCCCAAGCCATTGGTTGAATATTGGGAAGGGGCGTTCGTAACCGAATATAGTAAGGCATCATTTTTATAGCCGCTGCCGGTTAACATAAGTGCGCTGGTGGAAGTTTGCTGCATGGATGCACCTCCAAGGATATTCAGTTTGCCTTTATTGATAAAACTGTTAAATTCCAATTGCGGTTCAATAATTAAGTTATGGGTTTGTGTATTTCCAAAATTTGCCCGCCCGGTGGGGTGATAGGCTGGATCCTGCGATCGGATAGGTGTTAAAAATTCCTGGTTGTTTTGAATATTGTTATAACCAAAATTCGTTTTAGCCTGTAGCCCCTTTATAAGCTCATAACTTAATACTAAATCACTGTTTAAGGTATTGGTTGTGGCAGAATAGGGTTGAAATAAGCCTGAAAACGGATAACCACCGATGCCTGCATCCCAATCTGCAAAGTTCGGATTACCTTTAGTATCATATACTGCCGGGCCGTTTGGCGGGAGAGTCACAGAGCCGGGGACACCGATCATATCCGAAGAAACAAGGCTGTAGCTTCCGGAAAATAGCAGA
Organism: Flavitalea flava; assembly: GCF_054461575.1. Lineage (NCBI taxonomy): Bacteria > Pseudomonadati > Bacteroidota > Chitinophagia > Chitinophagales > Chitinophagaceae > Flavitalea > Flavitalea flava. Next base: position 163,099 of record NZ_JBTLQH010000001.1, read on the forward strand.
TTGAAACGCTGATTCAGGGATTTATGATTTAAATTCAGGGACAGAGAACCCCGTTTGTCTGCGCCGCTTGTTGTCATAATTCCCGTTTGATAATGATATCCTGCACCTATGCGAAAAGTAGTTCTTGCATCTCCCCCAGAAAGATCTGCCTGAATATCCGTCATCTTACCAGTTCCATTAAACAGATATTTTTGCCAATCCGTATGGCGGAATGTGTCAAGAACAACCAGGTCAGGTGCATTGTTTATGTCGACCGGTAGTTGATCATTTGCTAGTGCTTCTTTGCGCATGGCAACATATTGTTGAGTATTAAGGAGACGGTAAGGCTGCGAAACATTACTAATACCCTCGGAAACATTTATTTCCAGCTGAGCCTTACCTGGCTTGCCCTTTTTGGTGGTGACCAGGATTACGCCATTGGCGCCTCTTGAACCATAAATCGCAGTGGCATCTGCATCTTTCAATATTTCGATACTTTCGATGTCTGCCGGATTAATGCTGAAGAAAGGGCTTTGCCCATTGGCAGGACTTTGAATCCCGCTTTGAATTATTCCCTGCGAGCCATTCGTATAACTGTCTTTATCGTATAAGTCTAATATGGTCAGGGGAACTCCGTCAATAATATAAAGAGGGTCTGAAGGCGCATTTGGATTAATCGTATTTCTTCCCCTGATCTCGATCTTAATTGAACCGCTGGCATATCCGCTTGTATTAGTGACTACCACTCCTGCAACCTGCCCTTGAATAGCTTGTAACACATTCATCACTGGCTGTTTGGCAATATCTTCCGCCCGGACAACGCCAATATTTCCGGTTGCCAGTCTTTGGCTTGTCTGACCATACGCTTGTACGACCATCTTATCAAGTTCGTTGGTGGCAGGCTCCAATATCAGCAGGAGGTTGGTTCTGCTTTTTACCGGAACTGTCTGTGCCTTGTATCCGATAAAGCTCACATCTATCAGGTCTTCCGAAAGTATATTTTTCAGGATAAAATCACCATTGGCATTTGTCGCCGTACCTCTTCTTGTCCGTTTGACGATGATATTGGCATTTACCAGGGGCTCCCCTTTATCGTTCGTCACCCTGCCCCTGATCTCACCTATGCCAGAGGGGCTGTCTGTTGCGGAGCTTGCTGGTTGCGCTTCCTCCTTTTTTTTAATAAAGATGGTAGTTCCCTCAATCGCATAATCCAGGGGCTTATTTTTAAGACAAATCTTCAGGAATAATTCCAGCGAAACATTTTTCAGGTCCAGGGTGACATTGCCTGCCGACTTCAACATGTCTTCCCCATTCTCATAAAAAATGCCATATCCTGTCTGCTTTTTCACCGAGGCAAGGACAGTTTTAAGTGGGACATCCTTTCCGGAAAAACTTACTGTTTGCGGAGGGGGCGCGGCACATACGGGAAGATAAATCAATAATAACAGAAGGGGCGACCAGATAAGGACAAATAACAATTGTTTTGGCAAATGGCTCATGGTGGTTAGTTTAAATAATTCATGCAAACGGGCAAGACGGGCATGATCCGACATCGAAGATCGACGAGCAATCAGCTAAAAAGGAAGCGTGGAATCAAGGAAAGGTTAATGGTAATGGCTTTTCTAAAGAAAGGGAAATAGTTATTTATTTTTTATTTTGACACGATCAGTTTTTTCCCTTCAATATGGAAATGCAGATCCTTCTTTTCCATATGGGTCAGAATAGCGGATAGCGTCAGATTCCGGTCAATTTCACCATCATATCGGTAATCGGGGACCGGGATCTCAAATTTTACGTCTATATCGTACCACCTTGCCAACTGTTGCAAGGCTTCTTCAATATTAGTATGGTCAAAATGGAAATAACCTCTTTTCCAGGATATGGCCTGTTCTGTGTTTATGTCCTTCAGGATCTGCCAACTTTCTTCCATGGTGCCTTCTACGGGAACGACGGCCTGTTCTCCCGGTGCTAATAGTGTTTTTTTATCTCCGCTCACGAGTTGTACTTTTCCTGATAACAAAGTAGTCCTTATCTTTTTTTCGCCGGCATATGCCATTATATTAAAACTGGTCCCCAGTACATTGACAAACAAACCATTTATTTTTACACTGAAGGGAACCTTCACATGACCATCTCCGTCAGACCGCGGCGCGATCTCGAAATAAGCTTCACCGGTTAGTTCTACCGTCCGGTTATTGCCGCTAAAAGAGGTAGGGTAACGTAAGGAAGAGGCATTATTCAGCCACACTTTGGATCCATCCGGTAGCACCAGTTGAAACTGACCGGCATTGGGTGTTGTAAGGGTATTATACACCACCGGCGGCGGACTTTTTTTCCCGACAGTTTTATCAAAAGGAGAGGATTTATCATCGCCGGCTATTTTATCTTCAACAGATGATTTCTCGTTTTTGGATAAGGTATATTCCAGCCTGTCCTTTTCTTTGATAAGATGTGCATCGCCTTGTCTGGCCAAACTCCCATCTGCGGTTTTTTCCAAAATAACAACGGATCCATTAGCCAAGGTTAACGTCGCTTTGCTGCTGCCGGGCAGAATATCATTTCCAGGTTTGTTTCCTGCGGATCCAGCATTGGTAAAGGAAGATTTCTCCGGGCGGGTCGCCCACCAAAAAGCTCCCGCTGCGAAAAGAAAGAGCAGACAGGCTGCTGCAGCGGCGACCGGGACTCTTTTGTACAACCGATGATGTGCAAGGATGGTAGGTTCGATCTGCTTTGTATCTTTTGCCTGTGCTTCCTGAAAGCCGGATAATTGCTCTTCCTGCAAGCCTTTTTGCATATCTGCCTGCAAAAGAAATTCGATCTTCTGCCAGATAGTACCCCGTACTTCATGGATTTCCTGCATATCTGCCTGGAGTTGACCGGGATCGTTCAACTGATTGTAAACTAGCCGGTTGACTTCTGAAAGTTGCAGCCAATGCTCCAATTCCATACGATCTCCTTCCGTCATTTCATCTTTCAGATGCATGATGATCAGTTCTTTTATCCGGTCGTTGCTCAGAGCCATTCTTTTCGTATTAATTTTTCGATCCGGTGATTACTTGTTATGTGGATCCGTATAAACTGTAATTAAGAGGATGCACTTATCTAATTAGACGGTGGGAATTGTACTTTGTACTCAATTATTTAATAATAAATTAAAAATTTCTTAACAATGCAAATGTTTGCCTGCCAAAAATTAATTGCCTTTCATCAGCGGGTTATCCTTGGTTATAATGAGAAAGAGTCAGTAGATTAAAACAAAGCAGGGTAGTTACCAGGGCATTTTTGGAGAGCAGGGATATGCGTAGTATTTTGATAGCGCGCTGTTTATAATTTCGGACGGACTGATTGCTGATCCCTAAGATCCCGGCAATCTCTGTATTGGATCTTTCTTCGATATAAGAGAGTAAAAAGACTTTTTTGCAGCTTTTTGGCAGGTTCTCTATTTCTTTATAAATTTCTTTTAATACTTCCGCTGCAATATCGTCCTGTAAAAAGCCGGTTTCCGTCTCCTGCTGCAATAGATAGATCAATTCTGCCTGTTTTAGATTTTGCCTTTGCTGGCTTCGTAAAAAGTCGAGGCAGGCATTGCGAATTGAAACATAGAGAAAGGCTTTAATGTTTTTTATACTCCCGAAGTCGGTACGTTTTTTCCATAACCGGGCAAAGATATCTGCTGTAATATCTTCCGCAGTCCCCTGGTCTATTATGAATCTTTTGGCAAAACGATAAAGCGAGAGGTAATACTCATTATAAATAGTGGTAAAAGCCTGGGTGCTGCCGCGAGTAAATTGAACTATCAGATCGTTGTCAGGATGCTCCATCAGATGAATTTCAGGCTATCTGGTATATTGTTGACTATTTCGGGTATTCATATAGCTCCTGTTCCGGAGCTTACAGATAAAATAAATATGGATGGGTAGCACAAATGAACCTTGATTAAATCGCCGGATTTCTTCGACTGGTTGTGTAAGTCTTTTTGAAAGGAGAAGGTTTAAACAATAATGAAGCTAATATTTTAAGTGGAAAACAAAAAAAATTAATTTTTATACCTTCTTTTCCGGCTGTTCAGATATTTTTCCCGGATGATCTCGCTCATAGGTTTTTGATAAACCTTGCTTTCCACCCAGGAAATGAGATCCAGATAAGCAAATGCTCTCGTCTCAAAACGGTTTTTCTCAAGGTGTTTGATCTTTTCCAGGAACTTTTCAAACTCTGCTTTTAGCGTGTGACGGGACGTGTGAAAAGAGGAGCGGAGAAACCTGAACATCTCTTCTTCCACGCGGGTGAGGTTTTCTTTTTTGGCCATGAAGCGATATACCGATTTGGTAAGTGATTCCATCAGCTCAAAATTCCCCAGTTCGAAATGTGCCATCAAATGTAACACCCGGGCATAAGACTGCAGGTCGTTACGCATATCCACCTGGTCATTGATTATTCGCTGCAAATAGTCTATGCAAACGGCATAATTCCCGCTTCCAAAAAAAAGTGTGGCTATTTTATAATTTAGGACCAGGATCCTGTGCCGGTCAATGAACATGTCGTATGCTGCCAGTTTCATTTCCATTTCCGGTACCATCAAAAGACCTTCTTTGAAACTGCCCAGCATAAAATGCTGATTTATTTTAGCGGTGGTGATATACAGAAAGGTCTGAATCCGGAAATTATCATTTTCGCGGACTCTGTCCGTTTGGGCGAAGGCTTCGAATTGTTGTAAGGTGGTCTCGAATTTCTGATAGTTCCGCAGATCAAAATGAGCATTGAGTAAATTGTGTAATGCCTTTATATAATGGCCGGTTTCTACCCTTATCATGAGAGGCTGCTCGGCGAAAAGGTCCATCCATTTTTGCGAGTAACGGTAATACATCAGGAAGTCCTGCCGGATAAACGCATACCAATTATAGATCTGGTAGAGATATAACCTTTCGTAAAACCCGGTTTGTTTCCAGGCAGATGGGGGTAATTGCTCCTCCAGGAACTGTTTAATCCGCTCTTCGTCTTTTTCGTTGCGGGCATGTCCATTTTTTATATACCAGCTATACACCAGCAAGGCCAGGTTGGAAAGTCTGGCCACCATATCAATACGACTTGTCACTTCCAGGGATTCGGCCGAAAGTTGTTCAGCCCTCATTTGCATACTATGGGTGATATGGAGGGTTTCTATTCTTTTCTCCAGTGCCAGGGCCTGGGCCAGGAAATTGAACTTTTGATTGACCCTTGCAGTCTCTTTGGCGCGGTCCAGGATCCGCAGGCTTTGCTGAAACAATCCCTTCTTATAAAGGATATGTGCATAGTCGAACATTTCATTCAGCTGAAGATCAATGCTTTCTGCACTTTTTAGCAAACGAAGACTGGCAAGGATCTGTTTGTACAGATGGGTCTTTAAATTCGATAATTGCGGTTTCTCGATGCCGGAGAGTTTTTTTAGCAGATGTTTTTCATCATAATCATTGAGCTTATCCAGGGCATCGAATAATTGGACGATCTTAAGATCTTCTTTAGTAGAACTTCTTTTAATATAAAGCTTGAAATGCCTTTTTTCTGACTTTTCGAGGGAATGAATTAATTGAAATAATGTATCTGAAAACCGGTTGGCCATAATGAAGCAATTAACCTGAAACTTAATCCAGTAAAGGATCTTACCACGAATAATATCATTTTGACATAATTAATTCATCCATAAGTTGATTAGAACGGCAAGCCGGCGAATCTTATTTTTGTTACAGAGAATGAGATAAATCATACGGCAGCAATCGCTTAGCAGGCATTCGTTAGCGGCTCATTCAAACAAAAAACTGGTTATCAGTCCAAAAGATATTATTACCTTTTTTCATATGGCAAGCAATCGTTAGCGCCCTCTGTTTCTACAAGGGGCTTTTTTTTGCAAAATACCTAAGAAAATCTATTCAAGGATCATTTGCCACTTATTTATTTTTGTCCTGCCGGTATTTTTTATCCTGCTCATATCGTACACTCATCCCGGATATATTTTTCGGACATCCTGGTGGTTATTCTCCTTTAAATTATCTTCTTTTTGCTAAAACTGCTAAAATGTAGCGGCAGCATTAAGAGCGTTTATAGGCATAAACAAGCGATTCATGTACGCAAAAAACCTGTTAATGTAGTTTTTCCACAGACTGATTAGGAATCATATAATTTGCCCCCCGAATCGCGCAAGCTTGTACTGTTTGTTTTAGTTATTATAAAAGTGTAGTGTTTTCTCATGTGACCTTAGTGTCCACCAGGGGTTTGTTTCTACAAGGCCCTTGCTGTTTTTTTCAGGTCACCGCTTCTGCTCCCTTTATCCCACATGATTAACAGCGATAATATGTCAGTATGATATTTTTTTTTACCTAAATTATTTTATTTATTTTGCTATCCAAATTAGTACTCTTGAGGCCTGATTATCCAACAAAGCTATTTTCCGACAAACGAAACGAATATGTATTCCTCCTGGAATCGTTAACTGCTGATTTATAGCCGCCAATTAAACTGCAGTCCTTTTCCACCTGCAGTCCTTTTCCTCCTGTTTTTTCCCTTGTTTTCGCCTTAGGGCCCAACCTGATCCCATTAGAAGCAACGATTATTTGTCAATTCCTGAAATAAAACAACAGCTAGTGCAATCATTCTTCTTCATTCGCCAGGACGGCCGCAACGTAAAAGTGGACTTTCATCAGATCCTTTATATTGAGGCCCGTAAAAATTATACCCGTCTGGTTATGACGGACAGATCGGCCATGGTTCTGGTTACCCTGAAACAATGGGAAAAGATCCTCCCTTCCGATTTATTCTGCAGGGTCCACAGGGGTTATATCGTTTCCATCGAAAGGATTATTTCCTTCGATAATAAATTCGTTTACCTGCCAGGTATGAATATTTCCATCGGGGATCAATTTAAGAACGCTTTGGCAGAAACAGTGATGATTGTCGCCAGCGAACCGGTCAGGAAAGAGGAAGTGCTGTCAGTATGGGAATCTGTCGAACATTCTTTTGAAATTTCCAATTAGATCCCCCGAATCTTAGATATCGTAGGGAAAAGGAAGTAGCTTTAACAGGTAGTAACTTTCTCCTTTTTTTATGCCGAAAACGACCCTCCCGGAAGTATGGTTGCGTGGCCCTGTTCCAGGGATACCCCCACTTTTACAGCCGGTTGCTCATGCCCTTCTACAGGCGCGTGAAGAAGTTTCCGCCCTTATGGGTGGGTTTTCTTCGGAACATTTGTGGGATCGTCCGGCGGGAGTGGCCTCGCCCGGCTTTCATTTGCAGCACCTTACCGGGGTATTGGACCGTTTGTTTACCTATGCCAGGGGAGAGGGTTTAAATGAAAGGCAATTGGAAGCGCTGGGTGCCGAAGGCATTCCAATGTCGGGGCAGGAGGGGGGTGGGCAACCGGCTCAGGTTCTCCCGGATCTTGTTAACCGGTTCAGCTATCAGGTAGATCTTGCCTTAGCCCAATTAGCCGCCACGCCCGAAAGCATTTTGCAGGAAAGCCGCAGAGTCGGGAGGGCCGGAATTCCATCCACGGTAACCGGATTACTTTTTCATGCGGCAGAACATACACAACGTCATACCGGTCAATTATTTGTCACCGTAAAGGTACTTTCTTCCCCCGGGGAATAATCATTTATCCCAGTCCAGGCTTCCTTATATACATTTTGGTCTCCTTTTAACGGAAAAATCAAGGTAATTTTATAAAAAACGAGGCAACCCCCTAAACCGATCCGGCGTTTGATCTATAACATTCAATTTATCAGGCAAGAAAGAAAGTTTGGAAAAACTGCTCCATATCATATCCGGTTGCGCGCAGCAAGATCGCCAGTGCCAGCAATTGCTGTACGACCAATATTATGGCCTTTGCCTGAAAATTGCTTTTCGATATGTAAATACTTATGAACAGGCGGTGGAGGTGGTCCATGACGCCTATTTGAAAATGTTCCGGAATTTCAGCCGTTTCGAAGTCAGGGATCAGGAAAAGATCGAAATGCTGTTGATCGGATGGATCAGGAGAGTGGTTATTAATGCGGCCATCGATTATATGAGGAAAGAGATGAATAATCATCAGACCTATGCTATCCCGGAACAGGTATGGGAGCATGGAGATAAAGGCCAGTCACCGGATAATTCGGTACTATATAAGGAATTGATTAGTTTGGTTAAGGAATTGCCCCCGGCTTACCGTTTGGTATTTAACCTGCATGTGATCGAAGGATATTCCCATCCGGAGATTGCGAAAATGCTGGGTATCACAACAGGTACTTCCAAATCCAATCTTTCCAAAGCAAGGGCCCATTTACAAAAAGCGCTGACAACCCAAAACGTAGAAACTATTTTATGTCCAACATAAATAGCAATAATATAGACGATTTGTTCCAACGGGCATCTGACAAGTACCCGTTAAGGACGGATAGTGCCGATTGGGGTCGGCTGGCTTCCGCTTTGGATAAAGACCCCTCTCTCATCATGACGGCAGGCAGCGGTGAAGGGGATACACGAAGACGGCGGAGGTTTTTATGGTTATTGTTATTATTACCGTTGGGGGGAATAGGATTTTATGCCTTGCAGTCCGGTTCCTTTGGTCCCAGGCATTCCGGTGCAATGGGTGGCCTTCAATCAAAAACGAATAGCCTGAGCCGGCAGAAAGTGGAATCTCCCTCCATCCCTGAGCATGTAGCCGTGGAGGAAAGTAAGGGAAATACCCTAACCGGGGATAAACAAGCGATAGATAAGCAGGCCATAGATAAGCAGGCCATAGACAAACAGGCCATAGACAAACAAGCGATAGTAAAACAGGAAATAAATAAACAAAATTCGACAAACTCCAATTTGGACCCCTCAACGCAGAGTAGTCAAACCAAAACGGTAGCTGCTTTCGGGAAAGAAGAAAGAGATCGGAATCCTGTTAACCGGAAAGGAAACAGACAACAAGCTGATAAAAGCATAAATAAAAACTTTTCTGCAGCCAACAGGACAGAAGATAACCAGACAGAAGATAAAGCTCAAACCAAAGATAAAGCTCAAATCGATTTCCGGAGAAAAAATGCGCTGATGAAGGGAAATGATAAATCGGGTGTACAGGTTTCCGGTTTTGAGAACAGTAATATCAAAACTGCTGTACCCATGACCAGGGTAGCGGATCAATTGTTGGTGAATACCAGTGCGATGACATTGCCGACGCTTAAAAAAGAGCAGGACGCGGGTATTAAAAGAATCAGTAAGGATACGGTCTCAGCCCGCTCCAAATCAATCAAAAACAGAACAACCGGTTTTTACGCGGGAATATTGGTGGCTCCTGAGTTAAGTACAGTGAAGGGGCAGGTCGTAAAAAAGCCCGGTATCTCAGCAGGTATATTAGTGGGATATCGCCTGAATGCAAGACTGGGAATAGAGACAGGACTTTATGTTGAGCGGAAAAAATATTATACCGATGGCGAATATTTCGAAATGAAAAATATTCCTCCGAATTATAGCCTGCTGAATGTAAACGGAGCCTGTACCATGTTTGAATTTCCCATCCATATCCGGTATGATCTCAGTAAGGGCGACAAAATGAAATGGTTTGCAACGGCAGGATTGTCCACTTATTTTATGACCAAGGAATCCTATGCATATCAATTTATGTATAATGGATATGTACATGATAAGTCGGTTTCTTATAACAATCTTTCCCGGTATTGGTTTTCCATGATCAATCTGAGTATCGGATACGAACAGAAACTGGGTAAGATCGGTAACCTGAGGCTGGAGCCATACATCAGGATTCCCACTTCAGGGGTAGGTACGGGTAATCTGCCTATTTTGAGCGCTGGCCTGAATCTGGGTATTACGCGCAAGTTCTGATAAATATTTTTTTAAAGAAAACAGTGTATGCTGAAAAAAAAGAAATTTTTTTGGTGGGGCATTCTTGTGCTCCTGCTCATCTTGATGGCCAGGATTTTTTATTTATACCATAAACCACATGGGAGTGCGGCAGGAGAAACTTCCTCGTTTTCCATCGATGCCGGTTCCCTGTACCGGCAATTCCAGGAAAACGAAGAGTTGGCCAATAAAAAGTACCTGGGTAAAGTGGTTGAAGTTAGCGGTAGGATAACGGAAGTAACGCGTAATGGACAATCCGAGGTCTTGATCTTATCCGCCGGGTCCGGCAGCGGAGGAGTTAATTGCCAGCTATTTCCGGCAGATAAGACAGATCATCACCCTACAAAGCCTGGTGATCAGGTAATCGTAAAAGGCAAGTGTACCGGCTTCCTGATGGATGTGAACCTGGCGGATTGTATTGTTGAAAAATAACCATCTTAAATAACAAACCTAATGAGATTGAAAGCAAGCATATTTATAGGCCTGGTTGTAAGCGCCTTTTTCTACCTGGGAGGATGTTCGAAATCTCCGGGTGGAAATACGAATTCCTGTGATACTACCGGTGTGACCTACCGGAATGATATTTTACCTATTATAAAGAATTATTGTTTTTCCTGTCATAGCAATGCTACGATGGCTTTCAGCAATCATTCCGTTTACAATTTCGAGCAGGGAGATAGTTTGGGATATGCTTACTTCAAATTTGAAGATATTGTGGTCCATGAAGTAAGGCATGATCCCGGCTATATCGGAATGCCGTATCTGAAACCGAAGATTCCGGAATGTGCTGTCAATAAAATTGTAGCCTGGTTTAACAATCCCGTTCACCCGTATTAAAACTAATAACCATGAATAAATTTTTTCTGATTATCGTTCTGCTCCTGTCTGTTAAAATGCAGGGATACTGCCAGCTATATATGACAAGGACCGGTTTTGCCGGTTTTTATTCGAAGACTCCACTGGAGGATATTATTGCCGAAAACAACCAGGTTTACGCAGTAATAGACGCTGGGAATAAAAAAATGGCCTTTAGTGGTTTGTTAAAAGGATTTGTTTTCAAAAAAGAGTTGATGCAGGAGCATTTTAATGAAAACTATGTGGAAAGTGATAAATATCCAAAGACCAGTTTTTCGGGTGTTTATACCGGAGATATCCCTTTGACGGCAAATGGCGTATACAAGATCGTTGTGATAGGAGATCTGAAATTGCATAATGTGACTAAAAAGATCACCGTTCCCGCCACCTTGGAAGTGAAGGATGGAAGGCTGATCGGAGCCGCTTCCTTTAAGTTGAAGCCGGAAGATTTTAATATATCCATACCCTCCATTGTCCGGGATAAGATTGCCGGTGAAATGAATATTCAGGTAAAAATCGATTGTAATACTTCAAAATAGAAAAGAATGACCCATAATAAAATGACCCGCATATTTTATCTTTTACCGATCCTTTTGTTTTCATTTAACCTGTATGCCCAGGATAGTTCGTTATTGAAAATGCTTAATGACTCTATGACTGTCAGGGCAAGACCAGGTTATGTAACGGGTACATTCAAAGCGACCCATATTGCCAACATGCAAACGATTGAGTCTCCCGCGGAGGGAGCCTTGAATTTTGTCATACAACACCGGTTCGGCAGGTTGAACAGCGGATCCTATGCTTTTTTTGGTCTGGACGGGGCAACGCTCCGGCTTGGCCTGGATTATGGAATTTCCGACAGGTTGGATGTCGGTATCGGCAGAAGTTCTTATCTGAAAACTTATGACGGGTATCTCAAGTACAAATTGCTCCGGCAAACCGATGGAAGCAATAGCATGCCTGTCTCCATAAGTTTATTAGGCACGATCACTATCGTAACGGATTCCCTTTTCAAAAAAACACTGAATTATAAGGACAGACCGACCTATACAGGCCAGCTATTGATCGCCAGAAAAATAAGCAGAAATCTTTCCCTGCAGTTAACCCCAACCTGGATCAGCTATAATTTTAAGGAGACATCGACGGATAAAACAAATCTTTTTGCTTTGGGTATAGGGGGGCGAATGAAAATTTCCAGGCGGATGAGTATAAACGCAGAGTATGATTATCTTCCTTCGGGTCAGATCGATCGTTATAACGGGGATAAATTGCATAATTCCTTTTCTTTAGGCTGGGACATCGAAACGGGAGGCCACGTATTTCAGCTGGTCTTCAGTAATTCTCAAAGCATGCTCGAAACACAATACCTGACTCAGACGACGGGTAGCTGGGGCAAAGGGGATATTTATTTTGGATTCAATATTTCCCGGACCTTTAATCTCCGGAAAAAAAGATCCAATACCGCAGACGTTCATCCAAAGGGATAAAAATGCCCAAATATGATACCAACGATTCGGAAAATAATAGCTGTACTCCGCAGGGAAGAAAAAAAACGGCTGGGTGTTCTATTGTTTCTCGATCTGCTGATCAGTATTACCGACATTGTTTTCCTTGCTTTACTGTTATGGGTGATCCGGTTCTATACCCATCAGGGAGATCAATTACCGGGAGATCATGGTTATCCTGTTCCGTTGTCGGTATGGTTCCGGGGCAATGATCCAAGGATCCTCATTTCTTTTTTTCTTCTTCTTTTTGCTGGGAAATCTGCAGCCGGGTACTATATCCTTCAGACCCGGTACCGGTTTGTTTACCGGGTAGCTTCGCGGATGTCGGAGGAAAATCTGCTCAGGTACCTGGAGGGACAATTTAAGGACTATGTCAACATCGATTCTGCTGTTCATTTGCGGCGCATAAGTCAACAGCCAATCGAATTTTGTCACCATCTGTTAGCAGGTCTGATGCAGGCTTTTACAGAAGGAGCGCTAATCGTCCTGACAATTGCCGGAATATGGTGGTATGATCCCAGGTTATTTCTGCTGCTGCTGACGATTGTACTACCTGCCATGTTCACCCTAAGGTATCTTATCAAAAAAAGACTAAGATCGGTAAGGGCCAGCGTAAAGACCAGTGGTGAAAAAACATTGCAATACCTGCAGGAGACCCTATCTGGCTATGTTGAAAGCAATATCTATGGGAAGAATGCCTATTTTACCGGTCGTTTTGCAGGCTATCAGCAGAATATGAACAATTTTCTGGCTGAATTGCAAATTGCACAGGCCATTCCTTCCCGGTTGATCGAAGTATTTGCGGTGTTTGGGTTATTCGTTTTAATCAGTTTTCATGCAACGGCCTTTTTTACCTTGGGCGCATTCATGGCGGCAGCCTATAAGATTATTCCGGGGATGGTGAAGCTCACCAATATCGGCGGGCAGATGAGGACCTATTCTTTTACGCTGGATGATTGGGTGGGAGCTGAAAGGGCCGTCCCGCAAGAGAATGGAGCGAAGATAATCCGGTTGGGGCAGGCAATGAAGATAAGCTCGATCCGGTTTGAAGAAGTCGGGTTCGGGCACAACGGACAGTTGGCCTTTAACGGGCTTTCTTTTTGTATGTCGCCGGGTGATTTTACCGGTATTTCGGGCCTTTCCGGAAAGGGGAAGACGACCCTGATCAATTTATTATTAGGATTTCTGGAACCAGATCAGGGAAGGATCCTGATAAATGAGGAAAATACTACAGGGTTGGTGAGAAAGAGGAACTGGCCGGATATCGCCTATGTTAAACAGCAGCCTTTTTTGCTGAATGGCACCCTCCTGCATAATATTACGCTGGGTGAAAAAAACTTCGACGAAAAAAGAATGCGCTGTGCCCTCTATAAATCGGGTCTGGAAGAATGGGCCGGGCCTTTCCCCAAATGCCTGGATAAAATGATCACGGAGCACGGAAAAAATATCAGTGGGGGGCAACGTCAGCGGATCGCCATCGCCAGGGCCTTATACAAGGATGCCGGTCTCATCTTGTTGGATGAACCTTTTAATGAACTCGACCCGGCTTCTGAATCGTGTTTATTGAAGCATTTCTCCGGGCTGGCCGGACTGGGTAAAATGGTGGTGCTTATTACCCATCATGAAGATAGTTTTTCATTTTGTAATAAACGGGTATCCTTGCATGAATAAGACATTGGTGATCCTTACTCCCGGTTTTCCTTCAGGCGAAGACGATACGACCTGTGTCCCTCCCAAACAAGTATTTATTCAGGCGGTAGCCCGGGCCTATCCGAATCTGAAGATCATCCTGCTAACCTTCGAATATCCCTTTACTACGCAGGAGTATAGCTGGCATGGGCACACGGTTTTTCCCTTTAACGGATGGGGGAAGGCCCGGGTGGCAAGGAAATTGTTATGGGTGAAAGTGTGGAAGAGATTGAATAAAATAAGAAAGGAAAATGAAGTAATCGGCTTATTTAGCTTTTGGTGCGGAGAATCCGCTTTCCTGGGGAAATGGTTTGGGAAACGATATCATATTCCTCATCGTATCTGGATTGCCGGACAGGATGCGAAAAAGGATAATCCGTTTGTCCGGTTTATCCGGCCCCGGCCGGAGGAATTGATTGCCATGTCTGATTTCCTGGTATCGGAGTTTGCATCGAATCATGGTCTGCGGCCTGCACATACGGTTCCGATTGGGATCGATCCCCGTCTTTTTCCTGCTCAAAAAAATACAGAAAAGAATTTAGATCTGTTTGGCGCAGGCTCCTTATTGCCCTTGAAACAATATGATCTGTTCCTGGATATAGCCCGCCAACTGGCGGATCATCTTCCCGGGCTTTCCGTTATGATATGCGGAAAAGGACCGGAAGAAAAAAAACTGAAGACCAGGATCCTGAATCTCAGGCTGGAGGAGACTGTGCAATTATCCGGTGAAAAACCGATGGGGGAAGTCTTGGCATTGATGCAGCGGTGCCGGGTATTTCTACACCCATCTTCCTATGAAGGTTTTGGATCGGTTTGTATCGAAGCCTTGTATGCAGGCGCTCATGTGGTGAGTTTTTGTCAGCCGATGGCTGCCTGTATCGATCACTGGCATGTGGTCAGGACACCGGAAGAAATGTTTGTCAAGGTACTGGAATTGTTACAGGACCCGGATCTTTCCCATGAGCCGGTTCTGCCATTCCTGATGGAGGATAGTGCCAGGTTGGTTATGGGCTTGTTCGGGTATAAGGAATGATTAACCGGATGAAAGGAAAATCAGGACAGCAGGGAAAGGGCTTTTTCAAAGACCACCCCCGGGGAATACCGGGTCAGGCATCGGGTATCGCCAAACCGGCAGATTTCCTTCATACAATTGCCGCAGGCCAGATCGGAGGAGTCCAGGAAGGCAGTATGATCACCCAAAGGCCGGGACCAATCGCTGCGGGTAGATCCAAAAAGGGCCAGCGTAGGGATTCCTGAAACCCAGGCCATATGCATCAGGCCGGAGTCTTCCGAAAGGACGAATTTCGCCCGTTGTACCAGTGCGAAGGCCTGGCCGGGCGTGGTTTTATCAATCAGGTCGATCAATCCGGAACCGAATTTTTCCTTCAATTTGGCCGCTTTTTCAGCTATTCTGCCCAGCCCCAGGAGCATGAATTGCGTGTGGGGGAAGGAAAGCAGCCATAACCGGATAAATTCTTCATAATAGGAAAGCGGCCAGTTACGGCTTTCAAATGCGCCTGCGGGGTTGAGGACTACCAAATCGTTCCGGGAATTCCAGCCGGCTGACAACAAAAGGTCGTTGGCTTCATCAGGGTGTTGCAGGGAAAAATGGGGAGCAGCAGAATCAGATTTGATCCCAATGGCGTCAATGGTGTTACGAACCCTTTCCCCTGCCGGGATAGGTGAGTAACGGTCGAAGGAGGACCATGCGGCCGGAGAAAGGGAATGCCTGATCAGCCGACTGATAGAATTGTTTTGCAGGTCGATGACCACATCATAATGGTTAAGCCAAAGCGGGGGTAACAGCCAACAGGCATGGAGCGCCTGTTTGCGGGTATTCCTGCCGCCTTCGATCGAATAGATCCGGTCGAATAAATAAAGACTTCTGGGAATTCCATCGACTTCCCGGCGGGTAAGCAGATCCAATTGCGAATCGGGAGGTAATGCATTCCGCAATTGTTGCAGATAGGGTAGCGTGATTACCAGGTCTCCCATAGCTTGTAGCCGGATGGCCAACACTTTGCGCGGAGCTGCTGTTTTTTTCCATGGCCGGAATCCGGCATCGTGTTTTCTTTTTTTGTGGCCATTTTGAGAAGGACTGTCCTGTTTAAATAGGTGGTTCATGATTTAGGGGGTGACGTTATGGGTAGGGTTTCCGAAAGTACTCCTTTGAGTTGCCATCTTCGGACAATCAGGATAAGGGCTGCCAGGTAATAGGCTAAAAAGTAACGATCTGCCGGATCGGGATACAACATCAAACGAATAACAATAATTCCGAGAATAACAAGGATAAACGATCGGTCAGACCGGAAATGATCGGATCGGAATTGATCGGATCGAAATGGAGGATAAGAAAGAAGAAGCAGGACTAAAACAAACAACAAAAGCAACGAATGGGAATAATACAATCCTTCTATCAGGGTGCTTAAGCCATTTCTAAAATGAGGATCGGATGCTCTGAAGGAAGGATAAAAGAGGGGACTCCAGCCAAAGCTTCTGGTAGAAATGGTGATGGAAAAATAGCACAGGACCAGCAAGATTAACAAGGACAGATATTGCCAAAGAGAGATTTTCTCTTTCCCGGATGTAAAAGCAAATAGAGTAAGCAAACAAATGGAGCCTATAATATTATCGACCCGTGTAAACACCGATAAGGCCAGCAGAAGAAACAAGGGTAATGTTTTCGGTTTTTCCAGGATAAAATAGAAGGCGGAAAATAAAAACAGGCCGGACAGGAGGTCCGGGGTGGACATTCTGGCGGCTCCCAGAAAAGGAGCAGAAAACAGGGTGAACAGACTTGTAACGACCGCTGAGGACAAGGAAAGATAATTTTCCAGCCAATGTAACAATAACAGACCAGTCAGCAGATAAGCAAGGATCGAGGGCATAACGGTGGCATGGGGAAGGGAAAGGCCTGTTTTATAAAATAGATAGATCAGGCCTGTATAAAAAGGCTTGATCATATAAAAGGGTAATTGACTGGAAAAAAAGAGAGGATCTTCTGACATTTTTCTACGAAACGGATTGACGCTGTCTGTCAACCGCCTGTATGTTCCCGGAGGAACCTTTTCCCATACGCTCTGGTAAGTTATGCGGTGAACGGATCGGATATCCTTATTGTCCATTTTTACAACAAGGGCTATATAAGGCAGCATATCGAAATTATAATCGGGTTTTTTATAGGAATAACAGGCAACCAGGACAATACCTGCCAAATAAGAGAAATAGAGCAGTTTTTTCATCCGTTCTTGCCGGGTTTTTACAATTGGTACAGGCATCCTTTCATAATAAACGGCCGTTTATTATGAAAGGATGCCTGAAGAAAATACCATTATGAGCCAGAATATTCTATTTTATAATGAAATAGCAGAGGAATATGACTCCATTTTAGATCAGGAAACCGTAAACCGGCAGGTCCGGCAAAAAATGGAAAACTATTTCCTTGCCTTCGTCAAATCCGGATGGGTCCTTGATTTTGGAGGAGGAACAGGGCGGGATTTGGAATGGCTGGTCGCTAATCGGTTTAAGGTAATTTTTTGCGAACCTTCTGCTGGAATGAGAAAAAAAGCCATTCACCAATATAAATACGGACTTTCTTCCCCATCATCCGTCCATTTCCTGGAGGATACCGATGCCGACTTTACCGGATGGGGCGGCCGGCTTCCCTTTTCCCGGAAAATGGATGCCGTTCTTTCCAACTTTGCCGTGATCAATTCCATTCCGGATATACGGATGTTATTTAAACATTTGTCTATGGTCATGCATCCTGGCGGGCAGCTCATCGCACTGGTTCTGGAAAATGAAAAAAAGGATACTGTTTTTAACCGTATCAGCCGCCGGATACGGTCCCTGTTCTTTTCAAAACCTGTCATCATGAACGTAAAATATCATGAAGTCCGGCAAACCGTATATATGCATTCGCTTAGGGATATCAGGCAGGCTTCGGCTGACTGTTTTGATTTTGTTGCTTTCGAATCGCTGAGCGGGACGACTTTTTCCATTCTGCATCTGGCCCGGAAATGAATAGCCTGATCAAAAAAATATTAACCGGTAATATTCCTGTCCGGGAATATTCAACGGTGTCGGGGAACGGAGCTATCCGCGAAAGGGTTTATCTATGGAAAGATAAACACCGGATAGATATTTCTGAAAATCATTGGCTACTGTGTCTGGACCCTGTAGTTTTCGGTGTTTGGATGGTAAACAACGGCGCTCCCGGATTACCTTCCGGAATTAGCGAAACCGGTGTTCACTCCTATAGAATCAGTTTCGCGGATTCATACTGCGGGGAAGGCAGCCCGGAAAAAAAGAACCGGGTAGCCTTGCTGGACCTCGATCTTTTTGATAGTGTGGCAGAGGCAACCGGAACCCTGCTTTTATTAAGATTGCGCAAGGCCAGGATCAATCATATCCACCCGGTCAGATCGTTGTTACTCTACCTGAAATATTATAAAAAACCTAAACTGCCTTTTGCCAAATTTAAATCGCTGGTATCCGCCTTCAGTTATCCCAGGAAGGTTAGTCTAATTTCTTTTACCAACGGGGATTATTATTCTATATTTCCCATGGATCTGGTTGGGGCGATTCAGCCGGCAAACAGGTATGTATTTGGATTGAGGCATACGAACCCGGCCCTGGCGGGAATTATGGAAACCGGCAAGCTAGTCGTTTCCGAGGTAAACGCCCGATATAAGGATGTTCTGTACGAACTGGGCAAACATCATACGATGCCTCCTCCCCCCCTTGATAAATTGCCTTTTCGGGTAATCAGAAGCGCAGAATTTGGCTTCTGCCTTCCGGAATGGGTGGAAAGTTATAAAGAGATCCGTATCCGTAAAACGACTCTTTTAGGGAGTCATATGCTTTTATGGGGTGAATGTTTGAATGAAGTGGTGAATAGTGAATCCGGGGCACAAGACGGGCATTTATTTCATATTCATTTTTTGCATGATCTCCACCAGCGGGAAAATGGAGTTAGTTATACTTATGTGTAAAAAAAACGGTAAACCCAGGCATCCTTTGCCGAAAAAGCGGCGTTTGTTTTGGATGGATACCTAAAGTACAAGCAATGAGGAAAAAAGTCCTTTTATTTAACCCCCGCAGCTCGACAGGAAAATACAGAGTACCTAATTCAATTTTGAATATTGCCGCTTCCATAGAAGGAACTTATGACTGGGTGGTCGTGGATGGTAACCGGGAAGAGGATCCTTATGAATTGATCCATGCCTATCTGTCCACCGGTGAATTCCGGTATATCGGCTTCTCGGTTATGCCGGGACCCCAATTAAAACAGGCCATTCCTTTCGCGCAGCGGATTAAAAAAGAATTTCCATCAACGCTGATGATCTGGGGAGGTTATTTCGCCTCTAACCAGTACCAAACGGTATTGAAGGCAGAATTTGTGGATTTTGTCATTAATGGCCCCGGTGATCATGCTTTCCCCCAGTTGATCGATGCCCTGGAGAACGGAACTCCTTATGAGTTGATCCGGAACCTGATCTACAAGTCAGGTGGAAAGATCCTGAAGAACGCAAAGGAGGATTTGATCGAGCAGGATACGCTTCCCTCCCTTCCTTATGAGAAGCTGGATCGTTTATATCCGATGGAAAAATACCTGGGCAAAACTTATCTGGGAGAAAAGACCCTTGCCTATCATTCCAGTATCGGATGCCCCTTTACCTGTTCCTTTTGTGCTGTAGTGCCTATTTACGAAGCCAGATGGAAAGCCAAGCCGGCTCCCCAGGTATATAACGATATCCGGTTGATCAGGGATCGATGGGGAGCAGATTCCATAGAATTCCATGACAATAATTTTTTTGTATCCGAAAAAAGGGTAGTGGAGTTCAGTCATCTTATTAAGAAGGACCAGATGATCTGGTGGGGAGAAGGACGTATCGATACGATCCATAAATACAAAGACTCTTCGCTTTGGCTGATGCGCCAGGCGGGATGCAAAATGATCTTTTTCGGTGCGGAAACCGGCAATGATGAGTTATTAAAAAAGATGGACAAGGGTGGAACCCAGAGCGGTGACCAAATCCGGGCCTTTGCAGAAAGATTGGGCCGCTTCGATATTATTCCTGAATACTCTTTTGTATTAGGGACTCCCGGTGATAACCCGGATCAGGTGATGCGGCAGATCGAACAGGATATAGACTTTATAAAGGAAATAAAAGAGATCAATCCCCGTACGGAGATCGTCATTTATGTATATAGCCCGGTACCTACGGAAGGATCCGCTTTGTACAAAAAGGTACTGGAATCCGGATTCCGGTTTCCGGAAAAACTGGAAGACTGGATAAGCCCGCAATGGGAGAATTTTGATCTTCGGAAAAATCCGCTTACGCCCTGGCTCACCGGGGAAATGATAGATAAGATCAAAGATTTCGAAACAGTACTTAATGGTTATTATCCAACTGTATCAGATATCCGGCTCAACAATTTCAAACGGAAAATGATTCACCTGCTTTCGGGGTTGCGTTACCGGAGCAGTTTCTACCAATATCCTTATGAGATAAAATTGTTACACAGGCTCTGGAAATACAGACAACCTGAAATTCAGGGTTTTTAAAAAAAATAAAAATGGCACTACCGGATTCATCGATATTGAGCAATATGTTCGTTACCGGCGCCTCCAATCCGGATTACGGTATGTTTGAAAAGAAATATATCATTATAAGAAGCATGGAGAACAGGCTTTATACCGATGAGGAACTGGTCAGCCTGCCTGAAATATCTCCCTCTCATCCCCATTACGGAGAATGGCAAGTACGGAAACAGTCCTCACGGCGCCTAATCCGTTATTTTTCAGCGAAAGAAAAACCTTTACGTATCCTGGAGATCGGATGCGGAAATGGCTGGTTATGCCATCAGTTATCCCGTATACCCGGTGCACGCATCACGGGGCTGGACATTAACTTCACCGAACTGCAACAGGCCGCCAGAGTTTTTAGCGATGTTCCCAATCTGAATTTTTTTAACGGAGATCTTACGGCCTCTTTTTACCGGCCTGAAGCGGATATGATCGTATTTGCCTCCTCCATTCAGTATTTTTCTCCGCTCCGGAAGATCCTGCAATTATCCATGCAGCGTCTGTCGCCGGGAGGAGAGATCCATATCCTGGATACGCATTTTTACCATCCGGACAAAGTGGCCCTGGCCAAACGGAAAACAGCCGATTATTTTGCATCGTTAGGTTTTCCTGAAATGAGCGATTTCTATTTTCATCACGATGTTCAGACATTGAATCCTTTTAAACCCAGATACCTGTATAATCCCCATACACTTAGGAACCGGGTATTACGAAACAAGGACCCCTTTCCCTGGATCTGTATAAAAAAGTGATCCATCCAAACAACTCGCTTGTTAAACAGCTCACTTGATCAGATAATAATGATACTATGAACATCCTGTTTACTCATTCCTATTTTTTACATTTTGACCCCAAACAATGGGCTACAGGACAGCCTTATCCTCCGCTGGGAACGCTGTATGCTGCTGCCCTCCTGCGTGAGCATGGCTTCCGGGTTTCCTTGTTCGATACGATGTTCGCTGAAAAGGCGGATGAGGTATTACCCTGGATGGAAAAGGAGAAGCCGGATATATTTGTCATTTACGATGATGGATTCAACTACCTGACTAAAATGTGTCTGACCAATATGCGGGATGCCGCTTTTCGCATGATCGAATTGGCGAAAACAAAAGGATGTATGGTGGTCGTATCCGGTTCTGATTCTACCGACCATTACCGTGAATACCTGAACCAGGGTGCAGATTTTATTGTGATCGGGGAAGGGGAAAGAACCCTGCTGGAGTTGATTGTTATGATCCGTGAGGAGGGACAGGATTATGCTAAGATACAGGGATTGGCCTTCAAACAGGGGGGCGAACCGGTTAAAACGGCGCCGAGAACAGTGATGAAGGATTTGGATGCCTTACCTATGCCGGCATGGGATCTGATCGACATGACGAAATACCGGAAAACCTGGGTAGAACATACCGGTTTTTTTTCTTTGAATATGGGAACTACCAGAGGGTGCCCGTTCAAATGTAACTGGTGTGCTAAACCAATTTACGGTAATCGTTATCATGCCCGCTCGCCGAAAAATGTAGTGGAAGAGCTGAAATGGTTAAAACAACAGTATGCTTTCGATCATATCTGGTTCTGCGACGATATATTCGGACTGAAGCCGGGATGGGTTAGCGAGTTTGCCGATCTTGTTGCTGCTGCGGGTTTGAAATTGCGGTTTAAGATCCAGGCAAGGGCTGACCTGCTTCTCCAGGAAAATTTTGTGCAGGCATTGGCAAGGGCGGGATGTGAGGATGTCTGGATGGGTGCTGAAAGTGGTTCCCAGAAAATCCTGGATGCGATGGACAAAGGAATTTCGGTCCCTCAGATACACGAAGCCTCCCGTCTTTTGCGAAAACATGGTATCCGGGCTTCCTTTTTTATTCAGTTCGGGTATCCCGGAGAAACAAAAGAGGATATCCGGCAAACGATCCGTATGATCCATTCCCTTTTACCAGACAGCCTGGGCATTTCGGTATCCTATCCTCTTCCGGGAACTGTTTTTTATGAACGGGTAAAAGCAGATCTGGGGGAAAAGACAAACTGGACGGATTCCGATGAATTAAAAGTAATGTTCCACAATACCTATACCCCGGCTTTTTATAAGCAACTACATAGTTATGTTCATAAGACCTACCGGAGACAACTTGCATTCGCAAGTCTCCGGAATATATTTACGCACCCGGCTGCATTTTCCTGGGTCGGGATTAAAAAAGCCGTTTCGCTTGCCTGGTACATTCCTGTTTCTTTTTGGGAAAAATACAAGCTGAATAAATTATGACAGAGAGAGCAGATGAAAAAAAAATGGAACATGAACGACAGGTCTCTATTGCGTTTAGCCGGCAGGCTGCAGGATTCGATGCTTATAATGCAGGTAATACGATCATTCAGTATAAACGGCAAAGGGTTAGGGATCATGTTTTGAAAGAGCTGGAGCCGGGAAGTTCTATTCTGGAATTAAACGCCGGGACCGGTGAGGATTCCCTGTTTTTTGCACAAAGAGGATATCATGTGCATGCTACGGATAATGCCCCGGGCATGCTGGACAAACTTCGGGAAAAGACCGGCCTTTTAAATCTCCACCATGATCGCAAAGGTAAATCCGTCCATTCCGCCGGAGTTTCTATGGAACGTTGTTCATTTACCAGGCTGGATGAACTCCGGGAAAAAGGCCCTTATGACCTGATCTTCTCAAATTTTGCGGGTCTGAATTGTACACAGGATCTGGACAAAGTTCTGCAATTCTTCGCCCCTTTGCTAAGACCCGGAGGAAAAGTGATTCTTGTCGTCATGCCGGCATTTTGTCTTTGGGAGACCTTATTGGTTTTTAAGGGGAAATTCCATACTGCGTTCCGAAGGATATTCAGTAATAAAGGAGCCCGTTCGCATATAGAAGGGCAATATTTTACCTGTTGGTATTATCCTCCATCCTATATCGTAAAAAATTTAAAATCTTCTTTTGTTCCTGCAGGACTCGAAGGATTATGTACTCTTGTTCCGCCATCCTATATGGAAGGGTTTCCCCAAAAATATTCCTGGCTATACGAGTGGCTCAGGGAAAAAGAAAACCGTAATAAAAACCGGTGGCCCTGGAAGTTCATTGGAGATTATTATATTATTACCTTAAAAAAGAAAGGTTGAGGATTAATAACAAGATTGGGGATTAATAACTTTACCCATGCAGGTAAGGCTTTTCAGTCGTAAAATGCTCAGGCCATTTTTCTTTTAATTCCTGTATTTTTTGGTTGAACACCTTCAGTACTCTTCCCTGAAGAAGGGCCGGGTCGTTCCTGGAAATATGTTTGGTGGTATGCAAACTTATCTTATCTCCTTTTTTGTTCAGAGAGTCTTTTCCTGTTTTTTCTTTCCAACGCCGGGTAGTCAGGTTCATGAGATAATCATCCAGGCGGTCTCCTAATCGATTGTTAAATAAAAATTCCGCCAGTTTTTTGAATATACTATCCGGATGAGATAATTGCATGGTTTCCTTTTTGGTTCTGTAACTGGGGAACCAGTCACTTGCCCAATCGTTGGCGTCCAGGAAATCCTCCATCGCGCCATTCCCGCAGACAGGTAAAAAGGTAACCATTTCAATTGCCGTAAAAATATTTTCCTCTTCTATTTTCAATGCTTTCTCATCAATGTAATAATTCATGCAATACCAATCCTGGTGACCATTTAGGTAACTTAACTTTTTGAACAGGTGCATACATGTTCTTGCGATCCAAAGCCGGTTCGATTTGGTTATGATAAAATAATCGATGTCAGCACCTTCTTCCGCGCAGTTTTTGGACAATGAACCTGAAATCCCGATTCCTCTTACAAAAGGGAAGAGGAAAAGGAAACGTGAGATCCTCGAGGCTATAGCCAGTAGTTTTTGAGCATGCTGATTGGATTTTAATCTTCGCTCTGCTAAACCCGGATTATTCTTTAGGGAATAGAAGAGGCCCAACCGATGAACGCAGCCTGTTTTTGTTAATCCCTGCAGGGACGCTGCCAGGGTTTTTCGTTCAATCGGCCGCTCGAGGAAAAAATGAATTTCCTCTTCAGAGATCGGATAATCGAAGAGATCAAAATAAGCCAGTGTTTTTAAAATGGCGGACTCTGGTTGCATAGAAATAAAAACGCGTATTTGTTTTTAGCGGTTGCCTGTACTATTTTTCAAAACTGAGGCAACCGCTGGTTTCAAGGCTCCGTTTGCATAGAAAGGTCATGTTTGACAATTGCGGGGAATAATTCCGTAAACGGAACGTAGAATTTGAAAATAAAACAGCATGGAACTGGAAGTAAAGCAAATGCCCTATGTGCTCCGGAAAGCACCTTTTTCCGGGAGGAGGTACGCCCGCAGGGAATGCATAGACCGGAAAAGATTTTTTTTCATGGGAAAAAGATGTATTGATATCATTTTTTCCCTGTTTGTTCTCCTTACCTTTCTCAGCTGGGTCATACCTGCCCTGGCCCTGTTAATTAAATTAGATTCGCGTGGTCCTGTATTCTTTTTACAAAGAAGAACCGGAAAGGGCGGTCGTATCTTTCTTTGTTATAAGCTGAGAACGATGATCGTAAATAAAGATGCTGATAGCCGGCAGGCTGGAAAGAACGACATCCGCATAACCGGATTAGGTGAGATTCTTCGGAAATTTAATCTCGATGAGCTGCCGCAATTTTTTAATGTATTGCAGGGCACGATGAGCCTGGTTGGTCCCCGCCCGCATATGATGGCCGATTGTAATCATTTTTCAGCCCTTGTGCCCGGCTATAAGATCAGGAATTTTGTAAGACCGGGTATAACAGGATTGGCCCAGGTTAAAGGTTTTCATGGTCCGGCCTTAGATAGGTTAAGTATTGACGGCAGATATCAATGGGATCAATATTATATACATCATGCAGGAGTTTTGTTGGATATAAATATCCTGTGCAGGACAATGATATCCTTATTTTATAAACGATGAGGAAATTATAAACGATGAGGAAACCGGTAAACTATATTGTGGGTAAATTGTTCAAGCCCCTTGTGACCCGATGGTTGTCAGTTACCCGAACCTATGTTTATAAAGATATCCTGCTTCGGATTCCTCCGGGAGTTTTTCATCCGGGGCTTTTTTTCAGCACCCGTTTGTTGTTAAAATATATAAGCAGACAGCCCATCCGTAACCATACCTTCCTGGAACTCGGTGCAGGCAGCGGGTTGATCTCTTTTTACGCTGAAAAATCCGGGGCGCTGGTTACTGCCACTGATATTAATCCCGGGGTCATTATCAATCTTCACATTAATAGCAGGTTGAATGGTTGTTCGCCGGAGATAATCCATTCCGATCTTTTTCAGGCCATTCCGGAAAGGGCTTTTGATATTATCGTTGTCAATCCGCCTTACTATAAGAAAGATCCCCGGGATGATGCCGGTTATGCCTGGTATTGCGGGGCGAATGGCGAGTTCTTCGCCGGCTTGTTTTGTGGCCTGGAGCGTTTCACACATAACAGATCCTCGGTATGGATGGTATTGAGCGATGGTTGTGATATTGAAATGATAAAAGGGTTCGCAGATAAACACGGATGGATCGCCAGATGCGTACAAACAAAAAGAAACCTGCTGGAAAAAAATTTCATCTATACCTTTGCCCGGGATTTTTATCAAATCACTCCTGACGCGGCATATGGAAATAAAAATATTTTGCCCCTGGTGGGGCCATGAACACCTGGATATTACCAGTTTTTGCAAAAAGATCAAAGAGGCAGGTTATGATGGGATCGATACATGGATACCCGAAGATCCTGCCGTCAGGAAACAATTATACGATGCCTTGCAGCGGGAGGAATTGTTGTTGATAGCCCATCAGCATCAGGCAAGGGGCATGGATTTTGAAGATTTTAAAATCTCCTTTCTTCATTATCTGGAATTAAGCGGGGAAGGATCTCCGGTTCTGATCAACTCCCATACCGGCAAGGATTATTTTACATTTGCACAGAACCTGGAACTGATCGAACTGGCAGCTGCATTCAGCGCCAAAAGGGGGGTTACTGTCGCCCATGAAACCCATCGGGGCAGAGTCGGATACAGTCCTTCTGTCATGATGGATTATTTCAAAGCCTGCCCGGATCTGCTGCTGACAGCCGATCTTTCTCATTGGGTATGCGTGACAGAGAGTTTTCTGGAACATTTTCCCGAAGCTCTTGAACAGGCCATTAAAAGAACCCGCCATATACATGCCAGGATCGGGTTTGAAGAAGGACCACAGATCAGCGATCCCAGGGCTCCTGAATGGAAATATGCGGTTGATCATTTCCTGCTTTGGTGGGACCGGATGGTGTCCGGGAGGATCAGGGAAGGAGCATCGGTATTGGGTTTCACCACTGAATTCGGCCCCCCGCCTTATATGCCTGCACAGCCATTTACCAACAGTCCTCTTGCCGATCAATTCACCGTTAATTGTTATATGAAGGACCTTTTAAGGGATCGGTATACCTCCGGTAAGGAGTGAATACTAAATACCCTGTCGGTTTAATGAGCCCGGTAAGACTTAGGAGACTCCCCATTTTTCTTTTTAAAAAGTTTGGAAAAATAAAACACCGACTCAAAGCCTAATTGATAGGCGACCTCCGTGACATTGAGATTCGTCGTATTTAGTAATTCTTTTGCCTTATCCAGGCGAAGATTTAAATGGTATTGATTGGGAGATTGCCCGGTAGTCTGTTTGAACATTTTTCTGAACTTGGAATAACTAATGGGCAGTTCTTTGAGTAGTTGTTTCATGTCAAGGGGCCCTTCCAGGTGTTCCCGGAGAAAAAACTTTGCCTGGGCCATTGACTGCTCATCAACATCCAGCCCTTTATTTTTGTTGGTAGTCAGTGCATGCACCAATCCAAGTAGTTGGAGGGTGATTCCGGAAATAACCTGGTGATAGCCGACGGTGCCGGTCCGTACATGGTCGAGGATCTTAAGGATAAGCGTGAGCAACGTTTCGTCCAATCCGGGACTTACTACGGGAAAATCGGAACTGAAAAATCCTTTATTCATCAGGTCATCCGGATAACTTCCTTTAAAACCGATCCAATATTCTTCCCATCCTGATTCCGGGTCGGGCCGGTAACGATGCCATACTCCGGGGAAAAGAAAAAAACAGGTACCAGCCGTTATGACGGTGGGCTCGGTTACTGCGGATTCAAAAACCCCTTTCCCTTTGGAAATAAAGACCAGGTAATAGCCGTTCAGAATTCTTCCGTTATTCCAGGTAAAGGAATGGGTTAGCGGATGTTCCTTGTCAGGAGGATAGGCTTCATTGGGGTCTGTTCTGGAATAACCTACTGTATTTACATAAAAACCCCATGCTTCTTCAAGAGGGGTAATGGCAAGATATTTATGATAATTAAGCATCGTTAAGTTACAATATGAAACAACCCCGTACCTGGAAAATGACAAAAAGTACAAAATAGTTAATAAAAATAGTCAGAAAACCTTCAGGCGATAAAGTTAATTTGAAAGTTGATTAGTAGCTTGCCGCTATTATTCTTTTTTCTATGGCAGTATCAGATATACGTTATTCAGTGTTGCGGTTGTCTATTCTTTTGTTACCGCTGCTCTCTTATAATCGCATTGCAAGAGCACAAAAGAACATTCCGGAAAAAAGATTTGCCGGTCTCCATTTTGATTTTCATGCCGGCATGCAGGATTCGGGAATAGGAAAGACTTTTACTCCTGCCATGATCGACTCTTTCCTGGCCATCTGTAAACCGGATTTTATCCAGGTGGATTGCAAGGGACACCCGGGAATATCGAGTTATCCTACGAATGTAGGAACTCACCCACCCGCCATGGAAAAAGATATCCTGCAGATATGGCGGGAAATAACGAACAAACATCAGGTAAGCCTGTACGTTCATTATTCCGGCATACTGGATCAGCGCGCCGTTCAATTGCACCCGGATTGGGCGCGGGTTAATGCGGATGGCAGTGCCGATAAGGAGGCTATATCCCTGTTCAGCCCTTATACGGATCAACTGATGATTCCCCAACTAAAGGAACTGGCCGGAAAATATAAGTTGGACGGAGCCTGGATCGACGGAGATTGCTGGGCCTTGCGACCGGACTATTCGGGAGAGGCAAAAGCGGCATTTACCAGGGCTACAGAAAAAAAGGAAATTCCTATAAAACGGGAAGATCCCGGTTTTTTTGAATGGATGGAGTTTAACCGGCTGGCTTTTCAGCAATATGTTGCCCACTATGCAACGGCTGTTCATCAACTTTCTCCCAACTTCCGTATTACGAGTAACTGGTCTTTTTCCTCCATGATGCCTGAAAAAGTCAATATCCCTGTTGACTATTTGTCGGGCGATGTAGCGGGATCGAATAGTTTGTACAGCTCCGCCTTTGAAAGCCGATGCCTGGCCTTGCAGGATAAACCCTGGGATCTGATGTCCTGGTCCTTTGCCTGGAAAGGGGATATGAAGATCACTAAATCTCCGGTGCAGTTAAAGCAGGAAGCTGCAGAGGTTTTGGCCATGGGCGGTGGGTTCCAGACCTATTGGCAGCAAAATAGGGATGGCAGCCCCGAAACCTATCAATTCAGGAAGATGGCAGATATTCTCAGATTCTGCCGTGACCGGAAAGAATATTGTTTTCAGGGGAATATCGTGCCCCAGATCGGTTTGTTATATTCCACGTATTCCTGGCGCCGTTTACACAACGCCGATCTTTATTCTTCCCATGGTCAGGGACCGCTGAAAGGAATCCTTAATATGCTCCTGGATGCCCGGTTTCCGGTGGAAATAATTATGGACCACCAGGTTGAAGACCGTTTGCAGAATTATCCCCTGATCATTATACCGGAATGGACGGATATAGATCCGGTCATTAAGGAAAAATTGCTTGCCTACGTAAGGAAGGGAGGTCATTTGCTGCTGATTGGTGCGGAAGCCACCAGGGATTTTAAAGAAGTGCTCCCTGTCGATGCAGGAATGCCCGTTCAAAAGGATACAGCGTTTTTTGCCGGATTTAATGGGGAGATCTCTCTTTTGAAAACTAATTTTCAGCCTGTCCGCCTGGTGGGAATATCCGAAAAATTATTTGGTCTTCAAATGAAATCCGACGATCTGCGGTTTCCCGGGCAATTTCCGCTGGCCACCATAAGCACATTGGGCAAAGGGAAAATCGGCGGCATTTATATGGATATGGGCGATCTTTATAACAACAGGCAGAACACCTTCTCGAAACAATTAGTACAAACAATTATCCATTCCCTGGTACCGCATTTCCTGGCAGAGACTACCGGATCTGATTATGTGCACCAGGTCATCAGCCGCAAAAAGGGAAAATTATATATCCACCTCATCAATACGGGCGGCGCGCATAACAATCCAACCGTACTGGATTATGAAGATTGTCCCCCGCTTCACAACCTAACGGTTGACCTGAGACTGTCGCATGCGCCCAAGGCAATCTGGTTGCAGCCCGGCAAAAAAAGTATACCTTATGTATCCGGAAAGGATGGAAGGATAACCGTAAAACTCCCCGAACTACAAATTTACAGTATCCTCGAAGTAGAAGAAAACCCTTAAAAACATACAGGCATACCGGTGATAGATGCGGCAAATAAATATCAGAAAGTACAAAAGTTTACCTGAATTGGTTAAATATCTTTCCCTGAACCAGGGATATATTTGAATAGTATATCTGCTATTACTTGTTCATCTAAACCAAAAGGGCTAACTGTATGAAATTTATTTCAGGCAATAACGGTATGCTATATTCGCATATCGGCCGGACGATGCTATTCTGCTGCTTTATCCTGGTGACTAAAGCTTTTTTATCTCCCGATCTTATTTTTGCACAACAAACGACTTTTACAGTTTCAGGAAAGGTAGCCCTTGGAGCCAACGCTACCGATCTGTCAGGAACTTCCGTACAGGTGAAGGGCGGAAGTAAGGGAGTCGCCACTGACGGTCAGGGGCATTTTTCCATCAGCATTCAAAAGGGGATAACCCTGGTCATCAGCCATATCGGTTATAAACCGGTTGAAATCAGAGTTACCGCGCCGGTTGTACTGAATCTCATCCTGGAGCCAGGAGAGAACAGTCTCGATCAGGTAGTGGTGGTCAGTTATGGCAAACAACGGCAGCGGGATATTACGGGCGCCGTCAGCAAGATCAATGCCGGAGAGGTGCAGGACGTAGCGGCTGCCGAATTCGGACAAAAATTGCAGGGAAAAGTGGCCGGCCTTCAGTTAGGCCAGACAACAGGCAGGCCAGGACAGGGCATGACCTTCAGGATCCGGGGAGCAGCATCCCTCAGTTCGGGTAACCAACCCCTGGTAGTTGTGGATGGCCAGCCCATTATCAGCGATCTGGGCCAGGGTGCAGGTCTCATAAACCCGGATGAAATTGAATCTTACAGTGTATTAAAAGATGCTTCGGCTACTGCCCTTTATGGAAGCAGGGCAGCGAACGGGGTTATCATTATTACTACCAAACAAGGCAAGCTGGGGCGTACGAATGTTACGGCAAGTTCCTATTACGGTCAGCAAAAGCTGACAAAAAGAGGGCACCCGAATTTAATGAATGCGCATGAGTTCGCCACCTATATGAAAGGGTATTATGAAGATAAGGCTCTATATGAGGTTCCTGCTACGGTTGTGCCGGATGATTATAAAAATCCTGACCAATATGGCAAGGGAACGGATTGGTACAGTGCCATTTTCAGAACCGCACCGATAGAAAATTATTCGGTGAACCTTTCTTCCGGTACCGAAAAATTGTTGTCCAGTACGACCTTTAGTTATTTCCACCAGGATGGTATCCTGTATAATACCAGCGTAAAACGATATTCCGTTCGCAGCAACAATGAATACAGACCCGTGGACCGCATTCGCCTGGGATTGAATATTGCACCCACTTACCAGATCGATCATAACACGCGCGGATCCATAGATGGTAACCGGCAGATCATTAGCGGTTCCCAGATCAGCTCTCCGTTGATCGCGCCGTACAACGCAGATGGCTCCTATATCTTAAAGACCGGTTCTTTCGGTATGTATACCACGCCTAATTTCCTGCAGCAGCAAAAGCTCATGAACGTCAATCAGAATAATATGCACCTGTTGTCCAATGCTTATCTGGATATCGAGGTGATTAAAGGATTGCATGCCAAATCGACCTTTAATATCGATTACACCACACAGGATTATAATGCCTATTATGGAACGATGTATGCTACTTTCGGGTCGGTTCCCCCCCGTCCGATCACGGCATCCAGCGCGGTGAACAGTTCAAATAATTCCTTTATCTGGTTGAATGAGAACACGCTCGATTATTCTGCCAAAATCAAGGAACATAGCGTAGAAGTGTTGGCAGGGTATAGTGCCCAGAAATATAGCAAAAATCTACGATCTGTTAACGGCAGCGGTTTTGCAAATGATGCCGTTCCCTGGATCTCCGGAGCAACGACGACCACAGGAAGCACCAGCAAACAATCCTGGACTATGGCTTCCGCCTTTGCCAGGTTGAATTATGATTTTGAAAAAAAATATTTTCTTACGGCCACCATTCGCCGGGACGGTCACTCCCGGTTCGGGGAATTTAAGAAATACGGTGTATTCCCTTCCATATCGGCAGGCTGGATCGTGAGTGACGAATCCTTTTTTCCTAAAGCAGGACCCGTTTCGTTCCTGAAGATTAAGGGAAGCTATGGCCTAACCGGAAACAATAACCTGGGAGGAAGTAACGATGCAGGCAATTATTTACAGGCTTCCCAATTGAGCGGTACGAATTATGTATTTAACAACACTACTACGGTAGGGGAGTCGATCACTTCACTGGGAAATAAGGTATTGACCTGGGAAACCTCCAAGCAAACCGATGTCGGGGTTGAAATGAATTTCCTGAAGAACAGGATCACCTTCTCCTATGATTATTATAATAAAAGAACGGAAGGCATGTTGGCTAATCTGCAGATCCCTTTTGCATCCGGCTATGCCAGCATTGCATATAACCTGGGAACCTTCCGGATCTGGGGACATGAGTTCCAGGTAAGTTCCCGGAACCTCGTCGGCGAATTCAGCTGGAATACGGATTTTAATATTTCCTTTAACGACAATAAGGTACTGAGCCTGATAAATAATACCCCTATTGGCGGTACCGGGAAGTATAACGATTATAACCGTACGGCCGTGGGCCATCGTATTGGAGAATTGTATGGCTATATTTTCGATGGTTTGTATATGAACCAGGCGGATTTTGACAAATATCCCAAAGAAACAACCTCTGCGGTCGGAACGGCCAGAATGCGGGATGTCAATGGAGATGATACTATCAATATCAGCGACCGAACCTTTATCGGAAGGACCAATCCTAAATTTATCTTTGGATTTAGTAACAATTTCCAATATAAAGGATTCGATCTCAGTATCGTTACTTCCGGACAGGTCGGCAATAAACTCATGGATATCAACATGCAGAATAAACAAAACCTGGACGGTATATTCAATATCGATAAGGATATGGCCAACCGGTGGCGCTCCGAAGCCAATCCGGGTAACGGGAAAGTGCCCAGGACCAAGTCCAATACGACGGAATTATACCGTAGCACCAACACCAACTGGGTATTCAGCGGCGATTATTTAACGGTAAAGAACCTTACACTCGGGTATACGTTCAAACAAAGCGCTTTACGCTATATTAAGAGCGTCAGGGTTTATGGAAGCGCCCAGCAATTGTTCGTATTCACCAAATACCCGGGCCAGAATCCTGAAGTGAACGACTTCAGGGATGACCAGACCAAGGCGGGTCTGGATAATGGATCTTACCCGGTTCCCAGAACATTTATGATCGGGGCAAATATTAATTTCTAATCCTATTGCCCTTTTCACTAACATTCATTACCGAAATAAAAGCTTAAATATGAAACAAATAAAATATGCAGCGATCCTTGCCCTGGTTGGCTTGGCAACCGGATCCTGTAAAAAGGATTTCCTAACCGTCTATCCGGAAGGAAATATAAACGAAGGAAATTTTTATAAAACAGCAGCGGATTTTCAACAGGCATTAACTGGGTCATATGTTCCCTTGAGGGACGTGGCCAATGTTGCCTTCTGGATGGATGAAATGCGCACCGATAATACGGAATATGACTATAACACCCAGGACAGAGGTGGCCTGGGGTATGAGCAGATCGCCGATTTTCTGGATGATGCCTCAAATGGCGTCACCAGTACTCCATGGACGGCTGACTTCAAGGGGATCCAACGGACGGATGTCATCCTGGACAGGATACAATCCATTGCTTCCAGTGTTATTTCTGATTCGGCAAAGAATCAACTTATCGGGGAGACAAAAGCATTACGGGCCCATTATTATTTTGACCTGGTCAGAAGATATGGAAAGGTTCCTCTTTATCTGCATGAAGTCAAGGAGAATACCGGGGCTTTCATAAGCCGGTCTTCAGTGGACAGCATTTATGGGCAGATCATTGCCGATTTTTCCGATGCATTGACCCTGCTTAAACCCCCTGCCTCTTTTCCTCAATCGGGTCGCATTACGAAAGGGATGGTGGCTACGGAACTGGGATTGGTATATCTTACCCGCAAGGATTATCCCAAAGCTGCCGATCTGTTCCAGACGGTTACGCAAATGGGATATGCCCTCCTTCCTCAATATGCGGATGTGTTTGCTACTGCTAATAAGAACAGCCGGGAATCTATTTTTGAAGTACAATATAAGACCGGAACTGATGGGCAGGCAAGCTGGTTTATTTACCGGTTTATTCCGGTTACCCCCAATACGGGTAATATCCTGGGGCCTAGCTTTGTCAATGGTTACGGCGGCTGGAATGTCCCGACGGACGACCTCCTGAGCGCCTATGAAGCCAGTGACAAACGCCTGGATGCCAGTGTTGCGGTAGCAGAAGGGAAAAAGAATGCAAATCTGGATTTTTTGCCGGATAGCGTAGTTAGCATATTAAAAACAACGACACCTGGTGAGATAGCCAAACGATTCGTAAAAAAACAATGGCATACCCCTTTTAACGGCAGCAGTACCCTGATCTATAACACCGACGATAACTGGCCATTATATCGTTATGCAGATGTATTATTAATGCTCGCCGAAGCCCTGAACGAACAGGGCAAATCCGGCGATGCGCTGCTCTACCTCAACCAGGTAAGGACCCGGGCCGGTCTCGCCGCTTCTGCAGAGACTGATCAAAACCTGTTGAGGGAGGTTATTGCCCATGAAAGAAGGATCGAACTGGCCTTTGAGAATCATCGCTGGTTCGACCTGGTACGTACTGAGCAGGCCATACCCGTAATGACGGCCTTTGGGATCCTGCAAAAGCAGAAGTATCCATACATCTTGCCAAATGCGTATATTGTAAACCAGAACAGGTTGATCTACCCGGTGCCTTTCAGGGAAACCCAGGTTAACCCGGCCCTGGGCCAGAACCCTGGTTATGGCGCTCAATAACCTGTACAATTTGTCGCCGTCTTCCTATATTGACTGTTATGATCCGCTAACCCTTTTTTAAAAAAATATCTATAAGATGCAATACGAATTAACGGATGAACAGATCCGTAGTTACCGGGAAAATGGATTTATTGTCATTGAAGACTTTTTGTCACCGGCAGAGCTGGAACAATGGCGCAAGGCTGTCATGTCCGCCGTAACCGCAAGGGCCGGCCAGAAAATGCCGGGGAAGGATGTAAAAATAGGAGAAGACGATGGCATTAATGAAGATGCCGGTTATTTTGGCAAAGTATTCGATCAGCTGATCAATTTGTGGCAGACGAACGAGGAGGTTAAAAAATTAATGATCGACGAACGGATTGGCAAAATGGCTGCTGATCTGGCTGGTGTCGACGGAATCAGGATATGGCATGATCAGGCCCTTTTCAAACGGCCATGGGCCAATCCGACAGCCTGGCACCTGGATACTCCTTTCTGGTCTTTTTCGGACCGGAAGGCGCTGTCCATTTGGGTTGCGCTGGATGATGCCACTTTCGAGAACGGATGCCTTTATTTTATGCCCGGATCCAGCCAGCAAACCAGTTTTGCGAATAGCCCCATCGGAAAAAATATGGATGGAATATTTGAAGTGTATCCGCAGTTTTTAAAAATCAATTCAATGGCGGCGCCTATGAAAGCGGGTAGTTGTTCTTTTCATAACGGCCTTACGATACATGGGGCCAACGCCAATATGACCAGTGGTTTCCGGCGTGCCATGACCTGTGCCTATATGCCGGATGGCAATATATTTAACGGACAGCCCAATGTACTCCCCGATGCTTATGTCCGAACCCTTAAAAAGGGAGACCTGCTGAATAATGAATTGCAGAATCCGCTGATTTATCACCGGTCGGCTTCAACGTTATAATCTGTAGATTTGTCCGACCCTTTAAAAAAATATTGAAAGGATGAACAGAAGAAAATTCCTGTTACAGGGAACCCTATTGACGACTGGTTTTACTTTATGGAAAGGAATACCAACACACGCGGAACCGGGATCCGGTCCGCTCTCATTATCCGGTCAGGCCGCTTTATCCGGGGCGGATCTGTACCGGATCTTTAAAGATCCGGCCATCGTACATCGTCCTTTTGTACGCTGGTGGTGGAATGGAGATAAAGTGGAGAGAACCGAACTGGCCAGAGAACTCCGCCTCATGAAAGAGGCAGGCATCGGAGGCGTAGAGATCAACCCGATCAAATTTCCGGCAAGGACGGACGACCTCGGAAAGCCTGCCGTGCAGTGGCTTAGCCCCGAATGGATCGATCTGTTGAAATTTACTTTTTCAGAAGCAAAATCCCTGGGGCTGACCTGTGATCTTATTGTAGGATCCGGTTGGCCATTCGGTGCCGAATGGCTGGAAGGAGAAGAACGTTCACAACAGGTGGTGATCGGTACACATAAGCTGGAAGGGCCATTGGATTATGAGGTTTCTCTTTTCGATCTTTTCAAGGAGGCGGATCCTGCCCCGACTTCTCCTTTTGCAGGACGAACAATGGAAATGTTATCCGTGCAGTTGGTTCCTGCCCGGTTCAACAACCTGGAGGAAATAAAAGATCTGTCGGCCCAGATCCCGAATGGAACGATCAAGGTCAGTGTCCCGCAAGGTAAATATGTGTTGTATGGGCTCGTGAAGGTCCATGGTTCCATGGAGGTGATCAATGGTGCGCCGGGCGCGAATGGCCCCGTACTCAATCATTATAACGAAGCGGCGGTAAAAAAATACCTCAACCGCATGTCGGATTCCATTCAGCGGCAAACCGGGCCCTTATCCGGACATATCCGTTCCTTTTTTACCGACAGTATGGAATTGGAGGGAGCCAACTGGTGTGGGGATATGTCGGAAGAATTTAAGAAAAGAAGAGGATATGATCTGATGCCCTGGCTTCCTTTCACTATGTTCAAGACGGGAGGGATGGGAAATGTTTATGATTTTAATTATGGCGCGGAATTGGGACCCGAAATAAAAGAAACCATGGCCCGTGTACGGTATGATTTTGATCTGACCAAAAGCGAACTTATCCGGGAACGGTTCATTAAATCCTTTACGGGCTGGTGCAGGGAGAATAAGGTAAAATCCCGGGCACAAGCATACGGAAGGGGGTATTATCCGCTGGAAGGGAGTTTCGATATCGATCTGCCGGAATGCGAAACCTGGATCAAATATGGGTTAGGGAAGGAAATGAGCGAAAAGGATTATCGTATCGGCCGGGCCTATACCATGATCAATAAATATGTTTCTTCTGCAGCACATCTCAAGGGAAGAAGACATGTAAGCTGCGAAGAGCTGACAAATACCGATATGGTGTTTAATGACACCCTGGAAGTGCTGAAGGTGGCCGGAGATCAAAGTACTATTTCCGGTGTAACTCATCCGGTTTTTCATGGATTCAATTATTCTCCTCCCGACGCTAAATTCCCCGGTTGGATCCGTTATGGTACTTTCTTTAATGAAAAAAATACCTGGTGGCCCTATTTCCGGCGATTTACGGATTATAAGGCACGACTGTCCGCCTTGCTACAGGAGGTCGATATGTTTGCCGAAATAGCCGTATTGCCGCCGGTATCGGATATGTGGAGCATCTATGGAGCACAGAACGAACCTTTCCCCTCGCTTATCCATCCGTCTTATCAGACCTTTATATGGGAGTCGATTCATCAGAATGGCAATGCCTGCGACTATATATCAGAGGAAGTGATCCGCGATGCTGCCATGAAAGACGGGCATCTTTATTACGGTCCGAGAAAATACCATACGATCTTCCTGATCGAAGTACAAAGAATGGAGCCGGCTACTGCTGAAAAGTTGTATGATTTTGTTGCTGCGGGCGGGAGGATCTTCTGTATAGAAGCTTATCCGGAAAAATCGGTGGGTTGGAACAACTACCGGCAACGGGATCAGGAAGTACAGAGCTGGGTAAATAAGATGAAGAGTTTTCCGGACCGGTTTTTCTTTCTGAAGAAACCGGAAAACAATTTTTTGCAATGGTATAAGGACATCCAGGTGAAATACGGGATCACTCCTTATGTCAGCATCGATCGCCCGGATCCTTTTGTAACACAGGTACGCTACCAGACCGGAAACGTCGAAATGTTGTTGTTCATCAATTCAAACATGCAGGATACACATACCTTGACTATTATTCCCGGAAAAGAAATAAGTTCAGGCAGACAGGCCTGGATATGGGATGCCGAAACCGGAGAACGATATCATATTGAAACAGGCGCGGATAAGATTACCCTGGACCTGGGGCCGGCGGATTCCAGACTGCTGGTATTCGATAAGGAAAAGAAAGGGCGCAAATGGAATCCTGTGCCTGCCGGCATAAAAGAAGAAGGTAATGCCGGGGCCGGCTTCCCGTCCGGCCCATGGACCTTGGAACTGCGGCATATTGACGGGTCTGTGAAAAAAACAGAGATGGAAGCTTTAAAAGATCTGAAAGATATCCC
The DNA here is from genome assembly GCF_054461575.1 of Flavitalea flava. Taxonomy (NCBI): domain Bacteria; kingdom Pseudomonadati; phylum Bacteroidota; class Chitinophagia; order Chitinophagales; family Chitinophagaceae; genus Flavitalea; species Flavitalea flava. Next base: position 201,482 of record NZ_JBTLQH010000001.1, read on the forward strand.
TGAATTCGAGCATTTTTCCGGAACCGTAATTTATCGAACATCCTTGAATGTTACCGGAAAAAACAATTTTCAATTCCTCAATCTGGGGAAAGTAGCAGGCGTATCCGAATTGACGGTTAATGGAAAACAAGCAGGCGTGCAATGGTTTGGCAGAAGGATCCACCGGGTAGGGGAACTGTTACAAACCGGCTCTAATTCCGTGGAAATTAAAGTGGTTACCGTAATGGGGAATTATTTAAAAACCTTGAAGGACAATCCCGTTGCCCAGTACTGGACAAACGAAAAAAGAAAGGATCAGCCTATCCAGTCTTTGGGTTTGATCGGACCGGTTACGATATATTAACACGATATATTTAAACAATAAGTTATGGGTAGAAGAAAAAGCGCCGGGTTAGTGATCGTCTTCTTTTGTTTTTCCGTTTTGCAAGCCCGGGCAAATAACGAAGCGAAAGATTATCCTGCTTCCTTATTCGGGGTGAAGTCCGACGGGATCACCCTGAATACCCGGTCTATCCAGTTTGGGATAGATTATATCAATAAGAACGGAGGGGGAAGACTGGTCTTTAACGTAGGCCGGTATCTTACGGGTTCTATTCATTTGAAATCGAACGTGATCATTCATTTGCAGGAAGGCGCCGTTTTGGTGGGATCGCTGAATCCATTTGAATACGATAAGAAACTCACGACGGCCCTTGTTTTTGCCTACGATCAGCATGATATCGGCATTACCGGGAAAGGAATCATTGACGGCAGGGGAAGAGAAGTGGCCACAGCGGTCATAGGTATAATTCAAAAAGGATTGATAAAGGACCTTTTCAGGTATGATCGCCCGGAAGCCGAGTCCAGGGCTATGCTGGTCAATTTCCGTAACTGCGCGAACATCCTTGTCAGGGGAGTGACATTGCGGAACGCGGCCAGCTGGGTGCAGACTTATGATCAATGCAGGAACCTGCAACTGGACAGTATTTATGTGGACAGCAAGGCCTTCTGGAATAATGACGGGATCGATATCGTGGACTGTGACAGTGTTGCGGTTACCAATTCTTATATTGATTCAGACGATGATGGTGTCTGTCTTAAATCCCATGATGGATCCAAATTCTGCAATAATGTCGAAATCCGAAATTGTACCATCCGCAGCAGTGCGAACGGCATAAAATTCGGAACGGCTTCTTATGGTGGTTTCCGGACCATAAGGATCATTAATGTTAAAGTGTTCGACACCTATCGTTCGGCTGTAGCGCTGGAAGCCGTTGACGGCGGATTTGTGGATGACGTAATGGTGGATGGTTTACAATCTTTTAATACCGGGAATGTTATATTTCTCCGTATAGGGGAGCGGGTTGCCGGTAAAAAAGGAAGGATGGAAAACATACGGATCCGAAATGTCTATGCGGAAATTCCCTCCGGGAAGCCGGATGAAGGATATGAATATGAAGGCCCGGTCGAGGACATGCCCCGCAATGTAAGCCCGGGAATAGTTATTACCGGAATGGCCGACGCATTGATCTCGGGAGTATCGTTAAATAATATAGAGATCAAACACCCTGGTGGAGGAAATCCCTTTTTTGCCAGGGTAGGATTGGACTCGCTGGATCATATCCCGGAAAAGGCTAAGGCTTACCCGGATTTTTCTATGTTCCGGGAACTACCGGCGTGGGGTGTGTATATCCGGCACGCAAAAGGTTTGGAATTCACCAACCTGAGTTTGAGCTGTGAAAAAAAGGATTACCGGACTGCGATAGTGATGGATGATGTGCAACAGGCAAAATATAAGTCCGCCGTGATCAAAGAACCGGGAAAAAAGAAGACATTTTTTATGCAAAAATCGACCGGGATACTAATGCAATAGGATGAAATGTTGATCAGAACGATATACATTTAGAGGGTAAATCAACCCAATTACACTGCCTAAACCCTCCTTACATGAAAAATGATGGGTGCTTTGTAGCCTTAGCCTTTCTTTTATTTATAGCTTTTAAAGGCTCCGCTCAGGATCATCTTCCTCCTACTCCTGCCTCCCCGCCTGCCTACAAGTCGGATTGGGTAAATAAATATTGGGAAGCAAGCTGGATTAGCGCCCCGGGAAAGACCGGTCGGGAATATGGGGTCTATCATTTCCGAAAGTCCATCCAAATAAAAAAAAATCCGGATAGTTTTCTGGTTAACATCTCCGCCGATAACCGATACCGCTTATTCGTCAACGGTAAGATCGTAGGGGCAGGCCCTGCCCAGGGTACTCCCGGAAATTGGTTCTATGATACTTATGATCTGGCTCCTTTTTTACAGCCAGGGGAGAATATTATTGCCTGCCAGGTTTGGAATTATGGCGAACATATTCCCTGGGTGCAAATGTCTGTAAAGACAGCTTTTATCATACAGGGGAACTCGGAGCGGGAAAAACAGGTAAATACCAATCAAAGCTGGAAGGTGATCGAAGATAAAGCCTATTCGGTTCTGCCCATCGATCCATTCCAGGTCAGGGAGTTTATCATTGTTACTCCGGGGGATAGTATCGATGGCCGGCAAATTCCCTGGGGTTGGGAAGAGCCTTCCTATAAGGACAGTTCCTGGAAGAACGCCATTAACCTTGTCAGAGGGGCTCCATATGCCACCGGAACTGATCTTTGGTGGCAACTGGTACCGCGAAGTGTTCCATATCTGAAGGAAGACACGATCCGGTTCCGGACCATAAGGAGGATAACAGGAATGGATACGGCAAATACAGGTACCGTCACTCCGGATTTTCTTTCCGGCACACAAGACATGATTCTGCCGGCTTTTTCAAAAACGAAAATAATAGTAGACCAGGGAGTTGAGATGACGGCTTTCCCGGAAATAAGGACCAGCGAAGGGAAGGGGGCTGTCCTTACACTCAGGTATGCGGAAGCGATGATGGATTCTGTACGGTTAAAAGGTAATCGCAATGATATCCGTGGCAAAACCCTTTACGGAGTGGCGGATAAATTTATCACAGACGGGGGAGACCAGCGTTTATTCCGGCCACTATGGTTCAGAAGTTACCGGTTTGTAGAATTGGAAGTGGTTACAAAATCCGATCCTCTGGTCATTCATGATCTTTATGGAAAATACAATCATGTTGAACGACCGCTCCAGGCTTCGTTTGAGACCAGCGACAGTTTATTCAACCGTATTCTTCATACGGCCTGGCATACCCAGGATGTCTGCACCAAGGATTACCTGTTAACGGATGCTTATTATGAGCAGCTTCAGTATATAGGGGACAACCGGATACAGGCGCTGATCCTGAACAGCATGGGCTATGACCGGGAGCTGGTAAAGAACATGATCCGGCAATATTTTCAATCCCGCACCTCCGAAGGCCTGACGCAGAGCAGGTTTCCCTGTGCCGTTCCCCAGATCATTCCTACCTATTCTTTATTATGGATCAACATCCTGCATGATTACTGGACTTATTATTCCGACGATGCTTTTATCCGGCAAATGTTATCCGGAGTGAATTCCGTATTGGATTGGTATGAGCAGAAACTGGATCCCTTAACGGGAATGCTGGGGAAGACGGAGTTTTTTAATTTTGTGGACTGGACGAAGGAATGGGCCTGGGACAATAATACGGCGCTTGGCGGGATTCCGGCGGGATGCAGCGAAGGAGGAAGTTCCATCACCAGCATGCAATTGGCTTATGCCTTAAGGGATGCTGCCGAACTTTTTACCTGGGCGCATAATTCTTATTTTGCCGAAAAATATAAGGTATTGGCCGACCGGATTTCCAAAAATGTTTGGAGACGTTGTTGGGACGCAAAGCGACAATTGTTGTCCGATACGCCCGATAAGCTCTATTTCAGTCAGCATGCCAACATTTTCGGGGTGTTGAGCCATACTATTCCGCTGGAACAACAACGTTCGGTTATCCGGAGAATCGCCACAGACACCAGCCTGGTCCAAACATCTCTTTATTTCCGTTTCTACCTGGGCCAGGCTTATAAAGCAGCAGGCCTGGCCGAAGAATACCTGGACCTGATGGGGCCCTGGAAGACCATGCTGGAGGACGGATTGACGACCTTTGCCGAAGTTCCCGGAAATGCTGCCCGCTCCGATTGTCATCCCTGGAGCTGTTCTCCGTTATATGAATTTTATTCTACTATTTGCGGGATACGCCCACGCTCGCCGGGATTTTCAAAGATAGAGATCAAACCTGCCCTGGGCGCCTTAAAATGGGTAAGGGCTACGATGATCCATGATGGACAACCCCTGCGGCTATCCCTGAAAAGGAGAAATGGGCTTAAGGGTATCGAAGGGGAAGTGTTTTTACCGGGTAAACTGGAAGGGGTGTTTGTCTGGAAGGGTAAAGAGGTCTCCCTTCATAAAGGCCAAAATATCATCCGGTTATAAAAAAATAAGATATTTCATTTTTATTCAGGACTTTACTAAATTGACAAGAGTTTGAACAACAACCGTTCGTTTTCATTAATTTTAGCATAATTCACTAATAAAAGGTTTTCTGATTTGTACGGTTCACTAACTTCTGATGAGCAAGCATTACTGCAACAGCTGCAGGCAGGAAATCCCTGTGCTTTTACCCAACTATACCATGTATATAGTGGGCAACTTTACGTCAATATCTTTAAAATGGTGAAGGATGAGCAGATAACGGAAGAGATCGTTCAGGATATCTTTACCTGTATCTGGCAAAAAAGAACGGAGCTTCAGTTTGACCAAAGTTTTGGCGCATACCTGTATCGAATGGCCCAAAACAGGGTAGTTGACTTTTACCGCAAGCTCACCCGGGACAAATCATTGTATGAGAAATTTAAAGCCTTAACTACAGCCCATTATTCACATATCGAGGAAGCGCTGCATGTCAAGGAGAACGAAGCTCTTTTGCGACAGGCCATTGCCAGCCTTCCTTCCCAGCAGAAAAAAGTGTTCCAGCTTTGCAAACGGGATGGCTGGTCCTACAAGGAAGCCGGTGAACAACTGGGTATTTCCCAGAATACCGTCAAAGAACACCTGGTCAAGGCCAATGTAACCATCCGCCATTTCCTGCAGGGGCGTTTTGCCGGAGGATTGGGATTACTGTTACTGTTTATTTTCCGCCGCCCCTCCTGAATTTCACTTTCTTCCCCTTACGAAATTTTTGCCTGGACCCACCCGATTTTTTCCGGCAAGCGTCTTTATTAAAATACTGCTTTGGAAGATCGATCGCGTTTGGATACACTTTTTGCCAAATTATTGGATAATAGCTGCTCGCCGGAGGAATCGGACGAGCTGGTGGCCCTGTTTTCAGCGCAGGAGCCGGATAGGGACTCCTTACAATTACTCTACGAACAGATAGAAACTCCTGTTGCGCACAACGAAATCGACCCGGACCTTCGCCGCAGACTCCAAAAAAGACTGGAGCAGATATTAGCCAATGATTCGGCCGATGATTCAATTAGCGGGATTATATCCGTCAGATTCAGGTGGATTGCCGCTGCCGTATTTTTACTGATTATAGGAATGTCAGCAAGTTATTGGCATTTCTATTCGGACAACAGACTCAGCACTACCGCAAAGAAAAAAGAGTCCCTTAGGATAACAAACGATATTCCACCCGGTTCCACTAAGGCAATCCTTACCTTGGGAAATGGCCAAAAGATCGTGCTGGACAATACCGGCAATGGCGTTGTCGCAGAACAGGGTAATATGAATGTTTTGAAATTGGCAAACGGAAGACTGGCTTATCAACGTCTGCCGGGAAACAGTTTACCCGGAAACAATACGCGGGATACGACCGGGAAGGCGGCCGGAGATTTGACAGGGGTCGTGTACAATACCTTGACGACTCCCCGGGGCGGACAATACCAATTGACTTTGCCGGATGGCACCAAAGTGTGGCTGGATGCTTCTTCCTCTATAATTTATCCTACTGCTTTCGTAGGAACAGACCGAAAAGTGGAAATAAAGGGACAGGTCTATTTTGAGGTAGCGAAGGATGAAAAATTGCCTTTTATCGTAAAGAGCAGGGATATGATAGTACTGGTCCTGGGTACCCGTTTTAATTTAAATGCTTATGAAGAAGAGAGTGTGATCAAAACCACCTTACTGGATGGGAGCGTGAGGGTGATGGCTGGAAATAACGGCATATTGCTCGATCCCGGGCAACAGGCACAATTGAATAATCAAATCCTTAAAACAAGCAACGCAAATCCATTTATTAAAGTAGTGAAAGCTGATATGGCTGAGGCATTGGCCTGGAAAAACGGTTTTTTCAGTTTCCGGCATGCCGACATCCAGACGGTGATGCGGCAACTTTGCCGCTGGTATAATGTAGAGGTCAAATACCAGAGGGAAATAAATAAGGAAAAATCTTTCAGCGGTGAAATAGGCAGAAATCTGTCTCTGGCCGATGTGCTGAACGGTCTTCAACTGTCCCGGATCCATTACCGGATCGAAGCAGACAAAAGGTTAGTGATATTGCCATAAAACCAGAACTATAAAACACTCTATATCCAGAACATCATAAAACCAGAACATCATAAAACCAAAACACTGTAAACATGAAAATTATTCTTTGTATCCCGCTTAAGAGGCGGTTCGCCATGAAATTGACAGTTGTATTGTTCGTTGTTGGTTTCATGCAGGCAAAAGCCAAAGGAATTACACAGAATGTTACCTATTACGGAAAGAATGTGCCGGTATCCGCAATTTTTTCAGTGATCAGGCAGCAGACCGGGTTCGCTTTTTTTTACAGCGATCAGGATCTGAAAAATTCCAAACCCGTTACGGTTGATCTTAAAGAGGTGTCTGTTGAAAAGGCGCTGGAAGAAACTTTGAAAAATGAACCTTTTACGTTCCTGATAAAAGGTAATACCGTTTTTATCGTTCCAAGAGCCAATCCGGTCCTTCAAACCGGGGATAATGGGCCGCCTGTAATAACCATCAAAGGACAGATCACCGATGAACATGGACAGCCGCTGGTCAATGTCACGGTTCAGGTCAGGGGAACGAAGAAAACTACCGTTTCCGATGCCCAGGGAAATTATGTTATAAGCGCTGATGACAATGCCATACTTATTTTTTCCTTCGTAGGCTACAGAAACAGGGAGGAAGCCATAAAAGGAAGGACCACATTAGATGTGTCGCTGGAACCGGGGAGCAACCAAATGACCGATGTGGTAGTTACGGCACTCGGTATTTCAAGGGAACGGCGGGCCATCGGTTACTCCGTATCGGAAGTAAAAGGGGCCACGCTTACTGAAGCCCGTGAGAACAGTTTTGTCAACAGCCTCGAAGGTAAAGTTGCCGGCGTTAATGTTAGCGGAGTAGCTACCGGCCCAAACGGTGCATCAAATGTGGTGATTCGGGGTATCACCTCTATGACCGGTAGCAACCAGCCGCTGTATGTAGTGAACGGTATCCCGCTTGTTAATAATAACTACGCGACAACGGACGTTAATGGCGGTTACGGAGGCAAGGACGGCGGCGATGGGATCGGCAATATCAATCCTGACGATATCGAGAACATTTCAATACTGAAAGGCGCGGCGGCTACCGCATTGTATGGTTATCGCGGTGCGAACGGGGTGATATTGATCTCCACCAAAAAAGGCAAAAGCTCCGATGGGCTGGGTGTCGAGATCAATTCCAACTATGTCGTGCAAAATGTGATTGACAAAACCGATTTTCAAACACAATACGGACAAGGCAACAATGGGGCCAAGCCCATCAATCAACAGGATGCACTGGGATCCATGGAATCCAGTTGGGGTGCTAAAATGGACGGCTCGCTCACCCCGCAGTTCGATGGTGTATCACGGCCTTACTCTGAAGCAGCAAAAGGCAATATGGCCAGGTTCTATAAACAGGGCGGTGCTGCGACCAATACGCTGGCATTCAGCAAAGGTTTCGGAGAGTACGGTGCCACAAGGTTTTCCGTAAGTTCTCTTAATAATAACAGTTATGTTCCCAATGCAGGACTTCAGCGGCTTAGCTTTACGCAGACGACTACGCTGAAAATGGACAAACATCTGACCCTGGACCTGTCCTCCCAGTATGTTTCGGAATATACCAAGAATGCACCCAATGTTGCCGATGCGATCGGGAATTTAAACTGGGGTCCCATGTTCGTTCCGCCGAATGTCAACATAACCACTTTAGGCGGACCCAGGGGTGATGGCACCTTGGAAAATGGCTACGAGCTTAACCCCTTTGCTGACGTCTATACGACTAATCCTTATTTTGCTGCCTACAAATTCAAGGGTGCCATTCACCGCAACCGTTTTATCGGAGCGGCCAATCTAAAGTATACCTTCGACAATGGTTTTTTCATCGGAGCGCAGGTGGCCAATGACTATTCCAATGACCGCAATACCAACATCACGCCGACCGGAACCGGGTATGAAACTGGCGGTGATATGACTGAGCAGAATGTCAAGCAGACGGAATTAAATATCGATCTGACAGCGGGTAAACGGTTTAAGCTTGGTGAAAACTTTACCCTGAACACCCTTGTCGGGGGAAATTACCGTAAATCCGTCCAGGAGTTCGTTACAGCAGCCGGACAAACCTTTGCCACGGAATTTTTATACACTATAGGGAATCTGGAAACATTACAGGAAACCTATGACCTGAGAAATGAAAAATACAGGTCCGTTTACGCCAGTGCCGATATCGCCTACAAAAATTATCTTTATCTCACCCTGACCGGACGGAATGACTGGTATTCAACGTTGGCGCCGGGCAAAACAAATTATCTGTACCCGTCTGTGAGCGCCGCTTTTGTTTTCTCCGAACTGCTGCATCTCCCGGCGATGGACCTCGGAAAATTAAGGCTCAGTTATGCCAGTGTGGGTGGCGCTGCTGACCAGCCCTATCAGACCCTGCAAACCTATGGCATACAAGGCACGTTGAATGTTCCCCGTGGTGTTTACCCGGTCGGATCTGCAGGGGATATCATTAACCATTTAGTTCCCAACAGCAATCTCAGACCTTCCAAAAGAGAGGAATTCGAGATAGGAACAGAGATGGATTTCTTTAAAAACAGGCTGCGGTTCGATCTTTCGCTTTATCATAAAAAAGTGATCGACGATATTGTGCCGGTATCCATTGATTTTACCTCTGGTTACAGCTCTGCGCTGCTTAACGTAGGTACACTGCGGGATAATGGCATCGAACTGGAGATTGGTGGAACTCCGGTCAAAACGGCACAGTTCAGCTGGGATGTCAATTTCAATGGAACATATAATTCAAGTAAAGTATTATCGTTAGGCGGCCAGCAGCAGATAACACTGGGATCGGCTACACCCGACTGGGGTTCCATTGCCTACGTTCAACAAATAGTGGGCAAGTCGGCCTTACATATTATCGCCCAATCGCCCGAATTGGATGATAACGGAAAAATTGTTTTAAACCCTTCCAGCGCCTCCCCGGACCCATCCAACTCCGTTCCCATGGATTATGGTTCTGCGATCGATCCGTGGACGGCCGGTATTACTAACACGTTCCGGTATGGGCATTTTAACCTGTCTATTCTGATCGACGGTAAATTCGGGGGGAAATTATTCTCCACTACAAATTTTGTGGCTTACGTGCAGGGCCTTGCGAAAGAGACGCTGCCCGACAGGGACAAGCTATTCGGCACGGACGGTGTATACCCTTCCACTTATTATGGGAACTGGGCGAATGCCAATCAGGGATTATTCCTCTATGATGCCAGTTTTATTAAATTAAGACAGATCATTTTCGGGTATGATTTCCCCGCCAAACTATTTCATAATAAAATTCGCGGCATGCGTCTGAGTTTGGTGGCAAGGAACGTATTTACGATTATGAAACATACGCCAAACATCGATCCGGAGTCCAATTACTCTGCGTCGGTCTATTCCCAGGGGCTTGAATCGGCGGCAGTTCCTTATTCCAGGACATTGGGTTTAAACCTGAATGTAAAATTCTAATCAACCCTATTCAAGTTAAAACTCAGTGTAAACACAAAAAAGCTTTTTAATATGAAATATAACACGATCTGTTTAATAGCGGGTATATTGATGGTGATAACCTTCGTTTCCTGCAAAAAAGATCTATTAGAGACCAATTCCAATCCAACTGCGACGACCGGTAAAAGCTATAATCCCAATTTTTTACTGACCACCACGCAATTGATGTATACCGGCAGCTCGGATTTCGGTGCTGAGAACTGGCAGGTCGAATGGGCGGAACTGGGAGGATTTATTCAACATGTCGCCTCGGTCAATACCTCTTTTTATTCCGGCGACAAATATTTAAATGCCGTTGGAAATTTTGGCGTCTATTTTTCTCATGCATATATCTACCAGGTTCAGCCTGCTATTGAGCTTTACCAGCTAACACTGGATAAACCGGCATACCGGAACCTGCACCAGATGGCCAGGATCATGAAGGCCATGATATTTGAGCGCATAACCGATCTTTACGGGGATGTCCCTTATTCCCAGGCTGGACAGGGTTATTATGGAGGCGTATTTGCTCCTGTCTTTGACAAGCAGCAGGATATTTATACCGATCTGTTAAAGGAAGTATCGCAGGCTACCGATAGCCTGGATGCAAATGCTGATTATCCAACGGGCGATGTATTTTATTCTTCTTTTGGTACAGATCAGATCAGCATGTGGAAGAGATTCGGCAATACATTGCTTTTAAGAATGGCCATGCGGTTAACGAAAATAGATCCGGCCACGGCCCAGACTTATGTTACCAAAGTGCAGGGGCAGACCATGCAAAGCAACGACGACAATGCTATTGTTCAACATTCTCCCGGTCAGGTAACACAGAACAGGGATACCTGGACCATCCTGTTGCAGGACAGCGCAGATCTGAAATTTTCCAATACGTATATCGATTACCTGAAGGATAATGATGACCCGCGTCTTCCAGTGATGGCGGAAATATTTGCGACAGGAAGCACCGATCCGGCCGATCAGCAGGGCCTTCCTCCGGGGTATATATTGGGTGGCACCAATACTTTGCTGGATATTACGCAAAGACCCGATTATCCCGCTGTCCTGGGTATGCAGGGTTACTCCCGGTTCAATGATAATATTTTGGATTACTCGGCTCCCAACCTGGTATTGACCTATGCAGAATCGGAATTCCTGCTGGCCGATGCGGCTAAACGATGGGGTATAGGCGGTAGTGCAGAAACGCATTATAAAAACGGGGTACTGGCGGCTATCACACAATTGTCCGCCTTTGGAGATGCTTCTACGATCAGCGATGGCGATGCCGGGACCTATTACGACGCACATCCCTACGATGATGCCGACGGTCTTAACCAGATCAATACGCAATTCTGGCTGAGTACAGTGCTGAACGAATACGAGGCATGGATCAACTGGCGGCGTACAGGATATCCGGTCTTAACGCCGACCAATTACCCGGGCAATGTAACCGGCGGAACTATTCCCCGGAGATTACCCTATCCACCGGCTGAAAAGGTGACCAACGGGGATAATTATAATGCCGCAGTGGCACGTTTACAGGGAGGAGATCTGTTGACCAGCAGAATGTGGTGGGATGTGAATTAACGCCATTTTTTTACTTAGCTATGAAAATACTTTCTATTTTTTTTATTAGCATTTTTTCAGGGCAGTTTGTTTTGTCCCAAATCAATCACCCTCCCGTTGGCCAGCATTTTCCGGAAACGATAAGTAGTCCGAATAGTATTGTTCCCCGTCCTTTTGAGTCGTCGCTGGGGACTGGCAGATTTAAATTGCGGGACCGGATGGTTATATATACCGATGATGCCACCAGGGAAACAGGTAATTATCTAAGCGAATACCTTCGGGAAAATTATCAGCTAAACCTTGCCGTGCAGCCCCGGCATGCCTCGACAGGAGCAGGAATTTTATTGTCCGCAGTCAGGCCTCTATCAGGAGTAAGTACTGAAAATTATTCCCTGTCTATCCGGGAAGGGTCGGTCATGATCACCGGAGGTGAAGCCGGAGTGTTTTATGGTGTACAGTCCTTGCTGCAATTGGTAGAGAAGGCCAACGGGATATTGACGATTCCCTGTATGACGATCCGTGACAAGCCCAGGTTTCGGTGGAGGGGTCTGAGTCTGGATGTCAGCCGTCATTTTTTTTCTGTGGAAACGGTAAAAAAATATATCGACCTGATGGCGCATTACAAATTCAATACCTTTCATTGGCATTTGACGGATGATGAAGGCTGGCGCATTCAGATCGATAAATACCCGGAATTAACAACCAAAGGGTCTTTTATGAACCGTTGGGCAGCAGAGGGTAAATTCAGGGCATTATCGAATATTACTGGCGGAGGCAATGAAGGATACTATACCAAAGACCAGGTCAGGGAAATTGTTGCCTATGCCCACCGGCATTACATCATCGTTGTGCCGGAAATAGAAATGCCGGGGCACAGCGAAGCCGCCATATTTGCCTATCCGGAATTGGGCGTACAGGATTCAACCGGAGAAACGATTCGTCAAAAACCAGTTCCAAGGGTAGGTATGTACGATCCTTCAGAGAAGGTCTTTTCCTTTCTCAGGGATGTCCTGACGGAGGTGATGGAACTCTTTCCGGATAAATATATTCATATCGGGGGAGATGAAGCGGATATGGAAAAATGGCTCAAAAGCCCAATCGCCTGCACAGTGATGAAGGAGCAGGGATTAAAGAATGTTAAGGAGGTGCAGAGTTACTTCATAAAAAGGATGGAAAAATTCATAGTATCCAAAGGAAGACAATTGGTAGGATGGGATGAAATATTGGAAGGGGGAGTAGCTCCGACAGCTACGGTAATGAGTTGGCGTGGGGAAGAAGGGGGTATTACTGCTGCTAAAATGCATCATCCTGTTGTGATGACACCCTTGCCTTATGTCTATTTTGACGCGCCGCAGAGCGATGATCCTTCTGAACCGATTGGCTGGAACGACCCTCTGTCCTGGCAGCACGTTTACGGATACGAGCCGGTCCCGGCCTCCCTTAGCATTACCGAAGGAAATTATGTATTGGGCGCGCAGGGGAATATCTGGGCGGAGAAAATTCCCACGGCAGAGCATCTGGAGTATATGGTATATCCCCGGGCATTGGCCCTGGCAGAAGCCTGTTGGACGGCCAAAGGGCTGAAAGACCTGTCTGATTTTACCCGTCGCCTGGATCATCAGTTTGCCCTGCTTCATGTATGGAACGTGAATGCCCGTCTGCCGGATGCGGAAGGCTTACCCTTTGTAAGCACCAACCGTAAAGATTTCCTTTTGAAATTATCCCATCCCCTGAAAGATGCACAGATCAGGTACACTTTGGACGGCTCTTTACCCGACGAAAAATCCCCCTTATACCGGACTCCTGTAATGATCGATCTTTCAGGACATCCTTCTCTTATTATTAAGACCAGGACCAGTTCGTCCCTTTCTTCCCAACTACGTTACCAGACTATCCTGTTGACCTATGTTCCGGTAGAAATTTTCCGGGAAAAAAATAGTCTGGCAGACTCCGGCTTCAATGGTGCTTCAACTGTTTTTTTTTCCGGCCTGGAATATAATATTGCTTCTTCGGGGATGTTGGCCGGCGCCTCGGGTATCTGTTCTTCCGTAAGAATCCCTCAAAAAGATCTGCCTGCCGGATTCCGCGAGATCCGTTTTACAGGATACCTGCAAATCATCCGGGAGAGTGATTACCGTCTGGGTGTTTCTTCGGATGGGGAAACGGTATTGACCGTTGATGGTAAGATGGTAATTGACAACAGGGGATACCGGGGAACCGTAGAAAGAGAATCCTTACTGCATCTGAAAAAAGGATATTATCCTATTGACCTTTGGTATAAGAACGAGGAGGATGCGAAAATGCTGGATTTGAAGATCCGGCCGGTGGATGGCAAACCCATGCTCCTGTCGGGAATCTTATTACATGCGGCGGGAGATAAATAAAGGCTAAAGCAAACTCAGTCAAACGTTTGCATACCTTGTTTTGCGGCTGATATCCTATCTTCAATTATGCAAAAGAATAGCTGGTTATTATTCCTTACAGTACTTTCTTCTCAGCTTGTGAACAGCCAAGCCATCCTCCCCCAGGAATCGAAGGTAATTAAATATACGGATGGTGTCGCTTCCTGGAATGCCGATTCCCTGGGGAATCACCGGGCGGTGATCCGATACAATGGTTCCGGTAATATAGCCCGGGTTATCATTCCCTGGCGCAGAAGGGATCTTTCTCCCGAAAAGAAAAGAATCATCGTGCAAGACGCGAAGACCGGAAAACGCGTAATGAATACAGTAAAGGTAAATTCCAACCGTGAATCAGGAGAATTGTATTTCGAACCCTTGTCGGGTAAAGGAATTTATTATGTTTATTATTTGCCTTACAGGAATGAAGGCCGTAGCAATTATCCCAAAGGCGTCTATCTGAAACCGGATACTACTGCCACCGTAGAATGGGCCACGCACGTCAACGCGCAATCTCCCATAAATGGGCAGGCATCATCGGGGGGGAGCCGGGCTGCCCCTACTTCAATCCCGGTGAACTGTACCGTTGAAGAATTCCAATCGATAGATGCTTTTAATAGTTTTTATCCCATGGAAGTGATCGCCACGGCGAAAGAGACGAAAGACCTGAAGGCAAAATTTCCTGGCAGATCTTTTCTGATCTTCCCGGAAGACCGGTTGCATAGCATTCGGATGCGCACGGACCTGCCGGTCAGGTGGATCGGTCAGGGCGCGAATCCGGTGTTCCGGGGTGAAGCCGCCAAGGGAGAATATTTTGCTTATCAATTGGGCATATATGCCCTGAGGGATCTTGAAGACCTGCAATTGGTTTTCAGCGATCTGAAAGGTGCGGACGGTAAAGTAATCGCAGCAGAAAACATTTCCTGTATCAATACAACGGGTATCGGTTATGATGGCCAACCGTTCCTTAAAAAAGTGACCGTTCCGAAAAACCAGGTGCAGGCGTTGTGGTGTGGTATCAATATACCGGCCATTGCGGAAACGGGTTCTTATTCAGGAAATGTAACTGTGCTCGCAAAAGGCGTGAAACAAGAGAGGGTTGTTATCCGGATCAATGTGGGAGCCACCTTGCTTAAAGATGGCGGCGCAGGCGAGCCTGCAAAGATGACCCGTCTCAAGTGGCTGAATTCTACAATGGCCCAGGAGAATACAGTGATCGCGCCTTATACCCCGCTCACGATACAGGGAGATTCCCTGATCAACCTGCTGGGAAGACAAGTGCAGTTGAATCAGCAAGGGTTTCCCCAACAAATACAAACTTTTTTTACCCCGGAAATGACGGAGATCGGTACTACGCCTCAAAATATCCTGGCAGAGAATATCCATTTTCATTTTACCCGGCAAGCGGACGGGAAAGATGTACGTTTAAAAAGTGAGGGCCTGACCTTTACCAAAAGAGAGCCTGGAACTGTACAATGGAAGGCAGCCAATACAGCCGACGAATTGCGGATGGATCTTACCGCAACCCTGGAATTCGATGGGTTCCTTTCGTATAGGGTTAAAGTAACTGCCTTGCAGGACGTGGAGTTGAAGGAAATTACCATGCATATCCCCTTTAAAAAGGAGGTGGCGAAATATATGATGGGGCTGGGACTAAAAGGTGGCTATCGTCCGGATAGTCTTTACCAGTGGAAATGGGATGTAGCCAGTAAAAACCAGGATGGTGCCTGGATCGGCAATACCAATGCCGGGCTGCAATATTCTTTACGGGATGAAAAATACAGCCGGCCGCTCAATACCAACTTCTATTTGCAAAAACCTTTGTTGTTACCTTCATCCTGGGGGAATGATGGAAAAGGCGGGATCGGCATCGGGATCAAAGGCAGTTCTATGCTGGCCAATAACTACAGCGGTTCCCGGAAAATGAAAAAAGGGGATACGCTCTTTTATAATTTCACCCTGCTGATCACCCCCTTTCACCCCATCAACACGGACTTTCAATGGGCCACCCGCTTTTATCACCGCTATAATAACCTGGATACCATTAAGGCAAAAGGAGCTACGGTGATCAATATACACCACGCCACCCCTATCAATCCCTGGATCAATTATCCATTTATCGAATGGAAAAAAATGAAAGGGTATATCGATACGGCGCATACGCTGGGGCTGAAAGTGAAGATCTATAATACCGTACGGGAGTTATCCAATCATGCCTATGAGACTTTTGCGATGAGAAGCCTGGGTAGTGAAGTGTATTCCGGCGGGGCAGGCGGCGGATATAGCTGGCTGCAGGAGCATATCGGGGACGATTATATCGCGGCCTGGTTCGTTCCGGAGATCAGGGACGCCGCCCTGGTGAACAGCGGCATGAACCGCTGGCACAACTATTATGTGGAAGGAATGAACTGGCTGACGCAGAACGTCGGGATCGATGGAATATATCTTGATGACGTAGCTTTTGACAGGATCACCATGAAACGGATCAAAAGGGTATTGACACAGGACGGACACCCTGGGATAATCGATCTGCATTCTGCTAACCAGTACAATAAACACGATGGCTTCAATAATAGTGGCAATCTTTATATGGAGCATTTCCCTTACCTCAATCGGTTGTGGTTCGGAGAATATTTTGATTATGAAAAGAACGGCCCCGATTTCTTTTTGACGGAAGTGAGCGGCATTCCTTTTGGACTGATGGGGGAAATGCTCGAAGGCGGAGGCAATCCCTGGCGAGGCCTTATCTATGGTATGACCAACCGCATGCCCTGGACGGAAAATGCCGATCCGGGACCCATCTGGAAGATCTGGGATGATTTCGGGATGCAGGGAACGAAGATGCTCGGTTATTGGAGCCCGTCATGCCCCGTTAAGACCAGTATCGAAAGGATATTGGCAACTGTCTACCAAAAAAAGAATGCTCTCCTCGTCTCTTTGGCCAGTTGGGCGGAGGAAGATACTACCGTGCGTTTGAATATAGACTGGAAACAGGCAGGCCTTGATCCGGCAACCGTTTCCATTGAAGCTCTGGAAATGAAAAATTTTCAGCCAGCAAGGAAGTTCCGTGCCGATGAGCCAATCCCCATTCAAAAAGGCAAGGGCTGGCTGCTGATCATAAAATAGTTAATTTCCCCTATCTTGCTTTCTGACCAGGTGCATTCCATATCATAAAATATACTGTCATGAGGCTATACAGGACCCGGAAAGGAAATTTATTGGAGGCGTCGGGAAAATATTTCCTGATAGACCAACCCTGGGATGAATTGATCAACCGGGATGATCTTAACGGGTATCTGCAAACTATTTCCAGGAAAGAAATTCCTTCCGGTCATGCCATCCCCTGGTGCGAACAGGAAACAATGTCTCCTGCCCTTTCCCAGGAGATCTGGGCTGCTGGGGTCACCTATCTGCGCAGCCGTAATGCCCGGATGGAGGAATCCAAAGAATCCGGCGGCGCCGATTTCTACGATAAAGTATATGAGGCGGAACGTCCTGAATTATTCTTCAAATCCCTGCCGCATCGTGTGGCCGCTCATGGGGAGAAAGTATATATCCGCAGGGACTCTGCATGGAATGTGCCGGAGCCTGAATTAACCCTGTTCATGAATTCGGAAGGAACTATCCAGGCTTATACGATCGGTAACGATATGAGTTCCCGGAGCATCGAAGGCGAGAATCCCTTATATCTGCCCCAGGCAAAAATGTATGAACGCAGCGCGGCTCTCGGACCTTGTCTTTATATTCCCGAAAAACCAATCCCACCCCATACTTCCATTCACATGTCCATAAGCCGCTCGGGCGATCAGGTTTTCTCCGGATCGGTTCAGATCAGGCAGATGAAAAGATCCCTGACGGAACTCGCAGGCTGGCTGTACCGGGAATTTGATTTTGTTTCTGGGTGTTTTCTGATGACGGGAACATGCCTGGTTCCGCCCAATGAATTTACTTTACAGGAAGGAGATCGGGTAGATATAGCCATCGATGGGATCGGTACCTTGACGAATTATATAGGTTATAAACCCCTGAATTAAAAAAACTTCCTCTTTTTTTCCTTTATTTGTATCCTATCTTTATCCCCACCAACCGGCTTCAAAAGCAACCAACGCTAACCTATCCTCCGGAATTTAAATCATTTTTTTCATGAAATGGATTGATCTGCAGGATATACAGAACAGGTTAGGGGAGGATGACCAGGAGGCCTTAAAAGCGCTCTGCGATCATTACAGCCAGCGTCTGTTTCAGTTAGCTTACGCTATCGTCCGGTCCAAAGAAACGGCCGAGGAAGTGGTGGAAGATGTTTTTATCCACGTCTGGCAGAAACGTCAGCGTATAGGAACGGTGGAAAATCTGACCTTCTATTTATATGTGATGGCGAAAAATATCAGCCGGAGTTATCTGCGCAAATTCGGCCGCAATAAACATATCGATCTGGACGAATTGTCCCTTCCTTTTTATCAGATCGGGAGCAGCCCGGAAGACCTGATGATTTCCTCCGAAGCCTTACAGCGGATCAACAGGGCCATCAATGAACTCCCCCCAAAATGCCGTATTATTTTCAAATTGGTGAAAGAAGACGGATTAAAATACCGGGAAGTGGCTGAATTACTGCATCTCAGTCTCAAGACCGTCGAAAACCAGATGGGGCTTGCCCTGAAAAAGATCCATGCTGCCATCAATAGTTATCTCCCTCAGTCCATCCGCCTGAACCGTTAAACAGCTCATTTTCTCAATTTTTTTCTAACCCTTTGGGGGTAAACCTTCCTTTTTAGCGTTTATAGGGATATATCAAACAGGAAAACACTATATGTCTTCGGAAAGACGCTGGATATTGCTGGCTAAAAAGAAAAGCGGCGAAGCTACCCGGGAGGAATTAGCGGAGCTGAAATCTCTGCTGCAGGCGGAGGAGGGCTCCAATTATGCCCATGAAGTATTGGATAAGCTATGGGAAACTCCTTTGCATCCCGTGCCCGAGATGATGACGACCAGGAGCCTTTGGAACCGTATTCAGAAAAGACTTGATTCCGGGGTAACGGCAAGAGAAGACCTTACCGGCAACGGAGTGCGGGTGATCGGCTGGCGGAAATGGCTGGCCGCCGCCAGTATCCTGGTGATCCTGGGATCGGTTACGGCTTTGTATATGGGTAATCGCTTCGGTAAAACTATTCCCGTCCTGGCAAAAGCAGCACTTAACCAGGTAGCGACCCAAGCTGGCTCCAAAACCCGTCTGGAACTTCCGGATGGTACCCTGGTCTGGCTGAATGCCAACAGCCAGCTTACCTATGGCAATAAAAGTTTTGGAACGGAAGAACGGGAAGTGACTTTAAGCGGAGAGGCTTTTTTTGATGTGGTCAAAAATGAAAAACTTCCTTTTATCATTCATACAAAGGATATCACCGTAAGGGTATTGGGAACGGCCTTTAATATACGGGCCTATCCCCGCGAAAAAACGGTGGAGACTTCCCTGATCAGGGGCCTGGTGGAGGTAATAACCCGGCATGACCCGGACAGGAAGATCATTTTAAAGCCGAATGAAAAGATCATCGTTCCGGTTGATGCGGCTCCTTCTTCCCTGTTTTCCATTGTGAAACTACAGAAGGATAGTGCTCAGGCGGTCCCTGAAACGGGATGGGTAAAGAACAAACTGGAATTCGATAATGAGCTGTTTGAAGAGCTGGCCCCCAAGATGGAAAATTGGTACAATATCAGGATCCATTTCCAGGATGAGCAGATCCGCAAGAGGAGGTTTTCCGGGGTCATCGAAAAGGAAACACTGGCACAAACGCTGGATGCTATGAAACTGTCCGGACATTTTTCCTATGAGATAAAAGGCGATGAACTATGGCTTAAAGAAAAATAAGGAGAATTGATTCATTCATTAAAATAAACCAAAATGACCTGAGACTGCCCTAAAAAAAGGGAGATGTTGGTAGCATCTCCCTGAGAGAGAAAATCGGGAACCGATATCGGCTTGAAACAGATTCGGGTTCCCTCTTATCTAACTTTTCATTACAAATTTATGCAAAAAAGACAAGCGCACAAGCCTGTCCCCTGGAGGCGTGTATTCCTCAAGTCCCTATTGTATATGAAATTATCCCTTGTATTCCTGGTTCTTAGCCTTCAGGCTTATTCCTCCGGTTTTTCCCAGGGAAAGATCAGCCTCAGCCTAAAGGACGCAGAGATTAAGAAGGCATTGACCGTTATTCAGCGGGTAAGCGATTACCGTTTTATTTACAATGACGATATCCTCCCGGCCGGGGCGCGGGTAAATATCAATGTCCGTCATGCCGGGATCCAGGAAGTTTTGGATGTGGTTTTTAAGGCCACCCTGCTCAAATACAGGATCATGGACAACAATTTGATCGTCGTTTCTTCCGAAGAGGATGGAAAAGCGACTTTGGCGGTTACAGGGCTCGATTTTCCAATAAAAGGTGTAGTGAAGCTGCGAAACAAGGACGAAAGCCTGGGTACGGCGGCCGGTGTGGTCATTAAAGAACTGGGAACCGATAACGGAACGGTCACCAATGAGAAAGGGGAGTATAGCCTGATTGTTAAAGGTAAATCCGCGATTTTGCAGATTTCCCATGTCGGCTATAAAACTACCGAAGTACGGGTGGACGGCAATACAGTGGTCGATATCATCCTGGAGCTGGATGTGCGGCAATTGCAGGACGTAGTCGTTACCGCCCTGGGGATAACCCGCCAGAAAAAATCGTTGACCTATGCCACCCAAACTCTTAAAGGAGCCGAATTGAGCGATACACGGGAGGTGAACCTGACCAGCGCCATGAATGGAAAAGTGGCCGGGCTGACCATCAGCAAGACCAACTCGGGCCCGGGTAGTTCCAACCGGATCATTTTCAGGGGTAACCGCTCGATTACCGGGAGCAACCAGCCCTTGGTAGTGGTGGATGGAGTCCGGATCGACAATACCCCAAAAGCCTTTGCCGATGTGACCTTGTTCGGGACCAGGGACAATGGGGACGGGATATCCAATATCAATCCGGACGATGTAGAGTCCATGACGGTGCTGACCGGTGCTTCGGCAGCAGCCCTATATGGTTCGGATGCGGCAAACGGTGTGATCATTATCACGACACGGAAAGGGCGTTCTGGCAAAGGGATCGGGGTACAAATCTCCAGTTCCGCGATGTTTGAATCCCCTATGATCTTTCCCAAACTTCAAAATGAATATGGGCAGGGTGATGGAGGAAATTTTATCGCTAACAGCATCAATAGCTGGGGCCCTAAGATGACAGGGCAATCCGTAACGGATTGGACGGGAAAAGCCCAGCCCCTTTCTACGCAGCCCGATAATTCCAGGGATTTTTTCCGAACCGGTACGGAACTGGTTAATTCCGCCGCCATTTCTACCGGAAATGGACAATCGCAAACTTATTTCTCCTATACCAATACCTTTAGCAACGGGATCATTCCGAATAATCAATACAAACGGAATAACCTGAATCTTCGTCATACCGTGCAGGTTTCGAAGGACCTGACCATGGATGTGAAAGCTAATTATATCGTCGAGGATGTGATCAACCGCCCTATGACCGGCGCCGCCAATTATGCGGTCGCTACTATTTTTTCCATGCCCAGGAGTCTGCGGTTGAGCGATATCAAAAATTTCGAAACGTTTAACCCTGATGGATCGCTTACACAGAATTACTGGTCAAGTCCCAAGCCTTCCTTTCAAAATCCTTACTGGAGTACGAACAGGAACTTATACGATCGTACCCGCAACCGTTTTATCGGGTTGATCTCCTTAAAATACCAATTGACCCCTTCCTTAAGCATACAAGGACGCAGCAGCCTGGATAGTTACGCGGATGTCGGGGAAGAGAAAGATTATA
Source organism: Flavitalea flava (assembly GCF_054461575.1). Classification (NCBI taxonomy): domain Bacteria; kingdom Pseudomonadati; phylum Bacteroidota; class Chitinophagia; order Chitinophagales; family Chitinophagaceae; genus Flavitalea; species Flavitalea flava. The sequence goes on from NZ_JBTLQH010000001.1 coordinate 223,238, forward strand.
ACGACTCCTATTGGGTGTCTTTCCAGGGGCAGGGAAATTATATCATCAATAAAGAATCCAACCGGCAGTTCAATAACGACCTCTTACTCAATTTTAATAAACAGCTGACGGATGACTGGAATCTGAACGTAAATGCCGGTGCCAGTATCGAGCAATACAATTTTGAAGGAACGAATATGAATAACCAGGGGCTGAATGCGCCAAATCTTTTTGCGCTTAGCAACGCCCTGGCTCCCGTCTCCACGAACTTCATCCAGCGTACCGAAAAACAATCCGTATATGCAGCCGCGCAATTGGGTTACAAGAACTATCTGTTCCTGGATCTTACCGGTCGCAATGACTGGAACTCGACGCTGCCGCCAGCCCATGCTTCTTATTTCTTTCCCTCTTTCGGGGTGAGCGGTGTTTTAAATGAAATGCTCCATCTTCCTGCCTCCATTTCCCTGTTGAAATTAAGGACCTCCTATGCCTTTGTTGGGAATGGAACGGCATTCAATCAGTTAAAAGCATCCAACACCCTGGTGCCAGGCGGCAACGGAGGTTTCCTGAATATCGACCGGGTTTTGCATGATGCCAACCTCAAACCGGAAGAGACCCGTTCCTTTGAAGTGGGGCTCGATCTTGGACTGTTCAGGAACAGGTTAGGGGCGGAACTGACGGTCTATGAGACCCATACAAAAAACCAGATCCTTTCGATCGGGGTGCCGAATCCTTCGGGATATGCGTTCCGGATTATCAATGCAGGTAATATCCGCAACAGGGGCCTGGAATTATTACTGCACGGAAAACCCGTGGATAACCCTGACTTTAAATGGAACATCAGTCTCAATTTCGGGCTGAACCGGAATAAGATCCTTTACCTTGATACTTTACAGAAAATGCCGCCTTTATCTTCTCCGGAAACGTTGGGAGAGATCGTGGCGGAAGAAGGTAAAAGTTACGGTGGGATCTATACCTCGAGTCTTCAGCGGAATGCTGCCGGAAAAGTAATCGTCGATGATGCGACAGGTCTCCCACTGGTAGAAACGGATGTGACGAAACATTATGCCGGAAATTATAATCCCGATTGGACGGCCGGGCTCACCAATGCCTTCCAGTATAAGAACTGGACCCTGTCCTTCCAGATCGATATGAGGAAGGGCGGCGTGCTGGTATCGGGCACCCAGGCCTTATTGTCCGCCAATGGGGCCAGTCTTCTTACCCTCACAGGCCGGGAATCCGGGTTTGTCGTTCCCAACTCGGTCAATGGTGCGGGAGATGCCAATACAAAATTGGTCAGCGCACAGGATTACTGGATGGGCGTGGCAGGGTCCAACCCGGTCGGCGAACTGTTCACCTACAGCGCCACCAATATTCGTTTGCGTGAAACCAGTATCAGCTATAGCCTTCCGGCCAGGTTTGTCAATAAAGGATTTATCAAAGGAGCCGTATTATCCCTCGTAGGGCGAAACCTTTTCTTTTTGAAGAATGACGCTTATGGATTCGATCCGGAATCGGCGATCGGTACGGGAAATAACCAGGGGCTGGAATATACTTCTGTGCCCAGTACACGCAACTATGGCTTCTATCTTAAACTCAATTTTTAACTACTAAAACCTAAGTCATGAGACCATCTTTCTGTTACAGGACGCCGGGAAGCCGCTTGATAGCGGTAACCTTCATGGGCTTTCTGATAATGACTACGGGCTGCACAAAAAAATTCGACGCTTTAAATACGGACCCCACTACTTTCAGCGGATTAACACCGGCAACTATACCCAATGCTTTCGCCAAAGCGGAATATCAGGGTATCTACGGAGATCCGGGTATCTATGAACTGGCCCGTGCCCTTTTCCCCGATTTGTGGAGTCAATTCTTTGCCAACGCAGACCCGGGGGTAAAGAGCGATCGTTATGTGATCGTGCAGGACTGGATCATATCCCAGTGGAGTTCCGTTTATACGGTTACCTGGCCTACGTTGAAACAGGTATTGGATGCTACGTCAAAAACACAGCCGGAAGCCAATGCCATTGCGAAGATCTGGAAAGCCTATATCTTCCATTATCATACCGATTTTTATGGACCCGTACCCTATTTTCAGGCTGGCACGGGTTTATTGAGCATACCTTATGACAGTCAGCAGGATATTTATAATGATCTGTTTCTAACCCTGGATTCGGCTGTAGCGGTCCTGAAAAGCGCAGATCAGTCGCTGACTCCGTTCGGGACTAATGATCTCATTTTTCACGGGAATATTCCCCAATGGATTAAACTGGCCAACACCCTGCATTTGCGCCTGGCTCTCCGAATTTCCAAATCTGACCCGGGCAAGGCTCAACAGGAGGCAGAGAAGGCGGTGGCTGCCGGTGTCATGAGCTCCAATGACGATAATGCCTTTATGGATGTGGGACCGAATTCCGTCAACGGGCTCAATCAGATGTCGCCCTGGGAAAATGCGCGGATGAGCGCCAGCATGGAAAGTTATTTAAAAGGGTATGCCGATCCCCGGATGGCGGAATATTACAGTCCGGCGGCGGATGGTTTGTATCACGGACTGCGAAATGGCCTTTCCGCCGCCCAGTTGTCCGCCAGCCCACAGAATAATCCGGATAACACCTCTAATGTCGGCCCCAGGTATGGGTTGGATCAGCAAAATACCAACAAACTAACGGTAATGTACAGTGCTGAATCGTTCTTTTTGCGGGCCGAAGGGGCTTTGAACGGATGGAATATGGGCGGTAATGCCCAGGATTTATATGAACAAGGGATCACCACTTCCTTACAACAGTGGGGATTTACGGACCCCACTGTCATTCAGAACTATATTCAAAATACGGCAACCCCCGTTGCCCTGACCGATTATTTGAATTCGCCGGCAGTGGCCAGTATCCCCGTAAAATTCGGGGCGACGGAAGCCATTCAGCGGGAGCAGATCGCCACCCAGAAATATTTGTCTTTATTCCCGGATGGCATTGAAGCATGGGCCGAAGTAAGAAGAACGGGTTACCCCAGGTTATACCCGGTTGCCAATTCCGATAATCCGGATGTTACGGCACCAAATATGATAAGCCGGTTCGGTTTTCTGGATTACGAATACCAGACCAATGGAAAGGCGGTTCAGGCAGCCATTCCCCTTTTAAACGGACCAGATAATGCAAGTACACGGGTCTGGTGGAATAAATAGTGAATTAACACACCTATGATGCAAATAAAACGGATGTTTTTCCTGGCCGGCTGGGTCTTTCTGGCCGCCAGGCCATCCTTCTGCAGCGCCGGCAATTTGCCCATACCTGTACGGCCAGCCATTCATATTCTTCCGGAGCCGGTGAGTATTACGAAGCGGAATGGTGTTTTTCATTTTTCCAAAAACACCAGGATAGTCCTGTTAACAGGGAATAAGTTAGCAGAGAAAAAAGAGGCTATCCGGGTAGTCAAAGATTTTGTGAAAAGGTTGAAATTACCTTTCCCGGAGACGGATGCCATCCCGGATAGTTCAGCCAATGCCGTTATCCTTTCTTTAGACCAAGATCCGGAAATTAAAAGTGAAGAAGGATATACGATAGATATTCGCATTAAACAGGTTCGTATCAACGCACCGGGGGCAGTGGGGTTATTTTATGCATTGGAAAGTTTCCAACAACTCATGCCACAGGGTATCGCTAACATGATCCAGGCATCTCTTCCCTGTGCGCGGATTGTGGACTATCCACGTTATTCATACAGGGGTATGCATCTGGATGTCAGCCGACATTTCTTTTCAGTAGCCTTTATCAAAAAGTACCTGGATATCCTGGCTTCTTTTAAGATCAATACCTTTCACTGGCATCTTACGGATAGCCATGGCTGGCGGTTGGAGATCAAACAATATCCCCGGCTGACTTCAGTTGGGGCCTGGCGGGCCGACAGGGAGAATATCCCGATGACCATTGCAGAACCGACGGGAAAAGGAGAGCCGGCTACCTACGGCGGTTTTTATACGCAGCAGGAGGTGAAGGCAATCATTGCCTATGCCAGGGACCGGTTCATTACGATCATCCCGGAAATTGAAATGCCGGGTCATTGTACGGCCGCGCTGGTTGCCTATCCCCAGTTTTCGGATCTGAATAACAAATCTCCCTTGCTGATCCCCTGTGGTTATCCCGGAGACCTGGAGCATAATTTCTGCGCAGGATACGATTCCACTTTTGTTTTTCTGCAAAATATCCTGTCGGAGGTCATAACCCTTTTCCCATCCCCGATGATCCATATCGGAGGGGATGAGGTGCGCGATGGTCCATGGCTGAATTGTTCCCGGTGCCGGAAAAGAATGCAAGAGAAAGGATTTACGACAGGCAAACAATTGCAGGCCTGGTTCACCAGGCAGATCGATAGTTTTATAACGACGAAGGGAAGACGGATGCTCGGTTGGGACGAGATTTCCCATGCTCAGCTTTCCCCTGGTTCGGTCATCATGTCCTGGCATGGAGATACAGGGGCGAGGGAAGGCGCTGCAAAAGGGCAGGACGTCATCATGACACCCTATCATTATGTTTATTTCGATTTTTACCAGTCGGATCCCCGTCTCGAACCGGATATCACCTATGCCCCTCTTTTCCTGGATACGATATATTCTTTTGATCCGACGCCTAAGGACCTGCCACAAACGCCGGGGAATAGCATTCTTGGCGCAGAAGGGTGTTTATGGACAGAGAATGTGCCTACCCCGGCCAGGGTGGAATATATGCTGCTGCCCCGTCTGCTTGCTTTGGCCGAAGTACTATGGACGCCACCGGAAAAAAAAGATTATCCGAAATTTATTACGAGAGTGGAAGAACAATTCAGCAGGTTCGATGCGCAGGGGATCAGGTATGCTACCAGTTTATATAATACCGGGATTATCCCTGAATTTGACAGCGTTGCCCGGAATATCCGGGTTACGGTAACGCAACAGGCGCCAGGCTATCCGGTCCGGTATACTACCGATGGTTCTTTGCCGGATCTGAAATCACCCTTGTACACCCAGCCGATTCTGTTAAATAAAAGCACCGTTTTGCAAACCGCCTTGTTCCGGAAGGGACGCAGAATGGGAAAAATAAATAAAGAAATAGTTGCCCTTCATAAGGCAGCAGGTGCCCCCGTGAGGATTTGGCCTGAGCCTGAAGGGGAAGCGACTGCATCCGCTTCTATAATAGTGAAACGATTGGTAGATGGGATCTTTGGTACGGTTGAACCCTATGACGGCCGATGGGTTTCTTTTCACGATTCCCTGGTCAGTTTAACGCTTGATCTTGGTAAACTCAGGGATATTCATAGTATTGGCGTCGGTTGTATGGAAGATCAGGTAGGTGATAGTTACCTGCCCCGAAGCCTTGAATTCTCCTGTTCGGCAGACGGGCAGAAATTTGAAAAGGTTTTTGATGTTTATAATAAAAAATTGCCTGTAGAATTGTTAAGACACATCGTGCAATATAAAAGAACGAAGCTTCAGCGAAAAGCCAGGTATATAAGGATATTGGTGCGTAATGGTCAGCTTAATGCCGATCCTTTGAAGAACCAGCTGTTCCTGGATGAGATCGTAGTGGAATAAGTAAACAAGAAAATGGATATGACCATTGAACGGAGCGAACGTTTCAGTACCCTGGATGTTTTCAGAGGGATGACCGTTTTTTTAATGATCATCGTAAATACGCAGGGGAGTGGTGCTATTCCTTATTCAGCCTTGTTGCATGCGGATTGGAACGGCTGTACCCTGACCGATCTTGTATTTCCGTCCTTTCTTTTTGCTGTGGGTAATGCTATGGCTTTTACGCTCTATAGTAATCCGCTGGATAAGGAAACGTCAGGAATAAAGATCCTTAAAAGAACCCTTTTGCTTTTTTTGATAGGTTATCTCCTGACCTGGTATCCCTTCACTACACCATTCAAAGATACGCGGATCCTGGCCGTACTGCAGCGCATAGCTCTCGATTATTACCTGGCTGCCATTATAGTGAAACGCCTTTCCTTCTTTCAGGTGGGATTGGCGGCTATACTGCTTTTATTATGTTATTGGCTATTGCTGTATATCCTGGGGGATCCGGGCGGGCAATTTACCATGGAGGGGAATGCCGTGCGAAAACTGGATCTTTGGATATTGGGGGAAAGACATATGTACAGGGAAAAGGGAATAGCCTTCGATCCCGAGGGTTTGTTAAGTACGATGCCGGCTATGGTAAATGTCCTGGCTGGGTGGATGGCCGGAAGATGGATCATACTAAAGGGAAAGACCATGGAAACTTTTTGGGGATTATTATTGGCGGGTATTGGCCTAACTGGTATTGCTCTTTTTTGGAACCAGGCGTTTCCCTTTAATAAAAAACTCTGGACATCCTCCTATGTATTTTTTAGCGTAGGGATCGATATGATTGTTCTCGGGATACTATTCTATATTATTGAAAGAAGGGCATGTAGGGCATGGGTTTCTTTCTTTACCGTATTTGGGAAAAATCCCTTATTTATTTATATATTTTCCACCGTTATCGGTATTTTCCTGATCATACCGGTTAAGGAGAACATTATATTTATCGATTGGATCAATACCGTTTTTTTTCAAAGAATCGCGCCGGGACCATTGGGTGCCTTATTGTTTTCCCTGGGTTATACCCTGGTCTGCTGGGTGACCGGCTGGATATTGGATAAGAAAAAGATCTATATCCGGCTTTAGTAATAAAATAAGCTTCGATGAAGAGCGTACTGAATATATCGGTTTTTATCAGTTTGGCTGGCCTCCCCGTCTGTCTTTCCGGTTGCTCGGATGATACCTCCCATTTATTTACGAGCCTGGACGAAGACCGTACAGGCCTGCACTTTAAAAATATTTTGCAGGAAAATGAGACGGCCAATGTATTGAATTACGCTTATTTTTATAATGGGGGAGGAGTGGCTATCGGGGATATCAACAATGATGGATTACCCGATATCCTGTTTACGGGGAATATGGTTCCCAACCGGCTGTTTCTGAATAAAGGAAATTTTACCTTCGAAGACATTACGGAAAAAAGTGGCATTGCGAAAAAACAAGGTTGGTGCACCGGCGCAACCATGGTGGATATCAATGGAGATGGCAAACTCGATATTTATATCTGCCGTTCCGGCGATATCGATCCGGCAAGAAGAAAGAACCTGTTGTATATCAACAATGGAGTTTCTCCCGCTGGTTCCGGAAAAAAAGGTGAATCCGGAAAAGAAGAGGGCGTGGTAACCTTCACGGAAAGAGCGGAAGAATATGGATTGGCGGATGAAGGTTATTCTACACAGGCCGCTTTTTTTGATTATGATAAGGATGGCGATCTGGATATGTTGCTGATCAATCATTCTCTTCAGCAATATGCGAATGGGGCTTTTGACAATTCAGCGCTTCGCAATCAAAAAGACCCTGCTTTCGCCTCCAAATTATACCGGAATGACAACGGGCATTTTACGGATGTTAGCGAGGCCTCGGGAATCAGCTCGAACGTATTGAGTTTTGGTCTGGGTGTGGCTATATCCGATATCAATAATGATGGCTGGCCGGATATCTATATCTCCAATGATTTTAACGAACCCGATCATTTGTATATCAATAACGGACCCGGCGAGGTTATCTTCACAGAGAAATTGCGCGATTGTATGGATCAGGTTTCTCTCTATTCGATGGGCTCCGATTTTGCCGATTACAATAATGACGGTTTTCCTGACCTGATGACCCTGGATATGCTGGCTGAAGACAATCATACTCAGAAAATGCATAGCGGTGCAGAAAACTTCGATAAGTTCCAATTGCTGTTTCGCCAGGGTTTCTATTACCAATACAGCCGTAACATGCTGCAGAAAAATAATGGGGACGGGACCTTTAGTGAAGTAGGGCAATTAGCAGGAGTCTCCAATACCGATTGGAGCTGGTCGGCCCTGTTCTGTGATTTCGATAATGATGGATATAAGGACCTTTTTATTACGAATGGATATGCACGCGATTTTACCGACATGGATTTTATACGGTATCATGTGGCCTCCATGCATCCGGGAAACAACCGGCCTGCGGCAAAAGAACTCCTTGACAAGCTGCACCCTTTGGAACCGCAGAAATATATCTATCGGAATGAACATGGACAAACATTTACCAAAAAAACGCAGGAATGGGGACTGAATGGCAATACGATCTCCTCAGGCGCTGCATACGGAGACCTGGATAATGACGGGGCCATGGATCTGGTCTTAAGTAATATAAACAAACCGGCAGGGCTCTATAAGAATAATTCCGCCAAACTTAATGCCGGGAATCATTACCTTAAGATCAGGCTGGAAGGTAGTCCGATGAATACAGGAGGTATTGGAACGAAAGTAAAACTCTATGCGAAAGGAAACCAGTTTTACCAGGAACAAATGCCGGTGAGGGGATTCCAATCATCAGTGGATCCTGTGCTGAACTTTGGCGTTGGAACTGCGGAGATCATTGATTCCATCCGTATCATCTGGCCGGATGACCGCACGCAAAAACTGGAATCGGTCAGGTCCAGGCAGACCCTGGTGATAAAATGGAAAGAGGCGGATCAGCACTGGGATTATCGGAATAAAACGCCGGATTCAACTTATTTTAGAGAAGGTAAAGCACCAACCTTCCGGCATAGAGAAAAGGAAGGCAATGATTTTGCCGTTCAGCCTTTACTCCCCAATTATATTTCCAGGCAGGGACCCTGTATGGCCAGGGCAGATATCGACGGAGATGGAAGGACGGATCTTTATATTGGAGGGGCAAAGGGACAGCCGGGGCAGCTATTTATTCAAAAGGCAGACGGAAGCTGGGTAAATAAACCGGAGCCGGCAATTGCCCGGGATTCGGCCAGCGAGGCAGTATCTGCCGTTTTCTTTGACGCGAATGCGGATGGCCACCCGGATCTGTATATTGCCAGCGGAGGATATGCTTGCGCGGAACAGGATAGTTCCTTACAGGATCATTTGTACCTGAATGACGGAAAAGGGAATTTTCGTAAAAGCCCATTCCTCCTTCCCAATTTGCGGTTTAGCAAAGGATGTGTCCGCGAGGCGGATATCAACGGGGACGGATATGTGGATATTTTCGTCGGGGGAAGGGTCGTTCCCGGGAAATATCCCGAGGCTCCGGAAAGCAGGATCCTGCTTAATGATGGAAAAGGCCGGTTTCGGGACGCTACTTCGGAAATTCTCCCTCCCGGGTTGCAAAAAATGGGAATGGTTACCGATGCTGTATGGATCGATCTGAACCGGGATCATTGGGCAGACCTGGTCGTGGTGGGTGAATGGATGCCAGTAAAAGTGTTCATCAATGAAAAAGGAAAATTGCGGGATGCCTCCGCCCAATATATAAAATTTGCCTCCACCGGCTGGTGGAATACCATCCTGGCCGAGGATATGGATGGAGACGGTGATACGGATCTCGTTATAGGGAATACCGGATTAAATACGCAGTTCCACGCCAGTGAAAAAGAACCGGTGAGCCTTTATTACAAAGACTTCGACGGGAACGGGATCGTAGATCCGGTATTATGTTATTTTATCGGAGGAGTTTCCTATCCTGCTGTTTCGCGGGACGACCTGGTTGGTCAGATACCCATGCTGAAAAAGAAATTCCTGGAATATAACGCGTATGCAGATGCGACCATTTCGGATATCTTTACCGCTGAGCAATTAAAGGATGCCGGCCTGTTGAAAGCTGCGTGTATGGAAACCGTTTACCTGGAGAACAGGGGTAAGGAAGGTTTTGTAAGGAAGACGCTGCCGCCTGAAGCGCAATATGCGCCGGTTTATGCCATCGGGACCGCTGACGCGGACCATGATGGAAACAAAGACCTGATCCTGACAGGCAACAATTCCTGGACTCGCATCCGGTTCGGAAGATACAAGGCGAATCATGGGGTCGTATTAAAAGGGGACGGCAAGGGGCAATTCTCCTATGTACCCCAATGGAAAAGCGGTTTGAGTTTACGGGACGATGTCCGGAGCCTGCAGGTTATTCCTCCTGCCTTGCCCGGAGGACCTGGCGGAGGGCAAGGTCGCCTGCCCGGAGAACGATATATTTTCGGAATCAATAACGGGGCGGTACGGGAATATATTAAGGAATAAGACTGCCATTTCCCGCTTATCTTTGCGCCCAATCGACTATTTTGCCCCGAGGCGATAGCTTTTCAGGAGCGACAAATTTTCAGCAGCTCCCCGGGATAAATTTTTCCGTATGCAAAGAATGAACTGGCGACAATTATATAGTCCTTTACGGACAGGATCAGAGAAAAAATCGACTACGCCTTCAACAGGTTCCGGGGATTCTCCTCTTCGTACCTCTTTTCTCCGGGATTATGACCGCATAATTTTCTCCTCCGCTTTCCGGCGTTTGCAGAATAAAACACAGGTATTCCCCTTGCCTGGCGCTGTATTTGTCCATAACCGTTTAACGCATAGCCTGGAAGTGGCTTCGGTTGGCCGTTCATTAGGGAAGGCCGTGGGTGATGCCCTCGCTGACAAACATTCACAGAACGGGGATGAATTCAGGGAATTCTATAAATATGAATTGCCCTCTGTCATCGCGGCAGGCTGCCTGGCCCACGATATTGGCAATCCTCCCTTCGGTCATTCGGGAGAAGATGCGATCCGTACCTTTTTCCGCAGTTTGGAAGGATCTGCTAAAGAACGGTTTGTTGGTGAGCTCACCGAAAATCAGCAACGTGATTTTCTGTATTTCGAAGGCAATGCCAATGCCTTCAGGACCCTCACCCATACCTTCAATGAGGATGCACGTGGCGGTTTCCGTTTGACCTATGCGACACTTGCCTCTATTGTAAAATATCCGGCCGATAGCCAGCATGGCTTTAATAAAAAACAACTGGCAACCAAAAAATCCGGTTTTTTTGATTCGGAGATTGATACCTATACGGCTATTGCCAAAGAACTGGGGATACCCCGAACCGAAAACGGGAAAAACGTTTTTGCGCGCCATCCCTTTGTTTACCTGGTGGAAGCGGCAGATGATATCTGTTACCGGGTCATCGATTTTGAAGATGCCCACAGGTTGAATATTATTTCCATCGATACCATTAAAGATCTTTTCCTTTCTTTTTTTGACGCTGAAGAAGGATATGATGCGCGTGACCGGGTAGAGAAGACCCTGAACGGTATCAAGGATGGTAATCAGAAAGTTCAGTTCCTGAGGGCCAAACTGATCAATTTGCTGATCCATCGTGTCTGTGATGTGTTCATGAATAACGAAGATGCCTTACTGGAAGGCAGGCTGGAAAAATCCCTGATCGATTATTTGCCGGCCAGGGAAGTGGAACTGGTAAAAAAGATCGATTCCTTTTCCGTTCAGCATATCTACAACCACCGGTCGGTCGTTGAGATCGAAATCGCCGGTTATAACGTGATCGGGGGTATGCTAAAGGAGTTTTTTGCCGCCGTCCTCCATCCTGAATCTTCCAAATCGGAAAAACTGCTTCAGCTTATATCCGGGCAATTCGTCATTACCGGAGATCCCTCCCGTCTGTACTACGACACGCAATCGGTAGTCGATTTTATATCCGGAATGACGGATCTCTATGCTGTGGACCTGTACAGAAAGATCACCGGGATGGCCTTTCCGCAGATCCGGTAAAAAACACACTATGGCCCAACCGGCATAAATCAGTATATTAGGGAATATTGTCAGCCTCATGTTTATTGCCGGTAACCTTCCTGATGATCGAACAACGCCTGCGTTCCGCGAAGGGAGGTTATGGATCATATTCTTCTTTTACGCCATAGTCCTGATCCTGACTATGGCTAATCATGAGCTTTGGGGGGATGAGCTTCATAGCTGGAATATTGCCAAGGGGAGCGGGAGTTATTTGTCCTTGCTTCTCAACACCCGGTACGAAGGACATCCTCCTGTCTGGTATACCCTCCTTTGGTTGATCGGAAAGATCTCCCATAATCCTGTAAGTCTGCAGCTAACGCAGGGCATATTATCGATGGCCATGATTTTTCTGTTATTGTTTTTTTCTCCTTTGCCTTTTTTTGCCAAAGGAATGATCCCTTTCGGATATTTTTTTCTGTTTGAATACGGCGTCTTAAGCAGGAATTATGCAGTTGGGCTGCTCCTGGCGTTTTGTCTTTGCCTGGTCCTGTTCAGGGGGTTCAGAGGCCGGCTCCTCCTATATTATTTATTGCTTTTTCTGTTGTCGAATACCCATTTGCTGGCCTTTCTGCTGGCTTGCAGTTTCCACCTGTACTTCCTGGTAAGCTTTTTAGAACGAAAAAAAAGCGTAAAAGGACTGATCCTGCATGTTTTGCTGGGGATCCTGACTTTGCTGCCTGCCTTATATTTCATCTCTCCTCCTTCCGATAGCCAGATCGCCCCTCATTTTTGGATAAACAGGTGGAATGTCAAAGAACAATTAGCTGTTGTTTTCCAGGCTCCGATTCGATCCTTTATTCCCATTCCCGCCTGGTGGAACGAACATTTCTGGAATACACAATTCCTGCTGGAATGGCAAAAGAAAACCAAATGGGTAGAAAACCTGATTCCTCTTTTATCCCTGACCATTATCGGCCTGGTGATCTTTATATTAGCAGGGAAAAGGCGGGCCTGTCTTTTTTTTATAACGAATTTGCTCCTGACCTTCGCGATGGCTTCCATTTTTCCCTTGAAGGATGCCCGGTATACCGGTTACCTGTATATTGGTTTTGTAGTCGCCTGGTGGTTATGCCTGTCTGAAGCCGAAACGCAAAAGACCGGAGACAATACTAATCTGCAAGGGCTCAGTCCCTTCATCACCGGTAAAAGAAGAACGATCCTGATCATCCTGTTTGCTCTTCAGTTGATCGGAGGCATTTATGCCTGCCTGAAAGATATCTCCTTACCCTTTTCCCAGATTTTCAGGGTAAAACAACTCCTTCAAAAAATTCCAATTAAGGAAGGCGAAGCAATGGTGGTATCTGATCATACCAGCGTTGATGATCTGGCAGCTTATACGGATAGTTCTTTTTATTGCCTGGACCTGCAGGGACGGAAATCCTATATTTTATGGGACCGGGATTTTGCCACCCGGACGGGCGGACCTCATCCTTATTCAGATGGGATAGCGTTGCTTTTCTCCGACTCCGGCGTCCAAAGTGGTACAAACCGGATCTACCTGGTTTCTGCATGGGCTCCTGACCGGATCGTTCAGGCCGACTCTTTGCTGCCACATACGTACCGGTTTAATCTGGTAGAAGAAATTACAGGGGCTGTAGAAAAAAGCAGCAACCTGTATCTGTACCGGATCGACCGGTTTCAGGACAGGTTGCTGCCTTAAATATATAGAACAATCAACGGCTTGCGGGGATCAATGATCCAGAGGGGATCAATAATCTCCTGTCAGCGCGAAATCATTTTTGCGGTACATCCATTGCCCTCCGGTGAAGTCGGGGAATTCAACCCGTTCGTTGCCCTGTTCGATGGAACTCTCGCTTAGCGGGGTGATGGCACTCCAGGCAGCGGCATCATACACGTCCTGCGGAGTGGGTTTGCCGCGTTTGACGGCTTCCACGAAGGCATGTAATACGAAGAAATCCATTCCTCCATGACCGGCGCCTTCCGTCTCCTTGCTCCATTTCTGCCATAACGGATGATCGTATTTGTCATACCATTGCTGTGCATTGTCCCATTCTTCGTCCTTGCTGACTCCTTCTACATAAATTCCTTTATTGACGTCCATCCACAGGCCATTGGTGCCCTGTACGCGGAAACCGAGGGAATAAGGGCGGGGAAGACTGGTGTCGTGTTGTAACAGGATCGTTTCCCCATTGGCGCATTTTAAATTAGTAGTTACCACATCGCCCAGGTTAAACCGTACACTGGCATTTGGATGATTGGGGCCACCTTTTTTTACGATATAATTATGCAGGCCTCTCGATTTGCTGGAATACGAGGTTAAGGAGAGGAAGCGGTTGCCGCGATTTATATCGATCATCATGGCAATCGGTCCGACTCCATGTGTAGGATATAGTTCCCCGTTACGGTGTACTGAATGGTTGGTACGCCAACGGGCTTCGGAGAATCCTTTTTCGCCAAACTCCGCTCCGGCGCCATGGCCGGTGCCGTCATTGAATTTTACTCCCCGGAGGTCATGCTGATAGCCGCCCTGAAGATGGATGATCTCTCCAAAGACGCCCTGGCGAACCATGTTCATTACGGCCATTACATCCCTGCGGTAGCAAACATTTTCCAGCATCATGACATTGGCCTTATTGTGTTCGGCTGCCTTTACAACATCCCAATGGTCCTGAAGGGTAATGCCCAGCACTACTTCGGTACCCACATATTTAATGCCGGCGGACAAAGCATCGAGGATCATCGGTGCATGCCATTCCCAGGGTGTGGCAATAATAACGGCATCCAGGTCTTTTAGTTCCAGCAACTTCCGGTAAGCATAATTATCCCCGGTAAAGATCCTGGGTTGGGCCTTGCCGGATTTTTTGATAATGTCATTGCTCCTTTGGAGCATCTGGGCGTCAACATCACAGATGGCGACCACTTCGGTGTCGGAACGCCTGAGTGCGAGGGAAAGGTGACCCTGACCCCTAAGGCCGGTGCCGATAAAACCTAATCTCACTTTCCGGTCGGGAGCACTTGCGAAAAGACGCTCCGGGTTGAACATCGCTAACCCTGCTGCGGCAAGGCTAACATCTTTGACGAATTTTCTCCGGGAAGAAGTCATAAGCGTTTGTATTTAAAAATGAATAATTTACCAGTTAAAAATTAAATGATTGCGTAACCTGCCACCAATCCGTTCAATAATTCCTCTTTTTCCGTTAACCGTTGCAACAAGGTGATCTGGTTGCCGGCACGAACCAGATTATGGCCTTCGTATTTTGCTCCATAATAAATATCGTTATTCAGGTGATCTGCCAGGAAACGGATGGCTTGCATATAGATCATGAACTTACCGGCATAGACGACATGGCCTATTTCTTTCTGGCTCAGTTCTTCTTTCATTTCTCCAAGGTACCCCTGAACGATGGCCTGGAAATAATCTTCCCGTACCGAGATCTTTTTGAAGTCCCTTTCTTCTTCACTTACCGGGGAAAGATAGGTGCGGAAGATATCCCCGAGGTCGCTGATAAAATACCCCGGCATAACGGTGTCCAGGTCGATCACACAAAGTCCCTTGTCAGAAGGGTCAAAAAGGACATTGCTGATCTTGGTGTCATGATGGGTTACCCTTATGCGGAACCCGGTATGGTTGCGGATATGTTCGAATTCCGTCAATATATAATCAAATTGGCGGAGGGTGTCGATCTGCTCTTTGGCTTCCCGGATACGGGACGGATTGCCCTGGGTCAGCGCTGTTTCAAATTGTTTGCACCGCAAGGAAAGATTATGGAAATCGGGTAAGGTAAAATGGAGCTGATCTGCCGGAAAGCCGGACAGGAGTTTGGTGAACTTCCCGAATTGCCGGGCCGCCTCATAGGCCAGCCGGCTGTCCTCAGCCACATCATAGGTATGCGAGCCCGGAACAAAGGGGATCAGGCGGAAATAGCCGTGTTCCTGGTCATAGACCAGGCTCCTTCCGTCCAGGGTATTCAAGGGTTTGATGAACAGGTATTCAGGAAAGTGCCGGTTAAGGTAATCCGCTACGGCATTGATATTTTCAGCAATGAGGTCAGGTTGCCCGAAAACATCCTGGTTGATATGCTGAAGGATATATTCCTTTCCTTTACTGGTTATTTTCCAGGTATGGTTGATCAGTCCCGTCCCATAGGCCCGGATTGTACACTCATCTTCCTTCAGGCCATAGGCCGCTAACACGCTAAAAAACATACGCTATTGAAATTGGAATAAAATTAGGCTTGTCAAACATAGGGAAGAAGGTTAGTATTTCCATAGGCAAACGATTGCGTATATTTTCCTGCCTATCTTCCGGGATGGACGATCAGTTTGGATTCTACGATGATTTTATACCAGGTATCCGGATCGGTATTCTGTTTGTTTTTTTCCAGGAGTTCCAACAAAGTTTCCGTTGCTTTCTGCCCCTGAAGATAGGGGAACTGCTCAACAGAGGCTACCGGGGGGAAAGCCGTATAGAGGCTGATCGGCAGGTTGGCGTAACTGACAAAAGTGAGATCTTTATTGATCCTTAGTTTCCGCTTTTTGGCGAATTGAACGGCATCCAGGGCCACATAATCGTTAAAAACTACGATAGCCGTCGGTTTTCGTTTTAAGGATAACAGACGGGTCATGGCTTTTTCCGTGCCTTCCCGGGTCAGATCGGATGAAACGACCAGGGTAGGATCATATTTGAGGCGGTGTTTCTTCATGGCCTTTATATATCCTTCTTCCCGTTGCTGGCTGGCAAATAGTTTTTCCGGTCCATTGACCATACCGATGATACGGTGCCCGCTGTTCAGCAGGAAATTGACAGCCTGGATCGTGCCTGATTCCATGTCGCAGGCGACATAGTGGATATTGGAAAGACCGGGAATCCGATCAAAAAATACAATAGGGATATTGTATTTTTTCAGCATTTCAAAATGCTCGTAATTTTCGGTGTTCTTGGCGATCGAAATGATTAGCCCGTCCACCCTGTGTTTTTTCATGGTTTCCACGATCTGTTTCTCCCGCTCTTCCATATCGTGCGATTGCCCCATGAGGACGGAGTAATTGCTTTTACCGGCAGTATCTTCGATCCCGCTGATGGCGGCGGAAAAAAAGGCTTCGGACAGTTCGGGGAGTATGACCCCGATGGTGAAGGTTTTTTTCTGCTGAAAAAAAATGGCCGTTTGATTTGGCTCGTAATTCAATTCTCTTGCCAATTGCTGCACGCGCATTTTTGTGCGCAGACCGATACTGGGATGGTCATGGAGGGCCCTTGATACCGTGGAGGCTGAAATGTTCAACCGTTTGGCTATTTCTTTTATGGTAGGGGGCCCCGGCATGGTGGTTTTTTCATAAAAGTAGTGGAAAAACAGACAATTCAGTGATCCACCTTTTCGCTGCACAAAAAGTTCTCCCCTTTGTACACCTGACCAATCGCCTCCCTGATCCGGGTATGGCATATAAATTTCGTATGGTATCCCCGGGCAGGATGCATATTGACGGCGATCAATAAGGGGCATTAACGGGATTGCCTAAATGAAGGGTGAGGGCATGAAAGATGTAAAGATAAGGTCTTTTTGGTTTGCGGTCTTAATAGACCTCAAATATTTTGAAAAAATCTTCCATCTTGGGCATTCATTAGGAAAATATATAATGATTACGCCTGCTGATAAAAAAGACCTGAAGAAATTCGGGGAAAATCTAAGAAAACTACGGAAAGCGAAAAACCTCAGTTTGCGTGAAATGTCGTATGCTTGCAGTATTGATAATAGCAAGATCGCCAAGATCGAAAAAGGTATGATCAATATCACGCTTACGACCATTTTGCAATTGGCCCTTGCCCTGGAAGCGCACCCCTCATCCTTGCTGAACTACGAGTTGGAGTAAACTTTTTTATTTACCCAATCAGGCAATGCCTGGTGGTACATATAAGTCATTTGCGTATGGATAGCAAGGAAGAAATTTTCCGTAAGTTCGGCCGGCAACTGGCACTAGTACGAAATCAGAAAAATATCAGTGTACGCGAACTGGCTGCGACCGCTTTCCTGTATGAAAGCCACGTCCATCAGATCGAAGCCGGAGAGGTCGATGTACTTTTTACGACCATCCTGGCGCTGGCCCAGGCGCTGGAGATAGAGCCCTCCGAATTACTGCAGGTCCTTTGACCGTAATTTACACCATACTACGGAAAAATACCTGGCTTATTTCCTATTGTATTCTTCACCGGCATGGCGTATTTTAGTCCACACTACACATCTCTCTATGAAAAACTATACAGTATGACAACATTTGCCGGAATCTTCTTTTCCCTCATTTCCATCTTTGGTTTGTTTAAAGGAAAATCGAAAAAATCCCTGAGAAAGATCGTTTTGGTGGCCTTCTCCATTTTTCTGATCCTGGCGCAGATCCTTTTTATCAATGATATTCTCAAACTGGAAGGTCAGGAGTTCATTGCCATATCAGGTTTGCTGAGTGGCATCATCCTGATTCTCGCTTTCCAGAAAAACGACCTTGAATAATGCCCCTTAATAAAAATTAAAATACGGTCAGTTTCTGTCAATATAATGAAAGGTGCAGGGTAAAAACTGTAGTAGCTTCGGCTAAATTATCTTGTCATGAAGAAACGCCCGGTTGGACTGTTGTCCATCGCCCTTAGCCTGTTAGTGACGGGTACTCTCTCTGCCCAGTCCTATGTTCCCGAATTCGCGAACCGGGAGATGAAGGTCGCTCCCGTAGTGAACATCGAAGCTTACCCTTTCGATATAAAAGAAGTACGTCTGTTGGACGGTCCGTTTAAGGAAGCCATGGAAGCCGATGCCCGGTATCTGCTGGTGATAGAGCCGGACCGCCTTCTGTCGGATTTCAGAGCCCACGCCGGCCTGAAGGCCAAGGGAGAGCGATATGGCGGTTGGGAATCCTCTGGGCTGGCCGGGCACTCTTTGGGTCATTACCTCTCCGCATGCGCCTTACAATACGCCTCAACGGATGATAGACGATACCTGGACAGGGTAAATTATATGGTCGATGAACTGGCGTTATGCCAGGCCGCCCGCGTAAAAGGGCGTGGCGAGGGTTATATCGGTGCCATACCCAGGGAGGATTCCTTGTGGATGGAAATTGCCGCAGGGCATATCCGATCCAGGGGATTCGATCTGAATGGGGCATGGTCTCCCTGGTACACCGTCCATAAGATCATGGCAGGCCTGCTGGATGCCTATCTTTATTGTAATAATGCCAAAGCCCTGCAGGTTGAAAAAAAGATGGCAGATTGGACGGGTACAATCGTCAACCCTCTCAGCGATTCGCTTCTGCAAAAAATGCTTTTCTGCGAATATGGAGGTATGAATGATGTATTGGTCAATACCTATTCTCTCACCGGGAATAAAAAATACCTGGATCTTTCCTATAAATTCCATGACAAACGTATTTTGGATTCCCTTTCACTAGGCCTTGATGTACTGGCCGGCAAACATTCCAACACCCAGATCCCCAAAGTGATCGGCTGCGCCAGGAGATACGAACTGACCGGTTCGGAAAAAGACAGACAAATCTCGGAATATTTCTGGGCTACGATTGTAAATAATTATTCCTATGCAACCGGCGGTAACAGTAATTATGAGTACCTGGGACAGCCACACAAGCTGAACGACCAGTTGACGGACAATACCACGGAAACCTGTAATACCTATAATATGCTGAAGCTTACCAGGCATCTTTTCGCCTGGCACCCCAAAGCATCCCTGATGGATTATTACGAAAGGGGCCTGTATAACCATATACTGGCTTCGCAAAATCATGATGACGGTATGATGTGTTATTTCGTAGCGCTCAGGATGGGAACCCGAAAAGAATACAGCGATTCCTTCAACACCTTTACCTGCTGTGTGGGTTCCGGTATGGAAAACCATGTAAAATATGGGGAAAGCATATATTTCAGGGGGAAGGACGGCAGCCTTTTTGTCAATTTGTTCATTCCCTCGCGCCTCAACTGGAAAGAGAAAGGGATTACCGTTGAACAACAAACGCATTTGCCTGCGGATGATAAAGTATCGCTGCTTATCGGCGTACAAAAGCCATCTGTCTTCTCAATCCGGATCCGTAAGCCATACTGGGCCGGGAAGGGGATCCTGCTGAACGTGAACGGAAAGGAACTGGAACATTATGGTACCGGAGCGGACGGGTATATTATTCTGGACCGGCTTTGGAAGAATGGTGATAAGATAGAGCTGACCCTTCCCGAGTCTATCCATACGGTGGCCATGCCGGATAATCCGGGTCGTATAGCTTTGTTCTATGGCCCGGTCATTTTGGCCGGAGTCCTGGGGAATACGGAACCCGATCCGGTAAAAGGTATCCCTGTCCTGGTCACCAATGAAAAGGATCCCAACAAATGGATAAAAAGAGAGGGAGATGAAAAATTAGCATTCCGGGCGGTAATGGCCACTGGTCAGCAGCATGAAGAGATGAAGGTGAAAATGATCCCCTTCAACCGGACAAAAAATGAATATTACAGCGTTTACTGGGATTATTTTACTCCCGAAACCTGGGCTGTCCAACAGGTAAAGTACCAGGAAGAAAAGAAAAAGAGACAGGAATTGGAAGACCTCACCATCGATAAATTACGGTTGGGTGAGATGCAGCCTGAAAGAGATCATTCCTTTACCGGCGAGAAGCTGAATACCGGTGAAGAACATGGCCAGAAATGGCGTTCGGCGGAAGAAGGAGGTAATTTCTCTTTTACAATGAAGGTAAATTCCACCGTAGACCATACCCTGATCTGTTCTTACTGGGGATCTGACCATCGTGGAAGAATATTTGATATCCAGATCGATGGTCATACTATAGCCACACAAGACCTGAATGGATTAAAAGAAAGTAAGTTTTATGAAATAAATTATCCTGTTGCCAAGGAATTGTTACAAGGCAAGGATAAAGTAGTGGTAACCTTCAAAGCCAAAACCGCCCGTAATTCCGTTGGCCCCGTATTCGGGACTATCAGGATGGTCAGGGCGGGCGACCCCCAGGTGATTACTCAATGATTCTAATGGCCGCATCCCGGAGATTAGTTTACCAGCCTCGCATTCGCGGGGCTGTTTTTGTTAAAAAAGGGATAGAAGAGGTTAAAATATGTGGATAGCCTTGATGGGCAGTAAATTAAATTTAGGGAGTGATTGTTAATCGTTTTTTTTAGACCTTTTTTTATACGTGTCAATTTAACAATTAATAATAATAATAAGATGGATTGCCAATGATTTTTTAAACACAACCAAAACAATAAAACACTTATGAAAAAGATCCTTTTTTCCTTTTTCACCCTACTGGCTATTTTTTATTCACCTGCCCTGCTTTATGCACAAAATGTTGGTGGTATAAAAAGATTTGTTTCGGGTAAGGTATCCGATTCAACCGGCAACCCTATATCAGGCGCCGTCGTCGCCCTGAAAGGAACAAAAAAAGGGGCGCCTACCGATGGGAACGGCATATTTAAACTGGATCTGCCAACACCAGGATCGGGCATATTGGTGATTTCCAATACGGGGTACACCACACAGGAGGTTAGCTTTACGGGAAATGAACGGTTCCTGGAAGTCTCCCTTAAAATCCGTAAAAATGAGTTAGACCAGGTTATCGTGGTAGGGTATGGCAAACAGAAAAAGGCTACGCTGACCGGTTCCGTTGCCCAAATAAGCGGCGAAGAGATCAGGCAGGGCAGTTCTGTGAACATCACCAATTCCCTGGCTGGACGGGTGCCTGGCCTGGTTGCCAATAACAGGAGTGGGGAGCCCGGCGCCGACGGCTCTGATTTATATATACGGGGAGTAGGGACCCTGGGAGATCCTGCCAATACCGCCGTTCCTCTGATCGTAATAGACGGTGTTGCTAACAGGAGCGGTCTTGAGCGATTAAATCCCAATGATATTGAGAGCATAAGCATTTTAAAAGATGCTGCTGCCGCCATTTATGGAGCCCAGGCAGCAAACGGAGTTATATTGGTGACCACGAAAAGAGGTAAGACAGGCAAACCTTCTATTTCTTATGATGGCAGTTTTGGTCTTTCGCAGCCTACCCGGATTCCAAAGCTGGTTAATGCAGCCGGGTATGCCATATATAAGAACGAATTAAATGCGAGGCTTAATCAACCGCTTGCTTTTACCCAGGATCAGATTGATAAATATAAGGCAGGAAATGATCCATTGAATTACCCCAGCACGGATTGGTACAAGACTGTTTTAAAACCATGGACACCCCAAACACAACATAGCGTAACCTTATCGGGGGGGAGTGATAAGGTTAAATATCTTTTATCCGGTATGTATTTATACCAGGACGCTTTTTACCGGAAGTCCGCCACCAATTACAACCAATATAACCTGCGTGCCAATATAGATGCACAGGTTACCGATAATTTTAAGATTTCTGTCGACCTGGCCGGCAGGATGGAGAACAGGGTTTATCAACCTACTCTTTCTGACCAGATCTTTTCTGATATCCTGGGGACTCCTCCCGGCTATGCGCCGTTTTATCCCAATGGCCTGCCAGCCAGAGGCACGCAAGGGGCCAATCCAATGCAGGAGGCTCAGGGATATGATGGCTATCGGAAGGCTAACACGAACTCCATCCAGACCCTCGTTTCCTTTGAATGGAAACTCCCTTTTATTACACCGGGTTTGTCCTTTACAGGGTTTGCCGCTCAGGATTTTAATTTTTATAATGGTAAATCTTTTACTCATCCTTTCGATCTGTATGATTATGATAGCACAACCAATCAGTTTACGAATGTTAAAGCCACTTTATTAGGCGATAATAATTCCATCCGGCTAAATGAGAATTATGGGAATAGCCATTTGAAAACCTATAACCTGAAGCTGGGCTATGAAAAACGTTTTGGAGGCCACAACATAAATGTTTTTGCAGCATTTGAACAAAGTAGTTATTATGATGAAGGGATCAGCGCTTTCAGAAAGAATTTTATAGGTACGGGATTGGATCAACTATTTGCCGGCAGCCCCTCCGGCGCCGATATTAATAATGGAGGAAGCGCCAGCCAGAATGCAAGACGTAATTATTTCGGAAGGATCGATTACGGATATAAAGATAAATATCTTTTTGAATTTACCATGCGCCGCGATGGTTCCTTTAATTTCCCTCCCGGCAGGCAATATGGTAACTTTCCGGGAATATCGGCCGGTTGGCGGATCTCCGAAGAGCCCTTTTTTAAAAAATTGGCGCCATTTGTAAACCAATTGAAGCTAAAAGCCTCCTATAGTTTGTTGGGTAATGATCGTGTAAGTTCTTACCAGTTCCTGCAGAGATATACATTGGTCGATCCTACTGATAACGGGCTCGCTTTTTATACCGGCTCGGATCCAAACACACCTACACAAACGCAGGCTTTAGCCACCGGGATTGCACCCAATCCAAATATAACCTGGGAAAAAGAAAAAAATAAGAATATCGGCATTGAATCTTCTTTGTGGAATGGTATGCTGGATTTTGGTATTGAATATTTCTTTGCCCACCGGTATGATATTCTTACACCCAGGAACGCATCCATTCCTACCAGTGCCGGGCTCCTTTTGCCGGATGAAAATATTGGAATTGTCGACAGGCATGGTTTGGAAATACAAATAGGCCACAAGGGAACAATTAATAAAGATCTTAATTATAATATCTCCGGCAATTTTACCTATACCAGTAACAAGGTAGTCTTTAACGATGAAGCACCGGGCGTTCCCCAATGGCAAAAGGTACAGGGCTATCCACTGGGATCCTGGCTGGTCTATAAGACGGATGGCATTTTCCATTCGCAGACTGATATTGATAAATACCCACACCTGGCTGGCACCAAGCCGGGGGATATAAAATACATAGACTATGACGGTGATAAAAAGATAACATCAAAAGACCAGGTGCGCAATTATGAAAGTCCGATACCACGCATCGTTTTTGGAATGACCATGGGCGCTAATTATAAAGGCTTTTCTCTTAATCTCCTCTTGCAGGGACAGGCCAGGGCCAAACAAATAATCCAGCCCAATGTCAATAACAATAAATATTTTGTCCCTCCTGCCTGGGTGTATACTAACAGATGGACAGCGGATAATCCCAACGCAAATTTGCCTGGCGCCTTTGACAGAACTAACAGTATTGATAACCTGCAATCGGATTTCTGGTTAAAAGACATGTCTTTCGTGAAATTAAAAAGTGTTCAGCTGGCCTATGGGTTTACTGCTACACGGCTTAAAAGTTTGGGCCTTACCGGTTGCAGGGTATATATAAGTGGATTTAACCTGTTCAGTGTAGATAAAGTAAAATATTATGACCCTGAAATAATAAATTATATAGGCGCTGCCTATCCGCAAACCCGGATTTTTACCATTGGAGCCAACCTTAGTTTTTAAACCTGTTTATTGTGCATAGTAAATAGAAATATATGAAATCTTTATTTTCTTCTTTGTGCCTGATGGCACTCCTCATCATATCAGCCAGTTCCTGCGAGAAAGATTTTTTAAGTAAGAAACCGCTCGATTCATTTTCGGATCCGGATGTTTGGTCCGACCTGAACCTGGTGCAGGCTTTTGTCAACGGGCAATATGCCGTTTTCCCCCATTTTGAAGGAGACGCATCCCTTAAAGCAGAGTTTCTGGCGATGGGTTGTGACGAAGGGTTCACCCAATATAATTATGCGAATGCCTGGGCCGTCAATACCGGCCAATGGACGCCGGACAACCTTTTCTCCGACACCTGGACGCTGGATTATAAATACATCAGTAACTGCAATGTTTTTTTCAGCAAAATCGGAACGGTTCCCTTATCCAGGTCTGCTGACTCGGCGTTTGCAAAAGAGTTGACCGGGGAGATGAAACTGATAAGGGGATATTGTTATTTCGACCTGGTGGAACGTTATGGCGGCGTACCCATTATCACTAAGACCTATGGATTAAAGGATACCAGTTTTCAGGTTAAACGAAATACCTATGATGAATGTGTAAGTTTTATAATAAATGACCTCGATTCTGCGGCCTTGCTTCTGCCCGCTAACCGGATCGGTGATGCAAGTTTTGGCAGGGGTACTGCCGCGGCCGCGATGGCATTAAAAGCCAGGTTGTTATTATATGCAGCCAGCCCTTTGAATAACGAATCCAATGACGTGGCAAGATGGCAAAAGGCAGCGGATGCGGCTAAAACTGCTATTGACTTTTGTGAAGCGAACGGATATGCCTTAAACCAGGACAATACCTATCAAAAGATATTTCTGGATAAACAAAATAGCGAAATACTCTTTTCCTACAATTTTAGCAGAACCCCCGGCGGAGGGATCGATCTGATCTCAGCAGCAAACCTGGATGGGGGATGGTCAGCAATCGCGCCTTCGCAAAATCTCGTTGACTCGTTTGAGATGGCCAATGGCAAAATGATAACAGACCCTTCCTCCGGATACGACCCCGCACATCCATATGATAACCGGGACCCCAGGTTTGCCGGTGATATTGTATACAATGGTTTGAGATACAGGGGCAGGACCTTTCAGGCCTTCAAGGGAGGCACAGATGATCCGCAAGGGGCTAATAATTCTCCAACTGGTTATAACTGGCGGAAATACATGGATGAGAGTATAAATATCAATAGCCAGACCAGTAATCAGAACTGGATCATATGCCGGTTGGCAGAATTATATCTGAACTATGCCGAAGCCGAATTTGAATTGGGTAATGAAAGCGTAGCACAAATCTATGTGAACAAAATAAGAAGCCGGGCGAGCGTGCAAATGCCGGGTATCACAGATAATGGTACTGCTTTACGGGATCGTATCCATCATGAAAGGCAGATCGAACTGTGTTTTGAGGGGCACCGGATCTTTGATACACGTCGTTGGAAAATCGCCGGTCAGACCGATAATAAACCTTTGATGGGTGTTCAGATTGAACAGGATAATAGCGGGTTTACGTATACCTACGTGGTTGTGCAGCCCCGGACCTTTCTTCCTGCCTATTATTTATGGCCGATACCCAGATATGAAACAAATAAAAATACCCTGTTGACACCAAATCCCGGATATAATTAAAACTTTTCTGTTTTTGCCGCTTTATGCTTTTCCTCTTAGGCCCCCAGTTCCACATGATGGAAATAACTTTCGACATAGTTGCTGGGTGATCTGGCCGTGATGCTTTTGAATACCCGGTTGAAATTGGTAATGCTGTTGAATCCGCAATTATATGCGACAGTGGCAATGCTGTCATAATTCCCGTCTGTCAGTTTTTTACAGGCTTCGTTGATGCGCACCTCGTTCAGGAAGGATACAAAAGTATGCAGCGTATGCTTTTTAAAATACCGGCAAAACGCCTGAGGGGTCATGTGGGCCTGTTTGGCGACATCTTCCAGGGTGATTGGCTTATCATATTGTTGCATAATATAGTTATAAATGGAGCCGATGCGGATGCCTTCGTGTTCGCTGTAGGCGGCCGGTTGGGAGCAGGCTGACAGGGGCGCCAATTCCTGGAAGGAACTCAATTGTTTCAGGATCTCCATAAAATGAATCAATTGGTCCACCCCTGAACTGCTCTGGATCCGCAGCATTTTGTTGGAGATCTCAGCGACGTGTTGCTGCGGCACTTTAAAACCTGCCTGTTGATTCTGCAGGAAATTTTTTACATTTTTTATTTCGGGTAGTTCGAAGAAAGAATCCAACTGGCCTTTTACATTGAAGAAAATATTGAGTGCCTGGATCTTTTTCCTGCTCTTCGGTAAAAAGTACGAAGGGTCGCTCTTGAAGATATGGGGAAGATTGGCACCCAGCCAGTAAATTTCGTTTGACCGGAAGGCATGCATATTGTTTTCCGCAACCAGAGTTCCCTCTCCCTGCTGTATCCAGGTCAATTGGATTTCCTGGTGCCTGTGCAAATGCGGGTAGAAATGAGGGAGCACATCTTTCTGAACAATGACGGTTTTGTCGTGGGGAACCGGGATGGTGAATTGCAGGACTTTCATGGCTGCTCTATTTAACTAAACGAGTTAAAAAATGGGGACCAATGTGAATGTACGGTATTTGCAAATATTATCTTATTATTATCAAAAATCAGTAAGTATAGGTTAAAATATGGCTATAAGGGGCTAAAATCCGGGTTTGTAATCCCTGTATCTTCGCTGTTAATAAATAATTACAAGAAGTTAAAATAGGTGAATATAAGTGTGGGGTGTCGCCTTAATTTTATTGATAAATATATCCACGGATGCGGATTTGCCTATTTTTATTATTGATAACCATGGAAATCGGGGTGGTGAATGGCCAGATTGACCCATCTTCCCTATATGCGCAAACAAGCGAGGTGAATAACCTGATGGTAAAATATACGGCGGACCATGGGAGCCTGGAGCGTTTTTATACCCTGACCGGCTCTCCGGAAAGACGGGAGCGGCTAACCTGGGTTGCCAAAGAATACCTGAAGAAATTGGAAGCATTACCTTTCGATCAGCTGAATGGAGGAGCACGGGTGGATTATATCCTGTTCAGCCGGCTATTGCAGGAACAATTACACGGACTTGCCCTGGAAGAAAAAGAGTCTGGCATAATAGGCCAATGGGTGCCCTTTGCCGACAGCATTTATGCCATTGAAAGGGCAAGACGAAGAGGGGCCGCTCCGGATGCAGAAAAATTAGCCGGACAATTGACCCGGATCGGTAAAGAAATCCAGGCTTGCCGCAAAAAAATAGAAACCGACCGGACGATCCCGGTAGCACTCAGCAAACGGGCTGAGGGAACTATAAAAGGGTTACAGGATGGGTTAAAAAGTGTTTTTGAGTTCTATAATGGATATGACCCATTGTTTACCTGGTGGATTCCTCTGCCCTATAAAAAACTGGATAGCCTTTTAGGGGAATATGCGGACCTTTTCCATGCAAAGGCCAGGATGGGCGCTCCTGTTAAGGACGACGGCAGCAGTATCGCCGGCAATCCAATAGGTAGGGAAGAGTTACTTCGAAGGCTGGATGTACAGATGATCCCTTATTCCCCCGAAGAACTGGTGTCGATCGCCAATAAGGAATTCGCCTGGTGCGACAAAGAAATGGAAATGGCCTCCAGGGATATGGGTTTTGGGGAAAATTGGAAGGCGGCACTGGAAAAAGTGAAGACCACCTACGTGCCTCCTTCCCGGCAGCCGGAAGCGATCATGGAATTGTATAATGAGTCTGTCGACTTCCTGAAAAAAAACGACTTGCTGACCATTCCCCCCATGGCCGAAGAGACCTGGCGGATGATCATGATGACACCGGAAAGGCAACTGATCAATCCTTTTTTCACAGGCGGGGAGGAATTGAGCGTTTCATACCCTACCAGTACAATGAGTCAGGAAGATAAGCTAATGAGTATGAGGGGTAATAATCCGCATTTCTCAAGGGCAACCGTTCATCATGAGTTGATAGCCGGGCACTTAATGCAGGAGTTTATGTGTAACAGGTATAAAACGTATCGTCATTTTGACAACCCCTTTTGGGGGGAAGGATGGGCCCTGTACTGGGAAATGTTTCTGTGGGACCAGCATTTTCCACGGTCACCGGAGGACAGGATAGGTATGCTGTTCTGGCGTATGCACCGCTGTGCCCGGATCATTTTTTCTTTGAATTATCACCTGGGGAAATGGACTCCCCGGCAATGCATCGATTTCCTGGTAGACCGGGTCGGACATGAACGTGCCAATGCGGAAGGAGAGGTGCGGCGTTCTTTTGTCGGTGGATATGATCCCTTATATCAGATAGCTTACATGATCGGAGGACTTCAATTCTATGCCCTGAAAAAAGAATTGGTGGACGGAGGAAAAATGACGGTCAAACAATTCCACGATGCCATTTTACAGGAGAATATGATGCCGGTGGAAATGGTAAGAGCTATACTTACCGGCCAGAACCTGCCCAGGGATTTTCATACAAGCTGGCGGTTTTATAAATTGTAAATCACCAGCCCTTAAAGGGATGAAAGCAAGTTGTCTTCTGAAATATTAACGAATAAGAAAACAGGATATTGGGAAATGGGAAAAAATGTAATTGTAATTGGGGGTGGAATTATCGGACTAAGCTCGGCGTATTACCTGCAACAGGCGGGGCACCAGGTCACTGTCCTGGACAAGGCCGATTTCCTGGATAATTGTTCTTATGGAAATTGCGGATATGTGTGCCCCAGCCACTTTATACCACTGGCTACTCCCGGGATCGTCCGGCAAGGACTGAAATGGATGTTGAACTCCAGAAGTCCTTTTTATGTACAACCAAGACTCAGCAGATCGCTGATCGATTGGGGCTGGAACTTTATGAAAAGCGCGACGAAAGAACATGTGGAAAGATCGGCCGTACCACTGAAAGATATAGCGCTCCTGAGCCAGCATGAATATGAATCCTGGATGAAGCTCCCCGGATTCGATTGCGCTTACGAGCATAAAGGCCTGTTGGAGATCTTTCAGACCGAAGCGGCCGCAGCGCATGCCCACCATACGGTGGAGAAAGCGCAGGAATTGGGTCTGGATACGCATTTACTGAATTATGAAGAGTTACAGGCAAAAGAACCACATACAAAGATCAATGCCCTTGGTGCCATATTCTTTAAATGCGACGCTCATCTGTATCCGAACAAATTGATGGAAGTCCTTATCGGCAAGCTAAGAAGCGTCGGAGTTCAGTTGGTGCCTAATGAAGAAGTGAAACGTTTTGAAACCGGGAACGGGGCAATACGGAAATTGCATACCGCCAATAATACATATAGTGCGGATGCTGTCGTGCTGGCTACGGGATCCTGGAGCAGGGAAATGGCAGCCATGATGGGCACCCGCATCTCCCTGATGCCGGGAAGGGGATATTCGGTAACATTGGAAGATTCTCCCTACCGGGTGAATTACCCGGCGATCCTGGTAGAAGGACGGGCGGCAATCACACCGATGAATGGGAACAAGATCCGGTTCGGGGGGACCATGGAAGTTACAACAACGGATGCTCCTCCCCGTTATAATCGTGTAGAAGGTATTCTTAATGCAGTAAGGAAATTTTTTCCGGAATTCGATGTGCCTATGCCGTCAAAAGAAAAAATATGGTATGGTTACCGCCCCTGTTCGGCAGATGGATTGCCTTATATCGGCCGGATAAAAAAATACGACAATGTGGTGGTGGCAACCGGGCATTCCATGTTAGGATTGAGTCTGGGGCCAGGAACGGGTAAACTGGTCAGTGAATTGGTCGATGAACAGGCTACCAGTATCGACCTGTCACCTTTTGCCGTGGAGCGGTTCGGCTAAGGGGTTTTTGAGGACCGCGTTTTCGTGTATAAGAATAAGACCGTGGTATTTGAATAATTAAGGTTAATATTTGTGTATACTTTATTAAATTACAGGTCATGCCGGGAGTTGCTGATATGTAATTTTAGAAATGAAGAAGTCATTGTTGCTGATCTGGTTCATTTCTGCTCCTGTAGTTTGCTGCCTTGCACAGCACCCTGACGCTCTTCCATTGC
Organism: Flavitalea flava; assembly: GCF_054461575.1. NCBI lineage: Bacteria > Pseudomonadati > Bacteroidota > Chitinophagia > Chitinophagales > Chitinophagaceae > Flavitalea > Flavitalea flava. Next base: position 253,288 of record NZ_JBTLQH010000001.1, read on the forward strand.
CATCTGCAAAATTTTCAACCGGGGATAACGCCGGATGGAGCAAACCGGGTTTTGACGACAGCGGTTGGAAAGACATTAAGACAGGTGAGGTTTGGCAGGCGCAGGGATTTCCTGATTATCATGGTTATGCCTGGTACCGCATACACGTAAGGATCCCTTCTTCTTTGAAAACAAACGGTCAATGGAGAGATAGCCTGCGTATATTCCTGGCGCATGTAAACGACGTGGATCAAACCTGGCTAAATGGGATAAAAATTGGAAAAACAGGTTCGTTTCCCGATGATACAGAAGGTTATATAAGTAAATGGCCCGCTATCCGGGAATACCATATTGCCGTTACAAATCCGGCCATTAAATGGGATGAAGAGAATGTGATTGTTATAAGGGATTATGATGGGGGTGGAACAGGCGGTATATTTATGGGTAACCCATACCTGGATATGCTGGAAAGAACTGACGGCATCACGCTAACTATTTCTAATGAAAAAATGAAATATTTATCTACCGAAAAAACAGAAGTACCGGTTCTGTTGCAGAACTCCTTTAATAGCGTGGTGGAGGGGGTGTTTACCTGCAGAATATATAACGCCGCCTCCCAAAAAGAGATACTCAACAAAAAATCAGCTGTCCGGTTAAATCCCTTTACCGTAAAAGAGATAGTACTCAACATGCCTTCCGGCCAGGGTATTGAATGTAGTTTTGTTTTTACAGAGAGCGCAACGGGTCTGTCAGTCAGCGGTAATCAAAAGATCCCCTATATTCTTACCCCTGCCCCCGCAGCCTCTCCCCATATCAACAGTGCGAAGGTATTCGGTGTACATCCTGGCTCTCCTTTTTTATTCAAGATAGCAGCTACCGGTAAAAAGCCCTTGTCTTACCGTATTCCAGACCTTCCAAAAGGATTGGTCATGGACAAAGAAACGGGTGTGATACAGGGTGTTCTCTCTGAAAAAGGGGAATATCCTGTACACGTTGTAGTGGCAAATGACCGTGGGCAGGCACATCAAAAATTGCTGATTAAAGTGGGTGATGTTCTGGCGTTAACTCCGGCAATGGGATGGAATAGCTGGAACTGCTGGGGGCTGAGTGTGAGCGAAGATAAAGTCAGATCTTCTGCCAAAGCTTTGATAGATAAAGGCCTGGCTGATCATGGCTGGACCTATATCAATATTGATGACGGCTGGCAGGAGCCTAAACGAAGGTCTGATAGTACTTTAATGCCCAATGACAAGTTCTCCGGTATGAAGGCTTTGGGCGATTGGCTACATGAAAAGGGCTTGAAATTCGGCATCTATTCCTCTCCCGGCCCCAGAACCTGTGGAGGATACCTGGGTTCTTACCTCAATGAACAAAAGGATGCCGGTACCTACGCATCCTGGGGCATCGATTACCTGAAATATGATTGGTGCAGTTATGATGGAGTGGTGGGGAGTGACACCGCATTAGTTTCCTATATAAAGCCTTACCGGGTTATGCAAAAGGCTTTGGAAGGCGGGAAAAGGGATATCGTATATAACCTTTGTCAATATGGAATGAAAGATGTTTGGAAATGGGGAAGTACGGTTGACGGCCAAAGCTGGCGTACAACGGAAGATATAGAAGATACCTGGGAAAGCCTTTGCCGTATTGGATTCCAACAGGCTGCCCTGTATCCCTATGCAAAACCCGGTAACTGGAACGACCCGGATATGATGATCGTCGGCCAGGTGGGTTGGGGCGAGAACCTGCATCCTTCCCGCCTGACGCCCGATGAACAATATACCCATGTAAGCTTGTGGTCTTTGTTGGCAGCCCCCTTACTGATCGGTTGTGATATAAGTAAGCTGGATGAATTTACCCTGAACCTTTTGACTAACGACGAAGTGTTGGCGATAGACCAGGACGTGCTGGGCAGGCAGGCACAACAGGTGATCAGAAATGATAAATACCAGGTTTGGATAAAAGAGTTGGAAGATGGATCTAACGTTGTGGGTATCTTTAACATGGATACTGCTTACAGAAAGATAGAGCTGAATTTCAAAAACCTCCATTTGCAGGAGAGGCTGACCATAAGAGATGTTTGGCGGCAGAAGGATCTGGGCGTTTTTAATTCGGCTTATCATACTGACGTTCCTCCGCATGGCGTAAAATTGTTAAGCGTAAAAGGAAATGGAATTTATACGAATTAATTGATCAATCGTAATTCAGAAATTTAAATGGAATAATTATGTTAGCAGGTAATGTCAGGAAACTATGGATGTCCTTAACAGTTTTTAGTTGTACTGCCGACGGGATAATTGCGCAGCATACTGATTACCCGATACAGCCGGTAGCATTTACCCGGGTTCACCTTACCGATAATTTTTGGGAGCCAAAGATCGAGGTGAATGCCGACGTAACCATCCCTTATGTATTGCAGAAGTGCAGGGAGAACGGGCGGATCGATAATTTCCTGCGGGCTTCCAAAAAGCTGAAGGATGATAAGATGACTGATTTTCCCTTTGACGACACGGATCTGTACAAATTGATCGAAGGGGCTTCCTATGGTCTGCAGGTTAGAAAAAACCCGAAGCTGGAAAAGCAGCTGGATACCCTTATCGGTATAATAGCCGCCGCGCAGGAACCGGACGGATATTTATATACCTTCCGTACCATGCAGGCGGCAAAGCCCCACGAATGGATCGGTGCCAAACGTTGGGAAAAAGAAGAAATACTTAGCCATGAATTGTACAATGCCGGTCATTTATATGAGTCTGCCGTAGCCCATTACCAGGCAACGGGAAAAAGAACATTGCTGAATGTTGCCATTAAGAACGCCGACCTGCTGGTGAAGGATTTTGGCTATGGGAAGGTAGAAGAATACCCCGGTCACCAGATCGTGGAGATCGGGTTGGCTAAATTATACCGGGTGACCGGCGAGAAAAAATATCTCGATCTTGCTAAATTTTTCCTGGACATACGGGGACCCAAAGGCGGGGCAAAGGGCGATTCTTATAATCAGGCCGATAAAAAAGTAGTGGATCAGCATGAGGCTGAAGGGCATGCGGTCCGCGCTGCGTATATGTATACAGGAATGGCGGATGTGGCCGCCCTGACAGGGGATAAGAATTATTTAAAAGCTATCGATGATATCTGGGGTGATGTGGTTATGAAAAAATTATATATCACCGGAGGTATCGGCGCTACCGGGAACGGAGAGGCTTTCGGAGATGCTTACGATCTGCCAAACATGTCTGCTTATGCGGAGACCTGCGCTGCTATCGCCAATGTTTACTGGAACAGCCGGATGTTCCTTTTGCACGGAGATTCCAAATATATCGATGTGTTGGAGAGGACTTTATATAACGGGCTTTTATCGGGTGTATCCCTTAGCGGGGATCGTTTTTTTTACCCCAATCCTTTGGCATCAATGGGACAGCACCAACGTAGTGGATGGTTCGCCTGCGCCTGTTGCATTTCCAACGTGGCGCGTTTTCTTCCGTCCGTTCCGGGATATGTGTATGCGCAAAAGGACAATGACTTGTTTGTAAATCTTTATGTCAGTAATAAAATGGAGGTCGATCTCTCTTCTACAAAAGTGACCCTTACGGAAACGACTGATTATCCCTGGGCCGGCAAAGTGTCTATTGGCGTCGATCCCGAAAAAAGCGGAGCCTTTGCATTAAGACTGAGGTTACCCGGATGGGCGCAGGGACAGCCTGTACCCGGTGATCTTTATCATTTTTCGGATACCCGGGTGGCAGCTATTCCTGTCCTGGTTAACGGGAAGCCGGTCGACTATCTTACGGAGCACGGATATGCCGTTCTGCAACGCACCTGGAAAAAAGGAGATAAAGTCGTTATCGAATTTCCTATGCCGGTCCAGAGAGTTATGGCAAACACCAGCGTAAAGGCGGACCGCGACCGGTTCGCTTTTCAACGGGGACCCGTGGTATATTGCCTGGAAGGGGCCGATCACCAGGACAGCTCGGTCAATAGCATTGTGGTAGATACACTTGCTGCTATACAGGTAGCCTATAATCCCGCCAAACTAAAAGGCATTACAGAATTGTCGACAACCGGAACGGCAACATCCCGTCAGTTGAACAGTGATGACCTGGTGAGTTCAAAGGAGCCGGTAAAAGCCATTCCTTATTATTCCTGGAATAACCGGGGACCCGGCGAGATGGAGGTGTGGATCCCTTATGAAGCGTCGGCTGCACACCCCAGGCCCGCTGCCACCATTGCCTCGAAAAGCAGGGTAAGTTCTTCTGCTGCCGGTAAACTGATGGTAAAAGCCCTCAACGATCAATATGATCCTGTAGATTCCAAAGATAACAGCGCGCCTTACCTGCATTGGTGGCCGAAAAAAAATACAGTGGAATTCGTGGAATATGATTTTGACAGCAGTTATTCGATTTCCGAATCCCGGGTTTACTGGTTTGACGATGGTCCCTGGGGCGGCTGCCGGATACCACTATCCTGGAAATTGTTTTACAGGAAGGACGGTCAATGGTTTCCTGTTGAGCCTACAGGAACCTATGAGGTAGTTAAGGACAGGTATAACTCCGTAAAATTTACTGCGATCACTACGAATGCCTTGAAAATGGAAGTACAGTTACCCGCTGAGAATTCTTCCGGTATCCATGAATGGATCGTGAAGTAATCAGGAATGGATCGTAACCTGTAAAATAGATTTAAATAAATCCGCCGATGTTAAGAACAATATTCGTGCTGGCAGGGGTATGTTATATAATAACAGGCTTCTGTCAGAACCAGGCTTCTGTTATCATTGATGCAGATAAGCCCGGTAATCGTATTTCGCCAAACCTTCATGGTATTTTTTTTGAGGAAATAAGTCATGCCGGAGAAGGGGGTTTGTATGGAGAACTTATTCAGAACAGAGGCTTCGAAGAAAGCCGTCTGCCGCAAGGGACCGTATTACAGGATGGATATATCGTGCCCGGGCGGACTCCCCATTTTTCCATGCCAGGTAACGGTGTAAGCGATTGGAAAATGGAATGGCCCCTGAAATCTGAATGGCCCGCCTGGTCTCTGGACACCAGTGGAGGTTCTGAGATGAAAGCGGCTTTAACGGACAAGGATCCCCTTAACACGGCGACTCCTCATAGTATGCAGCTGAGTATCCTGAAGAATAGTGGAAGAGCCGGTCTGGTTAATGAAGGATTCTGGGGGATCGGAGTTCGGGCAGGAGAAAATTATTTATGTAGTTTTTATATTCATACCGATAAACAGTACAATGGGAGCGTAAAGGCTTCTCTGCAATCCGCGGATGGGGCGGTACTGGCTTCTTTTATCTTTAATGGCGTGCATAACCGGTCCTGGAAAAAATACAACTGCGTTTTAAAAGCCGCTCAAACTGATCCTGCAGCGAAATTCGTGTTATCCTTCGGAAGTACCGGAACGGTTTGGGTGGATTTTGTCTCCCTGTTCCCTGAAAGAACTTTCAGGAATCGCCCCAACGGCCTGCGGTTGGACCTTGCTCAATCCATTGCCGATCTGAACCCGGCTTTTATCCGTTGGCCCGGAGGTTGTTTTGTAGAAGGGATCAATATCCAAAGCGCTCCTGATTGGCGGAGGACTATCGGACCTGTAGAAGAGAGGCCTGGCACCTACAGCCCCTGGGGCTATTGGACCAGCGATGGTTTTGGATATCACGAGTATCTCCAGTTCTGCGAGGATATAGGAGCGGCGGCCTTGTATGTGTTTAATGTGGGGGTTTCCTGCGATTACCGCAGCGGAACCTTCGCCCCGGAAGACAGTCTTGGAGGTTACATCCAAAATGCCTTGGATGCTATCGAATATGCGGTCGGCCCCGTTGATTCCAAATGGGGGCGTAAAAGAGCCACTAGCGGCCACCCCGCGCCTTTTCCGCTTAAATATGTGGAGGTAGGCAATGAACAACATGGCCCCCTGTATGCCAAACGGTATAATCTTTTTTACGAGGCCATCAAGACAAAATATCCGGATATAAAAGTGATTGCTTCGATGGGGATAGGTGATGTGAATACCAATACCCTGGATAGCATGAAAGAAGTGGAGCTTGTGGATGAACACGCCTATAAATCTGCTTATTGGGCAATGAGCCATTATGATCATTTTGATAGGTACCGGCGGGGCAGATGGGATATGTATGTCGGTGAGTATGCCACCAATAATGGGGTGGGTAGAGGGAATATGGAAGCGGCTTTAAGCGATGCGGTTTATATCATGGGTATGGAGCGTAATGGGGACCTTGTCAAAATGAGTAGTTATGCGCCTTTGCTGGTCAATGTAAATGATGAGGACTGGCCGGTGAACCTGATCAATTTTAACGCTTCACAAAGTTTTGGGCGGATTTCCTATTATGCTTTGAAAATGCTTGCGGAAAACAGAACCGATATAAATCTTTCTACCAGGACGCAGATTCTGAAAACAGCCGGAAAAAAGCCTTTGTTCACTGGCTCCATCGGTTTGGCTACCTGGGATACCCAAACGGAATACAAGGACATAGAAGTCATACAAAATGGTCAAACCCTGTATAAGAGTGATTTTATATCCGGTGCCGTATACTGGACCCCGGTAAGAGGAGAATGGAAACTACAGGATAGCGGACTTGCACAAATCGCAGAAGGACCACAATTATTCGCCATGCTGAAGGACAGATCTTTCGATACGTATACGTTAACCTTGAAGGCGAAAAAATTGGGCGGCCTGAATGCATTTATTATTCCTTTCGCAGTAAAGGATACCAATACCTGTATGCGGGCTCATATCGGTTCCTGGCTGAATAGTCATTGTGTGATAGAGAAACTGACCAATGGTTATGACGTATCGGACCTCAGCGAACAGAAGAAGTTGCCCAAATCAATAGAGCAGGGCCGGTGGTACGCTATCAGGCTTGAAGTGGGGGTGGATACGGTAAAATGCTGGCTGGACGATGAACTTATAATGACCTATACGGAACCGGAAAAATTCTTTGCGCTGGCGGGAAAAAATGAAAAGACAGGAGACCTGATCGTGAAAGTGGTGAATGGGAGCGATATTCCCTATCAGGTAAATTGGCGGCTGAATGGAACCTCGGATCTGTCTTCAGAAGGGGAGCTGACTGTTTTGCAAAGCGAAACAGCCGGGGCGGAGAACTCATTCCGGTTTCCGAAAAAGTACGTTCCTGAAAAAAGACGGGTTACCGGTGTCGGCTCCAATTTTGAAACGACTGTTCCTCCTTTTTCCATCTCCGTCTTAATGCTGAAAGAAAAAAAACTGCCACGCTGATTGGCAAAAAATTAACCTCATAAAATAGTCAACCAAAATGAACCTGTTCAAAATGTCGTTGCCGATCATACTTTTCCTTATGATCGCGGTCAATATCCTGCGTGCACAACAAACCGTTTTGCCGCCTTATCTACCGGGAAAATCCGAAATACAGGAACGTTACCGCAAAGCGCATGCGTTGGACAGCCTTGCTTTAAGGACCCTCTTCAAAACAAACGTTCAGGCATACTGGCAGCCGGGTGGTTCGGCCTTCTGGTACCGGAATATACTAAAGGACAGTATTCGGGAATACTGGTATGTGGATGTTGTCAAAGGGAACCGCCGCAAAGCATTCGATGAGGAGAAACTGGCAGTTTCCTTACAGGCGGTAACAGGCCAACACTTGCAGGCAGGTCATTTGAAAATAGACAGTCTTGTTTTCAGTAAAGATGCCCGTATCGTATCCCTGAAACTGGATAGTAATTACTGGAAATGCGATCTGGTTAATTATACCACGGAAAAGATCCCGGCCCTCCCAAAGGACTCCACCCGTTACCCCGGCTTCACCCGGCAATGGGAGCGTTGGAATTCCTTTTCTACTGATAGCCTTTCCCCGGACAAACAATGGATTGCTTATGTAAAAGAAGGGAATGTATTCGTTCGGCCCAATAGATCGTCAGGCGCTGACCGATCGTCAGACACTGACCGGCTGATTCAATTCACCAGGGATGCCGATGCGGTAAATCCCTATGGCTCCCTGGCCTGGTCTCCGGATAGTAAATATATAGTCGGGTATCGCATCCATCCGGTGGAAGATTCTGCCGTTTATTATGTTCTGTCTTCGGTCGCAGGAACGACAAGGGGACAATTAAAAAAACATCCCTACAAACAGCCCGGCGATCCTTTTACCAGCTTTGAAATGATGGTCTTTACCGTTAACGACGGGAAAGCAAAAAAAATAAATACACCGATCTTTGATTTTTTTGAAGCCCCTGAATTACACTGGAGGGGAAAAGATGCCCGTTATTTCCTGTATGAAAAAGTGGACAGGGGGCACCAGCGTTTCCGAATCCTGGAGGGAGATGCACAAACGGGGGAGACCAGAACGATCGTGGAAGAGCAAACGAATACCTTTATTTACGAATCAAGGCTCTTTACTCATTATTTACCTGCAACCGACGAGATTTTGATGACCTCTGAAAAAGACGGGTGGCGGCATATTTACCGGATCGATAGCCGGACAGGCAAAGAAATGCAGGTTACAAGGGGCGAATGGATTGTAAGGGATATTGACAGCATCGATCACAAACGGCGGGAAATCTGGTTTTCCGCCAGCGGCAGGAATGCCTTTGAAGATCCTTATTTTATTCATTATTACCGGATCGGTTTTGACGGCAGTCATTTGTTGGAATTGACAAAAGCACCCGGCAATCATACCGTTGTCTTTTCTCCGGATAAACGATATTATACGGATACCTGGTCCGAAGTGAACAAGGCTCCGGTAACGGAGTTGCACAGAACAGCGGACGCTGCCCTGATAATGGAGTTGGAACGGGCGGATATTGCAGGGTATCTGGCTGCAGGGCTCCGTCTTCCTGAACCTTTTCATGCAAAGGGCAGGGATGGGGTTACGGATATCTGGGGTGTCGTATGTCGTCCTGCTGATTTCGATTCTACCAAACGTTACCCGGTCATCGAGAACATCTATGCAGGGCCTCAGGATGCCTTCGTTCCAAAGAACTTCGGGAACCGCTCTTTTGAAATGCAGAGCATGGCTCAATTGGGATTTATAGTGGTGCAGATAGACGGGATGGGTACAGCCAACCGGTCAAAAGCCTTTCATGATGTCTGTTGGAAGAACCTGGCGGATGCCGGTTTCCCGGACAGGATACTGTGGATCAAGGCACTTGCCGCACGTTATCCCTATGTAGATGCCAGCCGGGTTGGCCTTTTCGGGACCTCGGCCGGGGGGCAGAATGCCTTGGGAGGTTTGTTATTCCATGGCGATTTTTATACGGCGGGTGTTTCCTCCTGCGGTTGTCATGACAACCGGGTGGATAAACAATGGTGGAACGAACAGTGGATGGGCTATCCGGTCAGCAAACAGTATGAAGAACAATCCAATGTGACCAATGCGGCCAAACTGAAAGGAGATCTATTGCTGATCGTTGGGGAAGCGGATACGAATGTACCGCCGGAATCTACTTACCGTGTGGCGGATGCCTTGATCAAGGCAGGAAAAATTTTCGATTTTTTGCCCCTTCCCGGAATGGATCATACAGACGGTGGTCCTTATGGCAGAATAAAGAAAAGAGATTTTTTTGTAAAACATTTATTGGAGGTCGATCCTCCCCGGCGTAACGACAGGGATCTGTAGCAGGATGGATACAACACGGTTAAATAATTTATATAATTAAGCTCATTTAATAACTGACTAATGGTTAAGAAAAAAAGGCTCATCCGGACAAGCTTATTTATTATCTGTTGCAGCTTCCTTTTTCCGTTCATCCCCTCAACTGCTTACGCTCAGAAAAAAAAGATGGTTTTATCCTACACGGTATCTATGAACCATCCGGAAACTCACTATTTTCAGGTGGTATTGAGGTGTGAACATTTCGGAAAAGATACCCTTGAGGTTAAGATGCCGGTATGGATGCCCGGCTATTATCAAAAGATGGACTATGCCGGTAAAATTGAAAATTTTCAGGCGGTGGATGCTCAGGGCAAAACATTGCTCTGGGAAAAAAATGCACCATCTGCCTGGCGTGTGACCTGCAAAAACACAGAGTCGGTGACGATCTCTTATGCTGTCAAGGCAGATGTAGCTTTTGTCGCCAATAATTACCTCGATGCTGACCATGCCTATATTTCACCTGCAGGTCTTTTTTTATATATGGATGAGGTTATGGACCAACCTGTATCGCTAACCCTTCAACCTGCGCCAAAATGGGACCATATTGCAACAGGGCTCGGTCAGGTGGCTGGAAAGCCGCATACCTTCCTGGCGAAAGACTTTGATAACCTGTATGATTGTCCGATACTGATAGGACACCTGGAAGAATTACCGGCATTTACCATTCAAGGGGTTAATCATCGGTTCATTGGGTATAAATTAGGCGAATTTGACAGGAAAGGGTTCATGAAAGATCTCAAAAAAATGGTAGAGCAGGGGATAGCGGTAATTGGTAATATCCCTTACAGTGAATATACTTTTTTAGCGATCGGTCCCGGACGTGGAGGGATCGAGCATCTTAATTCCAGCACGCTCTCTTTCGAAGGCGCGGAGCTGAATACGCCTGCGGGCCGGCAGAGCATGCTGAGTTTTATCGCGCATGAATATTTCCATCATTATAATGTTAAACGCATCCGGCCCGTCGAACTGGGGCCTTTCGATTACAGCAGGGAAAACCGTACCAACCTTTTGTGGGTGTCGGAAGGGCTTACCGTTTATTACGAACGCCTGATGCTTGTTCGTGCCGGTTTAATGACAAAGGAAGAATTACTGCGGACGGTGCAGTCCGATATCGAATCCTATGAAAATAAGCCGGGACATCTTTTTCAATCTTTGACTCAGGCCAGTTACGAAACCTGGAGCGATGGCCCTTTTGGACGAACCGGGGACCAGGAGAATAAAACGATCTCTTATTATGATAAAGGACCGGTTATCGGTCTGTTCCTTGATTTTGCCATCCGCAATTATACCAGGAATAAAAAGTCCCTGGATGATGTTATGCGTTTGCTTTATAAAAAGTATTATCTGGATAAAAAAAGGGGTTTTTCCGACGCAGAATTTCAGCAGGCTTGCGAAACGGTGGCAGGAATTTCCCTGACGGAAATTTTTGAATATGTTTTTACCGTTAAACCCCTCGATTATACAAAATATTTTTCATTGGCCGGGCTCGGATTCGATCCGGTAAACCGGGGAACCGCTTCAAAGCCAGTTTTTACATTTATTCCGCTTACGGGCACGGATTCTTTATCTTCCTCCGTTTATAATAAATGGCCGGGTAAGTAGGGCGATCAGGCCCTGTTCCGGCGGTATTTACGGATGGTTTGATTTTTTTTGCTTAGCTTTCAATAACCCATTTGTGTACGGATTTTAACCCGAAAGACCGGCTGGCTTTTGGAGAAACCGGTTAAAATCCGTTTAGGATTGATCAAAAAAGGTTACACCTGCCCGGCGGGTTATGGATATTTTTGAAAAAATATTTTTTATGTCAATAGTATGGAAAGGAGTATTCCCTGCGCTAACAACCAAATTCACCGCGAACGATGAACTGGATCTCCGCTTGTTTCAAAAGAATCTGCAAGTCCAGGTAGCATCAGGGATCGACGGGATCATACTTGGGGGAAGTCTTGGAGAGGCCAGTGTACTGTCGCTGGAAGAAAAAGAGAAATTAGTAAAATTCACGGTCGAAACCTTGAATGGGGATTTACCCGTTGTGCTGAATATTGCGGAAGGGTCCACCCGTGAAGCTATCAAACAAACGGCCAATGCAAAAGCCTGGGGAGCTAAAGGTTTAATGCTTCTCCCTCCCATGCGTTATGCATCGGACCACAGGGAAACGGTAACCTGGTTTAAGACTATCGCAGATTCAACGGATCTTCCGATCATGATCTATAATAACCCTATTGATTACAGGACGGAAGTTACCCTTGATATGTTCGAAGAGCTGATCGAATGTCCCAATATCCAGGCAATAAAGGAATCAACCAGGGACGTTACGAACGTTACCCGGATGATCAACCGTTTCGGCAAACGCCTGAAAATATTTTGCGGTGTGGACACCCTGGTCATGGAAGAATTGCAAATGGGAGCCGACGGTTGGGTCGCCGGATTGGTATGTGCTTTCCCGGCTGAGACGGTTGCCATATACAGACTGATGAGAGCAGGTCGGGTGGCCGAAGCTGTCTCCATATTCCGGTGGTTCCTTCCGGTGCTGGAATTGGATATACATGTCAAGCTGGTTCAATATATCAAACTTGCCGAAGCGCAGACCGGCCTTGGCAGCGAATATGTAAGAGCGCCCCGCCTGGCTTTGGCAGGTAAAGAACGTGAGCGGGTATTGAAGACCATTGGCGAATCCATCGCCAACAGACCTGCCTTACCCGATTATCTGTCTATTTCAGTTGCTGAAACTGCCGGCGTTTAATTTGCTAAGCGTTTAATTTTCGGGGCCTTTAATTTCCGGAGCAACTGATAATCATGCCTGTTGACACCTGGTGGATTTTCCCAAACTAACTGAAGATGAGCAAACCAAACGTTTCCTTTAAACAATCCCTTGGGTTGCTGGATGCCACTATGATAGTAGTGGGATCTATGATCGGCTCCGGGATCTTTATTGTAAGTGCGGATATCACCAGGAATGTCGGTTCTGCCGGTTGGCTCATTCTTGTCTGGTTACTAACGGGACTGCTCACTCTCATTGCTGCACTTAGTTACGGGGAATTAAGCGGCATGTTTCCCCGGGCGGGGGGCCAGTACGTTTATCTGAAAGAATCGTTTAATCCACTGGCCGGCTTTCTTTATGGCTGGAGTTTTTTTGCAGTCATTCAGACCGGTTCTATTGCTGCCGTCGGAGTGGCTTTTTCCAAATTCGCCGCTTATATTTTCCCAGGCCTCAGTGATAAACATATATTGATCGACCTTGGGTGGGCGCAGGTCTCCGCCGCCCAATTGACGTCGATCCTGCTCATCGTATCGCTTACCTTCATCAATACCAGGGGCGTCAAAGAAGGGAAATGGATACAAACTATTTTCACATTGGCAAAGATCGCCGCTTTATCGGGTCTGGTATTGTTCGGTTTTTTTCTGGCTGCCAGTAAAGGGATCGCCAGGGCTAACTGGAACACTGGTTTTGCTCTTGGGAAATTCGATGGTAGCCAGATCCTTCCCTATTCGGGATTGGCAGCCCTTGGGGCCATTGCCGGAAGCATGGTAGGCAGTTTGTTCAGCAGTGATTCCTGGAATAATGTAACTTTTATTGCCGGAGAGATCAAAAGACCCGAGCGTAATATCGGACTGAGTCTTTTTCTGGGTACCTTGATCGTGACAGCTATCTATGTCGCAACCAATGTGATGTATACTTTTGTGATGCCTCTCGGGGAAATCGCATTCGCAGATAATGACAGGGTAGGTGTAGCGGCTTCACAATATATCTGGGGAGCGAACGGTACAATCGTGATCGCCGTCCTGTTGATGGTATCGACCTTTGGCTGCAATAATGGGTTGATCCTTTCCGGAGCGAGGGTTTATTATACGATGGCAAAGGACGGATTGTTTTTCCGGCAGGCCGGTATCCTGAATAAAAATGCGGTTCCCGCCAAAGCCCTGTGGATGCAATGCATCTGGGCATCGCTGCTTTGTCTTAGCGGGAAATATAATGAATTGCTGGATTATGTCATCTTCGTCGTATTGATCTTTTATATCCTTACCGTGATCGGAATTTTCAGATTGCGGAAGAACAAACCTTTGTTACACCGGCCATATAAGGCATTTGGTTACCCTTTCCTGCCAATGCTATATATTCTGCTTGCCGGCAGTATCTGCGTTTTATTATTTATCTACAAACCCAAATTCACCTGGCCTGGTCTGGGTATCGTATTATTGGGGATACCCATATTTCATTTTGTGCGGAGACGCAGCAACGCCACCCCCGGAGAAGACAAGCTATAAATTTCGATTTCAGGGTGCAACCTCCCGATCCCTGGCTACAACGTTTTCGTAAATAAAAGAGATGTTTTTTTACTATGTGGATGGTAGGGTGTAATCTTGCGAGGTTAACATGGTACATTCACAAATGGTTGTCTATATGCGATCCTCCTTTATTTCTTCCCGCAAATTGATCTTTTTGTTATCTCTTGTTTTATTGATCATTCCTCCTTCCTTTTCGCAGGACAACAGGGTGAAATCTTCCAGTGATAAAGATGGGTTTAATCCGGACCTTGCCTTGAAGTATTGTATCCAACAGGCCACAAGGACAGTTTCCGGAATAAAAGGATATGACCAGATGCCCAGGAGCATCGATGCCGGTTATACAAATTGGAAGACGGTGGGGATAGAAGACTGGACGAGTGGTTTCTGGCCGGGTATATTATGGTACGGATACGAATATTCGAAGGACCCGTCCTGGAAGGCCAAAGCGGATAGTTTTACCAGGCCTTTGACGCGGTTAGCTTACCGAAAGGCCGAAAACCATGACCTGGGTTTTATGCTCTATTGCAGTTTCGGGAATGGTTACCGGCTAACCGGAGATACTTCCTATAAAAATATTTTGCTGGCAACGGCCGATTCACTGGCGACACTTTACAATCCAAAGGTAGGAACCATTCTTTCCTGGCCTTTCAGGATAAAGTCCAAAGGATGGATCCACAATACGATCATCGATAACATGATGAACCTGGAATTATTATTCTGGGCTTCTAAACACGGTGGCTCGCACAAATTATACGAGATAGCGGTGAAACATGCAGAGATAACCATGCAAAATCATTTCCGGCCGGATCATTCTGCCTATCATGTAGTGGTCTACGATACGGCGACCGGCAAAAAAATAAAGGGGGTTACTTTTCAGGGTTATTCGGATTCTTCCATGTGGGCCAGAGGCCAGTCCTGGGCGATTTATGGATATACCATGTGTTACCGGGAAACCGGGGATAAAAAATTCCTGGAATTTGCACAGCAGGTCGCTGACATATACCTCAAACGTCTTCCATCGGATGGGATCCCCTACTGGGACTTCGATGACCCTGCCATACCCAATGCACCAAGGGACGCTTCCGCCGCAGCCATTACCGCTTCCGGGTTATTGGAACTATCCACCTTTGTAAAAATAGACGATAAGGACAAAGCCGCCTTCTACCGGAATAAGGCCACCGGTATGCTTAGGGTACTTTCAACTGCTGCCTATCAGGGTGGTGAAAAAATCCCGGCATTTTTGCTGCATTCCACCGGTCACAAACCAGGTAACAGCGAAGTGGATGCCTCCATTATTTATGGGGATTATTATTATATGGAAGCATTACTCCGTCTGAAGCGGATAAATGGCAAAAGCGAAAAATTATAAACTTTTTTCAGACTGTTTGTTTTTTTTCTGAATTCAGCTTGCGGTTTTGTTTGATCTCCTCAATATTTTTATCGGCCCAGGAAGAAAGGCTTTTGATATGGGGCAACAGGCTGCTTCCTAAAGTAGTTAATGTATACTCCACCCGCGGGGGTATTTCAGGAAAGGATTTTCTCCGGATCAATCCATCGGCTTCCAGGCTGCGAAGCGTTACCGTGAGCATTTTTTGAGATATATCGCCGATAAGCTGGCTCAGCCCCGTAAAGCGTAAAACTCCTTTTTCATCTAAAATGATAAGGACAAGGATTGACCATTTATCACCGAACCGGTCCAGAACCTGACGGATCGGGCAATTTTCGAGATCCAAAAAGAGTTCATCCTTATTTTCCATTGTATGTAATTGATTGTCAACAATTGTTTCCGCCAGGTAACAAGGTCTCCTGCAAGTGCCTTCTTGGCTGCCCGGTTCTTTCCTTTTACCTTTACTCTCCAAAAGTAAGTAATTGGGCCTTATGCATTTATTTTTAACCAATAATCTTTAAGTATGAAAGTAGCATTGATCGGCGCAACGGGTTTTGTAGGAAAAGCGATCCTGAAGGAATTATTAGACAGAGGTCATACGGTAACGGCTATAGCCAGGCATCCGGAGAAACTGACGGTCACCTCTCCCAATCTTATTTTTAAAGCGGGTGATATATTGAAAGAAGGAGAAGTGATCTCCCTGGTAAAAGGAAATGACGCGGTAATCAGCGCCTATAATCCGGGTTGGACCAATCCTGAGATTTACCGGCAATTTCTGGATGGAACCAATGCTATTCAGGCTGGTGTAAAAAAGGCAGGGATAAAAAGATTTCTTATTATTGGCGGAGCAGGGAGCCTCGAGATAGCGCCCGGTGTCCGTTTGATCGATACCCCCGAATTTCCAGAGGCTTACAAGGCCGGTGCAACGGCAGCCGCTGATTATCTGGAAATTTTGAGAAAGGAGACGGAACTGGATTGGACATTTTTCAGTCCTGCCATTGAAATGCATCCGGGAACTTCCGGAGTAAGAAAAGGCGTTTATCGTAAAGGTTTGGATAACCCTGTGTTTGACGAAAAGGGGAAAAGCGTACTCTCCGTAGAAGATCTGGCTGTTGCTATTGTGGATGAACTGGAAAATGCCGAACACGTACAGCAGCGTTTTACGGCAGCCTACTAAAGGAGCCTCAGGCAACAAGCTGCAATCTCAGGCTTGCAGCTATTTCAAGCTCGATTCCCTGATCATCAGTTCGGTTTCCAGGATAATTTTTTCAAAATTGGTAACCGGGTGTTTGCTTTCGATGAGTTGGATCAGCATTTCTGTGGCCAGTTGTCCCATTTCCAAAGCAGGCTGAACGACAGCGGTCAGGGGAGGATTAAAAATATCGGCAGAGATGGAATTCGTAAACCCTACCAGGGCTATTTGTTGGGGAATGGAGATCTTTAATACCCGCAGAAGGCTTAAGGTAGTGGTGCTTAACCGGTCGGATGCTGTGAAAATGGCGTCGGGTTTAGCCTCCATGGCTAACAATTCCTCCAGCGCCTGGTGGGTCTCTTCCTTGATCATCCCGCCATGCTGACAAAATTTTATATAATGTTCATCTGGAAACATCCCCGAATCCAACAAGGCTCGTTTGTAACCTTCCAATCGTTCGAGGGTATTGGAAAGACTGTCAGAACTGGTTATATGGGCAATCCTTTTGGCTCCCTGCTTCACCAGGTGGAGCGTAGCTTCATAGGCTCCCTTATAATTATTGGCAATCACCTTATGTGTCGGAATCTCATCGGTAACCCGGTCGAAAAATACAATAGGTAACCCCTTTTCATGCAGTTTTTTAAGATGGTCTACATTCCGGGTTTCAGCAGAAAGGGAAATGATCAATCCGTCAACTGACCGGGAGGAAAGATGTTCGCAATTGGAGATCTCTTTTTCATAGGATTCCTGGCTCTGCGTAATGATCACATTATAATCCTTATTCTGGGCGATGGATTCGATTCCATTGATCGCCTGGGAAAAAAAATTATTATCTATATTACAAACGATGACTCCAATGGATTTACTACGTCCTCTTTTGAGGCTTTGCGCGATGGGATTGGGCCGGTAATTATTCTCCCTGGCATATTGCTGGACAGCGGCTTTTGTCTCAACACTGATCTCGTGGCTTCCCCGCAAGGCTTTGGAAACGGTTGAGACGGATAAATGGAGAGCTTTTGCAATATCTTTTATAGTAAGCGCCTCATACTTCATCCGTTCATTTCGATTTTTTTCAAAACTTCCGTTAACGGTCCGCCGCAATCGTTTTCGTAAAAAAAGTCAGCATATTCCCTTTATCTTATTCAATAACAATGTACTCTTGTTATTAATTCAAAGATAACAAACTGTTCGCTAAACTATTTATTAATCGGTTCTGTCCCAAATATGAGCGATCTATTCAACTTAAATGGCAAAACGGCGCTGGTCACAGGTTGTAACAAGGGAATCGGAAAATCAATGGCCTTGGGCCTGGCTGAAGCCGGTGCCGATATTATTGGGGTCTCCGCTTCCCTTGAATTCAGCGGAAGCGCGATAGAAAAAGAAGTCGGGGCTTTGGGCAGGGGGTTTAAAGCATACCAGGCGGATCTGACCAATCGGGAATCCCTTTATGGGTTCATTCAGAAGGTGAAGGCCGAAAATGAGAAAGTGGATATTTTGGTCAACAATGCAGGCATGATCCTGCGGCAGCCGGCAGCCGAACATTCGGATGAATATTGGGATAAGGTACTATCAATCAATCTGGACGCAGTTTTTATCCTGGCCAGGGAATTCGGCCGGGAAATGATCCTGCGGGGTTCGGGCAAAGTTATTTTTACCTGCTCCCTGCTCAGTTTTCAGGGAGGGATCAATGTTCCGGGTTATGCGGCGAGCAAGGGTGCACTGGCAAGCCTGGTCAAGGCCTTGGCCAATGAATGGGCTTCGAAGGGAGTAAATGTGAATGGAATTGCGCCAGGTTATATCAGCACCGACAATACGGAGGCTCTCCGTAATGATCCGGTAAGAAGCAAATCTATTCTTGACAGGATACCCGCCGGAAGGTGGGGAGAAACGGATGATTTTGTGGGACCTGTTGTGTTTTTAGCATCCCGGGCAGCCGATTATGTCCATGGGACAATTCTTACCGTAGATGGCGGATGGATGGGACGATAATACCCCCTAACCCCCTAAAGGGGGAATAGTATCCTGAAGATTTTTCAACGAATAAAAAAAATGAAATGAACGAATCTAACAAAAAAAATAGCCTGCTACCGGCCCCCCCTTCAGGGGGCGGGGGGGGTATGGAATTCAGATTTGAACATAGCCCGAAAGAGACAGGGGAAATGAATACGGATGAACTGCGCAACGCCTTCCTTACCGGCAATTTGCTGCAGGATGATCGTATCCAATGGTTGTATACGCATTACGACCGGGTTATTATAGGAGGCGTCAAGCCGGTGAAACAAACGATAGCCCTGGAAACCCATCCGGAATTAAAGGCTGATTTTTTTCTTCAGCGCCGGGAACTGGGGGTTATCAATACGGGAGGGAAAGGGACGATCCTGGCAGATGATCAATCTTTTGAACTGGGCAAACTGGATTGTCTTTACCTGGGTAAAGGTGTGGAAAAGCTAACCTTTAGCAGTGAGGATGCCCGGGACCCCGCATTGTATTATTTCTTATCCACTCCGGCACATGCCGTTCATCCAATACAGTTCCTTTCCAAAGAAGAGGCGCTGCCGGTGGACATCGGCGCCCGGCAAACTTCGAATGAACGAACGATCTATAAATATATCCACGCGGACGGGATCCAAAGTTGTCAGCTGGTTATGGGTCTTACGATATTAAAGACAGGCAGCGTTTGGAATACTATGCCTGCTCACACGCATACCCGCAGGATGGAGGCCTACTTTTATTTCGACGTACCTGCCGGTCAGCGTGTCCTGCATTTGATGGGCCAGCCTTCGGAAACAAGACATCTTTGGGTTGACAACCATCAGGCCATCATATCTCCTCCCTGGTCCATCCATTCCGGTTGCGGAACCAGCAATTATTCCTTTATCTGGGGAATGGCTGGCGAGAATTACACGTATACAGATATGGATCTTGTTGCGATTGCCGGTTTACGATAGGGTATTAACCGAACAAAATGCTATATTGAAAAATAATTCACCCGATCACATGTCAACCCTTCCTACAACACGATATCGCTGGACGATCGTAGCCTTGCTTTTTTTTGCCACCAGCATTAATTATATCGACCGTCAGGTGATCGGTCTGTTAAAGCCGGAATTGACAAGGGTGTTTGGTTGGGATAATACTACATTTGGTTATATCAATGGTCTTTTTCAATTGTTCTATGCTTGTGGCCTGCTGGCTTTTGGCAGGATCATCGACAGGATAGGGACCAAGGTCGGTTATACGGTTTCGATTATTATTTGGAGTGTTTTTGCGATGGGGCATGCCCTGGCCCGTACCACTTTTGGTTTTACGATTGCCCGTTCCGGTTTGGGGCTTGGTGAATCCGGAAATTTCCCCGCTGCCATTAAATCCGTTGCAGAATGGTTTCCCAAAAAAGAGAGAGCGTTTGCCACCGGGATATTTAATTCCGGGGCAAATATCGGCGCCATGATTGCGCCGATCCTTGTCCCCTGGATACTCGGCGTTTATGGCTGGCAGATGGCATTTATCATTACAGGAGCATTGGGATTTATCTGGCTTTTGTTCTGGTGGATCTTGTATGAGATCCCATCACGAAAAAAAGGAATCTCCAAATCGGAATTTGATTATATCCATAGCGATGGAGAAGACGTTGTTCCCGATACTGCATCTGTTCCTTCGTCAGGGCCTTCTGCGATGGCAGGCTCAGGGACGGTGCCCGTTCCCGCCAAACCGGTTAGCTGGGGCCAATTACTATCGGTACGCCAGACCTGGGCTTTCGTCTTCGGTAAATTCCTGACCGATCCCATCTGGTGGTTTTTCTTGTTCTGGCTGCCGGGTTATTTCAGCGATACGTTCAAACTGGATCTTTCCAAACCAGGGTGGCCCCTGGTGATTGTATATTCCTGTACCACTGTTGGAAGTATCGGCGGGGGATACCTGTCCTCTTACCTGATCAATAAGGGCTGGCCCATTCACAAAGCCCGCAAGACAGTAATGCTGATCATTGCCATCTGCGTATTACCTATCATTACAGCTCGTTATTTTACGGATATGTGGATCGTGGTCGCCCTGATCAGCCTGGCTGCTGCTGCCCATCAGGCCTGGAGCGCCAACATCTTTACCACTGCCTCGGATATGTTCCCCAAAAAAGCCATTAGCTCGGTCATTGGGATCGGCGGAATGGCCGGATCTGTTGGTGGCATCATCTTTCAACCGCTGGTAGGCTGGATCCTCGATTATTTCACCCGTTTGGGAAATAAGGGACTGGGTTATAACCTGATCTTTTTGATATGCGGTTTTGCCTACCTGGTTGCCTGGGTGGTGATGCATTTATTCGCTCCGAAAATGAAGAAGGTGGAATTAGCATAAATTATGCTTGGATGAAGCTAAAATTGCTAAAGGGAAAGCAGGTAGAATTATCCGGTAATTTCATAAAAATAAAGCGAAAATAAGTTAGATTGGTCGTTCATATAAAAATCTGACATGCTTTCCTATCCCGTTCGAATTGCGCTTATTGCCGCCTTGGGCGGATTCTTATTCGGTTTTGAGACCGCCGTGATCTCCGGCGCAGAAAAGATCATTGAAAAAATGTGGTCGTTGAGTTCCTTCTGGCAAGGGTTTACCGTTTCTTCCAGTTTGATTGGAACTGTAGTAGGTTCATTAATCGCCGGAATTCCTGCTAAAAAATATGGACGAAAAAAAGTGCTGATGGTCATTGCGGCCTTGTATTTTTTTGCAGCGATCGGTACTGCTTCCATCTCGGCCTGGAGTCTTTTTGTTCTCTTTCGGTTTGCAGGTGGAATAGCCGTTGGCGCCTCTTCCGTGGTAGGTCCCATGTATATTTCCGAAATTGCTCCGGCCCATCTTCGCGGCCGCCTGGCTGGTTCTTTCCAGACCAATATCGTAGCCGGGATCTTTATCGCCTATCTCACCAATTTTTTATTCGTGGGAATGGGTGATGAAGCATGGCGCTGGATGCTGGGGATCATGGTCATCCCTGCAGCCTTATTCTGGATCCTGCTGCGCACAATCCCGGAAAGCCCACGCTGGCTAATCCTGAATGGGCGGGAAGATCAGGCCGTACCTATCCTGCAAAAACTGAAGGAAGTGAATGTTCCGGAAGCGATCCGGGCTATCCGGGAGTCCGTTCATGAACAGGCAGGGGCCCATGGTCATTATAGCGCCCCGGAGAAATCCGGAAATTCCGCCGGCGATTATAAAGAACAGCTTTTTCAGAAAAAATATGCCAAACCGATTTTATACGCTGTGTTGTTAGCCATGTTCAACCAGCTTTCCGGAATCAATGCTATCCTTTATTATGCGCCCCGTATATTCGAAATGGCGGGATTCAACAAGTCAGACGCCTATCTGCAACCCGTTTATATCGGTGCCGCCAATCTTTTTTTCACCTTACTGGCAATGACCCTTATCGATAAGTTCGGACGTAAGAAATTGTTACTGATAGGATCTGTTGGAATGATCCTTTTCCTGGGATTAACGGCTAATGCCTTTATGACCGGCGTATCCGGAAATAGCAACGTGCTCATTTACCTGATTGGATTTATTGCTTTTTTTGCTTTTTCACAGGGTGCTGTAATCTGGGTCTTTATCTCGGAGATCTTTCCCAATTCCGTCCGTTCGCAGGGAGGGTCTTTGGGGAGTTTTACGCATTGGATCATGGCTGCCATCATATCCTGGACTTTCCCGATCATCGTCGAAGGAAGCTCTAAAGGAGGATTCTATTCCTTTGTATTTTATAGTGTAATGATGTTCCTCCAACTGATCTTTGTCTGGCGGGTCCTGCCCGAGACGAAAGGGAAAACCCTGGAAAAGATACAGGAGGAACTGGGGATTGCATAAAGGTGGAATAATTAATAACTTTTTATTTATGAAAATAATAATCTGCCTTCTCATGCTGCTGCCAGCTATCCAAACCCGGACTTTTGCCCAGGAAAAAGAAGAAAAACAAGTGATCGCTGCGGTTGAAGCTCTCCGTAAGGCAATGATCGACCCTGATCAGACAACTCTTGACCACCTGACCCTGGATGAACTGAGTTATGGTCACTCCAGCGGTCAGATCCAGGATAAAAAGGAATTTATCGATAGGATCGTAAGCGGAAAGTCCGACTTCGTTTCGATAGAATTAAACGAACAAACGGTTAAAGTGGTGGGGAGGACCGCTATCGTCCGGCATCATTTTATAGCTGCCACGAACGATGGCGGCAAACCCGGAACGGTGCGTTTATCCATCCTGCTGGTCTGGCAAAAGAACAAGGGGGAATGGAAGTTGTTAGCCAGACAGGCCGTAAAGCTCCCTTCCTGAAATAACCAGGCCCCGGATCAGGTCCTGAACCAAGTCTCTCTTTCCGGTGCGGAAACGGGCGCCATAGTCAAAATTTATCCTTAAAAAGTGATTTTTCAAGCCATGACAGTGCATGACAGCCCGGTGAATATTAATTTTTAGTTTTACCTACCTGTTTTTGCAGCCATATTGAAAAAATCACCTGTATGCAAGTTATTTTCGGCATTATCTTTCATTTTATTGGTGGCTTTGCTTCGGGAAGCTTCTACATGCCTTTTAAGAAGGTCAGAGAATGGGCCTGGGAAAGCTATTGGATCGTTGGCGGGCTTTTTTCCTGGTTGATCATTCCGCCCCTGGCTGCCTATATCACCGTTCCTCATTTTGGTGAGATCATTTCCTCGGCTTCCTCCGGCACGCTCGCATGGACTTTTTTTTGGGGGATCCTCTGGGGAGGTGGCGGTTTGATGTATGGCCTGGGCATGCGGTACCTGGGCATGTCTTTAGGCAATTCGGTATTACTGGGCTTTACTTCTGCCTTCGGAGCGCTGGTGCCTTCCATCTACTATAATTTTACGCATACTCCCGGAAAAACTACATTTAATGAGTTGCTGACCACCTCATGGGGGCAGATCGTACTGGCGGGAGTTGTACTTTGCCTGGCCGGGATCTTTTTATGCGGCAGGGCAGGTGTCCTGAAGGAAAAAGAATTGCCGGAAGAAAAGAAAAAAGAATCGGTCAAAGAATTTAACCTGGTAAAAGGATTGATTGTATGTACGATATCCGGCATCCTCAGCGCTTGTTTTAATTATGGGATCGAAGCCGGTACGCCAATGGCTGAAGCGGCCAATTCGTTTTGGAAAGCGGCTAACCCTCAGGCGACCACGGAGTTCCTTTATCAAAATAATGTAACTTATATCGTGTTGTTATGGGGAGGACTTACGACCAATTTTATCTGGTGCATGATCCTGAATACCCGCAACAAAACCTTCGGAGATTATACCAATAAAAAAACTCCTCTGGCCCGTAATTACCTTTTTGCGGCACTGGCCGGAACCATATGGTTCCTGCAGTTTTTCTTTTATGGAATGGGGGAGAGCAGGTTGGGTAATGGAGCCAGTTCGTGGATCCTTCATATGGCCTTTATAATTCTTGTCGCCAATATGTGGGGCGTTATTTTAAAGGAATGGAAAGGGGTAAGTTCAAAAACCCGTTTTTCCATCACATCCGGGATCATTGCTATTCTGTTATCGGTATTGCTGGTAGGGTATGGGAATTCATTAAAGTGACCCCCCGACCCCCTGAAGGGGAGCTATGCGAACCATTAAGGAGGAAAAGAAAGGGAAGAAGATTTTGATTCAAATAAAACTATAAATAATAAAAGATAGCGTATGTCTGAAAAGAATGATAAGAAAGCTGCTAACAATGCTCCCCCTTCAGGGGGCCGGGGGGACTTTAAGCATGTCAGTTATTTGTGGGATGAGAAAGCTGCGGCAGCACTGGCAGGTGACGAAGTAGGGTTACTGATATACCGGTCCAATTTGTTGGGAGCCGATCTTCGCCTGACCAATTATGGTGGGGGCAACACTTCCTGTAAGGCAATGGCCAAGGATCCGCTGACCGGCGTTCAGAAGGAGATTATGTGGGTGAAAGGTTCGGGTGGTGATCTGGGAACGTTGAAACGCAGTGGTCTTGCCGCTTTATTTATGGATCGTCTGCTCAGTCTGAAAAATGTGTACAGGGGGATTGAATTCGAAGACGAGATGGTGGAATTGTTCAATCACTGCATTTACGATCTGAGTTCCAAAGCACCCTCTATCGATACGGCCTTACACGGATTCCTTCCTTTCCCCCATATCGACCACCTGCATCCGGATGCAGCGATTGCCATCGCCGCCGCGAAAGACGGTAAAAAGATCACGCAGGACCTGTTCAAAGGAAAGATCGGATGGGTGGAGTGGCAACGTCCCGGCTTCGACCTGGGTCTTCAGTTAAAACAATGCCTGGATGAAAATCCGGCTATACGGGGTATTATGCTGGGATCACATGGCTTATTCACTTGGGGGGATACTGCCTATGAAAGTTATATGAATACGCTGGAAGTGATCGAGCGCTGTGCCCAATATCTCGAAGATAATATCGGTAAAAAAAGACCTGTTTTCGGAGGCCCCCGTTTGCAACCGGCTTCGAAAGAAGAACGTACTGAAAAAGCTGCCGCACTGGCCCCCCTGCTGAGAGGGTTTTGTTCTTCCCGCACCAGGATGGTTGGTCATTTTACCGATGACGAACGGGTGATGGAATATATAAATTCCAATGATCTGGCCAGGCTGGCTCCCATGGGGACCAGTTGCCCGGACCATTTTTTGCGTACCAAAATCAGCCCCCTGGTATTGGATATAAGCGTTACCGAAGATCTTACCGCCATTCAGGAGTTAAAACAAAAATTAGCGCCCCAGTTCGAAAGCTACCGGGAGATGTATAGTCATTATTATGAGTCCTGCAAACATCCGAACAGCCCGGCCATGCGCGATCCGAATCCGGTGGTGATCCTTTATCCGGGAATCGGGATGTTTACTTTTGCCAAGGACAAACAAACGGCAAGGGTGGCAGCTGAATTCTATATAAATGCCATTAACGTTATGAAGGGATCGGAAGCCGTCTCTTCCTATACTTCGCTGCCCAGACAGGAAGCATTTAATATTGAATACTGGTTACTGGAAGAAGCAAAATTACAACGGATGCCGAAGGCAAAGGCTTTGTCCGGAAAAATTGCCCTGGTGACGGGAAGTGCAGGTGGCATAGGTAAAGCCATAGCTAAAAAATTTGCGGATGAGGGTGCTTGTGTAATAATTAACGATAATGATGCTCAACGCCTGGCCGCTGCCAAACAGGAATTTCAACAACAATATGGGAAGGATCTTTTTATTGCCGAACTGCTGGATGTGACCGACACGGCAACGATCCGGCAAACCTTTACCTCCGCTGCGCTCGCCTTCGGCGGGGTCGATATCGTGGTAAATTGCGCCGGACTGTCCATTTCCAAACCGCTTGAAGAACATACAGAAAAAGATTGGGATTTGCTGTATGATGTATTGGTTAAGGGGCAGTTCCTGGTTACCCAGGCCGGAGTGGCGATCATGCGCAAGCAGGCTACCGGCGGAGATGTCCTGAATATTGTCAGCAAGAATGGCCTGGTATCCGGTCCGAATAATGCTGCATACGGTTCCGCGAAAGCCGCCCAACTGCATTTGAGCCGTTTAAATGCCGCAGAACTTGGCGGTGATAAGATCCGGGTCAATACCGTGAATCCGGATGCTGTTATTTCCGATAGTAAGATTTGGGAGGGTGCCTGGGCCGAAGGTCGTGCCAAAGCCTATGGCGTTGCGGTAAAAGATCTGCCTGCTTATTATGCAAAACGTACCTTGCTGAATGAGATCATATTGCCTGAAGATATAGCCAATGCCTGTTTCGCTTTTGTTGGAGGTTTATTGCACAAATCGACAGGGAATGTATTGAACGTAGACGGAGGCGTGGCGATGGCTTTTGTGAGGTAGGCCAGCCCCCGCCCCCTAAAGAGGGTAGTGAAAATACCCTTTGGTTCGAAGGCGGCGAAGTAGTAAAAAAATGATGCTGATGCGACGTATTGCTTTCAAAATGAAACTGCATCCCGGGCAGGAGGCTGAATATCAACGGCGTCATGCAGCCATTGGCCCCGGGCTGACGGTTTTGCTCAAACAAACCGGCATTGAAGACTATTCTATATTTTTGGATGAGGAGACCCTTACCTTATTTGCTTATCTGAAGATCGGGGAACCGGCAAACCTTGATCAGCTCCCTGGAAATCCTGTCATGCAGCAATGGTGGGATCACATGAAGGATATCATGGATGTTCATCCGGATCATTCGCCGGTGACGTTTCCTTTAAAAGAGGTTTTTTATATGCCATAAATTTTTAAAAAAGTTATGCAACTCGAAAAATATAAAATTGAAGAACACAATCAATCTTTACTGAAAGAGCATCAACGTAAATTCGATTTTCTGGCAGCGGATATTCCGGATCTGGAAAAGGTTATCCAAAGGCTGATCGATTTTCAGGTGGGCATACCCAGTTGGGCCTTGGGAACGGGCGGAACGCGGTTTGGACGTTTTTCAGGCGGCGGTGAACCCCGCAAACTGGAAGAAAAGATAGAAGACATCGGTTTGTTGCATAAACTAAACCGTTCCAGCGGGGCCATATCCCTGCATATTCCCTGGGATATCCCGGGCAACGCAGCCTCTGTAAAAACACTGGCCGCCCAGCATGGTTTGCGTTTTGACGCGATGAATTCGAATACCTTCCAGGACCAGCCCGGTCAGTCTCAAAGTTATAAATTCGGTTCCCTGCAACATGTCCGCAAAGAGGTGCGCAAACAGGCGATCGATCATAATATTGAAGTGATCCGTCACGGAGTGGAATTGGGATCGAAAGAACTGACGGTTTGGTTAGCAGATGGCTCTTGTTTTCCGGGACAACTGAATTTTCGCAAAGCTTTTCAACATACCCTGGAAAGCCTGCAGGAAATTTATGCCGCCTTGCCCGCGGACTGGAAGCTTTTTGTAGAATACAAGGCCTTCGAACCGAATTTCTATTCCACCACGGTAGGAGATTGGGGGCAGTCCTTATTATTTACGTCCAAACTGGGACCAAAGGCATTTACCCTGGTGGACCTGGGGCATCATTTGCCGAATGCCAATATCGAGCAGATCGTAGCTTTGTTATTAATGGAAGGAAAATTGGGTGGTTTTCACTTCAACGATTCCAAATACGGTGATGACGATCTTACGGTGGGTAGTATCAAACCCTACCAGTTATTCCTGATCTTTAACGAGTTGGTGGAAGGAATGGATGCCCGGGGAATGGATCATACCAGGGATCTGGGCTGGATGATCGACGCTTCCCACAACGTGAAAGATCCGTTGGAAGATCTGCTTCAATCGGTGGAAGCCATTATGATCCCGTACGCGCAGGCTTTACTCGTGGACAGGAAAAAATTGGGTGCAGCGCAATTAAACAATGATACGGTGAGTGCACAGGAAGTCCTGCAAGATAGTTTTCGTACCGACCTTCGCCCGCTGGTTGCCGAAGCCCGTTTGCGTGCAGGGGGAGCCTTAAATCCGCTTACCTTGTACCGAAGTGCAAAGGTCAGGGACAACCTGATCAAAGAAAGAGGAGCAAAAACGATAGCAACTGGTTTGTAAAATACCCATATGCCTGTAACACCCGTAATAGCGATATTGGATGTCGGTAAAACGAATAAGAAGCTGTTTTTATTCGATGAACAGTACAAGATTGTTTGGGAACAAACCCATTCTTTCCCGGAAATCAAGGATGAGCAGGGCGACGCTTGCGAGGATCTGGAAAAGTTGACGGCCTGGGTGAATGACTCTTTCGACAAGCTGAGCGGGATGACTGATTTTGCCATCAGGGCGATCAATTTTTCCGGCTATGGAGCGAGTTTCGTGCATATAGGAAAAGACGGAGAGCCCGTTGCCCCTCTTTATAGTTATTTGAAACCCTATCCGGCAGATTTGAAAAAGAAATTCTATGACCGGTATGGTGGTGAGATCACCTTTTCCATGTTGAGTGCATCTCCGGTGTTGGGCAGCCTGAATTCAGGGATGCAATTGTACCGGATCAGGAAGCTGCAGCCCGATCTTTTCGCCAATATTGCTTATTCGCTGCATTTACCACAATACCTGAGTTTCCTGCTGACGGGTAAAGCCTGCTCGGAGATGACGAGCATCGGTTGTCATACCAATCTTTGGAATTTCTCCCAACAGGAATATCATGAATGGGTCTACCGGGAAGGGATAATTGACAAACTGGCTCCTTTACTCCCATCCGGAAGTGTTTTACCGGTAAATGCTTTATCCGGCAAGCAATATTCCGCCGGTCAAAATGGTAATCCCGGTACCAGGAATTCGCTGAAAGCCGGAACAGGCCTGCATGACAGTTCTGCGGCGATGATCCCGTACCTGGCGAGTTTTCAGGAACCATTCGTCTTAATCTCGACAGGTACCTGGTGCATCAGTATGAACCCCTTCAATCATGTTCCGCTCACAGTGGCCGAATTGCAACAGGACTGTTTGTGTTTTATCAGTTACCAGGGTAACCCGGTTAAGGCTTCCCGGCTTTTTGCCGGGTTCGAGCATGAGCAACAGATCAAAAGATTGGCTGCTCATTTCCAAAAGGAGGCAGCCTTCGCGGAAACAATTTCCTATGATCCGGAAAGAGTAGTATTTCTCCGGTCGCAGGACTCCCTCCCGGCCGAAAAGGCTTTCGGTGAAAGCGCATCTTCCGGAAGGCCAGCTGCTCAGACAAAGACAGATTCCAAGATAGGTGCTTCGGTCTTTTCGCAAAGAGAGCTTAGCTCCTTCTCCACGTATGAGGATGCTTACCACCGGTTGCTCATGGACATTATGGAACAGCAAATAGCTTCTACAAACCTTGTCCTGCAGGGAACCGGCGTGAAAAGGATCTTCGTAGACGGTGGATTTGGAAAGAACCAGGTTTATATGCACCTGCTGGCAGCCGCTTTTCCGCATATAGAAGTATTTGCCGCCTCGATTCCACAGGCGACCGCCATGGGGGCGGCCCTTGCCATTCATTCCCATTGGAACACCCGGCCTTTGCCCGGTGATATTATTGAACTCAGGTATTATAGCGAGAAAACTGGTTAAAATACCTAAACGATAGGCTAATATTTTAGCTTTTTTAGCCTTGGTACCTTGTAGCTTGCCATCCGATTGTAAACCAATTAATCCCGGGGCTAATTTATGAAGATTGGATTGTTCATTCCCTGTTATGTAGACCAGTTTTATCCCCAGGTAGCTATAGCCACCCTGAAACTATTGGAGAAATATGGTTGTGAGGTGGTTTATCCGGCCAACCAGACCTGTTGCGGGCAGCCCATGGCGAACTCCGGTTTTGAGCATCTGACAAAGGGGTGCAATGATCTGTTCATAAAGAATTTTTCAGCATTCGATTATATCGTTTCCCCTTCGGGTAGCTGCGTCCTGCATATTAAGGACCACCTGCACAGTGACCAGTATGAGCAAAAGGGAGCAGGAGGACGATCGAAAGAGGGACTTCAACATAATCCGGAGGACCCCGCAAAGGCTATCAGGGGAAAAATATATGAATTGGTGGAGTTCCTGACGGATATCCTGAAGGTAGAAGGATTGGAGGCGAACTTCCCCCATAAGGTGGGGCTTCACCAGAGTTGTCATGGGCAAAGGGGGCTGAAACTCGCACAGATGAGCGAATTGATGGCTGCGCCTTTCTCCAAGCCGGAGCATCTTTTAAAAATGGTAAAAGGGGTCGAATTGGTGGAATTGGACCGGAAGGATGAGTGCTGTGGTTTTGGGGGTACCTTCTGTGTAGCCGAAGAAGCGGTTTCTGTCAAAATGGGGAAAGACAGGATAACCGATCATGTTCAGCATGGGGCAGAATATATTACCGGGGCTGATATGAGCTGTCTGATGCATCTGGATGGCATTCTGAAAAGACAGAAGAGCCTGGTAAAAGTGATTCATATCGCGGAGATTCTGATTGCAAAATAGTTACTATGGGTACAAATCATAAAGATCATGCTGCATTAGCCGATCAGTTCAATAAAGATGAGCTGAGGGTAGATTGGCATGATCAGACCCTTTGGTGGGTAAGGGCGAAAAGGGATAAGGCCGCTCACCAGGTTCCCGATTGGGAACTATTGCGGGATGAGGCCTCCGGGATCAAGGATCATGTTTTATCCCATCTCAGCGAATACCTGGTGCAGTTTGAAGAACAGGCGACCCGGAACGGGATCGTTGTTCATTGGGCGGCGGATGCTGGTGAACACAACGAGATCGTTGCCTTCCTGTTAAAGGAGCATGGGGTGGATAAGATGGTCAAGAGCAAGTCCATGTTAACGGAAGAATGTCATTTGAATGAATATCTGGAAGAGCAGGGAATTGAAGTGGTGGATACGGATCTGGGAGAAAGGATCGTGCAACTGGCTAAAGAGCCGCCCAGCCATATTGTGTTGCCTTGTATTCATAAAAAGAAAGAGGAGATCGGTGAAATATTTCATGAACATTTGGGTACACCAAAGGGGAATGCGGATCCCCAATTCCTGACCAATGCTGCCCGCTTGCATTTGCGGGAAAAGTTCCTTACCCGCAAGGTTGCCCTGACCGGGGTAAATTTCGCTGTTGCCGAAACAGGAGAATTCGTGGTCTGTACTAATGAAGGAAATGCAGATATGGGAGCACATCTGGCGGAAGTACATATTGCCTGTATGGGGATCGAAAAAATTATTCCCCAGCGCAAACATTTGGGTGTTTTTCTTCGCCTGCTGGCTCGTAGCGCAACAGGGCAACCGATCACCACTTATTCCAGTCATTTCAGACGGCCACGGAATGGACAGCAGATGCATCTGGTTCTGGTAGATAACGGGAGAAGTACCCAGTTAGGCAGGGAGGCTTTCCGGAATTCCCTGAAGTGCATCCGGTGCGCGGCCTGTTTGAATACCTGCCCGGTATACCGTAGAAGCGGCGGGCATAGTTATCATACGGCTATCGCGGGACCTATCGGAGCCATCCTGGCGCCGAACCTGGATATGAAAAAATATGCGGACCTGCCGTTTGCTTCGACCCTTTGCGGTTCCTGCACTAATGTATGCCCGGTAAAGATCGATATACACGATCAATTGTATAAATGGCGACAGGTGATCGTACAGGAAGGTAATGCACCGGTGGCCAAAAAAGCCGCTATGCAGGGTATGACTTGGGTACTGTCGAATCCTTCGGTTTATCACAGCGCCGGGAAAGCCGGCCGCTGGTTCATAAAAAACATTCCCTTTGTGGTCAATAACGGGCTGAATCCCTGGTACAAACAAAGGGATATGCCCGAGTCTCCGAAAGAATCCTTTGGGGAGTGGTATAAGAAAAATAGAAAATAAAATGAGCAGCAGGGATAAAATACTGGGCGCGGTAATAAAGAGTCAACCCGCTTTTATTGACTTGCCGGAGACAGCTGTTTCCCGGGAAGGCAACGAAGATCTTGTCAAAAAATTCATCACCGTACTGGAATCTATCGGCGGGACCGCTTATGTGGTCACGGGCTTCGAAAAGATCAGCGCCATCATCCAGGAAAAATTCGCAGATGCCCAAAGGATCGTTTCGTCCTGCCATCAGCTTTCCGGGATCTCCTTTGGAAGTAAGGGCGCTGTCATCGAGTCCGGCAAACAGGTTGACGATCCCCATTCATTGGAAGATATTGATCTGGCCATACTGCGTGCTCATTTCGGCGTTGCGGAAAACAGCGCCTGCTGGATCACGGAAGATTTAATGATCGAAAGGGTTATGCCCTTTATTTGTCAGCATTTAGCCCTGATCATCAAAAAAAAGGATATTGTACCCACCATGAACGAAGCCTATATCCGGGTCGCTGCTATAGAATCCTCCGCCGCCGCTTATGGCTTCTCCACTTTTATTGCAGGCCCCTCCAAAACGGCCGATATTGAACAATCCCTCGTTCTCGGCGCCCACGGACCCAAGACGATGATAGTATTTATCATGGACCAGGAGGGGGCGGATGCGGGGTTTTATTAATCGGCGGGTAAATAGCTTACTCCCCCTTTTTATCCAACTCCTGCAAAAACTGGGAAGGCGTCTTTCCGAATTCCTTTTTAAAAGCCTTGGTAAAATAGGATTGCGTCTGTATACCGATCCGATAGATTACTTCCGCCAGGGGCACTTCCTCATGGGTCATGATATGAACGGCTTTCTTCAGCCGGATACCTCTGACAAATTCATTGATGGACTGACCGGTGAACTGTTTTATCTTCTGGTATAATTTGGTCCTGCTCATACCGATCTGTTTGCACAGGTAATCTACATCCAGATCTGGGTTTATTAATTGTGATTCGATGATCTCCAGCAATTGATCCATGAACGCTTTGTCTATTACCGAGTGTATCCGCTCCCTGGCCTCTACCTGGTTATCATAAGAATAACGTTCTTTAGTCCGTTGTTTCTGCTCAAAAATATTACGCAGGGTCAATAACAGCAAGTCCATGCTTAAGGGTTTGGCAAAATAGAAATCAGCGCCGGATCCCGCTCCCTCCAGTCGGGATTCTTCCCCATTCTTTGCGGTTAGCATTAGAAAAGGGATATGCATTGTTTCCTCATCCAGTTTCACAGCACGGCAGAATAAGTTCCCATTCATCTCCGGCATCATTACATCGCTGATGATCAGATCGGGAAATACTTCTTTGGATTTTTTCAGTCCTTCGATTCCATCCCTTGCCTCCGAAATATGATAAAACTCACCCAGGCTTATTTTCAGGAAATCACGCAACTCATCATTATCTTCTACCAGTAAAATATGGGGTAACCCTGGACCCTTTGCTGAGCCTGACCCTGAGCCCGATCCTGATTCCGGACCTTGCTCTGGCTCTGCGTTCTGGCTAAACAGACCAGGGTCCCGGGTGAAAGGAAGGCTTTCCAGGAATTCCCTCCCCTCGAATTTAGGCCCGATCCATCGCTCCTCTTTTGCGAAGTTCTCTTTCCCCAAAGGCAACCCTACGATGATCTCCGTTCCTTTATGCCGTTCACTGTACACTTTAATATTACCTTTATGAAGAAAAGTAAGACTCTTTACAAAGGCCAGTCCCACTCCGGAGCCCAGGTGGGTTTCCGTAATGCGGAAGTACCGTTCGAAAAGATGAGGGATGGACTCTTTGGAAATGCCGATCCCATTATCCGCCACCCGGATATAAATGTATTTTTTGGCATGATAGGCAGGGTTATTCAAATAAAGTTCATTTTCAAAAGCCGGCCGGAGGTCCTGTAATGAGGTCAGGATCTCTACCGTGACTGAGCCCCCATTGGCGGTGTATTTGAAAGAATTATTGAGCAGGTTCAAAATTATTTTTTCCAATACCTGCCGGTCAAACCAGATTTCATGAAGCGTTTCCGATTTTTTAACGGTAAAGGTCACTCGTTTCTCATCGGCCAGATCATGGAACTCTTCTGCGATCTCACTAAGGAAAAGATTGAGATTCCCAGGCATCACTTTTAATTTCAAAACACCTTCCTCCGATTTCCTGAAATCCATTAATTCATTGATCAGTCCCATCAGCCGGTTGGCATTGCGATACATGACCCTGTAATAATGGAATAACGCAGAAGGCGGTTCTTTGAGTAATTTCTCCAGGGGATTCAGGATCAACGTAAGAGGAGTGCGGAACTCATGGGATATATTGGTGAAGAATTGTAATTGTAACTGGTGTATCTCCTCCCGTTTGTTTTCTTCCAGTTTGTTTAATTCGATCTTCCTTCTCATCCGGTAAAAGACAAGAATGCCGGTGATCAGGAGAATCCCTGCGATCCCTTTAAACCACCAGGTATTCCAGAAGGGTGGCTGAATAACGACCCGGATACTGGTTCCTTGTTCATTCCAGATCTGATCATTATTGGATCCCTTTACCCGGAAAATGTATTCCCCGGGAAAAAGATTGGTATAGGTAGCCTTTCTTTCCTTATTCACATAATTCCAATCCTGGTCAAACCCTTCGAGCTTATAGGCGTACAAATTGTTTTCGGGCGCGGTATAGTTCAGCGCTGCAAAATTGAAGGAAAGAGTGGACTGTTTGTAAGACAATTGCAGATCCTTTCCGGCATTGATCTTTTTGTTGAGCACCTGGATGCCGGTTATAAATACCGGAGGAATGAAAGGGTTCATCCGGATACTGGAGGGATAAAAGGCATTGAATCCATTGACACCTCCAAAGAACATTTCTCCATCCTTTGTTTTCAGACAGGCGTTTGCCTCAAATTCCAGGCTCTGTAATCCATCTCCCGGGTTATATTTCTTGAAACTAAAAGTTTCCGGATTAAATTGGGTCAGCCCGTTGGACCCGGCAATCCAGAAATCTCCTTTTTCATCTTCGGTAATGCTTTTTATAAACTCCTCTGCTAAACCGGCTTTATCCGTATAAAGGGAAAAGGTCTTTCGGGTCGCATCAAAAAGATAAAGACCTTTCTGACCTGCCCATATCCTCCCTTTATGATCGACAAACAAGACCCGCAGATCCGGTGCTTTTTCCATGTTGGAAAAATAATGTGAGAACTGTCCTGTTGAAGGATCATATTCATTCAGGCCTCCATCGTCGGTTCCGATCCAGATATTTCCGCTTTTATCTTCCGCCAGGGATATGCAATTATTTCCGGAAATATGGGATTGATTGGTGGCACCCTGGATAAGACGGGAAAATTTTTTGGTTTTCCGGTCCAGCAGATTGAGTCCTCCGTAATAAGTCGCTACCCATAAATTACCCTTACTGTCCTCAAGTACCTTCTGTACATAATCGGAGCTGATCGAATTGGCATCTTTGGGGTCATGTTTCAAACGGGTGAACATGCCGGTCCGGGGATCGAACAGATTTAATCCCCCTCCCCAGGTACTTATCCATAACCGCCCTTGTCTGTCCTCCATAATATCCAGTACGGCATCGGACCCGATACTTTTTGTATTAAATGGGTCATACCTGAAATGCCGGAAACTTTTCTTTTCCCGGTCGAACAGATCCAATCCCCCGCCATCGGTGCCCACCCATATTTTGCCCTGACTGTCCTCACAAAATGATTTGACATCATTATAACTCAGACTTGTGGGGGAAGATCCTTGTCTGATCACCCCGAATTTTTCATTGCCCGGCATCCAGATATTGACACCGGCCCGGTGGGTGCCTACCCATAAATTCCCCTGATTGTCTTCGAATATGGCGGATATGGTTCGTTGGGACAGACTGAACGGATCACCCGGTTCATTCTGGTAACGATAAAAAGAATGGCTGCCGGAATTATATAATTCCAGTCCGCCATTGATACTGCCGATCCAGCAATTTCCTTTTCGGTCGACCCAGATACTCCTGACCAGGTTACTGCCCAGACTGGAAGGATCCTTTTCCTGATGCTGGAACGATTGAAAGGATCCGGTAAGCGGGTCGAACAGGAGTAGCCCTCTGTCTTCCGTACCTAGCCAAAGGGCACCCTGCAGGTCTTCCCGGATGATCCGGATTACTTTATTTCCTGCTTTGTCATTTTCATCCGTAGCATTTTTATAGGAACGGAACGTTTTATGCTCCCTGTCAAAAAGATTAAGCCCATTTTCGGTACCGATCCAGCATTGGCCCTTCCTGTCCTCATAAATAGTATTCACCCGATCGTCACTCAGGCTAAATTTTTCATCCTGGTCATGCCGGAAATGGGTAAAATTCTGTTTCTCACGGTTGAACTGATTGAGGCCCCCTCCGAATGTACTGATCCAAAGCTGCCCTTTTTTATCTTCATTTATACAGGTAATCAGGTTTTGACTTAGGCTTTGGGGATTGCCCGGATCGTGTTTGTAACGGACGAAATTATTCCCCGTTTCATTGAAACAATTTAACCCATTGAGGGTGCCGATCCATAAATGATGCTCCTTGTCTTCATAGATACAACGGATATAACCATCGCTGATACTGGTGGAATCTCCGGGATCGTTGCGATAAACGACCATTCCGTATCCGTCAAAACGATTCAGCCCGTCCCTGGTACCTAACCAGATGAAACCTTTACTGTCCTGGTAAATACATTCAATGGTGCTATTGGATAATCCTTCCCCGACGGTGAGGTGCTTAAAATGAAGTTCGGGCGCCTGAGATATCCCTGTACCCGGGAGCAGGAACAAGAGGCTGGCTATCCATCCGGTAAGGCAGAAGGCATAAACACGCTTTTTCATCCTTTACTTTTTGTTATTTACCCGTCGGATGGACGACGCATATGGCTTAAAAAATGTCTTCCTTCAAATGTAGAGCTAGTTTACCGGATGCAGAAATCGGGGATGGCGGGGAGGCCCTGACCGGCAGGCATTTTTCCCTGAACGGAATGATAGGCGTAAAAAAATGAACAATAGGACCAGTCTTAAAACGGTGTGCAGGGTAATTTGCCGGTACACGTTTAACTGGGTTCTATTATGCGCTATATTATCCGTTATTGTCTTTTATCCGTCTTATTTCAAACTGGTTTATTTCTTCCGGTATCCTCGCAACCTTTATCCCGGATGAAAACAAATTTTGACGAGGACTGGAAATTTAACCTGGGCCACGCGTCAGATCCGTTAAAGGATTTTAATTATTCACTGGTCTCTCTTTTCTCCAAATCCGGGAAAGGGGAGGGAACGGCGGTTGACCCTCATTTTGTGGACAGCACCTGGGAAACTATCCAATTGCCACATGACTGGGCTGTCCGCCTGCCCTTTGTCTATTCCTCCGATCCGGATGTCAAAGCCCATGGATACAAGCCGGTAGGCGGGCTTTTTCCGGCCTCCAGTATTGGATGGTATCGCAAACATTTTTCCATTCCGGCAACAGATTCCGGAAGCCGGTATTTGCTAAAATTTGACGGGATATTCAGGGATGCCAGGATCTGGATCAATGGCTATTATCTGGGAAATAATGAGAGCGGTTATGTCGGTGTATCCTATGATATTACCAATTATCTGAACTTTCACGGGGAGAACGTAATCGTGGTCCGGGCAGATGCCACCCAGTATGAAGGCTGGTTCTATGAAGGGGCGGGAATTTACCGTCATGCCTGGCTTTGCCGGTATAATGACCTGCATGTCGCGGAGAACGGCCTGTTTATTTATCCGGAAATGGAAGGTTATCCGGGAGCAAAAGGTTTCCCCGAAGGGAAAAGGCAAAAAGCCGCTTTTCATATTGAAACCACTGTCGAGAATTCCGGGACAAAAGATTCGGTGTGTTCCGTATTTACCTTTATTACCGGCCGGGAAGGAAAAAGGGTGGGAGAGGCCCGGGACCAGGTGGTCCATGTTGCACCCGGGGAACAGATTACCCTAAAACAGCTTATCCAGGTTAACGACCCTAAATATTGGTCCCCGGATAATCCTTACCTGTATAGGGTGGTTTCGTTGATAAAATCGGGAAACACCCTGATCGATAGTGTCTCACAACGTTCAGGACTAAGAAGTTTTCGTTTTGATCCGGAACTTGGATTTTTCCTGAATGGAAAAAAGGTAAAGATTAAAGGAGTGAACTGCCACCAGGATCATGGGGGGGTAGGCAGCGCAATGCCGGATTTTCTGCAATATTACCGGGTATCCCTTTTAAAAGAGATGGGGGCAAATGCCTATCGCACCAGCCATCATGCGCCCTCACCTGAGTTGCTGGATGCTTGTGACAGCCTTGGGCTGCTGGTGATAGACGAGCAGCGTCTGTTGAACAGCAGCCCGGAATACGCCGGACAGTTCGAACGGCTGATCCGCCGTGACCGCAGCCGCGCCTGTGTTTTCCTTTGGTGCATCGGTAATGAGGAAGGTTATGCCCAGACTAATAGTATAGGAAGACGGATCGCGCTTTCCCTCCTGGCCGAACAAAAGCGGCTCGATCCTACCCGGACCAGTACCTATGCTGCCGATCTTCCGAATGTTTATGCGGGGGTAAATGAGGTGATCCCGGTAAGAGGATTTAATTACAGGCAATTTGCCGTCGAGGCCTATCATAAAGAACATTCCGGTCAACCCGTGATAGGAACGGAAATGGGCAGTACGGTCACCACCAGAGGGCAATATGTGACAGATACGATCAGGGGATATCTTCCCGATCAGGATAGCATTGCTCCCTGGTGGGCGAGCAGGGCGGAGGAATGGTGGCCGCTGGCGGCAGAGAACTCCTGGTGGCAGGGAGGGTTTGTCTGGACAGGATTCGACTACCGTGGGGAACCTACTCCTTTCAAATGGCCGAATATCAATTCCCATTTCGGTATGTTGGATATGTGTGGCTTTCCAAAGAACATCTATTATTATTATCAGTCCTGGTGGACCGGTAAAGACGTACTCCATATATCCCCGCATTGGAACCGGACAGGAAAAGAAGGACAGCCTGTCGTAGTGAAAGTGAACTCCAATGCAGCCAGTGTGGAATTATTCTTAAACGGGAAAACCTACGGGAAAAAGGATATGGAAAAGAACAGGCACCTGGCATGGCAGATCCCCTATGAACCGGGAGTATTGGAAGCCGTCGCCTATAAAGACGGCAGAAAGATCAATGCCCGGGTGGAAACGACCGGTAAACCTTACCGCCTTAATATACAAGTTGTAAAGGAAACGCTCCTGGCGGATGGTGCCGACGGAACCCTTCTTAATATCGACGTTTTGGATAGCAGCGGGCGCGAAGTTCCCGACGCTGATAACGAGATCCATTTTTCACTTAGCGGAAGCGCCTCCATTCTTGGAGTGGCTAATGGCGATCCCAGTAGCCATGAACCGGACATTTGCCATGAAGGGGAATGGCGGAGAAAATTATTTAACGGAAAATGCCAACTGATCCTAAGGGCGGGTAAACAGCCTGGCATCATCGTGATTAAAGCAGAATCCGTTAACCTGGAGCCGGGTTCCGGTATTTTGCAAAGTTACCCTGTCTCCTCAGGCAGGCAGGCGGGATATTCGGACAATTAGAACTAAAAAAACGAACGATTGGAACAGGCCCTTTTATCAGGCTAAGGTAAATTGCCCGGAAACCAAAACGATTAAATATGAAAAAACGATTGCTCTGTAAGGCCTGCAAGGCCTTCCTAACCATTCCCGGCCAGATCTTCCCTGCCCTGTTTTTATTCATTTCCTTTACCGCTTCGGCGCAAACAATGATCTCCGGAAAAGTGACTTCCGGCGATTCTGCTCTGACAGGGGCTACCATTAAAGTAAAAGGCGCTGCAACCGCCGTTCAGACAGATAATTACGGGCATTTCCAGATCAACGCCCCGGCAAATGGAGTGCTGATCATCAGTTCAATTGGGTATACAACCCGGGAGGTAGGCGTCAATCATCGTTCTGCAATATCCATACAACTGGAGAACGCTGTATCCTCTTTAAATGATGTAGTCGTGGTGGGGTATGGCATCCAGCGAAAATCGGATGTTACCGGATCGGTAGTTTCCGTTAAAACAAAGGATATTGAAAAAACACCGGCCAACCGGATTGACGATGCTTTGCAAGGCAGGGTATCCGGCCTGGTGGTTCAGCATAACGATGCTGCTCCGAACTCG
This sequence comes from Flavitalea flava, assembly GCF_054461575.1. Taxonomy (NCBI): domain Bacteria; kingdom Pseudomonadati; phylum Bacteroidota; class Chitinophagia; order Chitinophagales; family Chitinophagaceae; genus Flavitalea; species Flavitalea flava. The sequence goes on from NZ_JBTLQH010000001.1 coordinate 293,183, forward strand.
ACGATTACGATCCGGATCCGGGGTGTCAATTCCATCAACGGAGGGAATGATCCCCTAATCGTGATTGACGGATTGCAGGGTGGAAACCTCAATACGCTCAATCCTTCGGAGGTGGAGTCCATCGAAGTGCTGAAAGATGCTTCCGCTACTGCCATTTATGGGTCCCGCGGCGCCAACGGCGTAGTGCTGGTCACCACCAAAAAAGGCCGGACGGGCCGGTATTCCCTTACTTATAATGGCCTGTACGGCAGTACGGAAGTGAGAAGAAAGTTAGCGCTTATGAATGCGGAGCAATATGCCACTACGGTAAATGCCAACAGGGCTGAGTTTGGTTTACCCGTCGTATTCGGCAATAATGACCTGACCTCTTTTAAGAATGGGGTTGGAACCGATTGGCAGGACGCCATATTCAGGAAAGGAACTAGCCAGAATCATACGCTCAGTATCACCGGAGGCAATGAAAATACAACGTATTATGTTTCCGGAAACTTACTGAAGACCAAAGGAATTATCCTGGCTTCCGGCTATGACCGGTATAGTCTGAGGTCAAACATTAATTCAAAAATCAATAAACGGCTGAGCGTTGGCGTGAATTTGTTCCTGGGCAGGGAACTGAATCATGCTACTCCCTTGAATGGCTTTAGTAATGGAAGTCCGGTGTTTTCCGCCTTGTTATGGGCTCCCACCAAAACGATCTATGATACTTCCGGAAACTATACCCTCCCTTCCGGAAATTATGGACCGCCTACCAATTACAATCCGGTCGCACTCGCAAAAGAACCTGTCAGCGATCATTATACCAATACCACGAATATCATATCGAATATCGATTATACCCTTCTTCCCGGCCTGAAGCTAAATGTATCCGGGGGGTATAAATTGTTGGATTTTCAGAACAGGGACTATGTCAACAGCAAGGCCACCAGGCAGCATGGGACCGAGTCGGCAGGTATTTTTGATTCGACCCTGGTTTCCCTGCAGAATACGAATATGATCAGTTATGAAAAGCAGATCAGGGATCATAAACTGAAGATCACGGGTATTATGGAACAGCAATACGAACAGTTTAATTCGAACTATGCCGGTTCCGTTGGTTTTTTGACGGATGTTTTATCCTACAACAACCTGGGGCTGGGCAATAATCCACAGATCCCTTCTTCGGCAGCGCGTAAGCGGTCTTTGTTATCCTATATGGGAAGGATCAATTATGGATACAAGGACCTCTATCTGTTAACGCTGACGGCCAGGGCAGATGCCTCTTCGGTATTCGGTGCCGATAATAAATGGGGATATTTCCCATCGGTGGCGGTGGGCTGGAATATCGCCAACGAAAATTTTATGCGGGATATCCGAACATTCAGCAGTCTGAAACTGAGGGCGAGTTATGGGATAGTGGGCAACCAGGCCATTTTACCCTACCAGTCCCTGGCGTCCATGAACAGCAGCATCCCTTATTCCGTTGACGGGAGTTCGTTAGCACCCGGTGTTGGACTGGGGGGGATCGCAAATCCAAATCTCAAATGGGAAAAGACCGCTCAATTAAATATAGGAGTGGATATGCAAATCCTGGAAGGCAGATTGGATTTTGTCGCTGATTATTATAATAAGAAAACCAGCGATCTGTTGTTGGCTGTCCCCACTCCTGCCGTTGCGGGCGGTACGGGAAGTGTATTGGAAAATGTGGGAGAAGTACAGAATAAAGGAGTGGAATTTTACCTGGGAGGTAAGCCGGTTATAGGCAAATTTTTGTGGGAGTCGGGGTTAACCCTGACGGTGAACAGGAATAAAGTGTTAGCGCTTACAGGCGGCCAAAAAGAAATCAGCCTGGGAAGCCCGGGCCTGCCGAATTTCGGCAATACAATCTGGATGCAGGTGGGGCAGCCTTTGGGACTGTTCAGGGGATTACAGATGAATGGGGTTTGGAAGAGCAGTGAGGCAGCTGCTGCCGCTTCGTTCGGAACGATCCCGGGAGCGCCAAAATATGTCGATCAAACCAAAGATGGTAAGATCACCAATGACGATAAGGGCAATATCGGCAATGCGATGCCGAACTATACCTTCGGATGGAATAACACATTCTCCTTTAAGGGTTTTGATCTCAATGTATTTATTCAGGGATCGCAAGGTAATAAGATCTACAATATTTCAAGGGTGCGTTTCGAGACCACCTCCAGTGATGCTGATGCCACAAGTATACGAATTTTGAACAGATGGTCGGCTTCCAATGAGAACACGGATGTCCCTTCGTTTTCCGGAAGCGCCAAATCCGAAGATCTGCAAAGTTCCCGCTGGCTGGAAGACGGTTCTTATATCAGGGTAAAAAATATTGCCTTGGGTTATACCTTCCCGCATCTGCTCGTCAATGCGCTTAAAATTTCGGGTGCCCGGTTATACATCGGCGCGACGAACCTGCTCACTTTTACCAAATACAGCGGATTCGATCCCGAAGCCAGTACAAGCGTAGATAATTTTGCAGGAGTAGATCTGGCAACCTATCCTTCACAGAAGTCATTTACCCTCGGCCTCAATATAAATTTTTAGGAAAACAATCCGAAGGCCGACAAACTCTTAAAAAGAATTGATATGAATCCCAATAAAAATAATATACTTTCCTCTTTTATCCTATTGGCGGTCTGCAGCTTGCTGCTGACCAATTGCGTGAAGTTAAAAGAAACACCTCCGGGACAATTGTCACCGGGCAATTTTTATAAGACGACGGCCGATTTTGACGCGGCTATTATTGGCGTTTACCAACCCCTGCACCAGGGCTATTCCGCTTTCGATTTTAATGCCCCGTTCATTTTGTGTTATGGGGCTGAAGACTGTACGACCCGCCCGCAGGCCACCGACAGTAAATTGTACGATGAGTTGAAGCCATCTTCTTCCAGCAGCGCACTTAATAATTGCTGGGATATGTGTTACAATGCCATTAACAATGCAGATGCCATCCTCGGCCATTTAAAAACGACCCAAGGCATTTCCCAGACTCAATTGGATGCCTATGAAGGACAGGTTAAGTTCGTCAGAGCCCTCTCTTATTTTTTCCTGACCCGATGGTTCGGTAAAGTGCCCATTATCACGGAAGCCAACCAGGCGACTGCTTCCACGACTCCGGAAGATTCCGTATCGAATATCTATAAGCTGATCGTGCAGGATCTCCTGGATGCCGATGCCAAACTGCCGGTTTCTTTCCCTGAAGGGGGAAAGGCTACAAAAGGCGCTGCAAAAGCTTTACTGGCAAAAGTCTACCTGACCATGGCGGGATGGCCGCTGCTGGATAATACCAACTATGCGCTGGCAAGAGATAAGGCTAAGGAAGTGATGGATATGGGGGTATATAAGTTGGTTGCTAATTTTTCCGATTTGTGGCATGCCAAAAATAAATTCACCAATGGCGAATTCATCTTCACCCTTTCGGGCATTTCAACTGCCAGTTGGATACAGGGCAGCCATCATCATGTTGCTACGAGGCCCGGTGCGGAAGGTGGCTGGTCCGATATGTTTACAGAAGCCCGGTTTTTAAATGTTTTTCCTGCTGGTCCCCGCAAGGATGCCTCTTTTCATACTGTTTTTGAAGATGGCACTCAATGGCAGAACGGGCCATTTCAGCAGCCCTATATCTCTAAATACCGGGATGCCGGAGCGGCGGCCGGTTTTACCGGGGCGATCGTTAAAAATGATGGAGATGGAGCTACCTGTTTGTTACGGTATGCGGACGTACTCCTGATCTATGCAGAAGCGGCAAATATGGCTGAAGGTGGTCCCTCTGCCTCGGCGCTGGAATCTATTAATAAGGTCAGGAGAAGAGCTAACGGGAAAGATCCCAATACACCGGATGCCGCATCCGATCTTCCCGGCGGTCTGTCACAGGCGACCTTCGATCAGGATGTTTTAGATGAGCGGAACTGGGAGCTGGCCTTCGAGCTTAACCGGTGGTTCGATCTGGTAAGAAGACAATTGGTCGTTTCCGTCAATAAGGATTTATATCCTTATGTGGACGCGCATAATATGCTCCTTCCCAAACCTGCTTCCGAGATAGCCCTGTTGAAAGGGCTGTTAAATCAAAACCTGGGGTATTAGGTGTCACGCTTACCCTATAAATGTGTCGCGTGCCGAACTCAATACTCTATGCGTTGCGGAACAGCCGGGAAGGTGATTTTCCACTCTTCGATTTTACCATGTATCAATTATGTATTAATTACCCTTCCATAACGATTGTAAAACCAAAAAGTATGAAAAAAGACCATTTAACCATTTGCCTTTTCCTTACTGTTTTATTTACTTCCTGCGAAAAGAACCTGAATTCAAGACCCACTGGTATGCCCCTTACTGCGGCCACGACCACCAGCGCGGCAGTTACTCCACTGGTTTCCGTATCTTTTGCCCGGGGAGCCGATGTTAGTTGGTTGCCACAAATGGAAGCCAACGGGTATGTCTTTAAGAACAACAGCGGAGTGCAGCAGGATTGTCTCACCATTTTAAAAGGGCTCGGTATCAATGCCGTCAGGCTAAGGACCTGGGTCAATCCTTCCTCCGATCCCATAAATGGCCATTGCAGTCAGGCGGAAACGATTGCCATGGCCCTGCGATGTCAGAACGCAGGACTGGCCATCATGATCGATTTTCATTATGGCGATACCTGGAATAGTGTGGGGGTGCAGAATCCCCCGGCAGCCTGGGCCAGCATGACCTATGCCCAAATGAGTACTGCTTTGTATAATTATGTTTTTAATTTCTGTACTGCGCTGAAGAATGCAGGAGTAACTCCTCAATGGGTACAGGATGGGAACGAGATCAATTCGGGAATATGCCATCCCGTAGGCAGCATCTCCAAACCGACACAGATGACGGGTTTACTGAATCAGGGGTATAATGCGATCAAGGCGGTTTTTCCCTCTGCCAAAGTGATCATACATGTGGCCCAGCCGCAGAACTCCGGAGCGCAGACGATGCTGGATACTTATAAAGCCAATGGCGGAAAATGGGACCTGACTGGATGCTCCTCCTATGCCAGCCTGGGCAATCAACCGGGAGTTCAGTCGGCTGTTCAGGCTTTGAACACCCGGTATGGCAAAGGGGTGATCATGTGTGAAATTGGAGGAAATGAAAATAAAGCGGCCAGCACAAAAACAGTGATCACCAACTGGCTCAATATGCCCGGAGGCAGCGGCGCCTTTTATTGGGAGCCGGAAGTATATGCTCCTTTCAGTACTTATGCGGCAGGTCAATGGGACCCTGCCACAAAAGAACCTACAGTAGCCCTTACTGCTTTTTAACCTTACGATATAACACTTTATCCTGGCGCCTTCCCATGGGGGCAGGCGTCAGGTTTTTTTGTTATATTCGGGGCGGATTTACCGTCATAAAAGGGCCTGTACACCATGAAACATTCCAATATATTCGATCTGATCCGGGTGGACGAATTCTCTGCCACCCCCAAATATCTCCAGCTAACCAATTCGATCTTAAAGGCGATCGAGACGGGAAAGATCGGTAAGAACGATCTTATGCCCTCCATTAATGAGTTGAGCTTCGAATTGGAAATCTCCCGGGACACCGCTGAGAAAGGGTATAAATACCTGAAAAAAATGGGAGTGCTTGGGTCCGTTCCGGGGAAGGGATATTTTATACAGAACGCCGAATTCAGACAGACCCTCAAGATTTTCCTGCTCTTCAACAAATTAAGCGGCCATAAAAAAATCATTTATGATGCTTTTATTTCTGCATTGGGAGAATATGCCGTCATCGATTTTTATATCTACAATAATGATTTCGGATTATTCAAAAAATTGCTGGCGGGCAGGAAGGAAGATTATTCACACTATGTGATTATTCCTCATTTCCTGGAAGGAGGGGAACATGCTTCTGAGATCATTAATACCATTCCAAAGGACAAACTGATATTACTGGATAAAAAGATCCCAGGTATCGAAGGAGAGTATGCAGCCGTTTATGAAAATTTTGAACAGGATATCTACAGTGCTCTGGAAAAGGCAAGAGAGCAACTGAGCAAATACCATACGATCAAGATCATTTTCCCCGGTTATACCTATCATCCTGTCGAGATCCTGAAGGGATGCAGCCGTTTTTGCCAGGAATATGCCTTTACCTATAAAGTCGTGCATAATATCTCCGAGGAGCCGATAGGTGAAGGGGAGGTGTATATTAATTTGATGGAAGAGGACCTTGTTTTATTGATAGAGCGGATCATCTCCCTGAAGCTGGAATTAGGCAAAAATGTTGGAGTGATCTCCTATAATGAAACCCCTTTAAAAAAGATCATTCTAAATGGCATCACTACCGTTTCCACGGATTTCCAGGAAATGGGAGCGATGGCCGCCCGCCTCATCCTGGACAATAGCCGGAGCCAGAAAGAAGTTCCTTTTTACCTCACGTTGCGGAATTCGCTGTAAGAATGAGCTTCAAGCCGCAAGCTTCAGGCTTGTAGCTTATTCCGCCGGATATCTTACGCCGATCTGTTTGCGTATCGCGTCCATCACTTTGGCGAGGGTCAGGCTGAACGCATGCGACATGGACGGGCTTTCCAGTAATCCTTTTTCCAGGCATTCCTGTACTTCCCTGATCTGGTATTCGAACCCGTTGATCATGGGCTCTACCGCAATGGCCTGAGCCTCTTCGTTGGGGCGGAGAAGGGTCAGCGAATCACATTTATACCAGGCAGTGGGCAGAAGGATCATTCCCTCCTCACCGGCAATCTCTGCCGTGATCGAAGTCTGGCAGGTAAAGCTGGAGGTGATGACTGCTGACCGTCCGTCGCGGTATTGGAGGATAGCATGGCAATCCTCGTCGGCGCCGGTTGGGGCCAGGCGTGCCGCAGCCTTGATAATATCAGGTTCTCCCATCAGCTGGAGGACGAGGAATAAGGGGTAAACGCCGATATCCAGCAGCGAGCCTCCGCCCAGTTCCAGGCTATACATGCGGTTGTCCGGATGATATGGACCGGAAAAGCCGAAATCGCCCCTTATATATTTTAATTTGCCCAATTGGCCCATTTGTATAAGCTCGAGGATCTTGTCCATAATAGGCAGGAAACGGGTCCACATGGCCTCCATCAGGAATACCCCGCTATCTAAAGAGGCCTTTACCATCATTTGAACCTGGCGGGCCGAGAGTGCCATTGGCTTTTCGCAGAGAACCGCCTTTCCTTTCTGAAGACAAAGCAAAGCCTGTTCTGCATGATACCCATGGGGTGTAGCAATATAAACGACATCGATGGCAGGGTCGTCTGCCAGTTGCTCATAACTGTCATAATAACGGGCTGCTCCGAATTTTTCGGCGAATTCCCGGGCTCTGACGGAATCCCTGGATGCAACGGCCTCCAGAGAGGCATTTCCTGCCAGCGTCAGGGCGACCGCAAACTTATTCGCTATCTTGCCGGGACCGATGATCCCCCATTTATAATTCTTCATATTGATAAAAAATCGAATAGTTAAAAAAAAAGCAACAATTTACCTTACCCTGCAAACTACAAACTATGCCCTATCTTCACAAAAAATTATTAGTATCTGATGCTGAAACCGAAAGCTTTTATTTTCGACCTGAATGGAACGATGGTAGATGATATGGAATTTCATGTAAAAGCCTGGTATAAGATCCTGAATGACGATCTCAAAGCCGGCATGAACTGGGAAGAGGTAAAAAGCCATATGTATGGAAAGAATGTGGAATTACTGGACCGGGTATTCGGAAAAGGTCATTTCAGCAAGGAAAGGGAGGATCAGATCTCGATAGAAAAGGAAAAAAGATACCAGGAAGCCTTTTTGCCTCATTTGAAACTGATTACCGGTCTTCCAGCCTTTTTGGAACGGGCGGAAAAAATGAACATCCCAATGGCGATCGGATCTGCAGCCATACCGTTCAATATCGATTTTGTACTGGATAACCTGGCGATCCGTCATTATTTCAAAGCCATCGTCAGCGCCGATGAAGTAGCTGTCAGCAAACCCCATCCCGAAACCTTTCTTAAAGCCGCAGAATGGCTGGGCGTATCACCCGGATCCTGCGTTGTTTTTGAAGATGCGCCCAAAGGGGTGGAGGCATCCTGGAAAGCCGGTATGCCCTGCGTCGTACTGACGACCATGCATACCAAAGAAGAATTTTCTAAATATCCTAATGTTATCGGTTATATAGCGGATTATACGGACAATTCCCTGGAAGATTTATTCGTTTGAACCTTCCGGGCCTGACATACTCCGGAACCTAACGATTAAATGGGTCAGCAACCGCCCGATGACCTTTGTTTTGAGCGTAAATCAGCCTTAATCTTTAGTATGAAGTATTTTGCCGGGGTCCTTTTATTTTTCCTGTCCTTAAATCTGCAAGCGCAGTTAAGGTATACCGTTAATGGAACTGTACGGGATAAAAATTCAGGAGAAGTGCTCATCGGGGCCACGGTCAGCTTGCTCGAAGTTCCCCGTTCCGCCATTACCAGTAACTCCTACGGTTTCTATTCCATAAGCGCCGCCGCAGGTAAATATACTATGGTCGTTAGTTTTGCGGGTTATGAACCGGACACCCTGCAGATCGAACTCGATAAGAACAAACTTTTACCGGTAGAATTGATTTCGGGAGGAATTCAATTAACCGAAGTTGTGGTGAGTGCGCGAAAACGTAATGAGAATGTGATTAAGCCGCTCATGGGCGTACAGAAACTGACGACCAATGAGATCAGGAACATACCGGTGCTTTTCGGAGAAAAAGATGTACTGAAGACTATTCAATTGCTTCCCGGGATTCAATCCGCTGGAGACGGCAACAGCGGGTTCTATGTCCGGGGTGGAGGAGCAGATCAAAATTTAATCCTGCTGGACGAAGCAACGGTATACAATCCGTCTCATTTATTGGGTTTCTTTTCTACGTTCAACTCAGATGCGATAAAGGATATTACCGTTTTTAAAGGTGGTATGCCTGCCGAATACGGAGGACGCCTCTCTTCTGTGGTGGATATTAAGATGAATGATGGGAATAACAAAGGATATCATGTGGGAGGAGGAATCGGTCTGATCTCTTCGAGGCTTAATGCGGAAGGCCCGATCGTAAAAGATAAAGGTTCTTTTTCCATAAGCGCCCGCCGGACCTATGCCGATCTTTTCCTCAAGCTTTCCAAGGATTCATCGGTCAATAGCAACAGTCTTTATTTCTACGATCTTAATGTCAAGGCCAATTATAAGATCGATGAAAAGAACAGAGTTTATCTTTCCGGTTATTTCGGTAGGGATAATCTTGGATTCGGCAAAACCTTCGGGATCGATTATGGAAATGCCACCGGCACGGCCAGGTGGAATCATGTTTTCAACAGCCGGCTTTTTTCCAATACTTCTTTAATATACAGCGACTATAGTTATAAGATCAGGATCAACTCCAATAACAACAATATCAATATCACGTCCAAGATCAGGGATCTGGATCTTAAGGAGGATCTGCAATATTATATAAATGCAGACAACAAACTCAACTTCGGATTTAACGCAATCCATCATACGATCTCCCCGGGTGTTATTTCTGCATCCGTTTCTTCCAGTTATAACTCATTGAACCTTCAAAATAAATACAGCCTGGAAAATGCTGCCTACCTGTCCCATGAATGGTCTCCGATGGATAAGCTGCATTTTAATTACGGATTGCGTTTGACCTCTTTTTCCGTTCTTGGCCCCGGAGATTTTTATACCTATGATGCTGAAGGAAATACAAAAGATACGACGCATTACGCGTCCGGGAAATTTGCAAAGACGTATTTTAACCTGGAACCCCGCTTCTCGACCAGTATACAACTGAATGAAAAAAGTTCGGTTAAATTGTCCTACATCCGCAATGTGCAGGTATTGCACCTTTTGTCCAATTCCACTTCGGCCAATCCGACGGATATCTGGATCCCAAGCAGCATCAATGTAAAACCCGAAATAGCGGACCAGGTGGCAATTGGTTATTACAGGAACTTCCGGGATAACCAGTATGAATTATCTTCCGAAGTCTATTATAAGAACATGCAGAACCAGATCGACTATAAAAATGGCGCACAGTTGATTGCCAACGAAACGGTTGAATCCGAACTGCAGTTTGGAAAAGGAAGGGCATATGGGTTCGAGCTGTTCTTCAAGAAAAAAGTGGGCAAATTGACCGGCTGGGTGAGTTATACCTTGTCCCGCACAGAATTGAAGATCGACGGGATCAATAAAAGTAACTGGTATCCGGCCAAACAGGACAGGACCCACGATATTTCCCTGGTGGGTATGTACCAGGCGGGTAAAAAATGGACCCTTTCCGCAACCTGGATCTATTATACCGGCAATGCGGTCACTTTCCCCAGCGGGAAGTACCAGGTGGCCGGGCAGACCGCTTTTTATTATACAGAAAGGAATGGGTATCGTATGCCGGCCTATCACCGCATGGATGTGGCGGCCACCTTGCAGGGTAAAAAAACGGCAAAATTCGAAAGCAGCTGGACTTTTTCTATTTATAACCTGTATGGGAGGGAAAATGCATACAGCATTACTTTCCAGAATGACCCCAAAGATCTGAGCCAGACACAGGCGGTCCAATATGCCCTGTTCCGGTTCATTCCTTCGGTAACGTATAATTTTAAATTCTAAGCGTATGAAGCGGACCTTATTTATGAAACGGACCTTCTTTTTATATTCCGGTATCTTATTTTCCTTATTGGCCTTTTTTTCCTGCAAGAAAATTATTCATGTAGACCTTAACAATGCTGCTCCGCAGATCGTTATCGAAGGCGAGGTCACCAATCTCCCTGAACCCTACCAGGTCCGCATCACAAAAACGGTGAACTTTTCTGCCAGTAATACCTTCCCTCCCGTAACGGGTGCACTGGTACAGATTACCGACAGTAATACCGGCCTTTCGGCCACCTTGGTGGAATCGGATCCCGGCGTTTATTCCACAAATTTACTGGCAGGAATACCTTTACATACTTATAATTTATTGGTGCAGGCGGAAGGGAAGGAATATAAAGCTTCCTCTGCTATGCCACAACTGGTGCCTTTTGATTCGGTTACTTTTGCCGTGAACACCGATTTTAATAATAAAAAGGTCATCAATGCGGTGGTGAATTTCCAGGACCCTGACGGATTGGGTAATTATTACCAGTTCACCGAATACCTCAACGACAAACTGGTTCCCAATATTTTTGTATTTGAAGACCGTCTTTCGGATGGGAGACATATCGAGCACCCCTTATTTAATGATAGTTCTTATATACAGAGAGGAGATACCATGCTGGTTAAAATGTTTTGTATCGACAAACCGGTCTTTGATTATTTTAATACCCTGATTCAGGTAACGGGTAGTGGAAATTTCCAGTCAGCCACCCCCGCCAATCCAAATTCAAATATCAGTAATGGTGCTCTGGGCTATTTCAGCGCCCATACCATTCAATCGCGAAGACTGCAGGTTTACTAAAACCAAAAGGGCTAAAGCTAACGCCTTAACCCCTTCCGGTATACATTGGGTTATCTGCCTTATGGCTGATAACTCTTGATCTTGTTGTATAAAGTTTTCCGGTCGATCTTCAGGATCTCCGCAGCCCGGGATTTATTATAATTTACCTGTTTCAACACATTCATGATCGTGTCGTATTCTGCCTGTGCGGCGGCGTTCTTCAGGTCTGTCTCCTTATGTATGCCCGTATGCTGATGCGGGGTGGTGAGCGGTTCTGGTCCGGGCTGATGATAGGCATGGGGATCTACGATCTCGGGTGGCAAAACCTTGGAATTGATCAGCCCGGAAGAGGTCAGCAAGGCTGCACGGCGGATCACATTCCGGAACTCCCTCAAATTACCCGGCCAGGAATACTGCAGGAAAATCTGCATGGTTTCCGGCTCGAACCCTTCTACATTTTTATTGAGTTCTTTATTGGATTTGGCCAGAAAGAAATCAGCGAACAGGGGAATATCTTCCCGGCGATAACGGAAAGCCGGTAAAAGGATAGAAAATTCATTAAAACGGTGGAAGAGATCTTCCCGGAATCTACCTTTGCGATAAGCCTCCTGGAGATTTTCATTGGAGGCTACGATGATCCGGACATCCACATCGGCTTCCTTGGTTCCCCCTACCCGTTTGAATTTCCTTTCCTGGATCACTCTCAACAGGGCTGCCTGGATCTCATAGGAAAGATTAGCTACCTCATCCAGGAAAAGAGTTCCTCCGTTAGCCAGCTCAAAATGCCCCTCTTTGTCGTTCAGGGCTCCTGTAAAAGCTCCTTTTACATGACCGAAAAGTTCACTGCCGGCCAATTCCTTGGAAAGTGTGCCGCAATCCATGGCGATAAAAGGTTTGTCCTTACGGCTGCTGAACTGATGGATTGTCCGTGCTATTACTTCTTTTCCGGTACCGCTCTCGCCGTAAAGAATGATACTGTAATTGGTCGGGGCTACCAGCTCTATCTGGCGGTATAATTCTTTGGTAGCGGGAGCCATTCCCACCAGGAATTCATCCTCTGAGGAAGGACGGCTGCTTTTTTTGATGTTGTAGGGCGAAGCCGATTTTGAATTACCGCCCTCCGATGAAGCCGAAGCAGGCGTTTCCATGGCCCTCCCGATCACGTTCAGTACTTCTTCCGGTATCAGGGGTTTGGTGATATAATCGAATGCGCCGGCTTTGATAACATCTACTGCAGTTTTAATATCCGAATAGCCGGTAATGATAATGACGATGGCATGCGGGTCAATTGCCTTGATATCCCGGAGTACTTCCCGGCCTTCTTTATCTCCCAGGCGAAAATCACAAAGAACCACATCGAATTTGGACTCCTTGAAGCGGGCGATGCCTTTATTACCGGTATGGCTCGCTTCTGTCTCAAATCCCTTTTTTTGCAAAAAACGGCTCAATAAATTACACATATCCATATCATCATCAATGATCAGAATTCGCTTCATAAGTGATTTTTTCTTAATTAAAATTACTGGAAAAAGGTTATTCAGGGTTTAATCGATCCAAATATCTATTCATATATTGTTAAACATCTTGCCAAATTAAAAACAACGGGACTTATCGTAGGGAGGGTCCTGAATGGGGCTAAATTTCCCCAAATTGGGGTACAGGGGTCCCGGTTAAGCCGGTAATTTGCTCTTTGCCAGTCAATTAATGGGCAAACATCTATTTTTTGGCGGTAATAAACGCGGAGCGGATTATATGGCAATAAAATTGTAACTCATTTTAGCGAACGAATTGAATTTTTATAACGATGACTAAGTGGAAACCAGTATTATGACAGATATTTGTAAAGTTTTGATCGTAGATGATGAATTGGATATTTGTTACCTCCTCAGCGGTATGTTGAAACAAAGGAATTTTAATGCGGGCTTTGTGAATTCTATATCCGATGCCGTTATAGCGCTCCAGACCGATACACCTTCCCTCTTATTCCTGGACAATCATTTGCCCGACGGATTCGGATTGGATTTTATTCCTTACATCAAAAAGAATTATCCCGAAACCAAGGTCATTATGATAACCGCTCATGATAGCGCCGCAGAAAGAAATACGGCATATAAAGGCGGAGTGGACCTTTTTATTGCCAAACCACTGAATCGTAAACTGATCAATGACGCCATCGATAAGCTCCTTAATACCGATCCCACCGGGAAATTGCAGTACAGTTTGTAGATAATATTACTCAGCTATCTCTTCTTTTCCTTTCCTGGCGGCCATTTTTGCCGCCTTAACTTTCTGGCAGAATTTTTTATATATACAGGTAGAGAAATTACATAACATTTAACAATTTAAATTTTATTCAAATGGGAAATCTCCTTTACCTGATCGCAGTTATCCTGGTAATAGCATGGGCAATCGGTTTTTTAGGATATCATGCCGGTGGCATTATTCATATTCTGCTGGTCATCGCTATCATTGCCGTATTATTAAAACTTATACGGAGGGCTGAATAACCCGCTAAAAAAATCGTTAACCGGCGAAAAAGATCGTTAAAACGAATAAAATGGAAAATTGGAAACCAGCTTGAGCTGGTTTCGATTTTTTACTTTTATGCAAAATTCAGGGTGATTATAAAGGAAGCTCCTTTTCCTTTTTCACTTTCAATGTTGATCAAACCCTTATGATTGAGTATGATATTTTGCGTGTTGGTAAGTCCAAGACCCGTACCCTTTGGTTTATTGGTAAAATAAGGTTCGAAAATTTTGGACAATCCGTCCTTGTCGATTCCGGGGCCATTATCGGTGATCGTTATTACGCACTTGCCTTCCTTGGATTCCGTTTTAATTTGTAAAATTCCTTTTTCCGGCTCCATGGCTTCAATGGCATTAACGATCAGATTCAAAAAGGCGATCTTGATCTTTTCTTTATCCACGGATACGTCACAAATATCATTTGTATAATTCTTGGTAACAATAATATTATTGAGTTTGATTCTGTCTTCTGCCAATTCCAGGGTTTCATCCAGCAATAGATTGACCGACTCTTTGGTATAGCTCAGTTCCGTGAATTTTGTGGAATTCAGCAGGTCGGTGATGAGGTGGTTAATCCGTACACTATTCCGGCTGATCATATCCAGCATTAATCCCAGTTCCCCTTCCGTTCCCGGCTGTTGATTTTTAGGCTGTTCGGATTTTAGCTGGTCTACGGCCAGATTGATATTGGTAAGGGGGTTGCGTATTTCGTGGGCGATTGTCCGGGCAATCCGGCCGGTGGCTGCGAATTTTTCTATACTCCGCATCTGGATCAATTCTTTATTGGCTTTAGCCAGTTGAAGGATACGCTCTTTTAATTGTTCCTGGTATCCAAAAACCTTTTCATCGGCAATCCTTCGTGCTTTATTTTCCCTGGAATAGGTAAGGAAACCGTAAATGACCATCAGGAAAGCCAGGACGAGAGAAGTGATAATAATGGTATTTAACGCATAATAACGGGAGGCCATTTCATCCGATCTGACCTTGAGCCGCAATTGTTCCGCGTAGCGCAGATCGGTAACGGTGGACCGGATCCGGTTCATGATCTCTTTATCAAAAAAACTTTTTATCTGCAGGAGATCCGTCCATTCATAATGATTGCGGGAAAAATCCCTCACCGCATTGTCCATGAGCTCGTATTTTTTGTTGATCAGCCCATCCAATGTAGTTAATGTCGTTTGTTGTAAGGGATCTCCCTTTGTTTCTTCCTTAAAGAGATTAAAAATGGAGTCTACTTCCTGTTTACTTTCTGCATAGGGTTGCAAAAATCCTGTATCCTTCATCAATACATATCCACGGATCCCCGTTTCGGCATCTTTAAGAGAAGATAACAAGGCCTGGGTATGGATGATCACTTTATTTGAATGCTCTACCAACCTGGCTTGCTGAAGGAGCTCCGTATTGGCATACAGGGTCAGCAGGTAGGAGAGAAGCAACAGGGAAAATGCCGTCCCATAACCAACACGGATACGTAGATCAACCGCGAATTTTTTAATAACCCTTTTCATCCGGAATATTTATATTTTCAAGGGGGCGTCCTTTCTCAAATGTATGACAATCGCTTCATGGTCCTTCAATAATTCTTTGATCACTACCCTATGCGTGTAGTGGGTCGGTATCCGGCAAACCTTACGCAGATTGGGGAAAATCTTTCTCAGTACCTGAGGTTTTAAAAATGACAACCGGACAAATTATCGGAGCCGGACGCTGATCCCGTATAGGTTTGGAAGATAATTGCCTTTATACCCAAAGATGGCAAGGAATTTTAACTAAGAATAAAGGATCAGGACCATTTTAATCATAAATCTATTATTGATAGACTTGATAAACTTATTGATAAACCTAAAAAAAAACATATGGATAACTCAAAATTAGTATTAGGATTTATCGCCGGTGCAGTTGTAGGCGGCGCATTAGGGGTCTTACTGGCTCCGGATAAAGGGAGTGAGACAAGGAAAAAGATAAAGGAAAAGGGTTTCGACATGACAGACTCTCTCACCGATAAGTTCAATGAGGTGACTGACAAATTCAATGAAGTGGTTGACGGTGTAAAAGAAACCTTTACCAAGGCAAAAGGCGAGGCAAAGAGGGCAATGCCCTGATCAGTTTTAAAATTTGATCGATTTCCATCAAATGAGTTCCGGCAGCCATCAAAAAACAACTATGGAAGAACAGAAAAATGATATAGAACTGTTATTGTCAGATGCAGGTGATTTTGTGGAGACCAGTGCAGCTTTATGGAAATTAAAGACGGTGGATACCCTGACCGACTCGGTATCCACTTTGGCATCTGGGTTGGGCATTATCGGTATTATGGGGCTCTTTGTACTTACAATGAGTATTGGCTTTGCGTTATGGATAGGGGACTGGTTGGGAAAGAGCTTTTATGGTTTTTTTATCATTGGAGGGCTGTATGGTATTGTCGGACTCATTTGTTATCTCTATCGGGATCGTTGGCTTAAGGAGCCCGTTACCAATATCCTCATTCGTAAAATGTTAAAGTAAAACAGGATGAATAAAATTACGAACGTAGAAGAATTGAGAGCGGCCATACGTAAATTGGAAGACCAGCACTATATCGACAAGCAGTTTATGACCAAACGGGTCACTAAATTAGCGGATGATTTGAAACCTATTAATCTGGCAAAAAAACTATTCAGCCAGGCCTTCAAAGCTTCTGAAGTCAAGTCGAACTTACTCAATATGGCTGCCGGAATGGTTACCAGTTTCCTGGTTAAAAAATTCTTTAAGAAAAAAAGCAAACTTATCTGATCAGGTAGTGATAAGTTAAATTAAAGGTTCAGCTTACTTTGTTTTTTTATCCTTTTCCTGTTGTTTGGAAATCAGGTAATCCGAAGGTGTCATACCAAACTGTTTTAAGAAGTTCCTTCCAAAATTTGTTTGGGAACCATAACCAACTTTGTCGGCTATTTCATAGATCTTATATTTATTTTCCAATAACAGTTCAGCGGCTTTTTTCAGCCGGGTAATATTGACCAGTTCGTTTGGCGTGAGATCGGAAATTGATTTTATTTTCCGATATAAAGTTGGCCTGCTCATATTGACCAGTCGTGCCAATTTTTCCACATCCAGTTCATGATCCTCCAGGTTTTGATGGATCATTTCATTCAGATTTCCCAAAAAGAGTTCATCTGCTTTTGAGTGGGCCATACTTTTTATATGTACAAGGGGGGATCCGGCAAAATACTCTTTTATTTTGGCGCGGTTTGCCAGCAGATTGGCAATCTGTACAAGCAGGTATTCGGGGGAAAAGGGTTTTTCAATATAGGCGTCTGCCCCGATCTCCAATCCTTCTATTTTTGACTGCAAGGAGGTTTTTGCTGTCAGCAGGATAACCGGAATGTGACTGTAATCGAAATTGGTTTTCATTAAACGGCATAATTCAAACCCATCCATTACCGGCATCATTACATCGCTGACCACCAATTGGATGATCTCCTCCCGGAGTATCCTGAAAGCTTCTTCTCCGTTCTGCGCTTTAATTACCGTGTAGAGCGGGTTTAATTCCTGCTCCACGAACTCCAGTATTTCTTCGTTGTCATCCACTAATAAAATAACAGGATTCATAGTTTATTCATTGATTTTTGCCTGATGATTTAATGCCGTATCCTGGTTTACGGGCAGGATAAGCGAAAAACTATTCATGGAAGGGTCGGTATGTTTAAGTTCCAGGATGCCTTTATGCAACTGGGTAAGGGAAAGGGAAAGGGCCAGCCCTATGCCGGTTCCTTTTTGTTTTTCTGTTTCTTTAAGCCGGAAGAACGGTTCGAAGATCTTTTCACTCATTTCGGTTGGAATAAGATACCCGTCGTTTTTAATGTCAATCGTAAAACAGGAAGGATCCGGGAAGTAAGGCAACAAACTAACGGTTACCCTGCTTCCCGCGTATTTTATAGCATTACTGAACAGGTTGGTCAGGATCTTATTGAAGGCTTCGATGTCAATGGCAGCGAATAGCGGATTGGCCGGCAATTTTAACCCAAGACTGATATTTTTTTGTTCCGCCAGTGATTTAAAACTCAGCCAGGTATCATCAACCAGCTCGGAAATATTGGCCTGTACGAAATTGAGGCGAAAGCCTTTGATCTCCGTTTGCCTGAAATCGAGTAATTGATTGGTCAGATCGATTAGCCGGTTGGTATTTTTTTCCATGATCCGGAGGCTTTCCTTAACCTCGGTTACGGCTCCCAATTTCTTCATGATTTTTTCCAGAGGCCCTTTGATCAGCGTTAGCGGGGTCCTGATCTCATGGGCTACATTCGTGAAAAATTCTATTTTGGCCTGGAAAATCTCTTTTTCTTTGGCCGTTTCCAGGTGTTCGATCTTTTGCCGGCTCTTTTCTTCCTGCCTGCGGTGATAGTTCCGGATGAGGTATAAGATGATCAAAAGAAGGGTCAGGGTGTACAAACCGTAAGTGAGGGGGCTTGCCCACCAGGGTGGCCGGATCTCTATGTTCAGACTGGTTTCCTTTTCGTTCCAGGCTCCGCTGCTGTTGGTAGCTTTTACCTTAAATATATAGGAGCCTGGCGACAGTTCCGTAAAATAGGCTTTACGGTTTGTTTTGAGGTAGGTCCAGTCTCTATCCAATCCTTCCATTTTATAGGCATACTCCGACATTTCCGGGGCCGTATAATCCAGGGAGGCAAAATCGATACTAAAGGTGGATTGATCATGAAGCAGGACTATCTTTTCAGTATAGATTATTGCTTTTTGCAAGGGAGAACCTTTTTGGGCTATCGGCAGTTCCTTATTATTTACCTGGAATCCGGTGATATAGACGGGGGGTAAAAAAGTATTTTTTATAAATCCGTCGGGATGGAAGCTGATGAGCCCTTTTACGCTTCCAAAATACATAGTGCCCTGCTGATCTTTGAATGCCGAACTAAAATTGAATTGATCGTTCAACAGCCCATTTTCCTTGGTGTAGGTGATGAGTTTTTCCGTTTGGGGATTAAAACATAACAATCCTCTTGATGTGCTTATCCATAAATTTTTCTTTCCATCTTCCAGTATGCTGAGGATAAAATCGGTTGGGAAACCGTTGCGGATGGTATACTGTTTAAAATCATGGGTAGCCGGCCGGTATTTGCACAGCCCGCCTTCAGTGGCCAGCCATAGGTTTTTTTGGCTGTCTTCGAAGATGCTGTTCACCCGGTCGCTGCTGATACTGTTCTTATTTTTGGGATCGTGTCTGTAATTCGCTCCTGTTTTTGTCCCGGTATTAAAAATATTGACACCGTTGCCGTAAGTTCCCGCCCAAACAGTTCCGTTATTGTCCTTCAACAGCGCCGAATACCAATTGTTCTGCGGCATTCCGGGCAGAGGTTCGAAATTATCCCGGATCCGGTTATAGCTATAAACTCCACGGGTGGTACCAAGAAGAATATCTCCGGCATCGGTCCGGTAGATACAATATATGAAATTGCTTTTCAGGGAGTTGGCCCCCTGATCCTGAGAATAATGACGGATAACTTTTCCCGTTCTTATATCGAGGACATCCAGGCCATGTTCAAAAGTCCCTATCCATAATTCATTTCCATCGACCAGCAAACCATGAATGTTGCTATAAGATATGCTTCCCTTTTCACCCGTTGGTTGAAAATGAGTGAAGACACCGGTGACAGGATTTAATTTGTTCAGCCCGGCATCTTCGGTGCCTATCCATAAATTCCCTTCCCGGTCCTGGTGTATTTCACGGATAACGTATCCGCTAAGGGAATTCTCGCCGCTTTTCTGAAAGAATTTTGAAAAGGAATTAAACGGTTTGGGATAATAATTCACCCCCCCGAAATAGGTCCCTGCCCATATCCCTCCTTCCCGGTCCTTACAGAACGTATAAACCGCATTATCGGAGATCGAGTAGGGGTCCAATTGGCTTTTCCTCAGATTGGTAAGTTGTCCTGTTTCCAGGTTGTATATATAGATACCGGATTCTGTGGCAATCCAGCATTCCTTTTCCGAAGTCTGCACGAAATTCCGTACAAAAATGGTTGTTTTATCCGGATTATAGGTGAGGATATCGGTATAGGTGGAGTTGGATACGTCGAATCGTTTCGCGCCGTGAATCGAAGTTCCGGCCAGGATGGCACCGTTCTCCGTACTATAGATCTTTTCAATCCAGGTATTGGTTGTTTGCGGTGAATGACTGAAAAGATTAAAAGGAATAAATGAATTATGGACCGGATCATATTTTTGAAGGGACCCGGCACTGGTTGAAACCCAGAGAGACTGATCAGTGGATTGACAGATCGATGTGGCTTCAAAAAAAGAATCCGTAGGGTAATAGTTCAGCCCTTTGTTTGACGGAGAATATTTACAAAGAGTAAATCCGGAAATAAACCACAGATTACCGGACGCATCTCCATGGATATCCCTGATCTGTCCATCCGCGGTTCCCGGGAGAAGGATGAAATTTTCTTTGGTGGCGTCATGCCGGTACAAACCCTTTTCCGTTCCTGTCCATAGGGTTCCCTGGGAGTCTTCATAAAGGCAATGGATGAAATTACTGCCGATACTTCCGCTGTCATCAGGGTTATTTCGAAAAATTTTAAAGGAATAACCATCGAACCGATCCAGACCATCCTTCGTACCAAACCATAGGAACCCTTTTTTATCCTGCAGGCTGCATATGACGGCATTATTGGAAAGCCCGTTTTCCACCTGAAAATGGCGGAAATAATAAGGCTGTCCGTATGCCGCCCCGAACGGGGTCAGCATAATGACGAGCAAACAGAGAACTGGTATAAATGGATTACGCTTCATTCGGTTAAAAGAGAGGCAATAGGTTAGCAATCATTGAATTTTGCATGTTTTTTAAAGAACCGGAATTCGGAAAATGTTAAAGTTGAGATTTTTTGATGAAACTATGATACGAAACGGGAGGGAAGATAGAAATATTATACTCAATTTTAACGGTAATTAATTGACTTAACGATTTGCTATATGAGAAGTACCAGCCGGATTTCGCTTACCAGCGATTCAACTAACCTGTCGGTTTTGTTTTTTTCCCTGAGCCAATATGTTTCGGCTCATTGCATCATCAATTATTTTTTAGACGGAAGCCTGACCAGTTATAAGGCGGAACCACCGGGGACGGGGTCAATTCCTGTTATGGATACGGTCCTTGTACGAATCTAAGCAGACCTGATCCGGGAGGCCCCCGGTTTTTTCAGGGCCCGCCTAATAAGCGTTGTTATGACATTTAAAGAATTTTAAACCCAAATTAACGCTATATGAAAAAAACAAAAAAAGAAAAAGGAATAAGGGGCGCGCTGGTTGCGCTATTATTCACTTTTCTGTTCGTTTGCCCGGCTATGGCCCAGCAAACAACGTCGCTTGCCCAACACCCTGTCAAAGGAATAATAAAGGATAAAGAAGGTAAACCGGTAGCGGCCGCAACCATTTCAGTCAAGGGAAAAAAAGTAGCCACCAGTTCGGCTGAAGACGGTTCTTTTTTGATCTCAGCTGTGCCGGGCGATCTGTTGGTTGTTTCCTCGGTAGGGTTTGAGAAATATGAAATAAAGGTCAATACGAAATCATCCGTCCTGGATATCCGGCTGACTACGAAATCGGATGCCTTGAATGATGTAGTCGTAGTCGGGTATGGAACGGTAAAAAGAAAGGACCTTACCGGGTCTGTTGGAGTGGTAAGGGTCGAGGACGCTAAAAAAACGGCTACCTATGATGTGGCCAAAATGTTGCAGGGGCAGGTCGCCGGAGTGGAAGTGCAAAGCTCCGGGGAACCGGGTAGTTTTGTGCAAATAAAAATAAGAGGGGCAAGTTCCTTCACCAACAATAATCCGCTGTTTGTTATAGACGGGGTAATTACTACCGCTCCTTTTGATTTTGCTACCTCGGATATCGAGACTATACAGATCTTAAAAGATGCTTCTGCGGCGGCCATTTATGGGTCGAGTGCACTTGGTGGTGTGGTTATCATTACTACCAAAAAGGGGAGGAGCGGCCCGTTAAAAGTAAGCTATAACGGATATATGGGTACGCAAACCATCCCAAAACATATCGCAGTTACGGACCGGGTCGGCTACCAGAAGATCACCTCTGCGGCCGAAGTTAACGCCGGTCTGACCATTGCACCGGGAAATGATCCGTCCAATCCTGCTTTTATCAGTAAGGTCAACACCGACTGGCAGAAGGAATCTTTACGGACGGGTATCGTAAGCGATAATAATCTTAACCTCTCCGGCGGCAATGAATCGGCCGCTTACAGCGTCAATCTGGGCTATTTTGATCAAACCAGCGTGTACAGGGGCCCTCAATCCTACAAAAGATATAGTATCAATGCCAACCTTACCGGTAAAAAAGGCATTTTCAGTTATGGAGCAAAGATTGCGTATACCCAATCGCATAAAGTGAACCCCAATAACGGCGTACAATATCATGCCGTATTCGGGGGAAATGTAACCGGTGTATTGACAGCCATACCCACCATGCCCGTTTATGACTCCAATCGTTTGAGAGGATATGGCGGGAGTGATAATGTTACCCAAAGGGCGATTACGCTGAATGTTGTAGGGATGAACAATATCGTTACGGATTACAGCGACAGGAACAGGATGCTTGGGAATTTTTGGGGAGAGCTGGAATTAGTCAAAAATCTGAAATACCGGGTCAATGTAAGTTATGACAGGTTTGATTTCAAGAACTTTCATTTCGAACCAACCTATGACCTGGGTTTCTATTACCTGAATACGAATTCCTATATGTGGCAGCAAACCGGATCGGGTTATACTTCCCGCATCGAGAATCTGCTTACCTATAATTTGCAGACCGGAAAACACAGGGTAGACTTGCTGGGCGGATATGCCTACGAAAATAATTACGATGAAAATATTGCAGCCTCCGCAGTTGGTTTACCGGAACCCTATTATTATACCTTCAACTCGGTAGCAGATCCTACGGCAAAAGGTGTGGGTAGTTATACAGGAACGAATACGAAGGTCTCGTGGTTCGGCCGCATCAATTATAATTTCGATGACCGGTATCTGCTGACGGCGAATTACCGTAATGATGCATCCTCCACCTTCAGTCCAGCCTTCCGCAGAGGGAACTATCCATCCGTTGCGGCAGCCTGGAATATTCACAATGAAAGAGTTTTTCACCTGCCCGTTTTGATCAGCACCCTGAAATTGAGAGGAGGTTATGGAGTGATAGGACGGGAAGGCAACCGGTATGCCTATGATTCTTACGTGAATACGGCGGCCAGCTATGTATTCGGTAATACGCTGGCTCCCGGTACCACAACCATTGCTATCGTCGATAACCTGATCAAATGGGAAACCAAAACGACAACCAATGTGGCGATCGATATGGGTTTATTCAACAACGCCCTTTCTTTTACGGCCGAATATTATCGTAATAAGTCAACAGACCTGCTGAACAATATCAATACCACTTTATACGTGGGATCCGTTCCTGCATCCATTTATACCAATGCCGCTTCGGTACAGAACAACGGTTTGGAGTTTACGGCGGCTTATCACGGCAGCAGCGGAAAGGTTAAATACGATATCAATGCGAATGTCTCCACGGTAAATAATAAGGTATTGAAATTGGGTGGAACGAATAACCCTGTATATGGATCCGGAAGTAAAACGGAAGTAGGCAGATCGATAGGGGAAATTTATGGCTGGCAAACGGAAGGTTTGTTTCAGACTGCTGCCGATGTTACCAGTCATGCCACCCAGGTCGGCGCCGCACCCGGCGATATTAAATTCAGGGATATCAGCGGAAGGGGGGCCGACGGAAAACTCACCGGCAAACCGGATGGAAAGATCACGGATGACGACAGGATCTACCTGGGAAATTCCATTCCCAAGTTGTATTATGGTTTTAATTTCAATGCGTCTTACGCCAATTTCGATCTGTCGGTTTTCCTGCAGGGGAGCGCGGGCAATAAGATTTTTAACGGAGTATACCGCGATCTTATGATCGAACAATATAGCAATCATTCCGTCGACGCGCTAAATTACTGGACACCTTCCCATACCAATACCAATATTCCCCGGCCGGTGATCTACGACCCCAATGGGAATGGAAGGGTATCCAACAGATTCATAGAAGATGGTTCATACGTGAAATTGCAAAATGCACAGATCGGGTATACCATTCCTTCTTCCGTGCTTGCAAGGACTAAGGCTTTTACCAGTGTTCGTTTTTACCTGTCCGGGCAGAACCTGATCACCTTTACCAGATACAAAGGGTATGACCCGGATTTTAATGCAGTGAATAATGCCGATCCGGCCCGGGATGGACTTTTCAGCCGGGGATATGATTATGGCTCCTTCCCGAATACAAGGTCTTTAATGGTTGGCTTACAGGTTGGGTTCTAATTTGTTCATGTTTAATTCTTTTGTATGAAAAAATATATAATAAAACTGTTTTTTGGAGCTGCATTCATCAGCGTCATTCCTGCATGTACCAAAAAATTAGAACAGGTCAATCCCAATGCGCAAACTTCGGCCACTTTCTGGAAAACGGCGGATGATGCGCTTCAAGGGGTGAATGCCGCTTATGGAAGTTTGTTGATCGATGGTGCCTATATGCGCTTCACTCCTGCCTTATTGGATGTCCGGGGAGACGATGTCAAGAGTAACAGCCCCTGGACTGCTCTTGCGAATATCGGCCGTTTTGCCTTGGGCGTCAGCGATCCTGCCGGTTATGGATGGGCGTATGGTGCCTATTATGAAGGAGTATCCCGTTCGAACCAGGTATTGGATTATGTTCCGGCCATTGCCATGGATGCCGGTCTGAAGGACAGGATACTGGGACAGGCTTATTTTCTGAGGGGATTGTATTTTTTCCACCTGGTTAATTTTTTTGGAAAGGTGGCCTTACCGATGCATTATATCAACAGCAAGGATAAGTTGATCGTGGCCCAATCCTCCGAGGCGGACGGGTGGAAACAGGTAGAGGCGGATTTCAAACAGGCTGCAGACCTGCTGCCCGTATCTTATAAGGCAGTTACAGGAGCGGATAATAACCAGGTCGGCAGAGCGACCAAAGGTGCGGCCCTGGCTTTTCTGGGAAAGGCCTACCTGTTTAATAAAGACTTCGCCAGTGCAGGGGCCCAGTTCAAGGCTGTGATGGACCTGGGAATCTACAGTCTTGTCGCCAACTATAAAGACAATTTCCGGGATGGAGATGCATTTGAGAATAATTCGGAATCGGTTTTCGAAGTTCAGTTCTCCCGGGATGCAGGCGGAAAGGATCTGGGATGGGGCGGAGCTCCTGCAACAGGATGGGGTAAGACATCGGCAAGGGCCATTACCTTCGCCCCACGCAGTTTCGGATGGACCGATATCCAGCCTACCCGTTCGGTATATGATGAGTTTCAATTGGAACAAACAACAGGCGGTGCGGTAGATCCAAGGATCGATGCAACGCTTTTTTATAACAAACCCGGCGGAGAGCCGATGTATCAGACGACCTTCTTCGACCGGTATGGCAGTAATGCCGGTGACCTGAATGACCTGTTCTGCCGCAAATATGAGAATGGGGATGGAGACAGGGCGGACGAATTCGACTGGCGTTCGGGGATCAATGAGCGGATTATGCGGTATGCCGATGTTTTGCTGATGTATGCGGAATGCCAGAATGAAGGGAACCAGACAGCAGATGCGGCAAAGTATATACAGCAGGTTCGGACGAGAGTGAACCTGCCTGATCGTGAGGCTGAGTTTGCCGCATATACCCAACAGCAATTGAGGGATCAGCTTGCACATGAAAGATTGCTTGAGTTCTGCCTGGAAGGCCATCGTTTTGACGATATCCGCCGCTGGGGCTGGTTAAAGGATCCGGCGAAGCTGGCTGTTCTGAAACAAAGGGATCCGGAATTCAATTCCTATCAGCCGGGCAGGGAATATTATCCCATTCCCCAGAGTGAGCTGGATAATGATCCGGCGTTTACACAAAATGACACCTATTGATCCATTTACCTTTATATTTTTTTATGATCGGCTATCCGGACAACAACGAACAGGTATGAAAAAAACAGGAATATTTACGGGGATAGCATTGATGGTTATGGTGTCCTGTTCCAAATCAGGCGGAGCTCCGGGTGGGAATAGCGGAGGAGGGACGGATACCATACCCGTTCCTGTTTTTGATATCAATTCCATTCACGATACTTATGGGGAGATGGCCGATTTCTCCTATCATCTTCAATGGGGCAGTTATAACGTGCACGATCCCTCGGTTAAGAAATTCGGAGATACCTATTATTGTTATAGTACGGATGTAGGTTTTGGAACTACCGTGCCTGCGGGAATTCAGGTCCGCAAATCGAAGGACCTGGTGCAGTGGCAGTTCGTTGGGTGGGTATTTAACGGGGTTCCCGCCATGGGCGCACAATTCATTACTTCTTCCGGAGGAACTCCTTTTCAGGCCCTTTGGGCTCCTTATGTGACCAGGGTCAACCAGGAATACAGGTTGTACTATTCCTTATCCTCTGCGCTCCCCCGTTTGAGCGTTATCGGTCTGGCTACGGCTTCCAACCCGGAAGGCCCCTGGACGGAAAAAGGATTGGTGGTCGTCTCCAAAAATGATAATACCATGCAGACCAATGCAATTGATCCTACGGTTCTGATTGCTCCTTCCGGTGATCAATACCTGTACTATGGGTCGGCCTGGGATGGTATATACCTGTTAAAACTGGATCCGGTTACGGGATTGGCCGCCAGTAATGGGGATAAAGGCAAACGGATCGCCAACAGGGGGTTCACCAATGGCACGTATAATGGGAATATCGAAGGGGCCGAGGTCATCTACAATAAAGAACTGGGGAAATATTATCTCTTCATTGCTTATGACTGGCTGCAGACAAAATATAATGTCCGGGTCTGCAGAGCTGATAACCCCGAAGGCCCCTATACTGATTTTGACGGCGTTGATGCCAATACGAATACGGACCATAGTCCCATGATCCTCGCGCCTTACCAGTTCACCGGTCATGGCGGATGGCAGGGAACGGCGCATTGCGGTGTATTCGACGATGGCATTGGTCAGTACTATATGGCTCATCAGGGCCGCCCCGCAGTGAACAGTTATTATATGGATCTGCATGTGCGGAAAATTTTCTGGACAACGGATGGCTGGCCCATTGTCTCTCCCGAGCGTTATGCCTGGGAAGATAACAGCACAGTGGCAAAAGATTCCATCCCCGGAAACTGGGACAGGATCCAATTGAACTACCGGGTAGTACCTGGTTATGGAAACGAGCAGGTTCTCCCCGATATGCAGCAGGCAGTGGCCCTGAAGATCGGCGCTGACGGAACCCTGAATGGAGACCCAGGCAGTAAATGGGTGTATACGGCTCCCTGGTTGATAATGAACTGGAGCAATGGCGTTACGGATAAAGTAATGGTGCAGAAAGGAAGGGACTGGGAGAATGCCAGGAGCAGTATGGTCTTTTCCGGGTTAAACAATACCGGTGTTGCCGTCTGGGGAAAAAAATTGAAGTGAAATGAAAAAACGAAAGAATAGAAGTGAAAAAAATTGGTTGACTTTTTAAGAAAAATTCATGAAGAAGCGTAAATTAATCAGTTGTGTCCTTACGGCCTGTTTGTTCTTTTCCGTTGGTCATACACAATCCAGGACGATTACCGTGAAAGCCGGTCAGCCTGGGGTGTCCATCGAACCAACACTTTGGGGCGTTTTTTTTGAAGACATTAACATGGGAGCCGATGGAGGGATCTATGCCGAGTTGGTCAAGAATCGTTCTTTTGAATTTGCCAAACCGCTGATTGGCTGGAAAAGATTGGGGGAGGGGGTGACCGAAGGAGATCTGTTGGTGCTGAACCGGGGACGGGAGCATACGGCCAATCCACGTTTCCTCAGGGTAACGCTGCATGGAAATGGGAAAAAAGACGCCGGCGGAAAACCCGATACGGCAGACAAGGCAAATTGGGTGGGGATCCAGAATGAAGGTTTTCGGGGGATGGGTATAAAAAAGGGGGGGCAATATGATTTTTCTCTGATGGCCCGTCTCTCCTCGGGGCATGTAACCCTGCATATTGAGCTCGTAAACGGGAAAGGTGAAATTTTGGGAGGCGATTCATTGGTTCTTGCTTCCGTGGAGAATAATTGGAAAAAGCAGGGGGTTCGTTTTATGTCCAGCGCCACTGAACTTAAGGCCATGATGAATGTCTGGTTCGAAGGCGATGGGGTGGCTGATGTGGACATGCTCTCTTTGTTCCCGGAAGATACCTGGAAAAAGCGGCCCGGCGGCATGCGGGCAGATATGATCCAGCTGCTGGCAGATATGAAACCCGGTTTTATTCGTTTTCCAGGGGGCTGTATCGTTGAAGGCCCCGACCTGGCCACCCGTTACCAATGGAAAAAAACCATTGGCCCTTTGGAAGAACGTCCCCTGGTCGTCAATCGCTGGAATTTTGAATTTGCCCATCGTCCTGCCCCGGATTACTATCAGACCTTTGGCCTCGGATTTTTTGAATATTTTCAATTGGCAGAGGATATTGGCGCCGAACCATTGCCGATCTTAAATTGCGGGATGGCCTGCCAGTTTAATACCGCCGAACTGGTACCCATGGAGGCATTGGATCCTTATGTCCAGGATGCCCTGGACCTGGTTGAATTTGCCAATGGAGGAACGGATACCAAATGGGGAAAGGTCCGGTCGGATATGGGCCATCCCGAGCCTTTCCATCTGAAGATGATGGGGATCGGCAACGAGAATTGGGGACCGCAGTATATAGAGCGGTTGAAGGTCTTCACGAAGGCCCTTAAAACAAAATATCCAGCTATAAAACTGATCAACAGTGCGGGTACTGACCCGGACGGAGAGCGGTTCGATCACCTCAACCGGGAATTACGGGCCATGCAGGCCGATATTATCGATGAACATTATTACCGCAGACCCGAATGGTTCTTCCGGAACGCCCGGCGTTATGACAACTATCCACGGAACGGTTCCAAAATATTCGGAGGGGAATATGCCGCGCAAAGTGATAAAACAGTGAGCGTAAATAATAAGAACTGCTGGCTGACTGCCTTGTCCGAGGCAGCCTTTATGACAGGTTTGGAAAGAAATGCGGATGTCGTGAGCATGGCCTCTTATGCACCCTTATTTGCGCATACTGATGCCTGGCAGTGGACCCCGGACCTGATCTGGGTAAATAATCTGGAGTCCTTCGGTACGCCCGATTATTATGTACAGAAATTGTTCTCGCTGAATAAGGGCACCCGGGTAGTCCCCATTATCCAAAATAAAGAAGTAATAGCCGGACAGGATAGTTTGTATGCGGCAGCCTCCCTGGATGAGAAAACAAATGAACTGATCATCAAACTGGTGAACGCCTCGGGTAAGGAGCAAAACTATCCGGTCGTTTTGGAAGGAGCCCGGAAATTAGCATCAGAAGGATTCCTGACCATATTAAAAAGCGATGAG
The DNA here is from genome assembly GCF_054461575.1 of Flavitalea flava. Classification (NCBI taxonomy): domain Bacteria; kingdom Pseudomonadati; phylum Bacteroidota; class Chitinophagia; order Chitinophagales; family Chitinophagaceae; genus Flavitalea; species Flavitalea flava. The sequence goes on from NZ_JBTLQH010000001.1 coordinate 322,568, forward strand.
CTGTATAACGTTAATTCATTTGCAGAACCGAGGCGTATTGCTCCCGAAGAATCGGTGATTCCTGTAAAAGGGAAAAAAATCGATCTTAGACTGGCGCCCTGGTCACTCAACGTATTGCGGATAAAGTATAAATAAGCAAACATGAAGAGCCGTCCTGAAATCCTGCCGGTATGGGTTACGCATCCGGTGTCCGTTACCTGGGTAGTATTCCTTATCCAAATGTTTTTTACGAATACCGCTGTAAAGGCCCAGCAACAGATACCCGTTCATGATCCGGTGATGATCAGGCAGGACAGCGTCTATTATGTTTTCGGGACTGGCTTTGGGATCAGCGTCTGGTACTCTGCCGACCACAAGGATTGGCATAAGGAAGAACCGGTTTTTGCATCTGCCCCTGCCTGGGCGACTGCAGCCGTGCCCGGTTTTAAGGGCCATATCTGGGCACCCGATATCAGCTTTTATAACGGCAGTTATTATTTATATTATGCCGTTTCTGCGTTTGGAAAAAATACTTCCTGTATTGGATTGGCTATGAATAAAACGCTTCACTCCGCCTCCCCGGATTATCATTGGGAAGACATGGGTAAGGTGATTCAATCCGTTCCCGGACGTGACCGCTGGAATGCGATCGATCCTAACCTGGTAGTAGATGAAAAGGGAATTCCCTGGTTGACTTTTGGATCGTTCTGGGACGGGATCAAACTGGTCAGGCTGAAGGAAGACCGGAGATCGGTAGCCCAGCCTGAAGAGTGGTACTCGGTTGCCGCCAGACCGGAGAACAGGAATACACCGGATACGTCTGCAGGGGATGGGGCAATCGAAGCTCCGTTCATTTTCAGGAAGGAAAAATATTATTATCTCTTTGTATCCTTCGATTACTGCTGCCGGGGTGAAAAAAGCACCTATAAAATGATGGTGGGCAGGTCTGAAAAAATTCAGGGGCCTTATTTGGACAGGGAAGGAAAGCCTATGACATTGGGGGGCGGTTCCCTGGTATTACAAGGCGATAAGAATTGGTATGGTGTGGGACATAATGCGGTCGTATCTTTTGAGGATGGGGATTGGCTGGTATTTCATGGGTACGATGCAAAGGATAGCGGAAAATCGAAATTACGGATGGAAAAATTAAATTGGGCAACCGGATGGCCGGTTGTGGTTACTGATTTTCATTGATATTGGTTAGAATCTTTGGTATATTTAAGTATTCCTGGTCCACCGAAAAAAGCCAATATGAAAAAATACCTTAACCAATCAGTGAACGCGCCTATGAAACGGCGGAAATTCGTAGAAATGGCTGCATCGGCGGCACTTGCCTTTACGATTATTCCCAGACATGTACTTGGCGGAAAGAACTTTGTCGCACCCAGTGATAAAATTACCCTGGCCTATATTGGTTTAGGGACACAGGGGATCCGGGAGTTATTACCTCTTCTGGCTGTTTCTCAATTTCAGGTGATTGCAGTTTGTGACCCTAACCAACAGGCTATTGGATATAAGGATTGGGGTAGGGACGGTCTTAGAAACGAGATCCGCACAGCCATAAAGATGCAAGATTGGAGTTCCGGAGGAGATCAGCTTATTCCCGGGGGAAGGAATAACGGGAAATCGATCGTCGACAGTTATTATGCCAATATACGGCCGGAACAAAAATTCAAAGGTTGCGGAGCGTATGCAGATTTCCGGGAACTTTTTGCAAAAGAAAAAGACCTGGATGCGGTAAAGATCATGACACCGGATCATCTGCACGGAGTCATTGCCACAGCCGCCATAAAAAGAGGTAAACATGTTTTGATGCATAAGCCACTCTCCAACCGGTTGATGGAAGGAAAGAAATTGATTGAGCTGGCCCGGAATAAAGATAAGGTTATCACGCATTTGATCCCCTGGGATTCCAACGGATCAATGGAGACTGTAATGTCGTGGATAAACGGAGGAGCCATCGGTAAACTAACGGAGGTCCATAACTGGACGAATCGCCCGGTCTGGCCTCAATACCCTACGATTCCTACCGATACGCCGCCTGTTCCGAACGGTATGGATTGGGATCTATGGCTTGGCCCTGAGGCAGATCGGCCCTATCACCCGGCATATACCCATATGGTATTCAGAGGATGGTATGATTTCGGGGGAGGGTCAATGGCGGATATGGGTCATTATAGCCTTTGGACGGTTTTTAATGCCTTGCAATTGGAAGCACCCCTCGTCATTGAACCTAATTTAAGCCATGTTTGCGGTATGCGGGATCCTGTACCCTATCAGATCCATAATGATTTTTCTTTTCCGATGGCCAGTTCTGTACGCTTTAAATACCCGGCCAAAGGTTCCAGACCTGCTATAGATTTGTGCTGGTACGATGGGGGTATGAGACCTTCTGTACCTAATGAATTAATGGAAGCCGGCAAAGAGCTGCCTCCCGAAGGGATGTTATTTGTAGGCGATCAGGGTAAAATACTGACAGGGTTTAACCTTGAAAATGCCGAACTCCTTTCCGGGAAAAAAATGAACGGAATGGAAAGTCCGAAACCTGACCTTCGCAACCAGGTGGAAAAGGGGGCTGAAGCCTTGCGACTATTCACCGATGCCTGTAAAAGCGGTAAACAATTTCCCGGCAATTTTATGGAGGCGGATGCGCTTACGGAAGCGGTAAATTTATACGCTGTAGCCCTTAGAAGTGGCCGGTTGTTAAAGTACGATTCGGCGAATTCAAAGATTACCAATGTGCCGGAAGCCAATAAATATCTTTCCCGTGAATACAGAACCGGTTGGGATCCGGCATCAGTTTAACTATAAATTTTCATTGGTCTTTCCAGACCGGTTTTTTATTGGTCTTACCAGCCTGTAAACTTTTAAAAGATTGTCTATGAAAAAAATAAACAGGAGATCCTTTATTGGCAGGGCAGCTTTGGGTGTAGGGGCCGCCTGGACCATGGCGCAAATGCCGGCAGGATTGAATGCTGCGCCGGTTGCCGCCTTCAGCAATATGCCTGTCGGATTCCAAACCTTCCCAATCAGGGATATCCTGGCAAAAGATTTTGCAGGCACTTTAAAAATGATGGCAGGTTTTGGATACAAACTGGTGGAAATGTGTTCTCCCAAAGGGTATGCAGATATTGGTTTCGGTCCCCTTGTGAAAATGACAGCCGCTGACATGCGCAGCATTATTGGCGATGCCGGTCTTACCTGCCCCAGTTGCCATTTTGGTTTTGAAGAACTTACCGGCAAATTGGACGAGAAGATCGAATTTAGCCGGCAATTGGGTCTTAGCCAGATGATTTGCTCTACTTTTTGGCTGCCGGCAACCTCCACGCTGAAGGATTATCAGTCTGCGGCAGATAAATTGAACAAAGCTGCGGAAAAGATAAAACAGGCAGGCATGCAGGCAGGTTTTCATAACCACGAATTTGAATTTTCCAAACTGGATGGCCAGCTTATCTATGATGCACTGATGAACACCTTCGACCCGGATCTGGTTAAAATGCAATTTCAGACAGAAGTCATCAACCTGGGATTTAAGGCCTCGACCTATTTTGAAAAATACCCGGGACGGTTTATTTCTGCCCATCTGTCGGATTGGACCCCGGAAAAAAAAGAGGTCCCGGTTGGTCAGGGAATCATTGACTGGAAAGAATTCTTTAGTGCCGCTAAGACCGGAGGTGTAAAGAATTTTTTCGTGGAAATGAACCTGGATAAATTTAAGGATAGTGCTGCCTATATTCATGGGTTGTAGTCCTGGTGGCAATCCTGGTTGCATTCTTAGTTGTGGCGTGTTGATTAGCAAGGAGATACGGTAATTTGTCTCCTCATTCCCCCATTTTAGCTAATAAATTTTTTAATGATTTCCGGAATTTATTTTATCCGGGACTAGTTCTTTTATTGATATTAAGTGTTTTTACTATAAGACTAAATAGTTTTCTCATGTGAATTATAACGAAGCCGGCGGGTTGTTCTCAACCTGCCTTTCTTTTTTTAGTTTTTAATACCGAATTTTGCAGGTATTATGACATTTTCCTCCTTTCAAAAATTCACAGGTAGTCTCCCGGATCAGGAAGAAAAGATGCCCTTGTTGTTCGTTGGGCATGGTTCCCCCATGAACGGGATTGAAGATAATGAGTTTAGCCAGCGCTGGCAGCAGATGGCAAAAGAAGTTCCTCAGCCCGAAGCAGTACTGGTTGTCTCGGCTCATTGGTTCACCAGGGGGACACATATTACGGCCATGGACCATCCCTCGACTATTCACGATTTTGGAGGATTTCCTCCGGCCTTGTCCGAAGTGCAGTATCCGGCTCCCGGCAATCCGCAACTGGCAAAAGAAACCGCCACCCTTTTCCAGCCCACGCCGGTCGGCCTCGATCATGAATGGGGCCTTGACCATGGCACCTGGTCAGTTGTCAGGCATATGTATCCAAAAGCAGATATCCCCGTTCTTCAACTAAGCATCGACTTTACCAAGGGTGGAAATTATCATTATGAGCTCGCCAAACAACTTTCAACTTTACGCAAAAAGAAGGTACTCATCATCGGGAGTGGAAATATGGTACACAATTTGCGGCTTATTTCCTGGGAGATGATCCGGGGTGGTGGATACGATTGGGCGATCGCGATGAATGAAAGGTTAAAAAAGCTGATACTCGATGGCGATCATGCAGCCCTGGCGAATTTCGAAGGGCTGGGAAAAGAAGGGAAATTAGCCATACCAACTCCGGAACATTATTTACCCTTATTGTACATTTTAGCCCTACAGGAAAAAAACGAAACGATCGCTTTCTTTAATGACAAGGCGATCGGTGGCTCACTGACCATGACTTCGTTAAAGATTGGTTAATCTGAGCAAGGTGAAAAACCGCATTAACCGTTGAGATAGCTCCTAAACTGATGAAAATCAGTCAAATAATTTTTCCTGTGATCAACCTGTAATACCCGATTTATTATTGCCTGTTAATGAATTGTCGTTATCCGCGTCAATCAGTTTAGGGTAATGTACGGTACACCCCCCGGTACATTACCCTTTTTTTGTACGGGGTTTTTAGCAAAACTTAACCCCGTACAAAAAATCTAACGATGGGCCTTCCGGCCAATGGACCCGTGGTCCATTTTGGGCTTTACACGGCAATATGAAATTTACTGCCCATACGAAAAATCTAATGATGGACCCCTGTCCGGTGGGACCCGTGGTCCACCCTTTTGCCCACGCGCGGTTTTTAGCAAAACTTAACGTGCTAAAACACTTCTCCGAGATTTACGAAAAAGCCCCTGGATCCATTGGTGCCCCAGCCGTAATCGATGCAAAGATTGGTGCGGGAGAATTTATTCAGACTGATCCTTATGCCGGCTCCATACCCGGGAATAAGATATTCGAAACGACCGGATGCAGGTTCAGAGAAGGTCTGGGTATTGACGAAGGCTACGCCACCCAATAAACCGTTTGGGGTTATTCCGAACCGGTATTCCGATTCCAGGTATAACATATTCCGGCTTCGGTACCGTCCCTGGATATACCCTCTGGCCATATTGTTATAAGCATCCCAGCCTGTGCCCGGTAAAAGAAGGTAAGGAGGATTGCCTCCTCCGGGTGTAAGCCAGTCATAACTCCAGAAAGCCAGCACATTATGCGTGCGGCCGGGAAGCCGGATGAACTTACGCAGGTCCAGGATAAGGGATTGCCAATTGGCGTCGCTGCCCAGGAAGGTAAAATTCGGCCGGTAACTGATACTGGCATAGTTCGCGTTTTCAGGATTGATCTGATTCCTTCGGGAATCATACAAAAAATGAAGGGAAATTCCGGAAGAGACGGATGTCGTGGTCAGCCCATATTGCTCGAAATCTGTTTTTTTTCCTGCAGGAGGATCTATTTCCCGGATATTCCAGAATAGATCCAGGTCATAACCCAATCCCAGGTAAATGTCTTTGGCAACCGTTTTCATAATGGCCTGATGCAGCTTTAAATAGGTATAATCGATATTATAGCCGCTGTCGGTGGCTGTTCCTCCGCCCAATCCGTAGGTGAGGGAAGGGTATTTCAGATAACGCCAGTCCGTTACAATATTATATTTGTTTCCTTTCGTCCAGATATCAGCCTGAATGGGGAAAATGATCTGTTTATATTGAGAATAGGTAATGCTGGTCAGGACACTGGAAAGATTCGCCTGCGATTGCTCGCTGGTATAGAATGCAAAATTAGAACTGACCACCGCTGCAAAACCCGTTTGCAGCGTATAACCGGCTACCGGAAGGGCGGAGATATGTAATTTCCCTGTTTTTTGCCGGAGGGTATCGGATCTTTTACTGGCCCTGTTCTTTAAAAAAGACCGCCCAAGATCAACCAGATCGATCTGGTCATTGGGATCGTAGGAAAAGAGCCGGAATTTTTCGGAAGGGGGTTTGGTCCCCTTCCGGTTTAGGATGGAAGACAGGGAATCCTGGGCGGTGGCCGCCAGGGAAAATAAAGCCAATACGGATAACAGGAAATGTATATTCAGGATTCTGCTCAACTGTTGTATTTAAAATATTCTTCAGCGGAACTTCGTGGTCGAACACCGTTCGACCACGAAGTTCGCAGGGTTTGTTTCACTCCCCTGGGGCTGAGTTCACGAACCAGGTAACCCGGTTAATGCGGATAGGCTGAATGGCGGTGTTTTTAAAAGCGTAGGTTCTGAACCCGGCAATTGGTTCATGGGTTAGCTGGAAGGAGTAGGAGGTCAGTGAATTCCGTTACAACATTACGGTATTTTTTCTGCAGGCGTTGTCTGCCTGTAAAAAATTAAAAAAGGTTTAATTTCTGTCGTCTTCTTTCAGCTCGATATAGTCGTTCAGTTTATGCAGCTCGAGTATAGTGGTTTTGCCGTCATCGCTTTCCCGGTACATGGGTACGAATTTTCCATTGGACAGTATCTCCTCATATGTATAAGATGTTCTTTTCTGAACGAGGTTGGAATATACATCATCAAATCCCCTTATCAATACATATAATTCTACGTCGGCAGACTTCATATCCTCTACACTTAAACCCTGAAGCGGGCTATGCTCGTCGATGGGGTGTACGACGGTCCAGTTCATGGGCAAACTCTCCACTTTCGACCGTTCCAGGGCGAGATCGTAATATTTGTAGGTTGGCGACCCGTTCTCCTGTACCTGCAAACCGAGATTGACCCTGATTTCCACATCCGTCAGGGTGTGGTTGTTTTTAAAAGAGGCAAAACGGAACATAAGGGCCTTTCCTCCTTTGTATGGGCTGATAAGGGCTTTTTTGCTAAAGGTTACATAGGCCCTGGGACGGGCGAATCGTCCAAAGATCAGACCGGTAGCGAGCGCAAAGGAGAGGAACCCATTCATGCTTTCGATGGCCGCTATAAAATTTGCCCAATCCCCAATGGGGTTCACCCGCCCATATCCGACTGTGGTAAAGGTTTCCGTACTGAAAAAATAGACCTCCTTGAATTTTCCCCAGGGAGATAAAGCTACCATTCCTTGCAATTGTTCGGGGCCCGCCAGAAAATAGAGCCCGGTATACAGCAGGTTAATGGTAAGATAGAACAAGACGATAAGGCAGATAAATTTCCACCTGGGCATCGTCAGCATATGATGATAAATGCTGTAGCGGTTCAGGAAAGGCATTCCTTCTTTGCGCAGGTTGAACGTTCCGTCACGGTTTATAAAACGCCCTCCATAGCTGGAAGCATTACTGCCAAAGCCAGTATCGTTATTCGTCTTTAAAAATGGATTGATCCGCTTACCTAACGCCATATTCCTGCGAAATTAATTATATTAAATCAGTTCACCGTAAAGCATCATACAAAACTTCTACCGGATGCAACGCATGCCTGCCGGTTGCGTCTTTTATCTGGTGCCGGCAACTGGTTCCGGGGGCGGCAATGATAATATCTTCAGCCTGCTGACGAATAGTTGGCAGCAATACCAGTTCCCCGATCTTTTGAGACAGTTCATAATGCTCTTTCTCATAACCAAAAGAGCCTGCCATGCCACAGCACCCCGAAGGAATGGTTCCCACGGAATAGTTTTCCGGAAGAGAAAGCATTTTAACGGAGCCTGCTACGGAAGACAAGGCTTTTTGCTGACAATGGCCATGTAATTTGATCTGTCTTTTTTCTTTGGTGAACTGATCCGGACGGATATTTCCCCGATCTATCTCCCTGGCGATAAAATCATCTATGAAATAGCTGTTCCTTGCCAATTTACGTGCTGCTTCCAGTTGTTCATCAGTCGCCAGGTCGGGGTATTCATCCCTGAACGTAAGGATAGCTGAAGGTTCGATGCCGATCAGCGGGGTATCTTCCGAGATCAGCTCCCTTAACAAACCGATATTTTTATTGGCGATTTTTTTAGCCTGACGTACCAGCCCCTTCGATAGCCATGCTCTTCCGCTTTCGGTATGTTCGGGTATAAGGACTTCGTATCCCAACTTTTCCAATAAAAGAATCGCTTTTATCCCTGTCTCCGTATCATTGAAATTGGTGAACTCGTCGCAGAAGAGATATACCCTTTTCTGCGTTTCCGCACCTGTTGTAGTTTTACCATTTTCTATTCCGGACGGCAAAGAGGGATGATGCTTTTTAAACCAACTCTTCAGCGTTGTTTTGTACAGCAACGGCATCGAACGGTCCTGCGCGAAACCTGATATTTTTTTGACTAACCGGCCGGTTACCTTATTGGTCATGATAAAATTATACAGACCGGGCGCCATGGCCCCCAGGCTAGCCGACCGGGCAAAATTAGCGATCAGTCTGGACCGGAAAGGGACCCCGTTGGCATCGTAATAATGCTGCAGAAATTCTGCTTTTAATTTGGCTACATCCACATTTGAGGGACATTCCGATTTGCAGCCCTTACAGCTCAGGCAAAGATCCATCACTTCATAGATCTCTTTATGATCGTAGCGGTTGACCTTTCCGGAATGCGTTAGGAACTCCCGCAGGATATTGGCCCTTGCGCGGGTAGTATCTTTCTCATTGCGGGTAGCCATAAAAGAGGGGCACATCGTCCCTCCGGATAAATGGGTCTTGCGGCAGTCACCGGAACCATTACATTGTTCGGCATGCTGCAGGATATCCTGTTTGGCAAAACGGAAAAGGGTAGGAAAGGCCGGGGTTTGTTGTCCGGGGGTATAGCGGAGCATGGTATTCATCGGCGGGGTATCTACGATCTTGCCCGGGTTGAAGATCCCTGCAGGGTCCCAGGTTCGTTTGATTTCCCTGAGCAATTGGTAATTTTTTTCACCTACCATTTGCTGAATGAACTCTCCCCGCAAACGACCGTCACCATGCTCGCCGCTTAACGAGCCTTTGTATTTTTTAACCAGGGTGGCGATCTCTTCGGCAATGGTCCGGAAAAGTCGATTTCCTTCCACCGTCTTTAAATTCAGGATTGGGCGAAGATGAATTTCCCCGCTGCCCGCATGGGCGTAATGCACGGAATAAAGATTATATTTTTTCAGAATTTCATTAAAGTCCCGGATATAGGCCGGCAGGTCCTGAACGTCCACGGCAGTGTCTTCGATGACGGGAACTGCTTTTTCATCACCGGGAAGGTTGCTTAACAAGCCCAGCCCGGCCTTGCGAAGGGTCCAGATCTTTTTTGTATCCTCTCCGAATAATAAGGGGAAATGATAACCCAGACCCTGGGCCCGCATATCGGCTTCTACCCTGGAAGCGATTTCCTTTATTTCTTCCCGGGTGTTGCGGGTAAATTCCACGACCAGGATAGCGCCGGGGTCGCCTTGTACAAAAAAACGGTTCTTACGTTGTTCGATATTATCCTTTGTGCATTCCAGGATAAAATGATCGATCAGTTCACTGGCGCTGGGCAAATAGTTCAATGCGATCAGGTTGGCGCGTAGAGACTCGTCAATCGTATTAAAATGAACGCAGAGCAGCCCCGTCTCGGCAGGGGGCAAAGGAGACAGGTTTAATTTGATTTCGGTAATAAAGGCAAGGGTGCCTTCTGATCCTGCGATCAGCGTGCAAAAATTAAAATCCGGCATTCCGGCAGTAAATGGCGCAGTTTCCAGCAGAAGATCGAGCGCATATCCGGTATTCCGTCTTTCGACGCTTTTTTTCGGAAATTCCTTTCTGATCTCGTCCTGGTTACTGGTATTGCTTAACAAGCCGCGGACTGAGCGGTAAATAGTTCCTTCCAATCCCTCTTCTTCACATTTGGCATGAAAAGCATCGATACCGAGCGTGCCGAAGGTAGTTTCCTTTCCGTCACTCAGAATGGCTTTTACCTCCAGCAGATGTTCCCGGGTACTCCGGTAAACCACGGAATTGGAGCCGCAGGAATTATTGCCGACCATACCGCCGATCATAGCCCGGTTGGCCGTTGAAGTCTCCGGTCCAAAGAGCAATCCATGGGGGCGGAGGTAAAGATTAAGTTCGTCCCGGATAACGCCCGGTTGTACCCTGACCCAGCGTTCTTCTTTATTGAGTTCCAGTATTTTGGTAAAGTATTTGGAGACATCCGCGATAATTCCTTTTCCTACCACTTGTCCTGCCAGGGAGGTACCGGCCGTCCTGGGTATAAGGGATAGCTTTTCTTCCCGGGCAAAAAAGATCAGTTTTTTGAGGTCTTCTACCGATCTTGGCAGTGCGACGGCAAGCGGCATTTCGCGATAGGCGGATGCATCGGTAGCGTATAACGTGCGCATGACCTGATCTTCATAGAGTTCTCCTTCCAGTTCCCGGGCTAATTGCTCCAGCTTTTCACTCATTTTTGGCAGTATTTGGTGTTCAATATGCTGAGGGTGCAAAATTAGGCTGTTTTGACCCTTTTTTTCCTAAATTTTCATACTGATTATCAAGCGGTCCCTTCGTATTATATTTGTCCTACCTAATTTACTATTATGACAGGCTCTTTTCGTATCCCCAAACGCGTCATTTCTTATTTATTCGTTTGTCTGATTTCCATACCACTCTTTTCCCAGGTTAAATCTTCCCAAACCAAGGGGTTTGAAAAAAATTCCTCCGACAGGGTCTTCTGGCTTGCACAGCTCGACAAATTAGCCCGGCCTGTCATCTCCAGCCTGGCGCAGGATCAATTAAAAACAGTTTTTCCGGTGATTGCTTCCAAAAGGACGGATAATGCCGGTTCCCGGACTCAGGCGGCTTATCTGGAAGTTTTTGGACGGGTTCTGAGCGGTATTGCTCCCTGGCTCAACCTGGAAGGTGGCTCGCCGGAAGAGGTCGGTTTGCGTAACCAATACCGGGAATGGATGATCCCGGCCATCAAACATGCTGTGGACCCTGCCGCTAAAGATTATATGGCGTGGAAAGAACCCGTTCAGGCATTGGTAGATGCTTCTTATTTTGCTTTTGCCATTATCCGGTGTCCCTGGCTATGGGAACATCTGGATGAAACAACCCGCAAACAGGTGACGGATGCCCTGCTCCAGACCCGTAACATCCGCCCCGGGTTCAATAACTGGCTGCTTTTCTCAGGAATGATAGAAACCTTTTTTTGCCGGTTCGGTCTTCCCTGGGATGAAATGCGGGTGGATTACGGCATCCGTCAGTCCGAACAATGGTATCTGGGGGATGGGATCTATTCGGATGGGCCGCTTTATCGTTGGGATTATTACAACAGTTATGTTATTCATCCTTATCTGGCAGCCATGGTCGAAATAACGAACAAACAAAATAAAGCCTATGACTGGCTCGCGGATAAATTAAAGGCCCGCAACGAAAGGTATGCCGTTATACAGGAGCGGCTGATCGGTACCGATGGCAGTTATCCCGTAACCGGCAGGTCCATCGTTTACCGGGGTGCGGCTTTTCATCACCTGGCCGATATGGCCTGGAGGAAAAAATTGCCCGCCTCGCTGCACCCGGCCCAGGTGCGTTGCGCCTTGACTGCTGTTCTGAGAAAGACGATGGAGGCCCCCGGTACCTATACGAAGGAAGGATGGCTGAATATCGGTCTCTGCGGCGCACAGCCCGACCTGGCGGATTATTACAATACCACAGGCAGCCTGTATCTTTGCGCAAATATCCTGCTTCCGCTGGGATTGCCGGATACCGATCCCTTTTGGTCTGCTCCTGCTGAACGCTGGACTGCCCAAAAAGTATGGTCAGGACAGGATTTTCCGGGTGATCATGCGATAGATTAATTTTCAATAATCAATAATTCAATAACTCAGCTATATGTCCAGGATCCGTCAATCAATTTTTTTTCTTAGCCCTCTTTCCCTGTTTCTTGCCAGTCTGCTTTTCACCAATTCCGCGACAGCGCAAAAACCGGTACGACCTCAGCCCCGGCCTGCCCTGGTTCGCCTGATAGATGGCAATCTCCGTCAGGCGTGCAATCAATATAAGGTTTTGATGAGCCGGGTTCCCTCCGATCGTCTGCCCAAGACCTATATGGCAAATGCGGATAAGCTGGAAACCAGCGATGCCGGTTGGTGGACCAGTGGTTTCTATCCCGGAACCCTCTTTTACCTGTATGAATTTTCCAAAGACACAACTTTATTAAGAGAAGGTTTGCAAAGATTAAAGCTCCTGGAAAAAGAACAATTCAATAAAGGAACCCATGATCTTGGTTTTATGATGTATTGCAGTTATGGTAATGCACAGCGTATCCTTCCTGCTTCCGGTTATAACGAAATATTGCTGAACAGCGCCCGATCGCTCTCTACGCGTTTTTCCCCAATCGTGGGCTGCATCCGTTCCTGGGATGGAGCGCCCTGGAAATACCCGGTGATCATCGACAATATGATGAATCTTGAACTTTTGTTCTGGGCTACCCGTTACAGTGGTGATTCTTCTTTTTACCGTATTGCCTTGACCCATGCCAACACGACTCTTCGAAATCATTTTCGCCCTGACTATAGTTCTTACCATGTTATTGATTATGATTCTTCCGACGGTCATGTACTGGCCAGGAAAACGGCCCAGGGTTATTCCGATTCTTCTGCCTGGGCACGTGGACAGGCATGGGGTCTGTATGGATATACCGTACTTTACCGGTCTGCACACGACCCGAAATACCTGGATCAGGCTGAGCATATCGCTCATTTTATTCTCGCCAATCCCAACCTCCCGGCCGATAAGATCCCTTATTGGGATTATAACGCGCCTGATATTCCCCGGGCTTTGCGCGATGCCTCCGCAGCAGCGGTCACAGCTTCCGCACTGATTGAGCTGAGTCGTTATGTCTCGCCTGAAAAAGGGAAAGAATATGTGGAGGCGGCAGAGCAGATCCTTGTTTCGTTATCCTCCAATACATACAAGGCTATCGTAGGCTCAAACGGTGGATTCCTGCTCCGGCATAGCGTTGGCAGTCTGCCGGCAAAATCGGAAGTGGATGTGCCGCTTACCTATGCCGATTATTATTTTGTAGAGGCTATGCTACGGTATAAACAATTGGGGAATAATACCGGTAATTAATGTTTTCTCGCCATAAAATAAAATTGCGTTGCAATGGCGCCGATGACAAAAAGTATGAGGATAACCGTTATGCCGCGAAGGAAGACATTAAGGCGTTTCTGGTGTTTGGAATAAAAACTGCAATATCCCTGGGTGAAACGATGGGCGACAAAATAAAAGGCGCCGCCGAAAAAGATCGCGCAAAAGGCTTTCAGGAACCGGTTTTCTACTCCCAGCCCACAAAGGCCGATCAGGAAACCCGCCACAAAAACCAGGGTCGGAAAAAAATCATTCGGATAGAAGGTCTTGTTCCTGTTTTTATGCGGAGCAAGTACTGTCATCAGGCTATCTTCGATGAGCTGTGCCTTTTCTCTTGCTCCCTTATCATTAACCGTGACCGAGAATTCGGATTCTTCCCGTTCATGGCCGAAACGGATCAGGAGTTGGATGGCTACCGGTTCACCCGATGAGCCGCTTTCCACATAATTCAATTCGATCTTTGCGGACTGGATATCGTTATCAAAAAGGGGTTGGTTATAAGCCCCGATGGGTCTGTAAATAGTACTGTTATCCAATCCGTTAAGGGTGAGGATGGTATAGTCGGCAAAAGGGACAGGAATGGCTTTGTAAGATCCTCCTCCGGATGCGGAAAGAAGGGAGGGGATTTTGGTACGGATATATTCAGCAATCTTTTGGATCAGTTGCGTGTTTACTGTATAAGTGTCCAGTCTTCGCCAGGTAGTATGTTTCTGCATGCTCAAAAAAATTTTTTTAAACGGTGACAGAGTACGCTTTCTTTGGCCCGGGGTGCAGATAGGTCGATTGGGGGGTGCTTTACCGTTTAAAGATAGATTTTGTTTGGCAGACTAACAAGCCTCAGTCCCGGATCGCTTCGAGGATCTTTTTTACCATTCCGTCCGCATTTCCATTCTCCAGCCAGCGGACAACGGCCACCATCCCGTTTTCGGGATCGACATAAATGAAATTGATTCCGTTTCCCATGTGCATAAAGGCGGTAACCGGAGCACTTGGTAATAATTTGCGATCCGTATTCAGAAACCAATTCATATAACCATAGTCCTGTTTTACCGGGGTGGGCGTCAACGCTTGTTTTATCCACTGCCGGGAGATCAGTTGTTTTCCGTTCCAATTTCCTCCATGCAGGGTCAGCAGGCCAAAACGTGCCATATCATACGCATTGATGAACAGGCCTCCTCCCCAATGTCCACCGCCACTTACCGATTGAACAGGCTGACCGTCCAGTACGATCCATGAATTCCGGTATCCATTCCATCTCCAGGTATTGGAAGCACCAATTGGATCCATGATAAAGGTCTTCAGCACCTGCGGGAGGGGTTTACGCCAGACATTGGTGGCAGCAAGGGCCAGGGCGTTTACCCGGACGTCATTGTATTTCCAGACGGTTCCGGGTTTATTCCTTTTTCGGGTAAGCCATTCGCCGGTTTTTTCGTCAGGCCTGTCCGCCCAGTCAGGTTTCCCCCATAAGGTTCCTTCCCAATCGCTGGTTTGTCGCAGCATTACGTCCCAGGTCAGCGTGCGGTTATGCGGGCTGGAGAACGGAGTTAACAATTGTCCTTTACCCAAATCTTCTGCCGGTCTTGCCGGAGCGGCCGGGTTGTAGATCTCGATGGGTGGAACATAGGCTGCCACGGTATCGTCTACACTACGGATCAATCCCTGATCGACTGCAAGTCCGATCACCGCTGACAGAAAACTTTTGGTAACACTATGGGTCATGTCGACCCGTGAAGGTTCGCCCCATTCGGCCACGATATATCCCTTATAAATGATAATCCCGGTGGGGTCGCCCCTGTCTGCAAAGGGACCGATGCCTTCTCCGAAGGGGGCCTTGCCAAAACTCTCCGCCTGGGACAGTTCCATACTTCTGGGTGCCTTGGCTTCATTTTCCCGGGCGAAGCGGATGGCTTCCTGAAGCTTTAGGGAATCCAATCCCAAAGATGCCGGAGAACGATGGTCCCACCGGCCGGGAGGTGGAAAATAATCTCCGTTGTTTTTTGTTTTGGGTTGGGAATAAACGGCGAAAAGGATCAGCAGGAAAAAGGATGAAAAAGTAATCCGGTATAGTGCTCGTTTCATCTTAACAAGTTAGAACGAATCTGCCAAAAACGCGCTTACTTATTCAATTGTTTGGCCAGCTTGGCCAGATCCAGCTGTTTGTCATATGTTTTTAAGGAATTGGCCAGTTTAAGCAGGATTCCCCTGGCCTTTGAAAAATTATCCATTTTGAACAAGGGTGCATTCAGATCGATGATCTGATCGTAAAAAAGCGTGGAATAATAAATTTGCCTGCTTACCAGTTTGTAATCTTTGGGCATATCAAAGTACCATACTAGGAACAGTCGGTCCAGAATGGTTATCCATTCGGTTTGCAGGTTGGTATAATTTTGTTTGAGTTTTTTCCGGTAATACGCCAGTTCATAATTCATGTACCGGGTAAGAATATCTTTTTCCTGGGAAGTAGTCGGACTTGCCTGACCGGAAGTCTGCGCGGTTGTTTGTGTACTCTTTAAGGACGCAGGTACCAGCGTGGCTTGTACGATCTGTTTGTCGATGGTTATAAATCCCGGCACATCGGAGAGTTTAGCCGATTTGGCTGCGACCTCCATACTAAAGGAATGCTCTTTCCCCGCAAAGGCGATCAGGGACTTTTTTTTCCCCTGGATCAGACTGGCATGAACTTCTTCTTCCTGGGCATTTTTCTGGGCATAGGAGTTTGTGGCTGTTACCAGGGACAGGGATGCTGAAATCAACAGCGTAATACAAAAAGGAATCTTTTTCATAGCAGGAGGCCGTATAGATGTTTGTTAAAAAGGTGCTTTAAGGGATAATAACGGAAATAGCCTGAAAATGGTATTCCCAGGGCTGTAATTCACCTGTTAATCTGATCATTTCCAATGCTTGTCCCATCATTTCTGCCTTTTATCCTGATTATAACAACTTTAGCAAATGCATGTTTGTAGGAGCCTGAAAATAGCTATACATTTATGGCCTTAAAAATAGCCCCTTAAAAGGTATTGCTGTATTCCTAAAAATTAAATAGTCCCCTCAATTTATTCCTTACATGAAGAAGTTCATTACTATGACGGTCTTTGCCGTAGCGTTAAGTTTGGTTACGTTCGCTCAACAAAAGAAACATCAGAAACCTACCGATCCCGTTAACGACACTACCAAACCCAAACCCCCCGAAGTACCGGCACCTCCCAAAACCGGCCCAAAGCCGTATAAGGAGATTATTACCGATAAGGCTGTCAGCCGGACAGGGTTATTCAGCGTTCACAAAGTGGAGGACAAATGGTATTTCGAGATCGCCGATTCCATGCTGCATAAAGAATTTATGGCTATAACCCGCTATAGTAAGACAGCAGGTGGCGGGGTGTATGGAGGAGAATTAGCAAATGAACAGACCCTGTTGTGGGAAAAAGGACCCTCCAATAACCTTTTTCTACGCGTCGTTACCCTGATAAATATGGCCGATTCCACGAATGATATCTATAAAGCGGTTACGAATTCCAATCTTAATCCGATAGCTGCGGCCTTCGATATCAAGGCCCACGGCAAAGATTCATCCAGTTCCGTTATTGAGGTAACGGATTTTTTTAAAGGAGATAATCAGGTTGTAGGAATTCCAGCTTCGGGAAAAGGAAGGATGAAACTGGGCGGACTTGCCACGGACAGATCCTATATCGATCATATCAACACTTTTCCGATCAATACAGAAATAAGGACGGTTAAAACCTATACTTCAGGTGGAGGAGGAACGGCTTCTCCATTTATGTCACAGGCGCCTTCTCCGGGTGATGCCGCAGGGGCTATCACGCTGGAACTGAATACCTCCTTTATTCTTTTGCCGGAGGTTCCGATGACAAAGAGATTGTTCGATACCCGCGTGGGCTATTTTGCAGACGATTATACGATCTATAGCGATGAGCAGCAGAAGATCGACAATCAGAAATTCATCGTCCGGTGGAGGTTGGAACCCCGGCCCGAAGACCGGGAAAAATGGCTGAAAGGCCAGTTGGTAGAGCCGCGCAAACCGATTGTCTATTATATAGATCCCGCTACTCCCAGGCAATGGAGACCTTATCTTATCCAGGGTGTCAATGACTGGCAGAAGGCCTTTGAAAAAGCCGGTTTTAAAAATGCGGTAATGGCTAAAGAATGGCCGGAGAAGGATTCTACGATGAGTATGGAGGATGCCCGTTATTCCGTACTGCGTTATTTCGCATCAGACATCGCGAATGCCTATGGCCCGAATATACATGATCCCAGGAGCGGGGAGATCATAGAAAGCCATATAGGCTGGTATCACAATGTAATGGAACTTTTGCATGATTGGTACCTGATCCAGGCCGGCGCGGTAGATCCCCGCGCCCGCAAAATGCGTTTGGATGATTCCCTGATGGGTCAGTTGATCCGTTTCGTATCCTCCCATGAAGTAGGACATACCCTGGGCCTTCGTCATAATATGGGCAGCAGCAGTACGGTTCAGGTTGAAAAGCTACGGGATAAGTCCTGGCTTGACCAGCATGGCCATACTCCCTCGATCATGGATTATGCCCGCTTTAACTATGTTGCCCAGCCGCAGGATAACATTCCGGAATACGATCTTTTTCCCCGGATCGGTGAATACGATCGTTGGGCTATCCAATGGGGATATTCCTGGTCGGGTGGCAAGGACGAAAAAGAAGATCGCAGGATCGTCAATAAATGGATCATTGACAGTTTGAAGAGCAACCCCCGTCTTTGGTTTGGAGGCGAAGGCATGAGCCTGGACTCCAGGGCACAAACGGAAGATCTGGGAGACAACAGTATGAAGGCGGGCGAGTATGGAATAAAGAATCTGCAGCGAATCCTGCCTAATTTACCTGCATGGACCAGCGAAGAAGCCGATCGTTATGAAAATCTAAAAGAGATTTATGGCCAGCTGGTTGGGCAATTCAGCCGTTACATGGGGCATGTAATAAGAAATATAGGGGGTGTCTATGAAACCTTCCGAAGTGTGGAGCAGCCGGGTGAAGTATACGAGCCGACTCCCAAGGCCCGTCAGCAGGAGGCTGTAGCTTTTTTGAACAGGCAATTATTTGAAACCCCCCGTTGGTTGCTTGATGGCAATATTCTGAACAAGATCAGCAATCCTTCCGGAAACGATCCTGTAGGATCGATCCAGGTGAGTATATTAAACAGCCTGCTCTCCGTCAACCGGCTGAATAATCTTCTTCAGGCAGCTGGCCGTTATGGAGAGCTCCGGGTTTACACGGTGGAGAACCTCATCGACGATGTCCATAAAGGGGTCTGGAAAGAATTATCCAACCACCAGCCTATCGATTCATACCGGAGGAATCTTCAAAAGGCATATTCCGAGGCCCTGATCGCGGTTATTTCACCTGCAAATCAGCCAACGGTGTCTTTTGGCGGGATTAGTATACAATTTGGGCCCAATACAAAAAATACCGATCTGCCTTCCATTGCCAGGGCAGAATTAATCGAACTTAGAGGGCAAATCCTGGCGGCTATCCCCGCAACCGGGAATAAACTCAGCAGGTACCATTTACAGGACGTTGCAGAAAGGATAAAGCAGGCATTAAACCCCCGTTCATAGGCATGGGATACCCGTCGTTACAACGCCAGGACGATGCACGGCAATGTAATAACCTTATAATTGAGCGTAAATAATAACCAATCAGAGAAATATTAACCAGAAAGGAACTAATCAGAGAATAACATAACTAAATCAGCTGAAGACGGCTTACCGGGTAACGGGAGTCGTCTTCTTTTTTACCAACTTTCGGCAAGGGACGAGCGAATTGGCCGGAAGGGTCAGCTTAATAAACCGCCTGAGGTTATCATCGTAATATTTACACTTTGCAATTCCCTTCATTTCGTTCAATTCGACAACAATAAGCTTGATGTCCAACAAGCCGGGAAAGGTAACTTCTTCACCTGTTTTTAAAAAGTCAAACATAGGAAAGATTTTTATGGGTAAATGAATGAGGTTACAATAAACAAGTTAATAAACAGAAAGGATTCTTCCAATTATTCATTCCTGTTTACACTTATAACCTATATACATGTTTCCTGATACTAGAAACCCCTTGCCGACCATAAAGTATGGGTCTGAATCCATTTATTTTTCCACAATCTTTTTTTTCCCGAAATGGGACTAACGGGAGCTTGCCGGTTTCCTGTTTTGCCTTATCTTTAATGTCTTATAAATGATTGATTTGCGTCCGCAAAATCTTTGCAAACCAAACAAAATGATAAAAAGCAGTACGACCCTTATTTTATTATGTCTTTCTTTTTGTGCCAGCGCCCAGAAGGCCAATTGGCAGAATCTTGACCTCCAAACCGACAGCGTTTTCGGGATCAGTACAGAAAAAGCCTATCAGCAATTGTTGTCCAACAAAAAATCGGTTACTGTTGTAGTCGCAGTTATTGACGGTGGGGTGGATACCAGTCATGAGGACTTAAAGGCGGTGCTTTGGTCTAACCGGAAAGAACGCACGGGCAATGGAAAGGATGACGACCGTAACGGATATACAGACGATATCCACGGATGGAACTTTATTGGCGGGCCTAAAGGGGATGTTAACTATGATAATCTGGAACTGGTACGGATACTCCGGCGGGACAAACCAAAGTATGATGGCCTCTCCGATTCCGGCCTCTCTGCCAAAGACCGGGAAGGGCTGGAAACCTACCGAAAAATGTATACAGAATATACCAAAGACCTCGAAAGTTCGAAAGGAACCCTGAGGGGTATCCGGGGTTTTAAAGGGGTATTGGATGAGGTTACCGCTAAAATAGGGAAGGATACACCCACCTTGGCAGATTTTGAGAAATTTCAGCCCGGTAATCCGGGGGAAGGCCAGATCTGCAAAGTGGTGATCGGTATCCTGCAGAAAGATCCTGATTTTGCCCGCTTCAAAAAAGATGAACTGGGAGGGGCGCTGGATCATTTTGTGGAAAAAGTGGATTATCAATTAAACATGGATTTTGACCCAAGATCCATTGTAGGGGATAATTATACTAACAGCGGAGAACGTTTTTACGGAAATACCGATGTAACTGGCCCTAATGCCGATCATGGATCACATGTTTCGGGGATCATTGGCGCAGTAAGGGATAATGCCCTGGGGATTAAAGGGGTAGCAGACAATGTGAGGATCATGATACTGAGGGTTGTTCCTAACGGTGATGAAAGGGATAAAGATGTAGCCAATGGGATCCGATATGCAGCAGACAACGGAGCAAAAGTGATCAATATGAGTTTTGGGAAGGGATACAGCTGGGATAAAAAGGCGGTGGATGAAGCGGTTAAATATGCTTTGTCCAAAGATGTACTGCTGGTCCATGCTGCAGGAAATGAGGGGAAGAACCTCGAAACCGAGCACAACTATCCTAACCGGACATACGCTGACAGCAGTGGTGTGGCAGGTGCCTGGATCGAAGTGGGGGCTTCCGGGTTTACCGATGATTCAACCCTGGTAGCTTCCTTTTCCAATTACAGCCGAACGGGCGTGGATGTTTTTGCCCCCGGCGTTAATATTTATTCAACGACGCCTGGCTCCAAATATGCCAATCACGACGGAACGAGCATGGCTTCTCCTGTCGTAGCTGGATTGGCGGCTCTTATCCGGGAATATTATCCAAAATTGAAGGCAGCGCAGGTAAAAGATATTATCCTTCGTTCAGTGGTAAAAGTAAACCATCCGGTAACCATCCAGGTAGATGGGAAGCCAAAGCAGGTACTGCTTTCGGACATTTCCATATCCGGGGGCATAGTAAATGCCTACCAGGCCCTGCAAATGGCTGAGGGAATTAAACCATAAGAACGGTCCATCAGGATAATACACTTAACATCGAATATATAGTCCTGGCGTTCTTTGGTGCATCCTTGTCAGCCGTATTATTGAAATAGGCATAAACCTTTTTACCCTGGTCCAGCCATTGTCTTATCTGAAGGGCATATTCCGCTAAGGATTCATCCGGATAGGATCCTCTATAATCTCCCAGGACGCCATGAAATCTTACATATACAAAAGGAGCATGATCATTCAGGTGCATCGTTTTTGAGGCCGGCATGTCATGTAGAACAACACTGGCCTTGAAGTTGTCCAATAAGGAATAAGCTGCCGTCTTATACCAGGACGGGTGGCGGAACTCTACGGCAATCTTCCAGGTTTGATCCGGGTCGTTTTTTTCTATTTCTTCCAATAGTTTTTTTAGTTGAGGTAGATTTTCAAAACCTGTACCCGGAGGCAACTGTACAAGCAAGCAACCCTTTTTATTCCCCGCCTGCCCGATCGTTTGCATAAACCTGCTAACATCTTCCCCGTTGAAAGAAAGATTTTTTTTATGGGATATCTCTTTCCATAATTTAAAACTAAAGAGAAAACCGTCCGGGACTTCTGCTGCCCATTTTCCAATGGTCGCAGGCAATGGTAGTTTGTAAAAGGTCCTGTTTATCTCAACGCTGTTAAACAGGGATGCATAATAGGATAAATGACTTGCCAATCGGTAAGCTGCCGGAAAGGCTTGTTTATTCGGTTCGGAAAGCACGATATTACTGGTGCCTACCAGGAATAGTTCCTTAAGAGTTCTAGGAATGTTCGTCGTACCAACCATGAATATGATTGCTTATTTTATCTACCATAAAAGCGCATTTTGGGGAATCGGTTTCCCATTTAGCCCCCCTTCGTTGTAAAAGCCCATAATAGACATTATTCAGATATACCTGGAACCGGGTGGGCTGTCTTTTTTCAATGCCTGTGGACATTGGTTTTATTTCACCGCGGTATTCTTTACCATCATAGTTAAAGGTAATAGGGAAATTATTAAACATAAAAGGCGATTTGTAAAATATTTTTAATACAAAAAATCAATTCGGCCGGATTAATTAACACAATATATATACCAGTCTTCCCCAGTAAGCATTTACCGATAAAAGAAAACCATTACCTTAACAATCCATTTGCTAAAGCCTTCCATTGTAGTTTGGAAAGGCCGATGGCGCCTGTTGAACCTACTATCGCATTGCGGATCTTATCCGTAATACGCCTGACGGCGGTATTGGGAACTTCATTGCGACCATAAACAATTGCGCGTACATGCTGTCTGTCCCTTTCGATGACAAAAGAACTGGTAGCCGCTTCTTCCAGGAAATGAGCCGTTTCTTTTGAATCCTCTTGTTGCGGGTTTGGAGAAGGTCTTGCCTGGAGGAGGAACAGTTCATAATTTTCAGATAGGTGGTGGTGTTCTGTTTTTTCAACCCTTACCCAGTCATATCCGTTGCCTTCACTGGTTCCAGGTCCGGGGATGTCTATTTTTATATAATGTCCCGGTGCGGCTAATCCATTCACGGCGTTACCTTTGTCGTCCGTCAGCAGGAAAGTTGCTGATAAGGGCCCGCAGAGATCAGCCCAGTGGCTAACGTTCAACAATCTTTCCCTGGCTTTTGAAAATAGTTGCATGGCTTCCTGTTCTGTCGGGGCGTCCACTACCGCCGGTGTTTCGGTCTCTTCTCCGGTTTTCTGTGCAGGAATGTATGCATGTGTACGTTTCCTTTTCATACAGTAGAATTTACACTAGTGGGCTATGCAAAGGATGAGCCAGCAGTGAGCCGGCAGTGAGCCGGCAGTGAGAAGGAACATAGCAGCGAAAAGGAACATAAACGAAACCTAAAAGAAGGGAGGGAAATTTATTAAAAATTCCTTGATCTGTTCTTCGGTAATATTTGGGTGTTTGGCTTCCAGTTTTACGACGTTTTCTGTAGCATCAAAAAAGGCAGAATAATGTTCGTTGGATACCAGAAATTGACGGTTTTCTTCAGGCGGGGTCAATTCATAGGCCTTGCTCAATTTTGCGATGGTTTCCAGAGCCTTTTCCTGATTTTCAACCGGAAATCTTTTTAATTCTGTTGCCATAGGTTTACCATTTTATCGGGGAAAACAATTCACTTTTCTGTCTTTTCTCAACAAATGTACAGGTATATTGCGGATTCTCTGTAATCAATAGTGCAGGGACCAGTTGATTAGACAGGTCCTAAAATCGGGCTTAACAGATGAGTAAGGATTTCCCCATATTTTTAAAATACACTTTAATTTATCCTTTTTTCCACCTGAATTGCCTCTGGCACTATATTATATGCTTATCCTTTATTGCATTATCTATAAATCAGTCCATATGAGCAATCAAAAATTACTGGGCGGTCTACTTTTAGGAGTTGCCGTTGGCGCATTAGCCGGTATCTTACTCGCTCCTAAAAAAGGAGTTGCCACCCGGAAAAAAATCATAAAGAAGAGCAGGAAATATGCGAAAGGGGTAAAGGATAAGATTCATGACCTTTCAGATAGTGTCAAAGGCCGTTTTGCGCAGGGATAAAAGAATAATAATCACTTCTTAAAACTGAAAAAATGAAAACATTAGGCATTATCATGATCGTTGTTGGTATTGGAATGATTGTTATCCGTGGGTTTTCTGTTACTACCGAAAAAAAGGTTATCGACCTCGGACCGGTAGAAGTGAACAAAAAGGAGAATAAGTGGATAGGATGGCCAACCTATGCTGGCGGAATTGTTGCCCTTATTGGGGTTGTAGTTCTTGTTTCAGATAAAAAGAAATAGACAGCTTCAAACTTTAAATAGCATTCATGAATACTATCCTTGTGCTGACTGATTTTTCAGAAGCGTCTCTTCATGCGGCCAGGTACGCTGGAGGCCTTACCCGGCAATTTAATTCCAAACGCCTGGTTTTACTCAATGCTTATAAAACAATAACGCCTATACCAGCTTCCGAAATACCTCCTTACCAGACTTCCGTCTTCGAAGATAACAGTAAAATGATCTTTGAGGCAAGTACTGCAGAATTGGAAGTTTTTAAGGAAAAGCTGGAAGGGTTTGTTTATCCGGAAACGGAGATTGTTAGCCGGGCGGAGGATATAGACCTGGCTGAATCTATTAACGAAATTGCCGCAGAAGAAGGAGCGGATCTTGTTGTGATGGGGATAACAGGGAAAAGCAGGTTGGAACAAATGCTGATGGGCAGCAGTACGGTTAATGTTTCAGCAGAATGCCTTTATCCGCTGATCATTGTTCCGTTGGATGCTGCGATTGAACCTGTCAAACGGATCGTATTTGCCTGTGATATGGAAAAAGTTCAGGAGACTACACCGGTAGAAGATCTCAAAAAAGTATTAAATGATTTCAAGGCAGAGCTGATGGTTGTAAATGTAACCAGGAAGGGGAACGGGCAGTCTGCTGAAAAATCCGGCAAGGCTGTATTATTGGATCAGCTCATGACAGTATATAGGGCTACTTACCATTTTATTGATCATTCCGATACGGTTGAAGGGATCACGCATTTTGCCCAGGAACGGAATGCTTCCCTGATCCTGGTAATTCCAAAAAGTCATGGCTTTGTTGACGGATTATTTCACCGGAGCGTTACACAAAAATTAGCCTATCACACTTCCATTCCTCTATTGGTGATGCATGAAAAAGATGCATAAAAAAGCTGCATAAAAAAGATCTTATATAGATATGGCAAATATTCAATATGTTTGGAGCGACAAGGTCACTAAACAGTAATTTAGTAGATTGCAGTGAACAACTACGAAGAGAAATAAGAAAAAGCAGTAAATAAGAAGAAGTAGTAGTAGTGGTTGTATTAAGTATGAAAGAACTTCGATCCATTACAAGCGCATATCTATCTATTGATCTTGCTCAAACACGGGCGGCTTTGGCTACCGTTGTGAGAGTGGAGGGGTCATCTTACCGCCGGATGGGTGCCAGAATGCTCGTTTTGGACAATGGCACTTATCTGGGAGGTATAAGTGGAGGTTGTCTGGAAGGGGATGCCTTACGAAGGGCGCAAAAGGCTATTGCTCTGGGCTATCCCTCAGTCATTACTTACGACACGATGCAGGAAGATGATCATCAGGTTGGGGTAGGTCTTGGCTGTCAGGGCGTAATTGATGTTTTATTTTCTCCATTGGATAAGGACGATAAAGACAACCCTTTGCTTTTGTTAACAGGTCTTACGGATATCAGAGAACCTGCTGTGGTCCTTACGCTGGCCCGTACGGAAGGGACGGGAGGAACATTGGGGCAAACTTTTTTATTCGGGAGCGAAAAATCCTTTCTTTCCACTTTTCCTATTCCCGCAATACGAAGCAACGTCTTGCAGGACATTAATAATTGTCTTGCCGACCGTGGCTCCCGTTCCCTGTCCTATGCCTTGGATGAAGGGCAGGTGCAGGTTCTGATAGAGGTTGTCCTGCCGGCGACGCAGGTGGTTATTTATGGAGGAGGATATGATATCCCTCCCTTACTGAATATGGCCAAAGAGCTTGGTTGGGAAACTACCGTTGTTACAAATCTGGCCAAAGCAGACAAAACTTTGTGGTCCGGGGCAACACGGGTATTATCCCATACCGGGGAAGAGAAACCGGAGATCGATCTCTTTACGGCAATCCTATTAATGACTCATGATTATAAGGCGGATCTGCGTCACTTGCTGGCTTCCCTTCCAACCGTAGCTTCCTACATCGGTATTCTGGGCGCCCGGAAAAGAACCGAAAAAATGTGGGATGCCCTGGCTTTGGCAGGCACACCCTTGTCCGATAAGGATAGACAGCGTATCTATTCACCCGCCGGGCTGGACATCGGTGCCTGTACCCCGGAAGAGATTGCCTTATCTATCCTTGGTGAGATCAGGAGCCATTTTTCCGGAAGACAGGGGATGCCCTTGCGTTTAAGGAAGGGGGCCATTTATGATAATTAAGCCTGTTTCCTTTTCTAAAAGCTTTTCCATAATCTTTACGATAACGATTGCGTAAAAATAAAGACTGACAATTCCCATCTTTCGTAAAATATATTGTAGCATTGTTTGCCCTGACAGGGCCTGTTTCCGGAAAAATTTATTTTTAGATATATCGATTAAAATGTTTTCTTTCATATGAAAAGATCCCGTTCATATACTCCTTTTATTCTTATCCTTCTTGCTAACCTTTTGGTGAATACTGGTTTTGGACAAACATCCGGATCTCCGGGGAAGGGCAGGACGGTTCTTTTGGATTACTATTTTAATAATGAGCATAAAAAAGACCAAACCGGAGCTGCCATTCGTTTTCATTATACCTGGGAAGACCAGACCAACAGCGGCTTTTCGCTGTTCGGGCAGATTTTCAGACAACAGGGTATGGTAACCGATTCCCTGGCAGTGGCTCCTGATGCTGATAATTTGAAAAAGGCCTCGGTTTATATCATCGTTGATCCTGATAACGAAAAAGAGAGCCCGGCCCCAAATTTTATACAACCTGCCGATGCAGACAGGATCTATGACTGGGTTAAAAAAGGAGGTGTGCTGCTTCTGATGGGAAATGATTCCGCCAATATGGAATTCGAACATTTTAACGGTTTGGCTGAACGTTTTGGGATCCATTTTAATTGGGATGATCATCATAAAGTCATCAATAAACAATATGAAATGGGAGCTTTTTCCATCCCTGCCAAAGATGAGATCTTCAAAACTGCCGGGAAAATCTATATCAAGGAGTTAAGTACCCTGACCCTGAAAGCGCCGGCAAAGGCTCATTTTAAGGATGGTATGAAGGTGATCATGGCCGTAGCCAGGGTAGGGAAGGGTACTGTATTCGCGGTAGGAGATCCATGGTTTTATAATGAATACACCGATGGCAAAATACTTTCCGGAGAATTTGAAAATGAAAAAGCCGCCACCGACCTGGTGAAATGGCTGGTTGCACAGATTCCGTGAAACATTGATCTATGCCAAGTTAAGTTTTAAATTTCTGCAGGAGGTGGGGTAGGTGAAGGAATACGTGCCTTAAAATTAGGAGCATCCCTGAACAGGGCTCTTTCCACCGGTAGACTCTCTGGGTAATTTTCAAGTACAAACCTGATCAGCCCTTCTCTTATGTCACAACGGAGATCAAATGCATTTCCGGAACTATTGGCGCTCATCAGGGCCCGGACCTCTATAGTCTTTTCGCTTGCATTGGTTACTTGCAGTACCTTCACCCTTTTATCCCATAGCGGATTAATTTCCAGCAGGCGTGCCAGTTCCTTCCTTAATTCATCCAGCGGTATGGTATAATCCAGGTAAAGAAACACGGTTCCCATGATATCTGAGTCCGTGCGGGTCCAGTTTTGAAAGGGTTTTTCGATGAAATAATTGATGGGCAGAACCAATCTGCGCTGATCCCAGATCTTGACCACCACATAAGTCAGGGTAATTTCTTCCACTCTTCCCCATTCTCCTTCGACAACCAATACATCATCAATCCGAAGGGGCTGAGTAAAGGCGAGTTGAAACCCGGCCAGTAAATTCCCCAGGGACCTTTGTGCTGCAAAACCCAGTATGATACCCCCAACGCCAACGCCGGTGAGGAGACCGGCTCCCAGTTTTCTGAGGTTATTGAAACTCAATAAAATGATACAGGCTGTCAGGATGATGATCAGGCCGATGGCCATTCTTCGTATGAATTGAAGCTGGGTTCTTATTTTTCTTTCTTTCAGATTATCAGCCTTTTGTATATCGTAGGCATGATAAACATAATCTTCAACTACTTTTATTATTCCGATTAGTACATTCGCAAAAGAAAGGGCAAGAAGGATCTCGACGGTCTTATTAAAAGCCGGATAGATGGTGGCTTTTATCTTCATTAACGGCATCAGAAAATTCAGGGTCAGCAGGGGAAGAAAATAACTAACGGGTTTTCCAAGACGGGCAAGAATGGATCGCGTAAGGGAAAAGCCCTCTTTTCCATGTGGCGGTTTTTTCAATAAAAGCGAAAGCATGAATTTCAGGATCAGGCCTACCACAACGGCGACTGCAGCTAATATACTATCCCAGACAAAGTCGGGAAAACGATCGAATTGACTTAGAAATTGATCCGGCATACGGTCTGACTAAATGGTTTAAAGCTACAAGCCTCAAGTTACAAGCTTTAAGCCAGATTTTAAGGCTGTGTCGGAGGTGGCATGGGTTTTTTAGGTATACCTGCATAAATTCAAATAATGCCTTCTCCCAATAATGTTATGCCCGATTCCGAAATTTCCCTCTCTCATAAGGAATACCTGAAAACCGATAGGGATTATGAAGGTGCGGCAACGGCCATTAACCTGATCTATAGCAGTGATCGCCAGTCTGGAATATCACGCATAAAAAAAGGGAAAGGATTCCTTTATAGGTTGGAAGGTAAAAAAATTAGTGATAAAAAGGAATTGGAACGCATCCGGAAATTAATCATTCCGCCATCCTGGACAGGGGTTTGGATCTGCCCACATGAAAAAGGACATATTCAGGCCACTGGTCTTGACCTGAAAGGACGAAAACAATACCGGTATCATTCTTTATGGAACAGGATGCGCAGTGAAACAAAATTTCACCGCCTTTATGAATTTGGCAAGGCCATCCCGGTTTTGCGGGAAAAAGTGAGCGAAGACCTGAAGGTTAGAGGCCTTTCACAGGAAAAGATATTGGCGACAGTCATTAGTTTGATGGAAAGGACCTATATCCGTATCGGGAGTATTGAATATGAGAAAATGTACGGTTCCTACGGTTTAACGACCATGAAGAACAGGCATGTTTCCATTTCGGGGGACAAAATCATTTTTTCCTTTACCGGAAAAAAGGGTGTCCATCATGATATCACCTTACATAACAAACGATTGGCATTGATTGTAAGACAGTGCCGGGAAATCCCTGGCAAGGAGCTGTTTCAATATTATATGGAGGATGGAACTAAAAGGAATATTGATTCGGGAATGGTGAATGAATATATAAAAAGAACGGCAGCGTTTGATTTTACGGCCAAGGATTTCCGGACATGGGCAGGATCCCTTCATGCTTTACAGGCTTTCCGCGATGTCGGGGAGGCATTGAACGATACCGATTCAAAAAAGAACCTGTCTCTTGTATTGGATACCGTAAGCAAAAAACTGGGGAATACCCGGACCGTTTGCCGGAAATATTATATTCATCCCTGCCTGCTGCAATTGTATGAGGAAAATGAATTAATGAAATATTTAAGTACCGGGGATGAAGATGAATCAGTGGATAATGAAACCGGCTTAAGCACGGACGAACGGATACTGATGAAAATATTGAAAAAATATATAACCCTTTCAGCCCTGACCTGATAGGGATGCCAATCAGACAATTGGGTAAAAAAAACCGGCCAATGGCCGGCATAAGGATCATCTGAAAAAGATACCCTTTTTTACCCCTAACATAATTTTCATCAGGCTCTCCTGATTATTCCCAGAACAAGTGATATAATTGCCAATACGATCAATACATGAATGAGGCCTCCAACGCTGTAAACGAATACACCAAGAAGCCATCCTATGATCAGTATGATTGCAATTAAATAAAGCAGGCCGCTCATAAAAGTAATTTTAAGTAAAAAATATGTTTTCTAATAATGGTCTGCTGGTAAATATGAAAAATTCTTGCCAGGTTTTTTTTAAGGCTTTAGCCAGGCCTAAAGCCCTATTATGGGGAAGAAACTCTACAATTTACGAATCCCAATACATCAAACAAACTGGCATGGTCTTCCTGATAAGAAGTATATGAAGAAACTACCGCGTTATTGGAAAGTCTTAAAAAAGGCCGTCGTTGAGTTCGATAATGATAATGGATTTAAACTTAGCGCCTCCCTTTCTTATTCTACCTTATTTGCTATGGCACCTATGATCATGGTAGTTATTTCCCTGATCGGTATTTTTTTTGGCAGAGATGCGGTTCAGGGGCGGCTGTATGACCAGATAAAAAACCTGATCGGCAGTACTGCCGCTATCCAGGTTCAGGATATTATAAAGAACATTCAACAAACGAAACATTCTGTTACCGGGGCAATTATCGGTGGGGTGATCTTATTGTTTGGAGCAACAGGCGTGTTTGCGGAGATACAAGGCTCTATTAATTATATCTGGTCCATACGTGCTAAACCTAAAAAAGGATGGTTAAAGTTATTGGGGAACCGGTTGTTGTCATTTTCACTGATTGTTGCCTTTGGATTTATTTCCATGGTGTCCCTGGTGGTCAATTCACTGATGGATCTACTGGGCTCGCATTTAAAGAACTATTTCTCTGCTTTTTCGGTTTATTTTTTTTATACGGTCAATATGTTGCTTACCCTGGGTATAGTAATTATTCTCTTTGCGATCATTTTCAGGGTATTGCCCGATGCGGTCATTCGCTGGAAGGATGCCTTTATTGGAGCTTTTTTTACCGGGATCCTTTTTCTGATAGGAAAGTTTCTGATCGGTTTTTACCTGGGTAACTCCAATATCGGTCTTTTATACGGGGCAGCCGCCTCCATTATCGTCATCTTAACCTGGGTATATTATTCCTCTATCATCCTGTATTTGGGGGCGGAATTTACCAAGGTATATGCGCTGGATTACGGAGGCCGGATCAGGCCTTCCGATACTGCCGTCTTTCTGATCAAGAGGGAATCTAAGGAACTGGAGCCTGATCAAGCCTTATGAAGCTTTCCGCTTTCCTCCCGACAGGCTGGCCTTTAATTGAGATAAAAGGTCTTTGCCGGGAGAATGAACCACCCTCATGACCGGCTCCTTTTGGTTGCCGCCTTTCGCTTTCGCTTTGATTAATTTAAGGAGTTCGCTGGTATAGGTGTCTTTGTATTTTTCGATGTCGAATTTGCCGGTAAGATGATTGATAAGTTCAACGGCCATTTTTACTTCAGCCGGTTTGCTGCTTCCGCCAGGGATGGCCAGATCTCCGGCCGACCGGATTTCCTGTGCAAATCGGATTTTTTGGAGTACTAAAGATTTATCCCTGGTTTTAATCAGGCAAAGACTCTCCTTGTTCCGTAGTACAAAACTTCCGAACCCGGTTTTTCCTGTTTTTTGAAGTGCATCCCGAAGTAGCAGGTAGGCCTTTGCTCCTGATTTATCCGGCTCCAGGTAATAGGGAGTTTCATAGAACAAGGTATCTATTTCCTTTTCATCGACGAATTCCACTATTTCAATGATGCGGGTTTTTTCCGGACTTGCCTTCTGGAAATCTTCATCCGTCAAAACAACATATTTGTCATTTAATTTATATCCCTTGACAATATTTTCCCAGGCGACTTCTTTTCCGGAGCTTTCATTTACTCTTTTGAACTTAATATTGGAATGATCTTTTTTATCCAGCATATCCAGATCAAGTTCGCTTTCCTGTATGGCGCTGTACATTTTGATGGGTATGTTTACCAGGCCAAATCCAATAGCCCCTGTCCATATCGATCTCATAGTATTATAGTTTTAATGGTATATAAAGTTATACTATATAATGCAGTAAATAGTGTGCCATACTTATGGCCTGTTGCCGTTTATCCATGCTCCTGTAGGTTTTTAGCAGTAAACCCTGCCAGCGCGGCATAACAATTGAATACGTTGTGGGAAATAAAATAACCTGTTATGAACAAGAAAAACACTATGGTAAAAAAAGGATGGGCGATCGTTATGGCAACAGCGTTATTCGCCTCAGTTGGTGCCTTTGCGCAGGAGCAAAAGACAGTTGTGGAAAGCGACCTGACCCCTAAATTCGGAATTAAAGGCGGTCTGAATCTCACCAATCTCTATGTAGACAATGCATCCGATGAGCATTTAAAAGCTGGATTCAACGCGGGGGTATACGCCAAATTGCCTGTGACAAAAGGCGTGTCTATCCAGCCTGAACTTTTGTATTCTCAAAAGGGAGCAAAAGAGAACTATAATAATTTTATTGAAGGCAGCGGGGAATATAAATTTAACCTGGGATATGTGGAATTGCCTGTAGTAGCTGTTTTCAATATAGCAAAAAATTTCAACCTGCACGCGGGTGGATATGCGGCTTACCTGGTATCAGCCAACGTTAAAGATGTCAGCAACGATGGTTCCATTAACGGTGCTGCCGACCTGAAAGCTGATAATTTCAAACGTTTTGATTTTGGTTTGGTCGGAGGATTGAGCGTCGATGTTCAGAACTTTACCATTGGGGCGCGTTATAATTACGGGCTTAGCAATATCGGAAAATCGGGTAGCCTTTCGGGGGATCTGACTAAAAATTCAAAAAATGCCGGAGTCTCTGTTTTTGTAGGATTTGCTTTTTAAGGTATTCATCGGTATCTGCGAAGCCTCTTGTGAAAACAGGAGGCTTTCTGCTTTTGTGGAGATAGCGGGACAACAGTTGGGAAAAAGGGTAACGTAAAAGCCAGATTTTGATTATTTAGTATTATCTTATAATTTTCGATGCACGAATCGAAAAAACCAAGCCCGGGAAAAAGGATAATTTAATCATGCGGAAGGAAAACCATGCGGAATGAAATTCGAAGCCATCACCATAAAAGATATTGCCAAAGCTCTCGGGCTTTCCACATCTACGGTTTCGAGAGCATTGCGGGGAAGTTACGAGATCAGTACAGAAACAAAAAAACTGGTTCTTGAATATGCAGAGAAACTTAATTACCACCCCAATCCGATAGCGCTCAGCCTGAAGGAAAAACGAAGCCGTTCCATCGGCATTGTTGTTTGTGAGATCGCCAACAATTTTTTCTCTCAGGTGATCAATGGCATTGAATCGGTAGCCTATAAAAAAGGTTATTATGTGATCATTTCCCAAAGTCATGAATCTTATGAAAGGGAGGTGGCCAACACACAATACCTGGCATCCCACTCTGTGGACGGATTATTGGTCTCTCTTTCTGCAGAAACTACGGATCTGTCCCATTTTAATAAGCTACATGATAAAGGGCTTCCTATTGTATTTTTCGACCGGATAATGGAAGAAATGCAAACCCATAAAGTGATCGCCAATAATTTTCTCGGTGCTTACCAGGCTACGGAACACCTTATACAATCCGGGTTCAAAAGGATCGCACACCTGACAATAGCCTCCCACCTTTCCATTACCAGAGAAAGACTGGCCGGTTATATGGCAGCTCTTGCCGATTACGGAGTTCCTTTTGACGGGTCCCTGGTTAAATATTGTACGTATGGCGGCCTGATATACAGGGAGACGGAAGAGGCTGTCGATACTTTGCTTGCGCTGAAGAAGAGGCCGGATGCCATTGTAGCAGCCAGCGATAAATTGACTACCGGGTGTCTGACTGCCCTGGCCAAAAGAAATATAAAGATACCGGGCTCCATGGGTGTGGTTGGTTTTACCAATTCCCTGCTCGCGGAAATATTTCACCCTCCCCTGACTACGATCAGGCAGCCTGCATTCGAAATGGGACAATTGGCGATGGAAAGTCTTATACAGATTATCGAAAGTAAACATCCTGTCACAAAATTTGAAACCCAGGTTCTCAATACGGAATTGACTATCAGAGCCTCGTCCGTGAAAAAACTCCAATCCGTACTCCCTTAATTCCATAAACCCCGTATCTGGGCAACCGGGATATTCAATAATTCCCGGTATTTCGCCACCGTTCTTCTGGCGATTGAATAGCCCCTTGTGGAAAGGATCGAAACTAATTCCCGGTCGGTATAGGGGTTGCCCTTATTTTCTTTCTGAACCAACTCTTCGATAAGGGTTTGAATGACTTTATTGCTGATGCTGTTTCCTTCTTTATTAAGGATGCCTTCCGTAAACAGGTCCTTTAGCAGGATCGTTCCAAAAGAAGTTTCTGCATATTTATTACAGGTGAGCCTGGAAACGGTGGAAATATCCACCTTTACCTTGTCGGCTATATCTTTTAGTTTCATGGGCTGCAAAAGGAGAATGTCCCCGTATTTAAAGTACTCGTATTGCAAATGAACAATGGCGTTCATTATTTTCAGCATATTCGCTTCCCGTTGCTGAATAGCACTGATGAACCATTGGGCTGAAGATAATTTGCTCCGCAGATACTGTTTTGCGGATTTGTCCATCGAAACATTCTGGGTGCTGTTCTGAACCATTTCAACCCAGGACTGACTGATATGCAAATTGGAGGATCGCTGACGGTAAAGAACTACTTCCAGCGGCCCCTCTTCACCGCCCTGAACGATGAAGTCAGGAAGAATGGAAGGATTTACCTGGGTAGAGGTAACTATGGGATTAAAGGGCCGGGTTTTTAAATGAGCCAGCAAGCCAAGGACGATCTTTATTTCCTCATCATCCAGCTCAAGTTGTTTTTTTAATTTTTCCAGGTTGCAGCTCCGCAGATCCTGGAAATGATTTTCCAGCAGGCAGATGGCAGTCCGGACATCCGGACGTTTTACATTCATTTTGCGTAGTTGCAGGAGGTAATATTCCTGAACAGTCCGGCAACCTGCTCCGGCGGGATCTAATTCACGGATATATTCCAATGGCTTGTCCAGTTCGCAGGTCTCAATCCAGATCTTCCTTTTAAAGGAAAGTTCGGAGGCCAGTTCTTCCGTATCCTGGTCCAGGAAACCAGATTCATTTAAAGAATCGATCAGGAAATCAAAAAGATAATAATTGTCTTCCGCAATGGTGAGAAACCTGACCTGTCTTTTCAGATCTTCCCTGAAATCAGGGATTTCTGCCAAGGGTTTCTCCGGTATTTTATCAGTGCTGAGATAATTCTTATATTCGGTCTTATAATCGGGAATGTCATCATATCCATGTTCTTCCCAGTTTTGAAAATCCTGTACCGTATCCTTGGAATATTTGTCCCCGGAAACTTCGTCGTTGGAAGACGTTTCTTCCAGGACAGGATTCTCATTCAACTCATCCTGTATGCGCTGATCCAACTGTTGAACGTTCAAATGGAAAAGATTCAATAATTCAATCTGCTGCGGCAGGATAGTGTGTTGTTGCTTTTGCGATTGCAGTTGATTGAGCATAATCCATGTTTTTCCTGTAGTAGGACAAATCAGGAGCCAGAAATATTCCCTTCCTTAAGTGGGGATTATATTTAAGAAGAGCCCTGTTTTTTGTAGAGAAATCGAACCATTCATGGGGAAAAACGGGAACAAATTCGTTGAAGTACAACGATTTCCCCCGAATGGGCTGCCGGGAATGTCCTTGGGGCTGTTATTTGGCCTGAATTTGCCCGGAAATTGCAATTTGTTCCCCAACGGGAGCCCCGGAAAGTAAAATGGTCTGTATTTTGAAAGGTATTTAGGGTAATACGTTAATTTATAGTATGCATACCAGCCAGGCAGCACCTAAGCCACATAAATCTGTGTTCAGAAGGTTGGTAAGGGTCTTTTTTAAAATATTCGGGACCATCCTGCTCATATTGATCATTGTGATCTTTCTGATCCAGAGTCCGTTTGGGCAGAATATCATTCGGTCCAAAGCCGAAAAATATCTTTCCAGGAAACTGAATACGCGGATCGGGATCGGTAAATTGTCTATCCGCTTCCCAAAAACAATTGTATTGGGTGACATTTATATCGAAGACCGGCAAAAAGATACTCTTTTTTCGGGCGGTCTAATCCAGGCCGATCTGCGGATGTGGGGACTGCTGCATAATAAGGTCGATATCAGTTCCCTGGAGCTGAAACAACTAACCGTAAAGGTAAAACGTCCTTTACCGGATACTACCTTTAATTTTCAATTCATTGTCGATGCCTTTGCAGGGGCTCCTGAAAAAGAACCCGTTCAAAAAACCGGAACTCCCATGGAGTTCTCTCTCAAATCTCTGGTTTTGGACAGTATACGGATTGTTTATAAAGATGGTTCTTCGGGTAACGATATGGAGGCCTGGATCGGCCATAGCCAGATAAAAGACATAAAATTCGATCCCTCCGGGGCTTCCCCTTTAGGATTGGGTGCTATTGAACTATTGCGATCCAGGATCGGCTACGCAAACACGGTTAGCGGGTTTTTTACCAATGGTGAATTGGGCAGCCTGACAGCCGAACTCAGATCCCTGGATCTTTCCGGACAAAGGATCGATCTGAAAGAAATACATCTGGACAGCACCACCCTGGCTGTCCGGATCGGCAAAAGCGTTTCGGCGGGGAAAACGGTAAAGACCGTTAAAGGGAGCGTTGTGTATTTTACAGGCAGCGACTGGCATATTACAGCCGGTGATCTTCAATTGAACACGGATAATATCAGGTTTGACGATGATAATCAGCCTCATCAGGGCAAGGGCATGGATTACGGTCATTTGAAAATGGACCAGCTTTCCCTGCACATCAATCAACTCTTATATAATCGTGATTCCATCAGCGGGAATCTTTCGAAGGGGCAATTCCGGGAAAGATCCGGTTTTCAGTTATTACAATTGCAGACCCGGTTCCTGTATACGAACAGGCAGACCTGGTTCAAAGACCTCGTTTTAAGGACTCCGGGAACCCTGTTGCAGCGAACGGCCATTATTCAATATTCTTCTCTGGCGGGATTAATGAAAGATCCTTCCCGAACGGTTCTCGACCTGGATCTGTTTAATAACAAAATACAGGTAAAGGATATCCTGCTATTTGTACCGGATCTGGCAGCCCAACCTGTATTCCGGAATCCTAACGAAATCTGGCTGATCAATGGACGGGTGAAAGGAACCTTGTCCGCTCTGCGGATAGAAACGCTGCAATTCAGTGGGTTGAAGGATATAAAGGCAGACCTGTCCGGAACGGTACAGGATCTCTCCAACCCAAAAACCATTGCTGCCAACCTCGATATCAGGACCCTTAGCGGCAGCCGAAATAGTTTATCTTCCCTTCTTCCACCCCGCACCCTTCCGGAAAACATCGCTATTCCGGACCGGTTTAATTTGCAGGGCAAACTGGAAGCGGGCATGGTTCGGGTAAAGACGGATTTGAAACTGACTACAAGTTCCGGTCTGGTAACCCTAAAGGGAACCCTCTCCGATTTCAGGGATCCTAAACGAACCGGTTATGACCTTATCCTGCATACTAAAAATCTTGACCTGGGTTTCATTTTGAAGGATTCTGCCAACTGGGGGCCTGTTACTGCAGAATTTACGGCAAAGGGTAAATCCCTGGATCCTGATCTGGCCAATGCCGTTATTACCGGGCATATCGGTTCTGCCCTGATCCGGAAATATGCTTATCATGACCTTTTAGTAAATGGATCCATCGCCAACCGGCATCTGGAGCTTCAATCCTCTGTCAATGATGCGGCCATTCATTTTGATTTGAAGGCTTCCGCGGATCTGGACCCTTCACGCCGTTATCCGGCGATCCACCTGGATTGGCAGATCGATACCCTGGACCTGCTGGCACTGCATCTGCTTAAAGATACCTTGCAGCTTAAAGGTCATATGCTGGCCGATTTTGCCGATATCAACCCGGATTCCTTGCAGGGGAGCCTGAAAATTGTCAATTTTTCCCTGACCAATAGCCGGCAGACCCTGGTCACCGATAGTATCCGCCTCCTGGCAGACCGGAAGGGAGATATACAGACCATCAGGCTTTATACCGAAATGGCCGATCTGGATCTGAATGGCCGGTATAAACTGTCAGAGCTCGGTCAGGCCTTGCAGCATACCCTGAATCATTATTACCGGATCAATGGTTTTAAGGATACGGCCTTCACTCCCCAGGATTGGCAGATGCACGTGGCTTTCCGGCCTTCCCCGATGGTATTGGCCTATATACCTTCCCTGAAAGGGACGGACAGTTTGGGTCTTAACCTCTCCTTCAATAGCGACCGGAACGATCTTCATCTGGCCGTTGTCGCGCCCCGTATTCAATACGGAAAGCAAATCTTCCGGCAGGCATCCGTTACGGCGGCTACGGAAGCAAAACGGCTACAGTTTAAAGTCCAGGTGCAGGATGCATCCGGAAGCAGTTTCAAGCTTTACCAGACTTCATTGTATGGATACGTTACAGACGATAAGCTAATCTCTTCTCTGTTGGCAAAAGATGATAAGGGAAAGGAGAGATATCGTTTATCGGGGGAATTGGAGAAGGAGCAGGAAGGTTTGAAATACATCCTGAATCCTGACAGTTTGCTATTGAATTATGATAAGTGGCAGGTAAGCCGGGATAATTTTTTCCGGTATGATTCGGCAGGATTGGTGATTAATGATTTTAAGATCAGTCATGGAGATGAATCTTTGCGGATCAGTAGTGATCCTCTTGTTCCAGCTTCACCATTGGACATATCCTTTACTAATTTTAAGATCGCGACATTAACCAAACTGGCTGACGAGGATTCGCTGCTGGTGGGAGGGGTTTTGAATGGAAAGGCAACCGTCAAAGAGCTTTTGACCAACCCAGTTTTTACTTCCGATCTGCAGATCAAAGATCTTTCTTATCAGGGTGATTCGATCGGGGATCTTACTCTCAAAGTGAACAATGAAAAAGCGAATGCCTTTTCAGCGGATATCGCCCTGGAAGGACATCGGAACGATGTCCGGGTAAAGGGTGAATATTATACCGGGGAAGGGCGCATGGATATGAAACTGGACCTGATGCAATTGAACCTGGCGAGTATCCGTCCCTTTGCAAAAGAGCAACTGGAAAAGATAGAGGGTATTTTAAAGGGAAATCTGGCCATCTCCGGCACCATGGAAAAGCCGGTGGTGAATGGCCGCCTGCATTTTGACAGTGCAACCCTTACCCCATCGATTTCGGGAGAACCCCTGAAGCTCTCCAACGATAATATTGAATTCGATGCGGATGGGTTTAATTTTAACCATTTCTCTTTCCAGGATGCGGATGGGAACAAAGCTACCCTGGACGGTAATGTATATACGGCGGATCTCAGGGATTACGAATTTGATCTTAGTTTGAATGCGAATGATTTCAGACTGGTCAATGCGGAGAAGAACAGGGACCGGCAGTTCTATGGGAAGCTAAATCTGGATGCCGCAATCAATCTTACCGGAGATAAGCAATCTCCCATAGTGGATGGAGATTTACGGATAAATAAGAAAACCGATTTTACCTTTGTATTGCAGGGAACCAATCCTGAAGTGGTTAGCAGGGAAGGAGTCGTACGGTTTGTAATAAAAAACATTCTGGGTGATACCTCGGTACATAAGGTTCCCAATTTCCTGTTGCCCCGGAACACGGAAGTGGAAGGAATGGAGATCGGATTGAATATCGAAACAGATAGCAGTGCTAATTTTACTATGGTCATCGATGAAAGGAACGGGGATGCCTTAACCGCCAGAGGGCGTTCGAATCTTGTATTCGGTATCGATAAGAGCGGGAAAATGAGTCTGACGGGTGGATATGAGGTGGAAAGCGGTTCCTATAACCTGTCCCTGGAATTATTAAAGCGAAAATTCGAAATACAACGCGGCAGTACGATCACCTGGACCGGGGATCCGACGACCGCTACTCTGGATATAACAGCCACCTACACTGCGGTCACCCCCTCTATTGACCTTGTGGCAAATGAAGTATCGGGCAGACCGCAATCGGAAATTACTAAGTTCAAACAAAAACTTCCGTTTTTCGTGACCCTTAAAATGGAGGGGGAATTATTAAAACCTCAGATAACCTTCGACATAAGCCTGCCCCCTAACGTATTGTCCCTATGGCCGGATGTGGATGCCCGTTTACAACAGATCAGGGGACAAGGATCCGAACTCAATAAGCAGGTTTTCGCCTTATTGTTGCTAAACCGTTTTATCGGGGAAGACCCCCTTCAAAGTGCAGCAGGCGGGGGAATCGACGTAGGAAATATAGCCTTCCAAAGTGCCAGCCAGATATTGACCAATCAGTTGGATCAGTTGGCTGCCAGCCTGATCAAAGGGGTGGATATTCATTTCGACCTCAATAATCAGCAGGATTTCACAACGGGCCAGCAAAGGGATTATACCGAGCTGAATGTCACGGTTTCCAAAAAATTGTTTAATGACAGGATACAGGTAAATGTCGGCAGTAACTTTGACGTCCAGGGAACCGGCAATACCAATCAGAGCGCCTCTAATATAGCCGGAGATGTGGCGGTGGATTACCGGCTGACCAAGGATGGTCGTTATATGATCCGGGCTTACCGGAAGAACCAGTATGAGGCTGTTGTGGAAGGACAGGTAGTAGAGTCCGGAGTGAGCTTTATTCTTACCTTGGATTATAATAAGTTCAGGGAGATATTCGCCAGTGTTAAAAAACAGCAACTGGAAGAAAGAAATATTACGAAACCAAAAGCCGGGAAGAAGGCAAACCCATGATCATGGCAGGAAAAAAATGGATAACCTTTCTCTCTTTTACCCTTAGTCTTCTGGCTTGCCGGGAATCGAAATACCTTGGGGCTCATGAACAATTATATGCCTCAAATAAGGTGGAGGTTAAATCTTCTGTGAAAATTTCCAGGGGCAGGTCGAAGGCGATCCGTGAGGAACTGGAGGGGTTATTGAGGCCCAGGCTCAACGGAAAGTTCCTGGGCTTCCGGTTCAAACTTTGGGTATATAATATAGCCGGCACTCCCAAAAAGAAGAAGGGATTTAGAAATTGGTTGAAGACCAAAGTGGGCGAGCCTCCCGTACTGGCTTCGCCGACGCTGATTGAGAAAAACCGCGACGTATTGCAGAATTACCTGGAAAATAAAGGCTATTTCCATGATACGGTCATGGCGGAAACGCTGGATAAGAAAAAGTTATTGACAGCCATATACACGGCGCAGATCGGCCCTCAATATCTGATACGCAACGTCTCCTACCCAATGGATACAGATGCGTTGAACCGGCAAATTGACACACTTAAAAAGCGGTCTTTGCTTAAAAAGAACGATCCTTACGACCTGGACGTGATCAAGGATGAGCGTATCCGGATCGATTCCAGGCTCAAACAAAGGGGGTATTATTATTTTAATCCTAATAACCTGATCGTGGATGTGGATTCTTCGATCGGCGGGCATAGGGTGGACCTTCAGGTGCGTGTGAAACAAAGTACACCTCCTATAGCCAGACTACCCTATTACATTAATGAGGTGACCGTTTATGCGCAATACGATATCCATATGGATACCAGCGCTCAAAAAATAAAAATTACGGATGAAGGCTACAGGATAATAGATTCGACAGGTATGTTCCTTCCGGTGATCTACAAACGGACCCTGGTGTTCCACCCCGGAGACCTTTACAAAAGGAATGACCATAATCTTTCCCTGAGCCGCCTGACCAGCCTGGGGGTTTTCAAATTTGTAAAGGCCCGGTTTGAGCCGGTAGATACCCTATCCAGTAATAAATTGAATGTATTCTATTACCTGACTCCCGCCCAGAAAAAATCGATCCGGTTCGAAGCGTCCGGATTGACGCGATCCGATAATACCACGGGAGGGGAATTATCCCTGAGCTGGCGTAACCGTAACTTCTTCAAAGGGGCAGAATTGTTCTCGGCCAGCATTTACGGCGGCCTTGAAGAGCAATTCGTCGGCGGTGGGCAAAAGGTGAGCACCACAAGGGCCGGAGTAGCGTTAAATTTAGTGATCCCCCGGATTGTAAGCCCCCTGCATTGGTTTTCAGGAAGCGCATCAGTGCCCAAGACAAAAATCAGTGCGGGATATGATATATTCAACCGTAGCTCCCAATATACTCTTACCTCGATCAAAACCAGCTATGGGTTTATTTTCAAAAACAATCTTACCACCGAGCATCAGTTGACGGTACTGGGGATTAATTATGTAAGACCCACTAATATTAATCCTGCTTTCCAGCTCGCGCTCGATACCAATATTACTCTGCGCAGGAGCATTGAGCGGCAGTTTATTATTGGCTCTTCTTACAATTTCAATTATAATTCCTTAGGCAAACAGAACCGGCGCACCAATAATTTTTACTTTAACGGGAATATAGACCTGTCAGGGAATATCTTAGGACTCATCACGGGAGCAAATATTGATAAGGGAAAAGAAAAGAAAATCTTTAATACTCCTTTTTCACAATATGCCCGTTTTGAGGCCGATTTCCGGCACTACCTTAGTTTTGGTAAGTACAGCATGTTTGCTTCAAGGATTACCGGCGGGGCGGGTTTTTCATACGGGAATAGCAGCACGATGCCGTTTATTAAAGAATTCTTCGTAGGGGGCTCCAATGATATCAGGGCTTTTCGATCCAGGGCCCTGGGTCCGGGTAGTTATTTCCCAGGAGGTCAGAAAAAAAATGTTTATCTGCCTGACCAGCCGGGGGATGTCAAAATGGAAATGAATGCCGAATACAGGAATAAACTTTTTTCTATCGTACGATGGGCATTATTCGTTGATGCCGGTAATATTTGGACCTTAAAAACTGACTCCAGCAGACCGGGTTCAACCCTAAGTTCCAATTTCTTAAAGGATATAGCTGTAGGAGTGGGAACAGGGCTGCGGTTCGATCTGAGCATCCTTGTCCTTAGGATCGATGTGGCGGTGCCGGTAAGGTATCCCTGGCTGCCCGAAGGGCAAAAATGGCAGTTTAATAAGGCTGCAGATATTTCAAAGATGGTGCTGAACTTAGCTATAGGATATCCGTTCTGATTCTGCCTGGCAATGGGATATCCTTGCAAAAAACCCCTATCATACCCTGGCATTGTTTTTTATTCTTTTATCCGGTAAACAATTAATTAACCTTCAAAACCAGAATTATGAAAGATAACAAACAGATGCAGCCGTCTTCTCCGAAACTGAGCCGGGAAAATAAACATAAAGTTCAAAAAAGCACTGCCAAAGGTCATAGGAACGAATCCCATGATGCTGAGGATGAGCCGGTAACAGAAGAAAGTCCTGATACTGCAAAACCTGCTGAGATCGGAGATGATCCCGAGGGAACAAAAAAGAAGATTCCGCAATTGAAAAAATGAGATAGGTCTTAAAAGGATGAGATAAATCCGATAATTTGAGACAGATCTTAAATGATAGACCCCTGTAGAAACAGGGGTCTGTTTTTTTATTCTTTCAGGCTCATTGTCATACAAACCTATCAAAAAAGTATGCCAGAAAAAAATATCACTGCTTTCGCTATGCCAAGTATTTAAAAGTTTTGGCAAGACTTATAGTAGAATAAATGGGGATGATCCGGTAGTAGAATAAATAGAGATGATCCGGGCATTGTGCAAATTTTTCCTCATCCTTCCCAATTGGTTCATCCAATCACTAAATAAGGATTTCTGTTTACTTGCCGCATTTGGTTTTTTTTGCCTTGATAATGAATAGGTCATGCATATTCCCCAAAACCAGTAAGAGGGCTGGTATTGATTTTGAAATTAATTGTTAAAACCTCAGGATATGGAACATTCATCAGATCTCCGCTTTCTCCAGGAAAAGATACAGGATATAAGAAGTGCGCTTTTTTTTAGCCAGAACACTTCTTTGTTGAGAATTTCCACCTCAATCGTATCTGTATTAAAAGTAGACGATTTGGGACAAATGTGGTTTTTTGTACCCAGGCCAAGACAGGCCCTGCACGAATTCGACAAGGAATTCCCGGTTAAACTGGAGTTTTTCCGGAAAGGCAGGAATTTTTTCCTCCATATCAGCGGCAAAGCCTATATCGTAAATGATCCGGAAGAGATTAATAGCCTGATGGATGAAGACCTCAGGGGGTTGGCTACCGGCAATAGGGTACT
The DNA here is from genome assembly GCF_054461575.1 of Flavitalea flava. Taxonomy (NCBI): domain Bacteria; kingdom Pseudomonadati; phylum Bacteroidota; class Chitinophagia; order Chitinophagales; family Chitinophagaceae; genus Flavitalea; species Flavitalea flava. Next base: position 366,411 of record NZ_JBTLQH010000001.1, read on the forward strand.
TATAAAGGTAAAAATGGGTAAGGCGGATTATTTTGAAACTCTCCCTCCGGACACCATAGGGTGGTGGGGTGAGATTCGTGGGAAATTAATGGGTTGGTTATTTAACAATCGTCCCGGCTACAGGCCCTATCATGTCGATACCCATCTTGCTTTGTCTTTTTTTTAATGGCGGATCACGAATCTGGTTTTTAGGATAAGGTGGCCAGGCTGGTGGCATAGCATTTGAAGATATCCAGGAAAAACACTGAATTATGAAAAACGTTATTAACTATTGCGCTGCCGCCCTTCTGGCTCTTGCCTGTTCGAATTGTAACAACAGTGGCCAGAACGATAGCGTAAAAGAAGCAAAAGATTCCAATACTGTAAAGATGGATTCGGGGACTACTGCAGCATCCATTCCCGGTTCCGTTTCAAAAGATGATGCAAAATTTGTCGTAACGGTCGCGGATGTAGGGATGACAGAAGTCCAGCTCGGACAATTGGCGCAACAGAAAGGAATGGCTAAAGATGTAAAGGAGTATGGGGCTATGATGGAAAAAGATCATACGGCCGCCGGAGATAAATTAAAGGCAGTGGCCAGTTCTAAAAATATTACTTTACCTACGACTATTTCCCAGGAAGCACAAAAGGACATCGATGATCTCCAGAAAAAAAGCGGTAAAGATTTCGACAAGGCCTATATCGATATGATGATCGACGGTCATAAAAAGACCATCTCAAAATTTGAAGACGAATCAAAAAATGGTTCTGATGCCGATATAAGGGCATTTGCAGACAGCACACTCCATACCTTGAAAATGCATTTGAGCGAAGCCGAAAAATGCCATAACATGATGAAGAAATAAGTTCACCGTTATACAAACATTATACACTAAAATAAATTATCATGAAAAAAGTATTATTTCTGTTGTTAAGTATTTCCATAGCCGCAGGGGCAATGGCGCAAACGGATCCTCCGAAAAAAGCGGAAATGAAGGATCTTAAAACCGATGTAAGGGAAAAGAAAGCGGCCAAACACAAAGTAAATAAAGACCTTGGACATTTGAGATTAAGGAAAGCCACCAAAGATCAAAAAGTGGTAAGGGCGGAAAATAAGGACATTAACAAGGATGCCAAACGCCTGAAAAACAGAGGGGTTGAACACCCCGTAACCAAGGCCAAACGTCAGGTGAAGGTGGAAGATGATGCAAAGAAGGATCATACGAATTAGGCGGTAACAAACCTTTGCATCAGGAGTAAAAAATTAAGGAATTTACGGACATCAATAAACTAAAAAGGCCGTCTCCATGTTTGTACAAACATGGAGACGGCTTTAATTTATTCGTTTCGTAGTGCCTGGATAGGGTTTGCGAGCGCTGCCCGTATTGCCTGCACACTAATAGTGATAACTGCGATTAATATGGCCAGCACGCCAGCCAGCAGGAACACGCCTAAACCGATAGAGACACGATATGCAAAACTTTCCAGCCATTTATGCATGACCAACCAGGCTAATGGTGTGGCGACCAGGACAGCGATGGCCACCAGTTTTACCAGGTCTTTGGATAAAAGCCGGACAATGCTCATCAGGCTGGCTCCCAGAACTTTACGGACGCCGATCTCTTTGGTACGTTGTTCTGCTGTAAAGGTCACCAGTCCAAACAATCCCAGACAAGCGATGAAAATCGCCAGTGCGGCAAAAATGAACAAAATACTTCCCTGTTTTTTTTCCGCCTCGTATTGTGCTGCAAAATTCTGATCCAGAAAATGATAGGCAAAGGGGTTTTGGGCGTCAAATTGGCGATAAGTCTCTTCGATATATTTAATGGCTGCCGGAACGTTGGTCCGGTTTACCCGGACATATAAATTGTCTTCTTCGTTGGTTACCGGAGGCATTTTCAGAACAAGAGGTTCGATCCTATGCTGTAGGGAGTAAATATTAAAATCTTTTACCACCCCGATCACGAGAGACTCCGATCTGTCTTCTTGTTTTTCCCCATTTGACTGCACCCGTTTGCCTATCGGATCTGCCCAGCCCAGCTCCTTCACGAGTGTTTCATTCACCAATACAGAACCTGTTTTATCGGCAGGTCTGTCCGTTGAAAATCCTCTGCCTTTTAATAATTTGATTTGCAGGGTATGGAGGTAATCTGCATCGATCATAAAAGCCTGTACCATCCGCGGGAAAATGGCGATCTGTCCATTTTCTTCGAAGTTGAATGTGTTCGAGCCGATATTGTTATCGCCGATGGGATTGCTGGCTGCCGCCGCCGCTTCTATCAATGGATTTTGTAATAACCGGACTTTCAGGGTTTCTACCCTGGAGCGAACTGCATGATCTGAAATGTGGAAGGACAGCACCTGATCCTTATTGAACCCCAGATCCCTGTTCAGGACATAATGTAATTGTTGGTAGATGACGCAGCAAGAGGCTATCAGCATGATGGTGATCACGAATTGAAAAGTGACGAGCGATTTACGGAAAAAAACATTGAAGGACAAATTTCCCTGTTGCCCCTTGAGGGCCGGAATTGTCCGGAACCGGGAAAGGAAGAGAGCTGGATAGATTCCGCCTGCCACTCCGGTGATCAGTGTGAAAACTGCGAGGATTCCCATCGTTTTTCCTGTACCGAACTGCCATAAGGTTAGCATTTTACCCGAAAGCTGATTAAAGTAGGAGAGGATAAGATCTGATAACAAACCGGCGATGACAACGGCAAAAAGGGTGAATAATACAGATTCCGACAGGAATAGCAGGATGAGTTGTTTGCGCCCGGAACCGACCACTTTCCGGATGCCTACTTCTTTTACCCGTATGGAAGACCGGGCCGTAGCCAGGTTTACATAATTGATCAGTGCGATCAGGAGGACCAGCAGGGCTACTGATGAAAACAGGATGATATAACGGATGTCGCCATTGCGGCCGATCTCATAACCGAGGTTGGAATGCAGATGAATGGAAGGCAGGGATTGTAATTCCATCCGGTATTCCATTTTTCCTCCCTGGGCTTTTTTCAATTCGTCCTTGAAATGACGTTCATAAAAAGCGGGGAACTTTGCGGCCAGTTTGTTTGCGTCTGCTCCTTTATGTAAAAGCAGGTAGGTGTAGACATAAGAATTATTCCAGGTATCCGGCAGATCATGCGGCATGGAGCACAATGCGCTGAAAGACAAATGGGAATTCTGCGGAATATCTCGGATCACTCCCGTGACAAGGACCGGTCCGCCATTTTGGAATTGGATCGTTTTATCCAGGGCCAGTTCTGCTCTTCCAAACAGTTTTTCTGCAAGGCTTTGGGTCAATACGATCGACTGAGGTTTGGCCAGTGCTTCATGTGGGTCCCCATATAAAAAAGGATACCGGAACAGGGTGAACAGAGAGGGGTCGGCAAAAAGAATGTCATCCACTTTCAGTTTTTTTTCCTGAAAGATCAGGGTTCCGCCACCTTCAGCGTCAATCCGTGTAGCCGCTTCGACCTCTGAAAAATCATGAAGAAGGGCGGGGGCCAGCGGAGGGGCTGTAGGGGCTAATTGGAAACTTCCCGTAGGCCAGGATCCATACTGTACAACCCGGAAGATCCGGTCGGCATTTTCAAAAGACCGGTCATAACTCAGTTCATTGGCTATATAAAGGGCCATCATCCAAAAGATGGCAATCCCCACGGCCAGACCCGTAATATTAATAAACGAAAAAACTTTATGTTTTTTCAAATTCCGGAAGGCTATACGGCAATAGTTAATAAGCATAATCAATATTATGCAAAAAGGATGTCAATCCCATGCCATTGTCCTATCGTATTGGTATGCAATTATTTATTGAAAGGAAGTTCCGGGGAGAGTTCATTATTAATACATAGTATGTTCGTTTTTGATACATCGGATGTCTCATTTTTGTCTCTCATGACTCGTCCGGCTAAAACTATACAGATGGTCTTATTTTTGGCTCTCAAAATCCTGATTCGTTAAGAACTTTGTACCAAGGTGTACAAAGAAATCTCAAGAAAAAATCGGAGAACTACAGGTTGTCCCTGTAATCCTCCGGCAAGTAAGGTCCGCAAATAAGGTCCTCCGGCAAGTAACGATCCTCCAGAAATAACCATCCTAAAAGGAATAAGATCCTAAAAGGAATAACTATCCTGAAAGGAATAACTATCCTGAAAGATATAACCATCCTCCAACCCAGGGGGGTACTGGGGGCCCACCCCCAGTCGCGACGCACAATTGTATTGATAAGGGCCTGCGACACTTTTTGAAAAAAAGCAGGCCCTTATCAATACCCCTGGTTCTGTTTCAGGTTATTATTTTTATCCAGCTCATCCTGAGGGATGGGGAACAAGGTTCTGAAATCGCCATTAGGTACATGGGAAAGCCATGATTTTTTGGTAAATACTCCGAAGCGGATCATGTCGGGTCTGCGTCTTCCTTCCATGGCAAATTCCCAACCCAGTTCATCGAGGAACCTGCCGTATTGGATATCTGCACCGCCTTCAGGGTTCTGGATCACATCGTTTACGGCAACACCATAGTTATAGCTGCTGCCCGCCATAAGGTCTGCCCCGGTTACGATGGCTTTGGCCGGATTGCTACGGAAGCTTCGCTGACGGACATCGGTGACGATGGTCGCTGCATCCCCGGCCTGTCCTTTCCGCAAGAGGCATTCCGCTTTCATCATAAGCACATCTGCATAACGGAAGAAAGGGCAATCATTACTGAGATCGAACAAAGCCCCGCTTGCAAATTCGTATTTGCCCAGCCGGAAACCATTTATCTCCGTTGAGGAGTCTATGCCTGGCAATTTATTGACGAATTCCAGCAAATGCCCCTGGGTGGATAATGGAGGATATTCGCAGCCTAATTGCTGGCCCGTATTTAAATTGTACTGAGGTCCTTGTATCCAGTTCTCCTTTAACCGCAGGTCATCGGGATCATAGGTGTTGATGAATTGCGGTATAGCGCAGATTCCGCCCCATGGTGAGTTTTGCAGGTTAAACGAACTTTGGCTGATTGGCTGTAAGGTTTTTAACTGGATGTTAAACCCGGCTGCAAATTTTTCGTCGAAAGGAATGGCAAAAACAATTTCTTTTGAATTCTGGTTATCCGTTTTGAACACATCCCGCTGATTAGGTTCCAGGAGATAGTTGCCGGAGAGGATAACCGAGTCACAGGCGCTGATACAATCATCCCAGGCTGTTTGCCCGGTATAAACACCGGCATTCAGGTACATTTTGGCGAGTAGGGTATAAGCGGCCCATTTGTTCATCCTTCCATAGGTTGATTTATCGGCATCGTTTTTTAACAGGGAAATATTGTCCTTGATTTCCTTGATAATAAAATCATAGACTTCCTTTCTGGTATTCTGAGTGGGCAAAAAACCGGCGGCTACATCGTATTTGGTCACGATCGGTACATTCCCGAAATTATCGCAGAGTACATAATAATAAAGCGCCCGCAGGACTTTTAATTCTGCCAGTAAAGTCTCTTTACCGGTGGTAACGGGTATCTTCCCCGATTCGATCTGGAAAATGACCCGGTTGCAATTGGTGATTCCGGTATAACTGGGGCTCCAGACGGCCGACATATGATATTGGAGGGAATTGAAGGTATGCATGTGCATCCTTTTATAATCGCCGCCATCCACCCATCCGTTCGGACGGGCAGGGATAACAAGGGCATCTGCGGTTATTTCTTCAACGTCATAAAGGCCATCCCATCCCATCATCAGGTCCCGGAGAGTAGAATAGGTGGGACCTACCAGGGAGCTGAGATCATTTTCAGTGGGTACGAATTTATCGGAGTCGATATCAGAATATATTTTATTATCCAGCTTGGTACAACTGGCATAGGAAAAGCAAACAAACAGGATCAGCGCCCGGATAGTTTTTGCATTTATTTTTAACATACAGATTCGATTTGGCGGTTAACAATTAAAAAGTGAGATTCAGACCAAGCGTGTAGGTACGGGTAGTGGGATACTTATCCCGGTCGTCATCTCCGTAGGCAAGAGGCTGGGAAGCAGGGGTGTTAACCTCCGGATCCAATCCTTTATATTTGGTAATGGTGAAGGTGTTAAGCGTAGACACATATACTCTGGCGGCTTTAAAGATCTTATTATTGTTCAGGCCGAAATTATAACCCAGCGTAATATTGTCGATCTTCAGGAAATTGCCGTTTTCGACATAATAATTCGTATACTCCAGCACATCATTGAGGACTGCCTTTCCGTATACTTTGTCATAGGCAGATTTCAGGCTGTTATATTGTGTGACGGTAGGGTTTTCATAATACATGCGCTGGAAATTGAGGATCTGAAATCCAAATGCTCCACGCATGCTGATATTCAGGTCTATGTTTTTATAACGGAAATTATTGTTCCATCCTGCATAATACTTTGGCAAGCCGTTACCCAGGATGGCTTTGTTGGTGGGGTCTTTATCCAATGTGGTTTTTCCGTCTTTTGTCTGGTATATCCATTTGCCGTCATCGGTAATATCTACTACTTTGTATCCGTAAAAATTACCTATGTGCTTGCCCACCTGTACACGATGTGTTGCCTGCTGCACCGGCTCTCCTGTATAACCAGCGTCAAAATAATCCACAGTGGTCTTATAGAGGTCGTTGGAAAGAGAAACCAGTTTATTGCTGTTGGTGGAGAAATTGACGCTCGAACGCCATTGGAAATCTTTGGCGGAAACCGGTATGAAATTCAACAGCACTTCCAATCCCTTGTTCTGCATGGCGCCCACATTGGCCCATATAGTAGGGTACAGATAGGGCGGTGTGGGTACATTGTATTGATACAACATATCCTTTGTCTTCCGGTTGTAATAATCGATGCTGCCGCTGATTCTGTTTTTGAACAGGGAGAAATCGAGGCCGATATTGACTTCTTCTTTTTTCTCCCAGCGCAGATCGGGATTTGGATTGGAGGCGGGTAAGAGTTGCGGCATCCAGACGCCATTCACTAAGGTATAACCGGTGTAACCCAATAAAGGCAAGGCCAGGTAACTATCGGTGGGAGCTGTTCCGGTGATGCCATATCCTGCCCTTAATTTCAGATCATTAATGAAGGTCACGCCCTGCATAAAACTTTCTTTACTGATCCTCCAGCCTGCCGATATTGAAGGGAAATCCCCGAATTTATGGTTGGCGCCAAACTTGGAAGACCCTTCGTGGCGGATACTGGCAGCCAGCAGGTATTTGTCCTGGTAGTTATAATTCAGCCTGCCAAAAAAACCGATCAGGTTGGAATAATTTTTGACGCTGGACATAGGGGCCAGCCCTTTCTTTAAGGCATTACCCAACCCGATATTGTTATAGGAAAAAATATCGGTCGGGAAGTCCCAGTTTTGCATGTAGTAGTCCTCATAAGTATCGTCCTGGTAACTATATCCTCCTAATACGGTCAGTGAATGGTCGTTAATTCTTCGGCTATATTCAGCCGTTAATTCCAGAAGGTTCGAGGTCGTTGCCTGGGTGCCCCTTGATGCATAACCATTCCTGCCATCCCTGGTAGTCGAAATATTTTTCTTGGTTTCCGAATAGCCCCTGGTCTGGTTGTATTTTGTCTGGGCGCCAAGGCCCTTGAATTTGAGACCGGCAATCGGCTCAAAAAGAAGCGAACCGCTGTATCTTGTATTAGTCGCGGCATTTTCGCCGTAACTTTCTGCCAGCCTTGTTACGGGGTTGGAATAATTATAAATACTTCTTTCAATCCAATTGCCTGCGGAATCCTTTATGGCATCGGTCGGGTTGCGAAGTACAGCCTGCCGGTAGGTATAACCGTTGAAACTGGCTCCGTCTCCTGTCGTAAAATATTTATTGCTGCTGCTGACCATGTCTGCACTGACCTTTAATTTGCCGTCGAACATGCTATGGTTGACATTAATGTGAGCATTCAGGGTCTTATTGTCCGAATGGAGGAAGATCCCCTGCATACTACGGTAGTTCAGCTCAGCGACATAATTTGTTTTGGAGTTGCCGCCCCGCAGACTGAGATTATGAATTTGTGAAACCGGGGTGCGGGTAATGGCCTTTAGCCAGTCCGTATTACCTCCATAATCGATACGGGGTATCCCTTGTGCGGCCAGCCTTTTATAATCGGCGGCCGTAAGCAGATCCAGTTTTTTTACAATGGTCTGGGTACTTACATTACCATTGTATTCAAGGGTAGGCTCGGCATTGGCAGCAGCCCTCCGGGTCGTGATCAGGATGACCCCGTTTGTGCCACGGGTTCCGTAAATGGCGGCCGCGGATCCGTCTTTCAGTACATCAATGGATTCTATGTTCTCCGGAGCGACCGTATTTAAATTTCCGGGAATGCCGTCGATCAGTACCAGGGGAGCGGACCCTGATGCCAGCGTCGGAATTCCCCGGAGTATGATCGCCGAATTGGCCGTAGGATCGCCGCTGGGCATGATGACGGATACGCCTGCCACTTTCCCTTGTATCAATTGCGCTGCATCCTGTACACTGCCTTTGACAAAGTCTGCTGATTTGACACTGGCGACGGCGCTGGTCACATCACCTTTCTTCTGCGTTCCATAACCGACTACTACCACCTCATTCAGATTGGCGGCAGTGGGTTTTAATTCTATATCGATAAATGATTTGCCGGAAACTTTTATTTCCAGTTTTTCATACCCTACCGACGAGGTTACCAGCGTATTTTCGGTTCCTTCCAGTTCCAGGGTAAACTTTCCGTTTATATCCGTTGCTGTAGCCTTATTTGTTCCTTTCACCTGTACGGAAATCCCCGATAAGATCTGCCGGGTTTGAAAATCCCTTACGATACCCTGGATCTTCCGGGTGTCGTTAGCGGGGAAGTAAGGGAGCCTCCTGGTTTCCGAGGGGGGTGATGCAAAGGCGGATGACCACAACATCCCCAATAGGGCCAGAAGCGGCAGATTAAGTTTTTTTTTCATAACGTTAATTTTGTTTTGATTAAAGTATAGGCACAGTTGTACAAGGCAGGAACTTGCCCTAAATGAAAAAATGAGGATATACCCCATTGCGGATGCTTTATACGGTTATTCCTACTATCGTCGGCACTTTATCCGGACCAGCATTTTCTGGTTGACGTATCAGGCAATCGTTAAGGGCAAAACAAATTTATTGTCAAATCAACACTTTATACAACCGGATTTTAACATCTTATTGACGGGAATTAACAATAATTGTACGAATGACAATATTATTCGGATTGCAGGAATGCAGGCATAGCGCGGCAGAGACGGTACGGCAGGCAGAGTGCCTTGGCCGGAAGGGTGCCTTGACCGAAAGCTAAGAATCCTGCAGATGAAGTCCCTTGACCGGGACCTCTGCTGCAGGATTCGGTTACCTGGTTTTATCCGGAATAGTTACTCCTTTACCGGCAATAATAATTTCTGTCCTTCTGCTACGGCCATCCTGGTGATTGTTATTTCAATCGTATGCTCGAGACGGTCGTCGGAGAGAGGTACGCTGCTGCCGGTTTGTCTGACTCCATCCAGGGAAAGGATGTTTTCCGTTGCATCTTCCTTTTGTATGAATGTAATATGATAGGTTGTTTCCTTAAAACGATAATGAAGACTGAAAGAAACCCAGGCGGCAGGGATGCAGGGAACAAAACGAAGGTTGTTCCCCTCCTTCACGATCCCCAATATCGACTCCGAAATAAGCTGGTACATCCATCCTGCGGATCCCGTATACCAGGTCCATCCACCGCGACCTTTGTGGAGCGCTATGGAATAGACGTCCGCTGCGGCGACATAAGGTTCCACTTTATAGGTGGCGATCTTTTCCGGAGTGCTGCCATGATTTACCGGGTTGATCATATTGAATAGTTCCCAGGTCCGTTTGCTATCCTTTTGGGCGGCGAATGCCATAGTCAGCCATATGGCCGCATGTGTATACTGACCGCCGTTTTCTCTTACGCCGGGTACATAACCTTTGATATAGCCCGGATCGAGGGCTGATTTGTCAAATGGGGGATCGAGCAACTGAATGATTGAATTTTCCCGTCGGACCAGGTATTTATCTGCGGATTCCATGCCCATCCCGGAGTGCTCAGGAGTTCCGGCGCCGGATAGAACGGACCAGCTTTGGGAAATGGAATCGATCCTGCATTCTTCGTTCCCGGAAGAGCCCAGGGGTGTTCCATCGTCAAAATAGGCCCTGCGGTACCAATGCCCGTCCCATCCATGTTTTTCAATATTTGCGCTTAATTGCGCCGCTTCTTTCCGGCATTCTTCTTCAAAAGCGACATCATTGCGGAGATGAGCGATCTCGCTGAACCGCATGAGTACAGAATACAGGAAAAAACCGAGCCATATGCTTTCCCCTTTACCATGAATGCCCACCTTGTCCATGCCATCGTTCCAGTCGCCGGAGCCCATGAGGGGCAGCCCGTGTTCGCCATAACGAAGCCCGTGGCGGATGGCCCGTATACAATGGTCATACAGGCTGGAAGATTGATCAAAGCGGCCGGGCAGATCATAATAGGATTCCTCTTCCGGATTCAATGGACGCCCTTCAAGAAAAGAAACGGGTTGATCGAGCACGCTGATGTCACCGGTATGATGCACATAACGACCTGTTACAAAGGGCAGCCAGAGATAGTCATCCGAGCAACGGGTACGCACACCTCTTCCTGTCGGTGGGTGCCACCAATGTTGTACATCCCCTTCCTTGAACTGGCGCGACGCACAAAGCAACAGATGTTCGCGGACCAACTCCGGAGCGGTATGCAGCATGGCCAGCATGTCCTGTAACTGGTCGCGGAATCCGAAAGCTCCGCCCGATTGGTAAAATCCGCTGCGGCCTCTGATCCGGCAAGCCAGGGTCTGGTAAAGCAGCCATCCGTTAGCCAGAAGATTCAGAGCCGGATCCGGAGATTCCACTTGCAGGGCGCCAAGGGTTTTTTGCCAAAACTGGTTCACTTTGTCCATGGCCTGGGCGGCTGCGGCGCTACCTCTGAATTGGCTGACACGGTTGCTGGCTTCCTGGGGATTCCTGGCAGCTCCCAGTAAAAAAATAATTTCTTTCTCTCCCTCTTCAGGTAGTTCTATACTTACCTGTAAGGCCCCGCATGGATCGAGTGCGGCTCCGGTTCTTCCGGAGAGACGAACCCGGGAAAGGGCATCAGGGCTGCGAAGGCTTCCGTTGCGTCCTATGAATTCGGAACGATCCGCAGTAAAAGTGCGTGTGGCTTCATTAACGTCGAAGTAACACACACGTCCTGCAAATTCTATATTATACGGATTCCTGGCAAACAGGGCTCCGGTGGCAGGATCGATCTCGGTAACGACATGCATGGCGGATTTGGGACGCAGGTCTCCCAATACCCATTCCACATAGCCTGTCAGGGAAAGTTTGCGTTCCCTGCCGGATTTATTGCGGATCTTAATGACCGTGAATTTTACGGCAGCCTCCACATCGACGTAAACTTTCATTTCTGAGCGGATGCCATCTTCCGAGTAATCAAATGCGGTGTATCCGAATCCATGGCGGGTCGTATAAGAAGATTTGCCTCTGGCAGGAAGTGGTGCGGGTGACCAGATGATGCTGCTTTCTTCGTCCCTGATGTAAAAGGCTTCTCCGGCAGGATCGCTGACAGGATCGTTATTCCAGGGTGTCAGGCGAAACTCGTGCGCATTTTCCAACCAGGTATAGGATTGGCCGCTCTCTGAAATCACCGTTCCGAAATTCGCATTGGCCAGTACATTGATCCACGGAGCAGGTGTTACCTTTCCTCTCGAGGTCGTAATTACATATTCTTTTCCGTCGGCGGAAAATCCTCCCAGCCCGTTGAAGAACTGCAGACCGGCATTGCCGGGTAAAGCTGCGGGCGTTTCAATCTGCGGGAAATAGGGTTGTTTGGGTATAAGGCGGGGAATAATGGGTTTGACCATATTCCGTTTATTGACCTGGTAGGCCAGCGTGCCCTTGGTATCCGAGATCACGATACGGGCTACCGTTTGAAGTAAGATGCGGTCCTCTCCGGAGATCTGATCAGATATTCTGACAAAAATGCCGCCGGGGCGATCTGCAATATCCGTTTCAATACCGGCGCTGATCAGGCCCAATAACTGGCTTTGCAGCAACTGCCGGTAACCGCCGTGATCTTCATTCCAGATAACGAGGTCTACGATCAGCCCTTTCAGCCGCCAATAGGCATGGGCATAAACCATTTGTTTGACCAGGTCGATATTGGCCGGATCTTCAATCTGGACCAGTACGATGGGCAGATCCCCGGAGATCGAATAACTCCAAAGACCGGATTGACCCCTGTGATTCTTGATGAGGATGGCAGGATCTGCCCGGAGCAGGGAATTACCGTAAATAACGGAGCTGGCTAACCGACCATAGAGTTGGGCATCGGCTTCCGAGGCATTTATCTGCCGGAGTACTACCTGGCTATGGGTCCAGGCCAGTTCAAAGGCACGGTCGGTAAGGTGGCGGTCCTGATATTTTTCAATCAGCCCCATACTGATCTCACGGGTTTCTCCCATTCCGAAGACCATATCGACGGTGATGGATTCCATGGGATTAAGTGTGATGCGGTATCTTATGGCGACGACAGGATCCAGCACAGGACCCTGTGTGCCTGACAGGGACGGCTGATTCATGCATTGCGGGTCGGCGATGGTATTTCCCCGTCCGATGAATTGCAGGCGATCCGTTTCATAAGACACCTCTTTGATATCCGATCCATGCGCCTTCATCAGGTGGAACATCCAGGGACTTGGATCGTTTGCGGAACGGGGCCTGCGGGTGCAAAGGATCGCGTTCCGGTCCTGCAGGATCTCGGTCTCTACAAAAAGATTGCTGAAGGCTGGGTGGAGGGCATCGGCGATGCCGGACGTAAGTACCACCTCCGCATAACTGGTAACTTCGATAGACCTCCGTTTCCGGGAACGGTTCGTCAGATGTATCCTTCTCATCTCGATATCATCTTCCGGTGAAACGACGATCTCGGTATGGGTTTCGATATCATTGTCCCGGCGGCGGAATTCGGCCCGCCCCTGTGAAAATACTGCTTCATAACTCTTAGCCGCCCTAAGGGTAGGCTGATGACCGGCTGACCAGTAACCTCCATTTTCAAGGTCCCGTATATAACAGAAATTTCCCCAGTTGTCACAGGTTGAATCCTCCCGCCAACGGGTAACGGACATATCTTTCCAACGGCTGTATCCGCCCCCCGCATGAGTTACCATTACATGATATCTGCCATTCGATAATAACTGCACTTCCGGCGAAGGGGTATCGGGTGTGTTGATGACCCTCATAGCCGTATCTGTTGAGGCTACCGTGGTATCTGGGATATCTTCAGGCGGCGAAAAGAAGCCTGTCGCTTTGGGAATCCTTTCCTGGAGTAATAATAGGGTTGCCTGGAAAGAAAGCTCCGATCCGAATCGTTTTTGCATGGGTTTATCCAGCAGGAGATGGGCCAGGGAAAGCAGGCTCATTCCCTGGTGGTGAACCATAAAGGAGCGGATCAGCACGTTTGTTTGTCCCCTGGGCAAACGGGATGGGGTATAATCGATAGCCTCATAAAAACCATACTTTCCTTCATACCCTTCCTCCGATAATTGTTCCAGGTTTTCGCAGGCTTTTTCCGGGGCAACCATCAGGGCCATTACCGTGGCATAGGGAGCGATCACCAGATCTTCTGCCAGTCCTCTTTTTAAACCCAGCCCCGGTACACCGAATGCACGGTACTGGTAATTCAGATGGGCATCCACCATATTATATCCTGATTCAGATATTCCCCAGGATACGTTACGGAGATTTCCATATTCAATCTGTCTTTGTACCATGGCCTTATTGGTCTGGTCCAGGAGAGTACTTTCATATTCAGGCATAACCAGCAGGGGCATGAGGTATTCGAACATGGATCCGCTCCAGGAAATGAGAATGGAGGCGCCTCCCACATTCGTAAGTTGCCTTCCAAGGGCAAACCAGGCTTCCTGCGGTAATTTACCTTCCGCGATGGCAACGAAGATTCCCAGCCTGGCTTCTGACGCCAGGAGGTCATAGAATCCGCCATCCCGCCGGTTTTCGTCCACATTGTAACCAATGGTCAGTAATTTCTGGGCCTTGTCGTAGAGGAAATCATATTCCGTATCCGCACAGCCAAGACATTGGGACCCCATCTGATCGAGGATCTGTATTTGTTCCCTGGCGATCCGTTTGGCTCGCGTAAGGGTTTCTTTCAGACGGTTTAGCCATTCCTTTTCCTCAGCGGATGTTGCGAGGGTCAAATGATTGTCGATCTCAGGGGACCAGGCCGCTTCGACTCCTTCCAGCTCCCGCAGATTGGGGATACCCTCAGGAAGCACGATGGTGGTTAATCCGGGAGGGGGAGACGGTAATAATAACCAGGGGGCCAGCAGATAAAGATCCTCCGAATGGTCCTGAATCTGACGGGTAAGCGCTTCTGCCCACCGGTAGCCTTCCGTGTCGCGATCCATATCGGGACCGGAAAGGATCCGGGTAGAAGAAACAGCCAGTTGCTCCAATAAGGTTTTAACCGCAGTTAAACCGGCAGGGGGCAGTTCCAGAAAGTCGGCAAGCTCTTTTTTAAAAGCCCGGACCAACGTTTTGTCTTTTACTTCTTTTTCCAGGAGTCCGGCAGTATCCTGCAAACCTTCCAGGAATTTAGTTCTCCATATTTTTTGATCCGTCAGGGTAAGAATCCCCTGACGGAGCGTGATCAGGTGCCCGGCAAGATTGCCGCTGTCGACAGTCGAAATATATCGCGGAGGGAGCGGTAACAAACTGACCGTGTCATACCAGTTATAAAAATGCCCGCGAAAACGTTCCAGTTTCTGCATCGTATTAAGGGACTGGATAGTCCGCTGGCTGAATTGCCGGATAGTTATATAACCAAAATCCCAGGCAGCCAGATTGGCCAGCAGGGAAAGACCCATATTGGTTGGGGAAGTGCGGTGTGCTGTCACTTCCACGGGATGTTCCTGGTAATTGTCGGGTGGAAGCCAGTTATCCTCCTGACCTACGAAGGTCTGGAAGAAGGACCATGTTTTACGGGCCAATTGCCGGAGAAAAAGGATCTGTTCGGTTTTAAGGTCGGCCGTAGGGGATTCAAGTGGCCGGCTAAACCACCAGGCGATGAAAGGGGCGGCGATCCAGAGACCCAGTAAAATAAACGTGGTGATCACATTTATCGGGGATACGATGATCAGATAAAGCAGGACGCATACCCCTATGAAAGGCCCTATCCACATAGTACGGAAAGTGGAAGACAGGTTCTCTGGCCCTCCGTTCCCTGAATTGCGGGAAGGATTCCATTCCAGTAATTTTTTATGACTGACGATCATTCGCCAGTTGGTGCGTATGATAGCGTCCAGGGTATAAAAAGCCTCATACGGAAGACAGATGATGGTAAAAGCGACCTGGACGAGATAATTGGTAATGGAATCGATGGAATCTTCGATATGCTGCTGTAGAGATATTTCTTTTGGTTTGTTTAGTATATTCCAAACGGTAATGATCAGGGGCGGCAGGATGATGAGCAGGATGACCGATACTGTCCAGAATAATTCATCGTGCAATATTGTCCACCCTAATAATAGCAGCAGAATCAGGGAAGGGGCCACCATGCTCCGGCGAAGGTTGTCAAAGATCTTCCACCGGGAAAAACCGGTGAGCGGGTTTTTGCGAAGATGCCTTTTTTCGTTGGGTACAAAAGGGAGGAACCAGGTACCGATCTGCCAATCTCCGCGGATCCAGCGATGGCGGCGTTTAACATCGGCGCTGTAACGCGAAGGATATTCTTCATATAACTGAACGTCGCTCAGCAATCCTGAACGGAGATAACATCCTTCCAGCAGATCGTGGCTCAGGATTCTGTTTTCCGGGAACCGTCCGTTCAGACCTTTGGCAAATATATCTACTTCATAAATTCCTTTGCCGATGAAAGAACCTTCTCCAAAGAGATCCTGGTATACATCCGAACTGGCCAGCGTATAGGGATCGATACCCAGGTCATTGCCATGAAGACGGGCATAGCGGGAACGGCTGGATCCGGTAAGGCTCGTGTCTACCCTGGGTTGCAGAATTCCGTATCCTTCGGTTACCCGTTGTTCCTTTTCATTATAGAGAGCCCTGTTCAACGGATGGGCCATGGCCGCGACGATTTTCCAGGCTGCATCCCTTGGCAGTTGTGTGTCGGTATCCAGCGTTATGACATATTTGATGGCGCGAAATAAGGAGTCGTCGCCAACGATCAGGGTGAACCGGTCTTTCCCTTCGCCCCGCAATAAACTGTTTAATTCGGTGAGTTTACCCCGCTTACGTTCGTAACCCATCCAGATCTTATCCTGTGCATTCCAACGACGTGGGCGATGAAAAAGAAAAAAAATGGTATTTCCGGTACTTCCATATTTATTATTCAGGGTCTCTACTTTCTCTCTCGCAAAGTCCAGGAGGGGTTCATCTTCCGGAAGGGTTTCCTGGGAGGCATCTGCAAAATCGGTCAGGAGTCCAAAATGTAATTTTTCATCTCTGTTGGCAAGGAAACGGACTTCCAGGTCTTCCAGCAATTCTTCCAGTTCAGTTTCCTTATTGAACATCGTAGGGACAATAACCAGGGTCCTGCACTGCGGAGGTAACCCTTTTGAAAAGTCCATTCTTGGAAGGAGTCTGGGTTGGATCAGAAAGGTGATCATCCAATTGACAAGGGTCACTGCCAGCTGGCTGGCGCAAATGATAGATAAAAGGCTGACCAATACCAGCAAGGGCCTCGGTATTCCATGTGCATGTGTCCTGGTAAAAAAGCCAAAGGCGATAACCAGTGTAGTGAATGTAATGGCAAATGCGTAGAAGAAAAGAGGAAAATGCCGGACCATCTTTTCCAGGCGGTCCTTATACGGACGTTTCATCTTTGCTTCTTTTTCCGTCCTCCGGAGCCCTTTGCCAACCAGATAAAAACCAACATGAGCCGTCCTGTCCTCTTCTCCGTTACGGAGGGCGGCTTCTTTTGCCAGACGAATGGCAAGACCTGCAGTCTCCAGTTCTGATAAAGCGCCAAATCGGGCAATTTTTTCCACAACATGGCGATAATGATCCCGGGTAGTAAAATCCATTCCGGAATAGGTCTGCCCGATATCTTCCCGGAGCTTTTGTTCAACGATGCTTGTCGTTTCCACAAATTCACGCCAGTCCGTCGTTCCCAGGAAACGAAGACTGCCGATACTGTTGCTCATGGAAACCTGGTCGGCTGCCTGTTTAAAGAACTCGGCCTGAACCAGTTCATTGCTGGTCTGCCCGGTTTCGGATAAACGCTGTTCGATCCAGGTGAGCGGCAGGGCCAGGGCGGGTCCCCGCCCCTGTAACATCCGGGTAAGCTCCGCTACAAAGGAACTAACCATCGGAGGGTTTGATCTTGCCATGTCCGCAATGATCAGGATCAGGCTTTTAGGATCTTTTTCGGCTATCTCCGTCATTTGCTCGGCCCAGTGTTCTGCCAGATTCTGATTGATCCGGTCGATGGCGATCTGGGTAGCCAAACGGCGCAGATTTTCGATCAGGGCAAGCCGGAGCATGATCGGAATGGCCCATAACTCTCCCAGTTTGAGGGGAGTTATCGTCTGGTAGGCGTTAATAAAATGCTCAAGGCTTTGCAGGTCCACCCGTCCGTCGCTATGAGAGACGATCTCCACGGCGATATCGTATACGCGCGGCAAACCGGCGGATGGGCCGTTAGATAACTGAGGCAGATCTTCGCTATATCCCTTGGGCAAATGTTTTTTGCCGGTTCGGATCTGTTCCTGGATGAGATAAAAATTGTCAAGCAGCCACTCGCCGGCCGGTATGATCCGGTTGCTTTCTTTTAAAGCATCTGTCAGCAGATCGTGGACTTCCAGCAGGACTTCCTCATTATTGGCGAGGCGCTTCAGTAATTCATTGGGAGCCCGTCCCGAAACCAACTGGTGCCTTCCGGCCAGTGCAATACCATATTGGGCCATCTGATCGGCGCTGAACAGCTCGCTTCGGAGGGGAGGTTTCTCATTTACATATTTACGAAGGAGATTATCCCCCGGAAGGAATATTCTGAGATGAGATAACAGCTCTTGGATAGACGTATTTTTCACTAAAAAAGGGATTGAATGTAATAGGGTGTTCTGACCCTTAATCTAATCGTGTGCCATGTTTTTCCCTTTGCAAATCATGCACTTACAAAAAACTTACGAAGAGGGGTATTATTAAAGGATTCCGGCCTTATCCGGTAAGGAATTACGGTAAATATAAGGAAATTAAACAGATATTTTGACAACCCCTGTGCTGTACAACTGAAGCGCTTCCTGTAAAATGTTTTTAAGGGTTGTTACAGGCAGATCCTCATTCGGATCGAAGAGCATGATTTTCATCCGCGAGCGTTTTTCCCTGATAAGGAATGGATGATCGAGATATTTTCCTTCAACCAGTCCGATATAAGGCTGATGATTTTTTTTATGAACCCATAAATAACAAAACATTTTTCCTTTGTAACAGAAAAAAGGCATCCCATATTTCAAGGTGGCTGAGATTTCCTTGTCCTGGGAAAGAATGATTCCCCGCAAAGCGAGCAAACAACCCTTCACCGGTTCGTCTTTTTTTAAATAAAAATCATCGGTTTGTTTCACCCTGGTAGTTTTTAGAAGGCGGCTGCCAGCCGATTTTCAGGCTTATTAATTATGTAATGTAAATAATTACCTTTAATTTGGTATCTGTTTGTTATCCCGGCTAAGGCATCCTTTTAGTAGCTCCCCTGTTTCAACCTGTACTGACAATTCTTAACGAAATTTGTTTAATTATGATCAGGATCTTACTGGCTGATGATTATACGATCATCAGGAAGGGCGTCAGGCAAATATTAACGGAGGAATATCCAACTGCACAAATCGAAGAAATAGAAGAGGGAGAGGAATGGCTGGAAAAAATAAAAAATACGGAATGGGATATGATCATATCCGATCTGCCTATGCCGGACAGGGGCGGTCTGGATACCTTACGCAGGATCCGGCGGAGTTTCCCCGCCATCTCCATATTGATCCTCAGTCTTTATCCAAAAGAAAATTATGCGGTCAGGGCTTTGAAAGCAGGTGCTTCCGGATACTTGTGTAAAGACGCCGCCCCGGAGGAATTGATCACTGCGGTTAAAGAAGTATTGGCTGGAAAAAAACAGCTGACCATGCCATGGTCCGACTCCTTGCCTTTAAATTAAAATTCCATTAAGTATTACCTCCAATTACCTGCCGGTAAAAGAGTTGGATTGAAAAAAAACCTAATTTAGGAGGTCCCCGCTGAAAACCAAACCCAGGGGTATGATCTCTGTATGAAAAAGAAAGTAGCAACCAATGATTCCAGGCGTGATTTTCTAAGGAAAGGTTTACTGGCTGCCGCCGGTTTTTACATTGTACCCAGACATGTTCTGGGTGGGAAAGGCTTCATTGCTCCCAGCGATAAATTAGTCATTGCATCGGTTGGAGTTGGAGGTAAAGGAGAAAGCGATATCTCCGAATTTTATGAGAGCGGGAAAGCGGAAATCGCTGTATTATGCGATGTGGATGACAGAAGGGCGCTGAATACCCGTAAAAAATTCCCCAAAGCAAAATATTATAAAGATTACAGGGAGATGTTGGCCAGGGAGCATAAGTCCATCGATGCGGTTTCCGTATCGACTCCGGACCATCAGCATGCCGTAATAACGATGGCTGCTATGCAATTGGGCAAACACGTTTATGTGCAGAAACCCCTCACCCATGATATCTATGAAGCCCGTATGCTTACTCAGGCGGCTACCCGCTATAAAGTAGTGACACAAATGGGCAACCAGGGTGGTTCCGGGGACGGGGTCCGGCAACTGATCGATTGGTATCGGGCTGGTGTGATCGGGGATGTTACCGAAGTCTTTTGTTTTACTAACAGGCCAGTATGGCCGCAAGGGATTCCATGGCCGGATAAAAAGGCAGATATTCCCGCAGAACTGGATTGGAATCTGTGGCTGGGAACTGCACCTTATAAAGAATATGCAGATAACCTGATTCCTTTCAACTGGCGCGGTTGGTGGGATTATGGTACCGGCGCCCTGGGCGATATGGCCTGTCATATTGTTGCGCCTGCCTTCCAGGTACTTGAGCTGGGTTATCCTACGGAAGCTGAATGCAGCGTAGGATCCGTATATGTCGGTGAATTCAAACAAGGATATTTCCCGGAAAGCTGCCCCCCGTCCTCGCATATTACGCTGAAGTTCAAACAGAATGGCAGGCCGGATCTGAAATTACATTGGATGGATGGCGGCATTCAACCGGAAAGGCCCCAGGAACTTGGTCCCAATGAAATATTCGGGGACGGCGGCAACGGCGCCTATTTTATCGGTACGAAGGGTAAGATGATGTGTGGGACTTATGGGAAAAACCCTCAATTACTTCCAACCGCAAGAACGGCACAGACGGTTGTTCCTCAGACCATTGCCCGTGTTCCTGGAGGGGATGACGGGCATTACGCAGCCTGGGTGGAAGCCGCTATAGCAGGATATGGCTCGGATAAGGAAAAGAACCTCAGTTCGAATTTTAAGATAGCTGGTCCGCTTACCGAAACGGTATTGATGGGAAATCTTGCGATCCGGAGTTACGATGTCCGCAAACCAAAGGCAGACGGAAAAGGATTCGATTATCCCGGCCGGCATATAAAATTATTATGGGATGGCCCCAGTATGAAAGTGACCAATTTTGAGGAGGCCAATCAATTCGTGAAAAGGAACTATAGGGACGGATGGAGTCTGGGAGTGTAATTGAGCCGGATTTAACCACAGTAACTACATTTATAAAAAGGAGATTATTTAAAAATAAACTAATGAAACATTTCTGTTTCAGGGACGGCTGCTTTGTCTGTATTTTATTCCTGGCGGCCTGTTCTTCCCCGGTAGAGGAAAATCCTTCTGCGCATTATTCTTCTCTCACGGAGATAGATACCTCCAATGTGCAAAATTTGCAGATAGCCTGGACCTATCATACCGGTGATGCCGACACCGTGAATCACTCCCAAATCCAATGCAGACCGGTAATGGCGGATGGCGTCCTGTATGGAACGTCTCCCCGGCTGGTAGTGTTTGCACTTGATGCGGCAACCGGCAGGCAGAAATGGTCATTTAATCCCCAGGATTCCAATCAGAACAGGTCTTTTATGGATTTTATCCTGAATAATAACCGGGGAGTAACCTACTGGGCCGAAGGAGAAGATCGTCGTATTTTTTATACGGCCGGTCCTAAATTATATGCTTTGGATGCCAACACGGGTAAATTGATCCCTTCTTTTGGAAACGGAGGGAAAATTGATTTACATGACGGTTTGGGGCAGGATGTCCATGATCTGTATGTTGCAGCAACCTCTCCGGGTGTTGTATTTAAAAATCTGCTGATCATGGGAACACGGGTGTCGGAAGGTAGCGATGCCGCTCCTGGACATATACGGGCTTATGACCTCAGGACGGGTGAGCTTAAATGGATCTTTCATACCATTCCCCAACCCGGGGAATTTGGGTATGATACCTGGGAGGACCCCGTTGCCTGGCAGCATATCGGGGGCGCTAATTCCTGGTCCGGGTTCAGCCTGGACGAAAAAAGAGGAATGCTGTTCGCCCCGGTGGGGAGTGCATCTTTCGATTTTTATGGAGGACGGCGTAAGGGGCAGGGTCTTTTTGCCAATTGTCTGCTGGCTCTCGACGCGGCCACCGGGAAAAGGATCTGGCATTTTCAGCAGATACACCACGATACCTGGGACAGGGATCTTCCCACTCCGCCTGCGCTGGTAACCGTAATGCATGACGGCCGGCAGGTAGATGCGGTTGCACAAACGACCAAGACGGGATTTGTATTCCTGCTTGACAGGGAGACGGGAAAACCTCTTTTTCCGGTGGAAGAAGTACCGGTTCCCACTCATACCGATATAACAGGGGAGAAACTTTGGCCTACCCAACCTATCCCAAGCTTACCCAAACCCTTTGTCCGCCAAACCCTTGGAGTGGGTGACATCAACGACCTGATTTCCGATTCCTCCCAACAGGAACTAAAGAACAGGTTGAAAGGATATCACACGGGTAATATGTTCAACCCGATTTCTAAAGAAGGTACGGTAGTGCTGCCGGGGCTCGATGGGGGTGCTGAATGGGGAGGCCCTGCTTTTGACCCGGCTACGGGGATCTTATATGTCAATGCCAATGAGATGCCCTGGATCATAACCATGAAGGAACTGACACCAGGGACGGGCCAAAAACAGACTTTTCTGGAGGCGGGCCGGCAGCTCTATGCGCAGAACTGTTTAAGTTGTCATGGACCCGGGCGGAAAGGGAGCGGTAATTATCCCTCCTTACTGGGAGCCGGTAAAAAATACAATGAACAACAATTCGTTGAGCTCATCGGGACCGGCCGGAGAATGATGCCTGCCTTCAAACAATTATCCGGGGAGGAAAGGACTGCGCTTGCGTCCTTTCTCCTTGATAACAAAGCCCTGCAACAACGGGCTTTTACTGCCATCTCCAAACCGGTCGATACTTTCCGTAATCTGCCTTATACGATTACGGGATATAATAAATTCCTGAGCCGGGAAGGATATCCCGCTATCAAGCCGCCATGGGGTACATTAAATGCCATTAACCTGAATACGGGTGAAATTGAATGGAAGGTACCTCTGGGAGAATACCCGGAGTTTAAAAAAATAGGAGTGATCACCGGAACGGAGAACTATGGGGGAGCGGTAGTGACTGCCGGAGGGCTTGTTTTTATCGCTGCGACGAGTGACGGGAAGATAAGGGCTTTTTCTAAAAGGACCGGTAGGATGCTCTGGCAGGCTGATCTGCCCGATCCTGGGTTTGCCACGCCCTCTGTCTATTCGGTGAATGGCAAACAGTATATCGTCATTGCCTGCGGAGGAGGGAAATTAGGCACCCGGTCCGGAGATGCCTATGTGGCTTTTGCCTTAAAAAATTGAAACAGTTATCTTTGAGACTATGAAGATCATTATCACGGACGGGTATGCGCTAAATCCCGGAGACCTGAGCTGGAAATCTTTTGATGCATTGGGAGAAGTCATTTATTTTGACAGGACGCCGGTCGGCGAGGTCAGGGAACGTTGCCGCGAAGCAGATGTTATTATTACCAATAAGACGCCGCTGGATGAAAAAACGATAGATGGAGCTGTTAACCTGAAAGTGATTACAGTAGCTGCGACCGGTTATAATGTGGTGGATATCCAGGCGGCCCGCCGACGCGGCATACCCGTTTGTAATGTGCCGGAATATGGTACGGACTCTGTCGCTCAGCATACTTTTGCCTTATTATTGGAATTATCCAACCAGGTGGGCAGACATGCCCGAAGCGTAAGGGAGGGGAAGTGGCAGGGGGCGATCGACTGGTGTTTTGCGGAGACACCCCTCATGGAATTAAGAGGAAAGACGCTGGGACTCATTGGTTTCGGCCGGATTGCCCGGCAGGTATGCCGGATTGCCCAGGCTTTTGGGATGAATGTCCTTTATTATACCCGGTCCGGGAAACCTGCTCCCGCTTCTTTGGATCCGGCCATTCCTGCGACAGGGGCTAAACCCGTTTCCATGAAGGAGGTGTTTGAAAAAAGTGATTATATCTCCCTGCATTGTCCCTTAACACCTGAAAATCATTCCTTCATCAATACGGAGATCCTTTCACTCATGAAGCCTTCGGCATTTCTGATCAATACCGCCCGGGGACAATTGATCCGGGAAGCCGATCTGGCCGCTGCTTTACAAAGCGGGCTTTTGGCGGGAGCAGCGTTGGATGTCCTGGCCTCGGAACCTCCTCCTTCAGATCACCCCCTGATCTCCCTGGCTAATTGTTGGATTACACCCCATAATGCCTGGATGAGCTGGGAAGCCCGCCAGCGGATCATGCAAACAACGTTTGATAATGTCAGACAAGCGCTTTCCGGCACTCCTCAGCATGTGGTGAATGGATAGGGCATGATAGGGCAGGGCATTTTCACCAATGTTAATTTTTAATTTCAGGCAATCTTTGGTACGCTGAATCAGGAAAATCCCGGGAAAAAAGAATAAATTGTATACCCAGGTATTAGCTGATTTAAAGACAATGGCAGAATGCCTGTTTTTCCGTGAATGTTCTTTCATGATTCTTTGGACAACCAACATACCGAAGAAATAATTGAGAGAAAAGTAAGACTGGAAGTTGATGAGGAAAAATATACAAATACCTGTCTGGCCCCTTTTGCCTGTGGGGCTCCTGCTATTGTTTTTAATTACCGGCTGCGGACCCAAAAAAGAGGGACAAGAACCGGCAACGAACGCAGAAGAAAGTCTTGTATCCGGTCATCATCCGGCATTGCCTTTTTCTCCAAAGGATTCAGCCTTTCATTTTGATTCTGCAAAAAGATATATTTATCTGACATTCGACGATGCACCCCAACCTCCGGGAACGACTAATTGTGCCAATGTCTTTCGTAAACAGGGAATAAAAGCCACCTTCTTTCTTGTCGGTATGCATATGGAAATCGATCCTTTGCGGGTACGTATGGTAGACACCTTGCGAAAAAGTTACCCTGAATTTTTAATCGCCAATCATAGTTACTCCCATGCCTTCCGGAACAATTATAAAAAATATTATGCGCATCCTGCCAGCGCCGTTGAAGACCTGATGAAGGCCCAGGCGCTGCTGCAGATACCTGCGAGGATCATCCGGCTTCCGGGTAACAATGCCTGGGTCGGGGATGGAGAAAATAAAGGAACAGGATCAACGATGGCCGTGCGTAAAATGTTGGACTCGATGGGATATAAGGTTATCGGTTGGGATGTGGAATGGTCTCGTAAGGGAAATTCAACCCCCAAACAAAGTGCTGGTGATATGGTGAAAGAAGTCAATTCGAAATTTTCCAGTGAAACCACTAACCAGCCAAATACGATTGTTATTTTGGCACATGACCGGATGTTTGTCCGGCCGCAATATGTGGATTCATTGGCAAAATTTATTGTCCTCCTAAAAAGTGATTCCCGGAATGTATTTGAGACAATAGATCATTATCCCCTGGTTATGGGAAAGGAAATGATCAGGAAGGCTCCGGCCAGTGAGGTTCCAGGGATAAAAGATATACCTTCTTCAAAAGTATTGTCAGGGTTTTAGAAACAATCTCCAATTCTTTTTCTCCGCTGATTCCATATTTCGTTTTTAAATGAATCATCCCACCTTAAAGCCAATTATTTTGTGGCAGATAAGAAAAAAAGGAAGATAGAATATTTGAATTTTATAACTTTAGGATATGAAACAAGCAGAAACCCTTGAGGAGTTCTATCACCGCGTTCCGCAGGCAAATCCAGCGGGGCTGGGTTTACACAATGCAGGATTGGGGCATTTTAATGTGTTTCCCCGCAATGCCTGTCATCCGAACACGACCTATAGCCGCCGGGATTTTTATAAGGTTTCCCTGATCATTGGGACGGGCAAACTGCATTATGCCGATAAATGGATCTCTATCGACCGGCCTGCCCTGTTATTTTCCAATCCGGTAATTCCTTATTCCTGGGAAGCTGTTTCGGAAATTCAGGAAGGCTATTTTTGTTTATTTACAGAAGCGTTTGTTCACCCGGACGAAAAGAAGGCTACATTACAGGATTCCCCCCTATTTAAGATTGGCGGAAATCCCGTTTTTTTTATAGATGACAAACAACAACAAAAGATAAAAACTGTTTTCGAACAGATGCTGGATGAGCTGGAAACTCAGTATGTGCACAAATATGATCTCCTGCGGAATTATCTGCATTTGATCATTCATGAGGCGATGAAAATGCAGCCTGCGGTAAGTTTTGAGAAAAATACCCATGCTCCGGCCCGTATCACTTCTTTATTCCTGGAATTACTGGAAAGACAATTCCCGATCGATACACCCGAAAACGCCTTGCGGTTAAAAACCGCGAATGATTATGCCAAAAATTTGTCCGTCCACCCCAATCATCTCAACCGTTCCGTAAAGGAAATTACCGGTAAGACCACCACAGGAATAATCGCGGAAAGGATAACCAGGGAAGCACAGGCCTTGTTAAAACATACCGATTGGAATATCGCTGAGGTAGCTTATAGTCTGGGTTTCGAATACCCGGCCTATTTTACCAATTTTTTTAAAAAGCATACCGGGATCCCTCCCGGAGCAATACGGAACCCGGTTATTTGATTGATTACTGGTTGTTTGATTTTTATAAGGATCCGTTTGATTCGTGTAAACCGGAAATCCCGGATCGGTCTAATTTTGGTTTATAAAACTTATTGGATATGAAATACAGAAATTTAGGAAAAACAGATGAAAAATTGTCTGCCCTCGGGCTGGGCTGTATGGGAATGAGCTATGCCTACGGTCCAACTGATGATGAAGAGAGCATTGCTACCTTGCATAAAGCCCTTGACCTCGGAATTAATTTTTGGGATACGGCCGATATGTATGCCGATGGGAAAAATGAAGAACTGATCTCGAAAGTTTTGGTTCCGAATCGGGATAAAATTTTTATTGCGACCAAATTCGGGTTTCGTTTTAAAGGGGAGGCAGGGCCAAATATTTCTGCTGGTGTCTATATTGATTGCTCCCCGGCCTGGATAAAAAAGGCTGCTGAATTAAGTCTGAAAAGGCTGAAGATCGACACGATCGATCTTTATTATGCGCACAGGATCGATCCTTCGGTACCGGTTGAGGAAACGGTCGGGGCCATGGCAGAACTGGTAAAGGAAGGTAAGGTCCGCTATCTGGGCCTCAGTGAAGCTTCTGTGGCATCCATCCGTAAGGCGCATGCCGTACATCCGATAACTGCATTGCAAAGTGAATATTCGGTGATAACCAGGGATGTGGAAGGAGAGATCCTGGGTACGATCCGTGAATTGGGTATTTCTTTTGTACCCTATTCACCGCTGGCAAGGGGATTGGTTACCAATACACAAAGTGCAGATAACCTGACGGAAGGCGATTTTCGAAAAACATTACCCCGTTACCAGGAAGAATTTGCGGATAATAACCTGAAGCTGGTAAAAGGTTTTGCTGCCGTCGCTGCGGGTAAGAATTGTACGCCTGCCCAATTGGCATTGGCCTGGGTTCTTACACAAGGCGAAGATATTTTCCCTATCCCGGGTACTAAAAAAAGGAAATACCTGGAAGATAATGCCGGAGCTGTTGATGTAACCCTTGAAGCCGCAGATCTGAGGACCATTGATGAATTGATTGCCCGTTACCCCAATACAGGTGGACGTTACAGCGAAGCTTCCTTAAAAATGGTAAATCAATAATTCATGAATTATCAGGTTTCCTGATCGAAATAGATCTTATAAAAATGTTTCCGGAGGTCTTCGTCATAGCCTTTTTCGATCAGTTGTTTATCACCATGGATATAGATATGAAAGTTCTTATCCAGTTTAATGACGCTTTTGAAGACCCTTGCCTGTTGTTTAACGGCATGTGGTGAGATGCTGAATTCCGGGTTCGGTTCCAGTTCATGGGTCGTCCGGTATTGTTCATCGAATTTCCGGAAGGATTGAATGAAGTCATCGTGATGCAGCACTTCCGTTTCAAACTCATCTTTGGAGAAACTGTCATGGGTTTTAAAATAATCCATGGACCGGTTCAGTATATCGATCTGATCCGTTTTGGAAACCTCGAATTCACCGGGTAAGTGTTGCGTTACATAGTTTTTGGTGATCGTCAGAAATTCCTGGGTGTGCAGGAATTCATTTTGTTGGATCAGCACCCCCAGGAATTTATCCTTCCAATATTGCGCTTCCTCTCCCTTTCCGTTCCCATCGAAGATCAGGACTTCGAACCCTTTTTCTTTCTCCCGGTTAAGGATGAGGCAGCCTTTGTCGATCCTGGCCAGTTCGGCTCCCTCTTTCAGGGTGAAGGCCAACCCTTCCGAACTGGGGTCGATATCGGCAAACAAGGATTTGGTCTCCGCCTTAAAAAGCCCGATAGCGTCCATCCGGTCATCCTCGATCAGGATATCCTTAAAAAAGGCGATATATAACTCTCCCGGTTTGATCTTTGGGTGCAGGGCCGACTCGTACAGATGCGAGGCCATACGCTGGGTCTGCTCATGAAAAATTTCAGGATCTTCGAAAGCCTTGTTCGAAAAATTATAAACCTCATTGAATTCCAGCGAGGATGGATGATGGAACGAGTAGCGTTCAAATTCTTTTTGGAAACGGTTCAGCAGGAGCGGGGTTATCTTTTCCCGGCTTTCAGGGTCCAGCCCCTGTTCCTGTTTGGACAGCAGCAAGGCTTGTCCGTTTTGTTTGTTGCCGGTAAAATGAATGGCCAGCCTGGTCAGGGAAGATTCTGTAAAATTCATTGGAAAATGAAAAATTGAAAAGCGCAAATATAGGTATTCACACCTAAACTCATTTTCTAATCGATTTTGCATTTACTTTTGAGGTTCAGAAGGAATTAATTCACTAAAAAATGAAATTTGACCGCTCCCTGCTTTTAATGATCGTTTACGGCCTTTTCACCCTGCTGTATTCTATTTATATCGGCAATCACCCTGTTGTTTTCGGGAACCAAAAAGGAACCAGTTGGTGGTATTATTTAAAATTTCTGCTCATCGGCAATTATTTCTTTTTTATCCTCCAGGGCATTATCCTCCGCTCGAAGAACTGGGGCATCCTATTGCTTCTTCCCATTGGATTATTGGCAGCAACAATTATTGCCGGATATATTATGGTGGGTATTATCCGGATGGGTGGCGGGGATTTATTAGATAAGGATATTGCAGACAGGATCCTGGCAGCACTTATTTTTCTGACCGGGAGTTATTTTGCGCTAAGGTTGATAAAGCCCGGCCGGCGGGGGCGCAGACGATAGTTCTCTATAAGCGCCGACGAGGCATTTCTTTTCTGTATTACCCGTTAACATAACAATAATATGTCAGGTTGGCTCGTTTTTGGCACAGAATTCGTACATTTGCAGCATAAGTTCTTAATTATTATCTCCTTCCGATTGAATTGCTGTGATGCAACCTGCATCCTTGTCTGACTCTTGCTTCCATCCCGCTTATGTTTGTTATTTCACTTTTTCTTGCCATTCAGCTTTTCCTTGCCATTCAACTTTTCTTGCCATCGACCGGATCTTCTACTAATCATAAAAAGAAAAATGTACTACTATGGAAAAGAAAGGCTTTTTAATCGACATGGATGGGGTAATCTATAAAGGCAGCGAGCCTATACCCGGTGCGGTGGAGTTTATCAATAACCTGCGGGATAAAGGATATCCCTTCCTGTTCTTAACCAACAACTCCCAGCGTACGAACAGGGATGTCTGTTATAAACTGCGAAAAATGGGTTTTCGCGTGGAAGACGAAGATGTCTTTACCTGTGCCATGGCAACGGCGCGTTACCTGGCGTCGCGAAAGGAGCAGGGAACCGCTTATGTGATCGGAGAGGGCGGGTTGCTTACCGAACTGCATAATATCGGGTATTCCATCGTAGACGATCATCCCGATTATGTGATCATAGGAGAGGGGCGCACGATCATGCTGGAATCGGTCGATAAAGCCATCAACATGATTATGGCCGGTGCCAAATTGATCGCCACCAACCTGGATCCCAACTGTCCTGTTGGCAATGGAAAATACAGGGCCGGCTGCGGCGCCTTTGTGTCCATGCTGGAATTTGCCACCGGTAAAAAGGCCTTCAGCGTTGGGAAGCCCAGTCCTGTCATGATGCGGATGGCAAGAAAGATCCTGGGGCTTTCTACAGATGAAACGATCATGATCGGCGACACCATGGGAACCGATATCCTGGGAGCCGGATCGATGGGTTTTACCACGGTTCTTACTTTGTCGGGCGTTACCAGCGAAAGTGATCTTGACCAATATGGTTATACCCCGGATTTCATTATACGGTCAGTTAAAGATCTGCTGGATGGTGAATTATTTGCCAACGTATTGGAAAAACAGCAGGAACAACTTTCCTATAACGAATAAGGGCAAGTATAAAGGCCTGAGCACCTCCGCCTTCCGTAAACAGGCCCGGGGAAATACTCAAAATATTCCAGTATCTACTATATAGGACAAATAGGGTGATTAGCCGCATCTTATATAGGTTAAATATTGTTCATTTCTTATTATGATTAAATTTATATAAGGGCTTAAACAATAAAATATGGTTTATTTCTTTTATAAAGGATTAGTTAAGTGTTACTTGAATTAACCTAAATCCAATTCTTTAAAAACCAATTTTATGATAGCCATTCCTAACCGGACTAAACAACGAGAACCCTTCTTCGTGCAACGGACCCTACAGTCTTCTTGCTCCTGATATTCTTCTGATCATAAGGTTTTCTACGAATTATTTTTTCCTATCCGCCCCCCTGAAACCCAATAAACCATGAAACCTGATATAAAACCCTTATTGCCTTTTTTGAAGGACCAGTTTCGCCGA
This sequence comes from Flavitalea flava, assembly GCF_054461575.1. Lineage (NCBI taxonomy): Bacteria > Pseudomonadati > Bacteroidota > Chitinophagia > Chitinophagales > Chitinophagaceae > Flavitalea > Flavitalea flava. The sequence continues at coordinate 396,818 of NZ_JBTLQH010000001.1, forward strand.
AGGTTCATTCCAGCGCTGGCCGGGGCACTTTTTCTTATACTGGGATCATCCGTAAAACTAGTTGCTTCTCCCATCGGGGAACCGGTAGTAAAAGATATTCCCCCTTATACGGTAACCATAACCATCATCAAAAATCGTGCGCTTGCGGACGGAAACAAACAGGATATCGTTAAGGTGCATGTTACGCCTCTTCCGGCGGGAGGAATAGTTACGTTCAGCAGTAATGGGTTGTTTCCGAATATACCGGTAGACGCCAATGGGGACGCTTATCTCGCTCTCTCCAACTCGGTAGCCGGGAATCAAACGGTTCAGGTGTTTATCGAAGGGGTGCTTTACGGCAGTGTGGACGTGACTTTTATTAGCCAGGCAGATCCACCAAATCTAAACCCGGGCGGCCCAAGTTATATTCAACCGAATTTCAGCGGTTCGATAGCCAATTATAGTGATCAGAACAGTGTATTAGCTCATCTGGTTGATCCTAACGGCAATCCGGTGGCTAATCAAACGGTTACTTTTACCATCGCATCCGGCGTAGCCGATTTTGTGGGAGGGGTTTTCACTGCCACCACCAACAGCAACGGAGATGCCATCATTTCCCTGATCAGTAAAGTGGCTGGTGACGTAACACTGACGGCAACCGTTCCTTCAGGGCCAATTGTAAATGGCAGCCCTGCAACAGTAACCTTTGTTGCGGGCCCTCCTGATGTTTCCAGACCCGAGACGGCATTGATTGTGGATGTGCCGAGTACGGCGGCAGATGGCGTTAGTACCGATAAAGTACACGCGCATCTGGTTGATAAATACGGCAACATAGCCAAAAACCAGACCGTAACGCTGAATTTCAGCGTATGGCCCGGAGGAACGGCAAATGCCAACGCCGTTTTGAACGGAGGTGGAACAGTAACTACGGATAATAATGGCGATATCTATCTTACGATCACGGACATAACGACCGGTACGGTGATGATTGGGGCAACGGTCAATGGAAATACCATTAGCAATAGCGCCGTTATGGTAAAATTTGTAACCTCGACTCCTGACCCGGGAGTCCCCGGAGATCCGGGTAATCCTGGCGGGGGTAACCCCGGTGGGGCGAACGGTGGTGATCATACGCAATTAACGATAACAAAAGATAAGGCCATTGCCGATGGATTGGATAATGACCAGGTAAATGCCCACATTACCGATAACAAAGGCAACCCGGTTGGAGCAGGAGTTATGGTAACCTTCTTCATAACGACGGGCGGAACCATCGCCTCAGGGGCGCCCCAACTGCAGACCAATGTGCAGACTATCACCTTACCGACGGATGCTTCGGGAAATATAACCGTAAACATCACCAGCCTAAAGGCCGGAACAGTGAACATAGGCGCTTCGATTCTTTTTAACGGGGCGGCGACACCTATTTTCGGAAGTCCCCAATTGGTGACTTTTTTAGCCGGCCCCCCGGTACCTGTAGATCCAAGTGATCCTGACAACGGTACCCTATTAACGGTAACAAAAGATAAGTCGCTGGCAGACGGAACCGAAGTTGACAAGGTTAATGCACATATTACCGATATCAATGGCAACCCGGTGAAAAATACACTGGTGACCTTCAATATCATAACCGGAGGAACGATCACTCCCGGTGTGCCACAGCTGCAAGGAAATGTACAAACTATAAGCTTACTGACGGATGACTTTGGCAATATCGAAACGTCCATTACCAGTACCCTTGGTGGTACGGTAATGATAGAGGCTACCATCATGTATTTAAGCTTGGAAACACCGATTTATAAAAGCCCTCAGCCGGTAACTTTCGTCAATCTGCCGGATGTGACCAATCCCCAGACAGCTCTTATCGTGCTTGTTTATGAGGCACTGGCAGACGGACAGCGATGGACAAGCGTGAAGGCGCATATCGTCGATGGCGCGGGGAATGTAATGGACGGGCAGGAAGTCATTTTCACTATCGACTCCGGTAACGCACAGATCATTACTCCCGGACCCTGGAAGACCGATGCGAACGGCGATGTGACCATTTTTTTAACCAGCAAAACACCGGGAAATGTCCTGGTGACGGCGACCGTTGGCGGCAAGTCCATCGTATATGGCAGCCCGGCAAGAATGAAGTTTGACGCGATCAACATATATGTGCCCCCGGTATTTACGCCGAATGGAGACGGTACCAACGATGTGTTGAAACCGATCCTGGTAGGGATTGCCGAATTCCATTATTTCAGTATCTACAACCGGTGGGGTAACCTGATCTTTACGACACAGGATGCGAATGCAGGATGGGATGGGAAGTTCAAAGGAGTAGCGCAACCGGTGGAGACTTATTTGTGGATCGCCGAAGGGATAGACATACAGGGAAAGAAAATCGTGCAAAAGGGTATGACGTCCCTGGTAAGGTAACGGCAGAACTGTTTTCAGCGGAATATTAATATAGTAAATCCAATATCCAGATGAGGAAGATTTTTACCATACTGTGTCTCTTTATACTGACGGACATTGCCCGCGGTCAGGAGATCAATTTTTCCCGTGTGCAGGACATGGCGCTATGGTACAACCAATCCCTGAAGACAGACAAGCAGACCAGTCTAAAATTAAATTATCGCAATGTTCAATACGGGGGTTTGATCGCCTACAACAGCGTTGCGGCCATGTTCGATATGCCGCTGCTTTCCAAGGACGGAAAGTCAAAGGCGAATTCGGGCTATTTCAGTATAAGTGCGGGCGCGGCTTCAGATAAATCCAACCAGGGGATTCTGAATAATTCCCAGGGAATGCTGGGTATCTCCTATGCAGTTCCCCTCGGCCGTAAAGAAACCTTTCTCGCTGTAGGATTCCAGGGAGCCTATTATCAAAGTAATTTAAATGTCAACGGCGTATCGAATGCCTTTGGTGATCAATTCAATAATTACGGACCCATTGAAGGAGCGCCAAGCAGCGACCGCTTCGCAAGCGGATGGTCCTATGGACATTTTAATGTCAATACCGGGGTTTCCGTTTTTAGTAATTCCCGTTACGACAAATGGTATTTAGGTGTTTCGGCGATGCAGGTCAACCAGCCTTATTCCTACAAGATCAAGGCAGATTCCACCCGGCTAAAAATGGCTATCGGGGTCCAGGGCGGGTATAAATTCACGACCAAAACAGAAGACGAAGTGGCTTTTTATATGTCCATGAGCTGGCAGGGGCCCGCTTACCGCCATTATTACGATTTTTCCTATTCAAAGGCCATTCCGGGCATCCAGGGTGGTGCAGCCGTTGGCATTGGATTAGGTTACCGGTATTCAGATGCAATCGTTCCCAATATCGAGCTGAGGTATCAGAAACTGATATTAGGCGTATTATATGATGTAAATATTTCCAGTATCAGTGCTGCCGGTGTTTCCCGCAACGGCCTGGAGCTGGCGCTTCGTATGGATTTTTAAAATACTAACCCATGAACAAGGTATTAATTTGTCTGGCTGGCTGCTTCCTGTTGATCATGCTGACCCTGCATGCACAGGTTTTTGTAAAGCAGTCGCCCGATCCCACCAGGCAGATACAGGATACGGCCAGACAGGTGGAGGATCTTCCCAAATCTGTACAGGACACTGTCCGTCAGATACAGGATTCAACCGCCCAGCCATCGGTGCAGGTGCCGGTGGATAGCACCAAACAGGTGCAGGACTCGACGATGCGGGTAAAGGACAGCGTCAGTCCGGCACAAACCGATCCTAAGCCTGCACAGGCCGATCCCTCCGCAGTCCCTCCTTATACCAGGTCTTCTCCGGATTCCGTTAAGCCATCACAGGACAACGGTAAGGATACGGTCAACAATACGATAACTCCCGATAATACCAGTCAGCCTATGGCAGACAGCGCCAAAAAAACGCAGGATACGACGACTCCGGCCGAACCCACCAAAAGGGAGCTTGACACGCGCTGGTTTATTTCACCGCTTTTGAAGGGAGGTTTCCAGGATTTTGGTTTGTTGGAAAAAAACCGCAAGGGATATCTCAGTGATGCCAATACGCTTCCTTTTGCAGACAGGGGGAACTGGTCATTTGCAGCATCCGCCTATAAAAATTTAACCGGCCGCCTTTCGGCGAGCGCAGATATAGGATTCGCATTCGGACATGTCACCAGTGACAAGGTGTTGATCAGCCAGACCAAAAAGAAAACATATAATTTGCTCAATGCTACGGTCTATTATCATTTGCTCAATGCCAGCTACCGGCTGCAGCCTTATCTGACCGTAGGTATCAATGATCTGATTAACGATGCTTCCTACGCAAGTGTTCCCATGGGACTAGGCGCCAAGTTCAATGCCAAAAAGATCATGGTGCTGGGACAGATAACCTATGGTTACGGCCTTAGTAAGAATATGTCGAGCACGACCATGTATTCTATGGGGATCTATTTGCCGATCAGGAACAAAAAACAGAAACTGGCCGAAGCGGAAGATAAATCACCTTATAACAGAAAAGGAAAAGACGATGATAAAAAGAAAGATACGACGGCTAAGAACGGTGGCATCGTAAACAATATCTATATTACGATCAATATGGATTCTGTGCTGAAGTCCAAAGGCATCGGTAATGATGACGATAACGGTAATTCCTCAGGCGGAAGGAGAAGAAAAAAAGGCGGTGGTAATGGTGGGAATGATGATCCTGCGGATGATCTGGATAATCTCAAATCTTTAAACCTCGAAGACTTCAGCTCCAATGACGTTAAAGTCGACACGGTAGATGGAAGACCGGTTATCCGGTTCCGGGTCTATTTTGAATTTAACGAATATTCCCTGAATACGAAGGCTTTCACCAGCATCGATAAGGTGATCAGCCATTTGAAATCGAAATCGAACATTGCTTCAGTTGAAATAAAAGGGTATACCGATGATGTTGGTACGGACCAGTACAATAATTTCCTGTCCAGAAGGAGGGCCAAAATGGTCCTGGATTATATGAACAGCAGGGGAATGCCTTCCGAACTGATGCAGGCGAAGGCTTATGGAAGTGATGACCCGGTCGCTGATAACAAAGATCCCAACACGGCCTGGCTTAACCGGCGGGCAGAGATCATCGTACGGCTGAAAAGAGAATAAACGGTTCTGGCCTGGAAATGTCGATGGTGACGGGAAAGTCGATGGTGACGGGAAAAATTGACCAATGCCGGAAAAAAAGTAAAAAAATAACAATTAATTACGTAATTAAAATTTATATTGCGTATCCATAAAACAATTTTCGTAAATCCAATTTCCATGTTTAATCTGAATTCTACACTCCAATTACCTCAGTCTCCGCTCAATATCATCATTCGGTTGGTGGACGAACTGGGCAACTACATCGATCCCCATCAGCTTAAAGAAGTAGAATATCTTTCGCGCTTCCAGAACAAAGCGGTGGTCAATAAAGTCTATCACAAAATGGTCGAAGATAACCGGTCTGGGACGATCGAAGTTTATCAGGATAAGATCGTAGTAAAGGAAAACTGATATTACCTTTCTGATTTGATCCTGTAACACTTTGGATCCTTCAACCTTTTCAACCTTATTATTTTATTATTACCTGGTCGTCTCAACCATTTACCGGTTAAAACGACCAGGTTTTTTTTTATTTTCAGCCTTTTAGCAGGCTTTCCCACTAATTATAGCCCAAATTCTGAGGAAAATTCACCGGGTCATTATGTACGCTGATCTCGGATTGGGGAATGGGGAACAATAACCGGTTCGTATTGAGAACAGGTGTGGTCAGACCATATTCATTCAGCAAATGGGCCTGGATAATCGCCACCCCTTTTGCATAACGTGCCAGATCGAACCAGCGGTCGTTCTCGAATGCAAATTCGATCCTCCTTTCGCTGAAAATCCCATCCCGGAAACTATCCTGATCGGGGAAATCCGTAGAAGCCCGATCACCCAGTCCGGCGCGTTCCCTTACCAGATTCAGATAATAAAAAGCGCTTCCGCTGCCTGTGGAAGGATCATAGCCCTTTTCATTGAGGGCTTCTGCCAGTAATAACAATACATCGGCATAACGCAGCACCGGGAAAGAATTGCCTTCATCGTTGGTCGCAGAAGGAAGATCCAGGTATTTCTTTACATAGGCACCTTTTACCTGTGTAGTGGCATTGGTGAAGTAAAGGGTGTCCAGGGATGCGGCAAACCTTTTGTCACCCGTCTCGTAAGCCCTTGCCAGATCATGGGTTGGCCGGTTATTATTGGACCCTCCATAGGATATGCCGTTCAGATAGATCGTGGGTACCATATCGGAAAAATAAGTATTGCCTTCCGATGGGCTTTGTCCTTTTTTGTAGCGCACCGAAAAAATGGCTTCGGCGTTTACCTGGTTGGCTGCATTGTAGAGATCCGCATAATTGGGCAGCAAAGAATAGCTGTTTAAGATCGGGGTGAGTACCTGAGCCGCCTCATTCCATTTTTTCTCCGTGACATATACTTTGCCCAATAAAGCGCTGGCGCTGCCGGAGGTGGCCCTGCCAAGATCAGCGGACCCGGAATAAGCAGCAGGAAGGATCCCTGCAGCGGTTTTCAGATCATTTTCAATTTGCGTATAAACAGCACTCACCTCATTTCTTTTGTCAGTAAGCGCCTGGTTGGAGCTTTCCGTTTTAATGACCAGGGGCACTTTTCCGTAGAGCCTCACCAGGTTGAAATAAGATAAGGAACGCAGAAATAAGGCCTGCCCTTTGTACAGATTTTTTAAAGAATCTGTGAAAGTGGCCGCGTCTATTTTATCCAATACGGCGTTTGCCCTGTTAATAATGACATAGGCTCCGGCATAGGCATCTGAAATAAAGGGATTGGTCGTGATCTCGGTAAACAGATCGAGTTGGGAAGCTACTCCTGCATTGGCTCCCCTGTCGGAAATATCCGTATTATCACTCCGGATCTCCATGAGATAATAATCAGCTTTACCATAGTTCTGGTTGGTTTGCAAACCATCGTAGATGGCCGTTACACCCTGTTGGAAATCTGATGAGGTTTTAAAAAATGTGGCACTGGTCTGGTTGGACAGGGGAGGAAGATTGATGAAGTCCTTGTTACAGGAGGAAAGACCTGTTACCAATGCCGTCACTGCCAGAAATATTGTTGGGTTATGTTTGTTCATAAGTGCTTTTTAAAAGGTGATGTTCAATCCGGCGCTGAAGGTCTTTGCCAGGGGATAGGTTCCATAATCCTCTCCCTGGGTCAGAGGGCTGTCCGGCCTAGCGTTGACTTCGGGGTTATAACCGGTATATTTTGTCCAGGTGTGCAGGTTCTGACCGCTCAGGTAGAACCGGAAACTCCTAAGTTTATCCCTGAATAAATGAGTATTCACGGTATAGCCGAGTGTGATATTGCGAAGCCTGACAAAAGAGCCATTCTCTACATGGAAAGAACTGATCTGCCCGGTATTGGCATTGGAAACCCGGTTGGCTCTCGATGTATTGCCATCTCCCGGATCGGTGGGCGATTTCCAGTAATTGACCTCTTCGATCATTTGATTGGCATTCCCTTCGCCATTATAGATGTATCTGCGTTGCAAATTCAGGATTTGGTTGCCCTGGACGGCTTGTACCGCGATGGAGAGATCGAAACCTTTGTATTTGAAATCATTGGTCAGCCCCCAGATATATTTGGGGAAATAACTGCCGGTGATCGTTCTGTCATTGGCATCTATTTTTCCATCCTTGGTATAATCCAGGAATTTCCGGTCACCGGGTTTGGCGGTGGAATAATGGGGGTTTTTATCGATGTCCGACTGGTCCTTAAAAACACCGCCATTCAGATAACCATAATAACTTCCGATGGGCGAACCGATCTTCGTAATAAAGATCTGGGAGATAGTACCGTTTCCGCCGTCGGAAATAATGGGTGCGCCATTTGGCCCTAGCTGCAATACTTTATTCCGGTTGGCCGAGATATTAAAATTCGTGGACCATTTGAAGACTCCGGTAAAATTATAGGTAGTAAGTCCGAACTCGATACCGGTATTCTGAACTTTGCCGATATTCTTTAAAGAGGTGGCAAAACCCGTACTGAGCGGGATAGGGACATTCAGCAACAGATCGGAGGTTTTGGCATGATAATAATTTGCCGTAAGGTAGATCCTGTTAGCCAGCAAACCTATATCTATCCCGGCATTCAGCTGAGCCGTTTTTTCCCAGGTGAGATCAGGATTGGCAGGTTGGGCAGGTCCGACACCATTTGCCAACGCACCGGAACCGCTTCCCAGTACATAATTGTTGGAGCCCAGCAGATCATAAGAGGCATAATTGGGGACCTGGAAATTACCGGTAGTCCCATAACTGGCCCTGAGCTTCAACTCTGAAATAACGGGAACCGAAAAGAACTTTTCGCCGCTGACCAGCCACGCGCCCGCGATGGAAGAAAAGGTGCCCCATTTATGATTGGCGCCAAAACGGGAGGATCCGTCCCGGCGGATACTGGCTGAAATAAAATATTTATCCGCGAAATTATAATTGATCCTTCCCAGATAAGATACAAGGGACCATTGAGCTGTAGTAGAGGTGCCGCTCGTAATGGTTGCTGCACTCACTGTTTGTACGGCATCGTTGGGATAACCCGTTCCATCCACCTCGGTGGCTTTGGTGGTATTTTTCTGCGAAGAATAACCAAAAAGGGCCTCCACATGATGTTGTTGTTTGATGGTTAAGGCATAGTTCAGCGTGTTTTCCCAAAGCCAGTTGGTCGAGCTGGCCGTTTGGGACGAGCCTTTGGGAACGGTTGGCGCCGCCAGTTGCAGCGGCTTATAGGAACCAAGCGTGGAAGGGCGGTAATAACTGCGGTCGAAATAATTGATATCCGTTGCAAAAAAAGTTTTGAAACGAAGACCTTTGATGAATTCATATTCGGCGGAAATATTACCCAGGTTCCGGACGTGATCCAGATTGTCTTTGATCTGTTTGGCAAGGGCAACCGGGTTTTCCCCACCGGAAAAACCATATGCCCATACATTTTGTTTGTTGACCGCCAGGGATCCGTCGCTGTTATATACAGGAAAAATAGGGGAGGCTTTCAGGGAATTGCTGACTATGCCATCGAAGGTCCAGGGGCCTTCGCTGTTCACCAGGTCATAATGGTCGAAGGTGGGGTTCAGTGTCAGACCCAATTTCAACCGGGGGGTAAGATTGGCAGTAAGATTGGCCCGTACCCCGTATCTTTTGTAGCCTGAGGCAATGACCACACCGGACTGATCGAAATAATTCCCGGAAATATAATATTGGAATTTATCATTTCCTCCGGAAGCGGAGAACGTGTGATTCTGGATGGGGGCCGACCGGAAAATGGCATCCTGCCAGTCCGTGTTCGTAAGATTTTTATCTCCGTTCAGGTAGGGCAGAATTTCCGGGGGGATCTGGTACGTGGAATTCGACCGGATGGTATTATTGTCTGTGATTTGGGCGCCGGGTACGTTATCGAGGTAGGCCGTATTCTTCGCATCATAATCCAGTTTCGACCATTGGTAGGCATCCATCAGCTTTATTTTTTTACTGACCTGCTGGAATCCGGCATAGACGCCGTATCCAAAGGTCGGCGCACCTGTCTTCTTTCCTTTTTTAGTGGTGACGAGCACGACCCCGTTCGAGGCGCGTGATCCGTAAATCGAGGCGGAAGCGGCATCCTTCAGGATTTCGATCGATTCGATATCCTCTGTATTCAGCGTGCTCAGGGGGTCGGGTGATTTCTGGAAAGAGGCCTGGCCGGTGATATTAACGACATCCGTGCTTCCCTGAAGATTTTTCAGGTCGTTGGAGAGCGGGAACCCATCTATGACATACAAGGGGTCGATGCCTGCAGAAACCGAATTAAGACCGCGAATACGGATACTGATGCTGCCTCCGGGTGCTCCTGTATTCTGCAGGACCTGAACGCCCGGGATTTTGCCGGCGATCGCCTGTTCGAAACTGGTTACCGGTTGGTCTTTAAGATCGGCGGCACGTACAGAGGAGACGGCCCCGGTGATCTCTTTTCTTTTTTGTGTCCCATATCCGATGAGAACGACCTGATCCAGGGAAGATGCGGCCTCTTTCAGCGTTGGAGTCAGCGTTAAAGAGCCCCCCGGTTTCAGGTTAAGCCCGGAAATTGACAGCGGTTCAAATCCAACGGAAGAAAAATGAAAAGTATAGGGCCCGCCGGCGGGGAGAGCGGAAAATACAAAAATTCCATTGCTGTCAGCCTGGGTCCCCTTGGAAAAACCTGTCTTTGTATTTTTTGCCGAAACTGAAATGCCGGGAAGAGGTTCGCCCCGGTCGTTCACAATTTTGCCTGTTACGGTCTGTTTAGGCTCCTGCGCGAAAAGAAGGATAGGTTGTATCAGGACCAACAGGACCAGGGCCATTTTTCCTATTTCCCTCCTTATCCTTTTGCGATTGAAAAAATCCATCATATATGTTTTGGTTATGAAACGATTAACAAAAATAAGTGTAAATATATAGTCTACCTAATTTGTAGACAAAAATGCTTTCGAATAAAACCGGCACGTCAATGGCCCGGGTCTGTTCTGCATTCAGCAGCCCCAAGGCCGGAGCGGTAATTAAACGGCATCGGATAAGGAACTGAAGGTGAATTCCCGGATCTTCATTGGAGGGATAAGTGCAGCAGGGCCGCCCTCTCCGCTTACGGTACGTTCCGGTTTGCCCAGGGCCTCTAAATTATTCAACATGATGATCGGGCTTTCATTAAACCGGAAATTCTTGATAGGAAATTTTATCCGGCCATTTTCAATATAGAATGTACCATCCCTGGTCAGACCGGTATACAATAAGGTCTGGGGATCGAGCGGCCTGATATACCACAACCGGGTTACCAGGACGCCCTTTTCTGTGCTTTGGATCATTTCCTCCAGCGTGGATGAACCTCCTGCCATAATAAATCCATCCGGGCCGGGTATGGATTTTTTTCCTGTTTTCTGAGCCCAGTAACGGGAGCAGGGTAGATTTTTTAGGATGCCCTTTTCAATCCAGGATATCTTTTCCTGGGGAAGCCCCTCATTGTTATAGTAACTCGTGGGTAATTCCGGATGAAAAGGGTCTGAATAAATAGTTACCTGTTCGTCCACCAGTTTTTCCCCAAGCCTGGTTTTTCCGCCGGGTTTACTCAGGAAACTGCGCCCCTCTTCTGCACTGCGGGCATCAAAACCGTTATAGATACCTTCCAGCAGAACGATACCGGCGGCAGGTTCGAGGATTACCGTATATTTTCCTGGTTCGATCGCCTGGGCATCGGTTGACTTGCCGGCTTTTTCCGCTGCGATCCTGGTGGCAGTCAATACATCGAGTTTACCAACGTCGTTATAGCCCCTGGCTGCATATCCTGAACCTGTGCCATCGGCCGTCCGAAGCGTAACCGAAAAATTTACATCGGTAGAAGTATGATAGGCAAATAAGCCATGTGAATTCATCATGGCCGAGAAACTGGCGCTGTTCTGTATGAATCCGGCTGCCGTCAGCTTACTGTCTTTGGCAACCTGCAGGCTTTGTCTGACGAGATCTGTACGTTGTGCGGACGTAATGGCTGCCGTTGCGGAAATAAAGGCAGGAGTCTCCGGTGCATAATGCTGCGGCTCCGGGAAAGGCATATACTCGGGGTTTTCCGGAGCCAGGCGGGCCAGTTCTTCCGACCGGAGGACACCTTTTGCCAGTATGTCCTCTTCATATTCATTAAGGGTGATGATACCTTGTTTTTTGCCGAATACCGAGGCAATGGATAGAGTGGTCTGGCTTAGCGAGCCACTGGTAGATACGGAGTTTCTTGCATACCGGATATTCCCGCCATCGCTCCCGCTGATCTGTACTTCGCATTCATCTGCTTTTGAATAGCTCAGGACTTTTTTTAATAAGGTTGTCGATTCCTCCCTGGATAAAATTGGCATATAGGATGGTATTTTCCGTTAAGTAATGGAATGGGTTAATGATTTGAATTCGTTGGGGGAATTAAATTTTCCTGGCCGTATTCAATACATTGACACCGTTAAATCGGGTAGTGGCTGCGCCATGGGAGACGGCATTGCTCTGCTCCGGTTGCCCCTTGCCGTCAAAAAAACTGCCCCCAAGCCGGTAATCGCTGTCATCACAAATCGCCGAACAGGAGTTCCAGAACTCCCTGGTATTGGATTGGTAGGCAACGTCTTTCAACATACCGGCAATTTTTCCATTCTTTATTTCATAGAACAACTGACCGCTGAACTGGAAATTATAACGTTGCTGGTCGATGGAAAAGGATCCGTCACCAAGTATATAAATGCCCTTTTCAACGTTTTTGATCATTTCGGCCGGAGATAACCGCGTTTTTCCTGGTTTAAGAGAAATATTGGGCATGCGTTGGAACTGCACATCCTGCCAGCTTTGAGAATAACAACAGCCCTGAGATTCACTCAGTCCGATAATATGTCCCTGGTCGCGAATGGCCTGATAGCCAACCAGGATACCATCTTTTATAATATCCCATTGTTTGGTTCCGACCCCTTCGTCGTCATATCCTGCGGCACCAAGGGAACCCGGTTGTAATTTATCGGCTACTATATTTACGAGGCCGCTGCCATAATTGAATTTTTTAGATTTCCATTTGTCCAGGGTTAAGAAGCTGGTGCCGGCAAAATTCGCTTCATAACCGAGGACCCTGTCCAGTTCGGAGGGATGGCCGGCTGATTCATGAATAGTCAGCCATAAATTGGTAGGGTCCAGAACCAGATCATATTTGCCGGGTTCCACCGATTTGGCGGCCAGTTTCTCACCGGCCTGTCCCGCTGCCAGCCTGGCATCCTCCAGCATATCGTACCTGTCCCGGAATAAACTGGTTACTCCTTTTATTTTTTGCCCTTCATCCGGGATAAGATATTCGTAACCCATACCCCTTGGAGCGCTTAATGCGTCACGGGTCTCGAATTTTCCGGTTTTGCTGTCGATCCTCGTTACGGAAAAGGTCGGCCAGATACGATGAATATCCTGATCGATATAGGATCCATCCGTAGAGGCGAAATATTTCTGTTCATTGACCAGGAAGAGGGCAGAATCGATATAACTGGCGCCATTTTTCATAGCGGCATTATTGATGGATAGCAGCAGGTCCGCTTTTTCTTTTACCGGAACCTCAAAACCATTTTTTTCGATCGGGGTCTTCCAGCTTACCTCCCCGTAGCCCTTTTGAGGTAACAGCTGAACGGGTTCGGACTGGATGCGTGCATTCTCCCTGGCTATGGAAACGGCTAAAGCGGCAGCATTGGCGATACTGTCTTTATCCAGCTTATCCGTAGCCGCAAAGCCCCAGCAGCCACCGGCAATAACCCGGATACCAATTCCATACGATTGTGTATCCACAATGTTCAGTACTTTATCTTCCCTGGTAATGACGAACTGGTTTAGATAACGGCCGATCCGCACATCGGTATAGGTGGCTCCTTTTGAGCGGGCCGCATTTAAGGCAATATCGGCCAGTTGTTTCTTTTGGGCCGTATCCGGGCCGGAAAGATAGGTTTGGAATGGCAGGGATGAGCCGTAGGGACCGGAGGAACCAGGAGCAGGCAACCGGCCAAGCATAGCCGCGCCCAGGCCCATGCCTGACAGGTAAAGGAAATTTTTTCTTTTCACGGGAATAGTTTGTATCCCAATTTAGCGCATTATTCCATTTTATTCAAACAATGAAGTACCGACAATAACCGATCGGAACCGCCTGTCCGCAAAACGGATATTTGTAAAAAAAACATATCTTTATAATAACCACTTTGAGGTATTGCTTATTTGGCAGGTCTGGTCTACTTTTGTATCGTTAGCAAATGGATCAGACCTGCTGTTATAAAATAAGCAACAACAGTTTATTCTCTCTCATTCAACAGTCTGTCTGAAAGGTATTATCCGATAGCATGGAAGTTATTTCTGGCCGGGACCGATAATTATCACCTTTCTGTTTTCCGATATTGACACAATTTGGTAACCAAACATATATCAGCTATGGGAAATGAGACTCCATTGGAAAAGAATGCTCTTTTGGAAAAAAATGCCTCTTTTGCACAGAACACTCCTTTTGAGCCTATCGCCGTCCCTGACATTCATTATCTGCGCAGGATCGAAGTCCTGAAAAAGCATCCGGAGGTCAGGGCGCTGATGGGATATGATATCTCTGCTGCCTTTCTTACACTTTTCATCGTCGTTGCCCAGGTCGGTTTTGCCGGGCTCATTAGCTTTTGGTTTCCTTCTTTTTCGGCCTGCTGGTGGCAGATTATCCTGCTTTCCTATGTTGCCGGGGGTACTATGAATCACTGGGCCGCCATGGCCGTTCATGAACTGGCGCACAACCTGATGCTCAGGACCCCTGCCCAGAATAAGATCTTATCGATCATCGCCAACATCCCTGTGCTCGTCCCGGGGGCTATTGCCTTCCGCCGGCATCATATGAAACACCATTCTCATCTTGGTATTGAAAAGGTGGACAATGATTTTCCCAGTCATTGGGAAGTCAAAATGGTAGGGAAGTCAGGGTTTAGAAAATTTATCTGGCTGTTTTTTTATATATTTTTTCTTTTCCTGGCCCGTGGTTTCGGTGAGAAACCGACCCGCTGGGAATGGCTGAATATTATCGTACTGGGAATTACGGGTCCTCTTATTTATATTTTCTTTGGAAAGATTGCTATTATTTACCTTTTCCTGTCAACACTATGGGCATTCAGCCTGCATCCTTCGGCAGGTCATTTTATTCATGAGCATTTCGTTTTTAAGGAAGGACAGGAGACAAACTCCTACTATGGCTGGCTGAACTGGGTATGTTTTAATGTCGGGTATCACAATGAACATCACGATATCATGAATATTCCCGGAAGACTCCTGCCCCGCTATTGGAAAATAACCAGGGGCTTCTATGAGCATCTCGATTCGACCAGGTCCTGGACAGGGATGTTCTTTGAGTTTATTACCCATCCCAGGCTGGGCGCGGACAAACGTTATGTCCGTACGGAAGAGATTCGTAAGAAGGGGCTGAAAATGGCGGAAGCCATGAAACAGAACAAAAACCTGAACCAGGTTATTCTGAATGAAAAATGCAGGGAGTAAAACCCTTGTAATGCCGGTTCTTCCATCTTCCATGTATTCGGGCCCCATGCAACATTTGGTTTTGGAGCTTGTCTTTCAGGACAAACCATGAATTATGCTCCGGAACTATTTAAAGATCGCCCTGCGGCAGTTAAATAAACAAAAAATGTATTCAGCCATCAAGATCGGGGGATTTGCCCTGAGTATTGCGGCTTGTTTGCTGATTGCTTTATTTATCCGGGATGAATTGAGGTTTGATCGGTCTTATCCCGATGGGGACCGGATTTACAGAATCATTGAGGAATACAATGACAATGGAACGATCGGAAAAGGCGCGGATATGCAGGCCGCTTTTGCCCGGGTGTTGAAGTCGGAGTTTCCGGAGGTAGAGAAATCCGGTCGCCTGATGCCGCATCCCCTGTTTTACGGGGCAGGGAGTAATGAGGTCATGAGGGGGGATAAGGAACTGAATACCTATGAGGAAGGCTTTACCTATGCTGATCAGGAATTCCTGGACATCTTTCATATCCCCATCATTTATGGCAGCAGGGAGCATGCCCTGGACGAACCCAATACGCTGGTACTTTCGAAAAGAAAGGCAGATAAATATTTTCCCCATGAAAACCCGGTTGGCAGGATCATTTACCTGAATAAGGATAAGTCCAGGCCATTTAAGATCGGGGCTGTGATGGAAAATTTTCCTTCAACCTCGCATATCCAATATGATTTTCTCCTTACACTAAAAGGAGTGGAATTCTGGCAGGGGGAACAAAATTACTGGGGCGCCACGAATTATTATACCTATGTTCTTCTTCGTCCGGGAGCAAATGCCGCGAAGTTCGAATCCAAACTGTCTTCCATCACCCGGAATTATGTGATCCCGCAAATGGTAAAGGATGGCTATAAAGATGCCGTAAAAAGAGGGAATGCGTCCAAATATCATGTGCAGCAATTGAGTGATATTCATCTTCGGTCTTATGATATGAATATTCAGGATACTTTCTCTCATGGCGATATACGCTTTGTCTGGCTGTTCGGGGGGATCGCTTGTTTTATTCTGTTTATTGCCTGTATCAATTTTATTAATCTTTCCACGGCAAGATCTGCCAACCGTGCCCGGGAAGTGGGGCTGCGAAAGGTGGTGGGATCAAGGCGCATCCAATTGGTAGAACAATTTCTTACGGAATCGGCCTTGCTTAGTCTTTTTTCGTTTGTTTTGGCGATCCTGACCGCATGGGCACTCTTGCCGTATTTTAATACCGTGTCAGGCAAATTGCTGGTTATTCCCTGGAAAGAATGGTGGCTCCTGCCGGTGATCCTGCTGGCTGCCTCACTCGTCGGGATTCTGGCGGGTGTATACCCTTCCTTTTATCTTTCCTCTTTTAAGCCGATCCAGGTATTAAAAGGGCAATTGAGCAGAGGTACCAAAAATGCGGGCCTCAGGAGTGTCCTGGTGGTTTTTCAATTTACCACATCGATTGTACTGATCATCAGTACGGTAATTATTTACCGGCAAATGCAATATATCCTGCACCGGAAAACGGGGTTTGATAAGCAGCAGGTATTGCTTATTCAGGGAACAAACACCCTCGGTAATGAAGTGGTGAGCTTTAAGAATGAACTAAAGAAACTACCCCTGGTACGAGATGCATCTGTTAGCGATTATTTACCGGTAACGGGCTCCAAAAGGAACGGGAATCAATTCTGGAAGGAAGGCAAACAAAATGAAGAAAGCGGAGTGGGGGGCCAGTTCTGGGTAGTGGACGAGAATTATATCCATACGATGGGAATGAGGATCGTGGAAGGAAGGAATTTTTCCAGGGAAATGCTCTCCGATACCCAGGCAGTAATTATCAACCAGGAAATGGTCAAAAATCTAAACCTGGTCAACCCGGTCGGAAAAATGATCACGAATGGATATGGAGCTCCCCGGCGCGTGATCGGGGTGGTGGAAGATTTTAATTTTGACTCCATGCGTGGAAATATTAAAAGTCTTAGTATGATCCTGGGAATTAGTCCCTCTGTCATTTCTGTTAAAGTAAACCCGGTCGATCTGAAGGCGGCAATAGCCTCCATTGGTTCCTTATGGAAGAAGTTCTCTCCCCAACAGCCTATCCGCTATATTTTTTTAGACGAGAGTTTTGCCAGCATGTACTCCGATGTTGAACGGATGGGAAAACTATTCAGCAGTTTTGCCTTCCTGGCCATTATGATAGCCTGCCTGGGATTATTTGCCATGTCCGCCTTTATGGCTCAACAAAGGAGAAAGGAAATAAGCATTCGCAAAGTGTTGGGCGCTTCTGTAACACAGGTTACGACCCTGTTGTCAAAAGATTTTGTAAAATTGATATTGATTTCGATCCTGATAGCCTCTCCTGTTGCCTGGTGGGCAATGCATAAATGGCTCCAGGATTTTGTTTACCGGACCGCTATCAATGGGTGGTTATTCCTGGCTGCAGGTCTCCTGGTAGTTATAATTGCCTTGGCGACCATCAGTTTTCAATCGATCAAAGCAGCAATTTCCAATCCGGTAAAGAGTTTACGATCAGACGGGTAACAAGTTCAAAGCTTATAAAGTACGGCAAACCCATGGCTATTCAACCCTCCATAAGGAAGGATGGACATTTTTTGGTCCCTGAATAATTTGGTCTTATGAAGTTTGGGCGTTAACCATCCGGTCAGGGTTCCGATGGTGGTACCCACCAGGATATCGGACGGGAAATGTTCGCCGGCCCGTAGTCTTAAATAGGCGGTGGCAGCGGTTAGAACTCCTGCCGAGCCGTAATACACCCATTTTAGTTTGGAGTCAGGATGATAATCCGCCAATACCTGCGCAATAAAAAAAGAAGAGGTGGCGACCAATGCCACATGACCTGCAAAAAAAGAATTCCGTGCATTCGAAGTAACGCGTTCGTTTAAAGGGCTTTCAGAACTATATACAAAGGGACGGTAACGATAGAAATAATGAACGGAAGATGTGTAGAAAACTCCTGTAATGGCCATTGCCTGCGTATAAAGAAAGGTCAGTTTCAAAAAATCTTTCCTTAGTTTTTTATCGGCAGTAAACACCAATAAAGGAAGGGGCATGGCTACAAAAAATGGGATATAACTTATCTTGTCCGCATTTTTAGAATAAGGACGGACAGCCCACCGGTCAAATCCGTTGATATCGCTTTTTTGTAAACTGTTGACAATTGCCTCGTTGCTGCCATCCTTTTTTGATATCCCGGCAAAACCATAAAATGTCCAGGCCGCAGTGGCAACCGTTAAAGGAATGTCTACACTTTTTTTGATGGTATAAACCTGCGGCCGGAGAGGGTTGCCAGCAACCGAATCTGTTTTGTGTTGGCCCAAAGATTGCCCGGTGATAAAAAGAAACCCAACAAGTGTAAAAATTACAGGAAGAAAAAATCTGCTTATCATACAGTTTTGGCTTTTTTGATTTTGGTTACCTGGTGTAAATTATTCAATCTCCTGCACAAATTATGTGTACGTGGGCAAAAAGGAAGTAAGTGTATCCTTTATTTTAACGGCCGTATTTTTACGGTCTGAATAATTGTGAGCAAATAAATTTGGCAGGATTTTAAATTGAAATAAATTTGGTGAGCGGTAGCCACCAAATTGACCAGACTTGCCATATGGAGCTTCTTGAGAAAAATATCACATTCAAAACCTTACCTCTTCCCAATGAGGCATATCTGCTCCTGCAAGTAGCCGATAGCGACGAAAAGGCATTCGGAACACTCTTTCATCATTATCGTAACAAGATATATTCCTACGCTTTTCACCTGTTGGAAAGCAGTGATATGGCTGATGAACTCGTGCAGGACGTATTTCTGAAAGTCTGGATGAACAGGGATCGTTTGCAAAAGATCGATAAGTTCGACAGCTGGCTGTTCATCATCGCAAGGAATATGGTTTTCGACGCGCTAAAATTATTGTCGAAAGATTTAGCAGCAAAAAAACAATGGGCGGCCATCCCGGCTGCCGAGGCGAATTCCGTACATAACCAATTGATTAATAAAGAAAATGAGCAATTGCTTCAGGATGCGCTGGACCGTCTTTCTCCCCAGCAGAAAAAAATATTCCTGCTGAGCCGTAACCAGGGAATGAATCACGAGGAGATCGCAATCCGTTTGCAAATTTCCCGCAATACCGTCAAAACCCATCTTGTACATGCACTTAAGACTTTGCGTCATACACTGCATCTCCATTCCGATAGTGCCTTGCTGGTACTTCTTTTGCTGCAATCCTTCTTTTCGTAAAAATTTATTTTTCTTTCCTATACTCCTTGTCTCCTGAATTTCAGTCTTTACAGGATATGGATTCCGCTCAACGATTTGCTTACCTCTTTCAGAGGTATTATGAAAAGAACAGTTCGCCTTCTGAAAAAGACGAATTTTTTGACATGCTTCGTCGTGGGGAGCATGATGAGATCCTTCGACGTTTATTGGATGAGACCTGGCAGCAGGACCTTCCCGGTTACCATCAGAAAAATCAAACGGCACATACCATACTTGAGCATATTATCCGGCAGCAGCCGGAGAAAACCGCTCAGGTTCCGGTCAGACCCATACCCATACCTCGGAGTCGGGTCTTTTCCCCGCGTCTGTTGCGCTATGCAACGGCGGCGGCTATTTTTGCCCTGGTTCTTATTTCTTTTTTCACCTCCCTTTTTCATGCTGACTCCCGTCCTTCCAAAATTGAAGATCCTGTCCCGAAACCATTGGCAGATCAGTATATTATTCTCTCCGAAGGAAGTAAGGTCCTGCTCCACAAAGGAGCGCATATCGAATACCAGACTGCTTTTTCCGGAGAAACCCGGGAAGTTTATCTGACCGGGGAGGCCTATTTCGATATTCGGAAAGATAAAAGACCTTTTATCGTACATACGGGCAATGTAAAAACGACCGTATTGGGAACCGCTTTTAATATCAATGCCGTCGATAAGAATATTACGGTAACCGTTACCAAGGGAAAGGTGAAAGTGGAAAATGAGAAGGGTGAATTCAGTATCATCAAACGTAACGAACAGATTACAGTGGATGTGAGCCATAATAGCCTTAAAAAGGCTGTCGTGGATGCCAACGAAGTCATTGTATGGAAAAAGCCTTATCTTTTATTAAATGATATCCGAATGAAAGAGGCCGTGCAGGAACTGGAGCAGCGTTTTCATGTGGTGATCGGTTTTGGAAATCCTGCCCTGGAAACTTGTAGTGTTACTGCTTCCTTTATTCACGACGAGTCGATCGAACAGATCATCAAAGTATTAGCGAAGATCAATAATATGGAATACAAAATAATCAACCCCGGGAAATTTGAATTGGACGGGGATGGCTGCAATTAAATTTAATACTAATACACATGAAACTTATGAGAAAAACCATTACTCCCATTTAAAAAAAACCTGCTTCGGCTGGACCCCGAAGCAGGTGAAAAAATACCTTTCATTCTTGACGAAGAAGGTATCTGTCTTAAACAACTAATCATCATTTAAAACAATTAAAACTATGAATTTTTTTTCATTGTTGGCAATTTTGCGCCATAGCACAAGCCCATGGCGCCCTAAACTGCTTACTCACAACCAAAAACGATTGCAATATTGTATGCGTATAAGCTTTATCATCCTCCTTATCTTTTTATGCAGCATGCAATTGTTGAGCGCCAGGGACGCGGGAGCACAGGATATGAGCAGGGTTTTTGTCACGCTGAACCTGAAAAATGAATCCCTGGTAAGCGCGCTGGAGAAGATCCAAAAGGCCTCCAATTTCACTTTTGCGTATAATAAAAAGGAGCTGGGAAGGGTGAACGGACTTAATTTCTCCTATGGCAACCGTTCCGTCAAAGGTCTGCTGGAAGCCTTATTGCAGGGAACGATCCTCCGTTTCGAACAGGTTGGGAGTACCATTGTCATCTCTTCCAAAAAGGGGGCGGTATCGTTAAACGAGCTATCCGGTCAACTGGGCAGGTTGCAGGGCAGGGCGTCTTCAGATGAAACTCAGAATGAAGCCAAAATGCACGCTGTCAACGGGACGGTTACGAATGAAAAGGGAGAGCCTTTGTCTGGGGTATCCGTGCAGGTAAAAGGCACCTCAAACGGTACGACTACAGATGCGGCGGGCAAATTTAAGCTGACAATACCCGATGAAGGCGTTTCCATCAGTTTCTCGTCCGTTGGCTACCGGGCCAAAACCATTAAGGTAGGTAGTGAATCGACCCTTTCGATACAATTGAAAGAAGAAGCCAGCGGCATGAACGATGTAGTAGTTATCGGGTATGGAACGGCCCGGAGATCCGATTTGACCGGATCGGTGGCGACCCTGAAAAGCGATCAGATCATGGACAGGCCGGTGGTGAATATTTCCCAGGCGCTGGAAGGCAAAATTGCCGGAGTGGACGTCAATATCAATAGTGCTGCCCCCGGAGAACCGGCAAAAGTGCGGGTTCGAGGTATTGGTTCCATCAATTCTTACCTGGAACCCATTTATGTGGTGGACGGTGTAATCGGTGTGGATATCAATACACTGAATCCTAATGATATTGCTACATTGGAGGTGTTGAAAGATGCCAGTTCTACGGCTATCTTCGGAGCAAGGGGCGCGAACGGGGTCATTATTGTCAGCACCAAGCGCGGTCATCGCGGGGAGACGAAGGTCAGTTATGAAGGGAATACGAATGTAGTCCAGCTGACCCGTCATCTGCCAACGCTGAATTCGGATCAATATGTGAAAATCTTTAATCAGTCCTATGCCAATGGTTCAAAGTTCGATCCTAATGGGGTAGGTACGGTCCCCCCGGTAGCGATGAACCATACCAGCCTTCCAAAACTATTCGACGCCAACGACAAACCTTTATACAATACAAATTGGGAAAAGGAAACCTATAAACCGGCTTTTTCCAACAGTCAATATATCAATATCCAGGGCGGAAGCGACAAATCCCTGTTCAGTACCTCCCTGGGTTATTTGAACAATAACGGGCTGATGATTCAATCCGGGTACAAACGCTATTCCGCCAGGTTTACTATGGACAATGATGTGAACAACTGGCTGAAGGTCGGAGGGAATCTTACCTTGATCAAGGCCACCCAGCGGAAAGTATCGGATGGGAACGGGGGACTGAACGTACCCAGGATGGTCTCGGAAGAAGTGCCCATCGTTCCCATAAAATATCCGGACGGCACCTGGGCGGGCAATAACGATATCGCCGGTCTCGAAGGCGGCCCCAATCCTGTACATATTGCCAAGAGCCGGTACAATCTTAACAATGTCATGGCGGCTATCGGGGAAGCTTATTTCCTGATCCATTTGACCAAGGATCTTGATTTTAAGACTGATTTCGGTTATACTACCGTTGGCAACAAGAATAATTTCTATTCCGGCATGGATCTTCCCCATTTGTCGCAGGACCAGGGCGGTGTTGCAGTTATCAACAATGCCTCCAGTTATTACTGGCAATCGGAGAACTATCTTACCTGGAATAAAAAAATCAATAGTCGTCAAAAGATGACTGCTTTGTTGGGAGCTTCCTGGCAGAAAAGTAATTCGGAAACCAACCGTTCCGAATCACAGAATTTTATCGATGATTTTTTCCAGTTCAATAATATGGGGGCCGGATCGGTTAAACAGGATATTCAGTCGACGAATAGTACGAGGACCTTTAATTCCTTTTTCGCCCGTATGACTTATAATATTGACGAAAAGTATTTGTTCACCGCTACGGGACGGGCCGATGGATCCTCCAATTTCGGACCGGACAATGTGTATGCCTTCTTTCCTTCTGCCGGCGTGGCCTGGCGTATGTCGGAAGAACAGTTCCTGAAGGGCAATCCTTCGCTTACCAATCTGAAACTCCGGGCCAGCTATGGATATTCGGGTAATTCGGAGATCGGTAATGATCGTTTTGCCGCACAGCTCACTCCGGGTCAAGTGGTATTGGGCGGGATCAATCAACCTACGTTGTTGCCGGGATATATTGGAAATTCCAAGCTGAAATGGGAGAAATCCCAGCAATTGGATATTGGCCTGGAAATAGGACTTTATCATGACCGGGTGTCGGCGAATCTGGATTATTATACCCGCGACACGAAAGATCTTTTATTGCAAACCCCCATTCCCTGGTCGGCGGGTATGAATACGCCCAATGTGTATCAGAATGTCGGCTCCGTGCGTAATACCGGTTTTGAAGTGAGCCTGCAAACGATCAATGTAAAAAGCCAGGGCCTGACCTGGACCACCAATTTTATCTTCGCCACCAATAAGAACAAGATCCTTAAGTTGAATGACGGTAACGCGGATATTTTTCCCGGCCCTAATTTCCTGGGGCAAACGAATGTATTACGTGTAGGAGAGGCCATCGGTTCTTTTTACGGGATGACGCGCCTGGGGACCTATAGTTCGAACGAAGCCGATCTGGCAGCATCACATAACCTTAAGCCCGGGGACAGGAAATATATCTATAACAAGGATGGAAGTAACTATTACAGCATCATTGGGCACGCTTATCCCAAATGGACAGGTACGTTCAGCAGCAAGCTGGAGTACCGGGGATGGGAGTTCTCCTTTGATATCCGGGTGGTACAAGGGGTGAATACGGCTGGGACCTTCAAACATTCGACGGAAGACAGACAGACCATTGCGAACAGCCTGGCCACCGTGTTGAATGGATGGACCCCGGATCATCAGAATACCATGGTATCGCAGGTACGGAATTACAAATTTGCACAGGACTCCCATTTCGATACCTGGTGGGTAGAGGATGGCTCCTTTATCAGGGGTCAGAATTTTACACTTGGCTATACCCTCCCGGATGTTACGGTACAAAAGATGAAACTGACCAAGCTCCGGATTTATGCCAGTGTGCAAAACCTGTTCTTACATACCAAGTATACCAGCTATGACCCGGAAGTGGATACCTTCAATTCCAGTTATGGATCGAACACCTCGTTCTCCCAGAACATGGACTTTTTTGCCTATCCCCGTCCCCGTGTCTGGAACTTAGGTCTGTCGATCGGTTTCTAGGAGTCCTATTCTGACAGCGCTTTTGCTGGTTTGATCTGATAAAAGCACTAATGCATCTGTTCACTCAAAATATTGGTACAATGAATTTTTTAAAATATATCGTTATCGTGTCCGCTGTTATATCGATCGGGGCCTGCAAAAAGTTCCTGACGGTGCAGCCAACGGGATTTATAAGTCCCAATTCAAATTTATCCAGCCAGAAAGTGGCCAGAGCCTTGGCGAATGGCGCCTATGCCAAATTGCAGGGCCTCCTGAACGGCCAGTCCGGTTCTTACGGCGGAAATACCTGGAACCTGATGGAATTCATGACGGGAAAAGCCAACAGCGATCTTGGCCAGACGGGTTTTGTCAATTTCCAGAACCTAAGTTATAATTCCACTTCGTTTTATGTGGATACCTGGTGGCAGCAGCTTTACCTGGGAGTGGGCGATTGTAACCTTGCCCTGGATAGAATTCCTACTATCAACGCGGCCGGCCTTACCGACTCCATAAAAACCAACTACCTGGCAGAAGCGCATACGTTGCGGGCGCTCTATTATTTTTACCTGGTTCGTATGTATGGGGCTGTTCCGAAAGTGACTTCCGTCCCCAAGGACCTCAATTTGAAAGTGTCCCGTGCCCCTGCCAAGGCTATCTATGACAGCATTATTATCCCGGACCTGCTGGCCGCGGAAAATTCTACCCTTCCCTGGAAGGATCTATCGGGGAATGTCTCCATGAGCGCCGTTAAATCCATCCTGGCGGATGTATACCTGACCTATGCCGGGGCTGCGATCAATGGAGGAACTCAGTATTATGCCGAATCTGCCAAACGGTCGCTGGATGTTATTCAGAAGGGAGGCTACTTTTTATTTCCGAATTATACGGATATGAATAAACCGTCGAACAAGAACGGGGGGGAATTTATCTTCCAGGTCCAGTATGCCGCCGCCGTACCTTCTACCAATCCGCTTACGGCACTGACTATCCCCAATTATTCCGGCATCTCGAAATATTCGGATGAGTATGGCTCCGTGTATCCGTCAGATCAGTTCACCAATTCTTTTCCCGCAGGAGACAAGAGAGTGCAGGAGCGCCAATTCTTTTATACGAGTTACCCTAATATAAAGACAGGTGCTCCTGTGGTATTCAAAGCGCATTATATCTATAAATGGTTCGATTCCGTGGCGGTGACCAGTTCGGCAAAATCGGATCTGAATTTTACCCTTTACCGGTTGGCAGATGTATACTTAATGTATGCTGAAGCATCCAACCGCGCGGAGGGTGGGCCCAACCCGGAGGCCGTCAAATATGTCAACCTGATCCGTGCCAGGGCGACTCTTGCTCCTATCGGTGCCCTTAGCCAGGCGGATTTTGAGCATGAAGTATGGCTGGAGCGTTATTTTGAATTATGTTTTGAGAATAAAATGTGGTTCGATATGATCCGGACCTTAAAAGTGCATAATGATGTCACCGGGAATTGGGATGACTTCGTGGGGCATAAGACGGTTTGGAATGCTACGTTTACGGAAAATCAGAAATTATTTCCCCTACCCAAACAGGAAACAGACGTAAACCCGAATATTTTACCGAATAATCCGGGTTTTTAAGCTAACTTGAAAGCTCCGGCGAGTGGCGGCCTGCCTGCCCTTCGCCGGACTTTTAACCGCTGCCAACCCTGATTGTTTGACTATGGCTATTTTAAACTTCCTGTACAACGAGCTTATTTCCTTTTTTGGAATAGGGAACCTCCTGAAAATGTTCCAAACGGGGGATTATTCCTCTCTGCAAACGGTAGAAGGTATTTTCAGAGCTCTTTCTCCCGTCATTCCGTTTTTATTGGTTATCGAGATTATCCGGGCATCGGTGTATAAGAAATTCCGGATCGAAGATTACCGGATGCCTTTTTTTATTTTCGTGGCCAACCGGTTCTTATCTACTTATATTTCTTTGGCGGTGACGGCTTTTTGCATTGCCAAACTGGGCAGGTTTGCGATTATCCACACGACCTTTACCTGGTATTGGTTTATCTATGGATACGTGGTCTGGGAACTTTCCCATTTTGTCTATCATTTTTTCGGGCACAAAGTGAGATTGTTCTGGTGTCTCCATTCCACCCATCATGCTCCGCAAACCATGAATCTTTCTGTTACGTTTGCCCATTTCTTTTTGGAAGGTCCATATGCAGATGTGATAAGGACCTCCATATGTATCCTCCTGGGGGTGAGCCCTCCACTGCTGTTTTTTATTATGTTCATCGATGGCACATGGGGCGCCTTTATTCATGTTGGGGAAAATATACTGAAGGATGGCCGTATAGGATTTCTGAACAGGATCATCCTGACACCTTCACACCACCGGGTGCATCATGCAAAGAATCCACAGTATATGGACACGAATTTTTGCAACCTGTTGAATATCTGGGATAAGGTTTTTAAGACCTATCAGGATGAAGAACGAACGACGAAGATTGAATATGGGATCACCCGGTCCGTTAATCCGCGGAATTTCCTGGACGTTTATTTCGGTGAGTTCTATTGTCTGGGGAAGGATATATGGAAGGCCCCGGGTCTTAAGAATAAAATTTTATACATTTTTATGCCGCCAGGCTGGAGTCATACCGGCGACCATAAGACGGCTGTTGTTGTCAGGCGGGAATATTTCGATTCCCGGGAAAATAGTACACCCGAGTCTGAAGTTGTGCAACCATCTGAAGTTGCGGGACCACCTGTTTTCATCTCTTCCCGATAAAAGCCATTACATTTTCTTTATAACTGATCCCGATGGGGATCGAAACATTTCCTAATTCTACCGTATTGCCGTAGATCGTTCGGATATGGGATACTGCGACGATATAGGATTTATGGACCCGGATAAATTGCCGCACAGGTAAAGCCTTTTCCAATTCATTCATAGTCTGATGGGTGACAAGTGTATATTCGGGAGTAAAGATCTTCAGGTAATCTTTCATGCTTTGCACATATAAAATCTCCTGAAAATCGACCTTAAAAAATTTGCTGTTTGATTTAATGAAAATATGATCGCGGCCGAAACCGCTTTGGCCTGAATGGTCACCGTCCTTACCCGGACTATCCGGTTCTTTTCCGGCCAGGGAAACCAACCGTCCGTCGGTGATCTTGTTCACTGCCTTGAAAAACCGCTCGAAGGAAATAGGCTTCAGCAGGTAATCGATGACACTGAATTCATAACTTTCCAGAGCGTATTCGGCATAAGCGGTAGTCAGCACTACCAGGGGAGGATCGGGTAAAAGACGTAATAAATGGAGCCCGGTCATTCCGGGCAAACGGATATCCAGGAACATGACATCCACTTCTTTTTCTTTCAACGCCACCAGCGCATCCTGCGCATTGCGGTAAACTCCTACCAGTTCGAACCGGTCGATCCTCTGCAAGTGGCGTTGAATCACTTCCTGCGCCAGTGTTTCATCCTCGACAATGATGCATTTAATCAAACGAATCTGGGTTTTAGGATTAAAGATACTGTGAAAAAATTCTTATTTAAAA
Source organism: Flavitalea flava (assembly GCF_054461575.1). Taxonomy (NCBI): domain Bacteria; kingdom Pseudomonadati; phylum Bacteroidota; class Chitinophagia; order Chitinophagales; family Chitinophagaceae; genus Flavitalea; species Flavitalea flava. The sequence goes on from NZ_JBTLQH010000001.1 coordinate 424,362, forward strand.
TGACATCCAACGTATGGGAGTCGGGGTATAAAGTCTCCAGTCTTTCTTTGGCGTTGCGGATCCGCAGACTGCTTTTCCTGGTTTCTTCCTTTTCGGTCTGGATGATATCGAGTTCATAAGAATCCGGATAGAGTAATTCCAGGAGGCTCCTGCTATTCGAAATTCCTTTTCCGTTTATTCTTTTTGCCTGGGTCTCCAGATTGGAATTGGTACTGTTGATCACGTTCAGTACGATCTGGCCGCTTCCCACTTTCAACGTAATATAAATAATGGGTTCGGCAAAAGAACTATCCATGGCATGTTTAAAACCGTTTTCAATAAAGGAGATGAATAAAAAGGGTTCGATAAAAATATTATCCGTTTCCCCTTCTACGGTAAACCGGATATCTGCCTTATACCGGACCTTTTCAATCTCTACATAATTACGGATGAATTCAATTTCCTTGTGGATGGGGATTCTTTCTTCATTACATTCATAGATAAGGTAACGCATGATATCCGCCAGTTTAATGATCACTTCCGGAGTCTGATCCGATTTTTGCAGACTAAGGGAATATATGCTGTTCAGGGTATTAAAAAGGAAATGCGGGTTTAACTGAGCCCGGAGCACCTGTAATTTAAAAAAATTATTTTCTTTCCGCATCAGGGATAAGATGTCTTTTTCATCGACAGCTTTTTTAATAAAGAAGATGGCCATTGCCAGACCCAGCTGAATGATCACCCACAAAATTTCGCGTAAAATCGTTCCGGAATGAAAAGTAAAATAGGTTTGAGCGGCGGGCGTTAATGGGAATTGCAGGATAAGGGAATAGAGCGCCCATAAAAAGGTCACCATGACCAGGACGGAGAACAGACTCAGCAGCACCAGGAAGGCTCTTCTTTTGGGGATCAGGAATACCGGACCCATAGCCCTTGAATAAAACAGGTAGGCAGGGAAAGCCGCTAAATTGACCAGTAATAACAATATCCCTGTTTGTATATCCGTGAAAAAAAGCGTGACGCTGTTGACCAGTGGGTTTATGAGGATAAAAAGTGTCCAGTAAACAAACTCCTCTTTACCGGTATGCTTTCTGATCCTGTCATTATCGTATTCCATAGTTCAAAGCTACTATTACCTGGAAAAATCGAAAATAATTTCGACATAATTGAATTTCCGCCCTCTGAACGGAGGAAATCGTCCTTTTTTTGTTACATTAGTATTATTAACCTTAACCATGGGCAATTCATCCTTACTCGTACTTATGATTGCTGCGGTCAGCTTTGCCGCAGGGGGGATCCTGGTTGCCAAACTGGCCATAAAGGGAACCAAAAATCCGCAAAAGGGCCAGGCCTATGAGTGCGGGGTTCCGGCCAGAGGTATCGGCTGGAATCAGTTTAATGTAGGATATTATCTGTTTGCATTAATCTTTCTGATTTTCGATGTTGAACTGATCTTTTTATACCCCTGGGCTGTCGTGGTTAAAAAGATCGGTTGGGTAGCGTTTGGCGAAATCCTGGTTTTCCTTTTTATACTTTTTATGGGTTTTCTGTATGCGCACAAAAAAGGCGCTTTAAAATGGATATAAAACCAACCATATCGGGTGTTTTTCCCGGCGAAGTGCATCCTACTGCCGGAGGGGGGATCGTGTTGAGTACAATAGATGAGATTATCAACTGGGCAAGATCCAATTCTTTATGGCCATTGGTGTTTGGGACCAGTTGCTGCGCCATTGAAATGATGTCTACGGCTGGTGCAAAATATGATTGGGCGCGATTTGGATTTGAAGTGGCCCGTGCAACTCCGCGGCAGGCAGATGTTATTATCATTGCCGGGACCATCGTCAACAAAATGGCTCCGGTGCTGAAACGTTTATATGACCAGATGGCAGATCCGAAATATGTTATTGCCATGGGGGCCTGTGCAACCAGCGGAGGACCATTTTTTTATAATACTTATTCGGTAGTAAAAGGAGCGGATCATGTGATACCCGTGGATGTATATATTGCCGGTTGCCCTCCGCGGCCGGAAGCTCTGATACATGCCTTGCTTACTTTGCAGGAGAAGATCAGGAGCGGAGCTACCCGGGAACAGATCAGAACACCTGAAGGACAACAAAAAGGGATTCCGGATGCGGAATAATAAAGATGATATGGGGAATAATACAGATTATTAAATGTTGACGCTCAACGATAATGCATGCCAATGGAAGAATGGAAAATAAAGATTGCTGAGCAGTTTCCCGATGCTATTTGGGAGGAGGGAGGCCAGTGGCCGGTCCTGCAGATAGATCCTTTTTCCTGGTTGCCGCTTGCCGGGCAGCTGCGGTCAGGCCCGGAGTTTGACCTTGATTTTCTTTTTTGCCTTACCTGTATAGACTGGAAGACACATTTTACGATGGTTTACCACCTGAGATCCACCCGACAGCTTCACTCCCTGATAGTAAAAGCAAAACTCGACCGTAATCATCCCGAAATAGAATCCGTATCGGCAATCTGGCGCACCGCTGAGTTTCATGAACGGGAAGTCTATGACCTGTTCGGCGTGCGTTTCCTGCATCACCCTGACCTGAGGAGGCTGTTGCTGACGGATGATTGGAAGGGGTATCCGCTCAGGAAAGATTATGAGGACGAGGTCAATATGATCAAACTTTGAAAAAATCAACTGTAGACTGAAGAACTATATTGAGGAATAATTCTGATGAACAATATTGAAGAAATAGGTACAACGGCAGAAGGCGATTTAATCATTAACGTAGGACCACAGCATCCTTCCACGCATGGGGTTTTGCACCTTGTCATAACACTTAACGGTGAAACCATCCGGAATGTCGAGCCCCACCTGGGCTATATTCACCGGTCCATAGAAAAAATGTGTGAAAGCCTTAGTTACAGGCAGTTCATTTACGTCACCAGCCGTATGGATTACCTGTCTTCCCATATTAATAATCATGGCTGTGCGCTCTGTGTGGAAAAGGGTTTGCAGATCGAAGTGCCTCCTCGGGCAAAAGTGATACGGATATTGATGGACGAGTTGACCAGGCTGGCCTCGCACCAGCTTTGGTGGGGAGCGCTGGCAATGGACGTAGGCGCCCTTACTCCTTTTTTCCATGCTTTCCGGGAAAGGGAAATGATCAATGACATTATGGAAGAGACCTGCGGTGCAAGATTGACTATGAACTATATGGTTCCCGGGGGAGTGATGATCGATCTGCATCCGGGATTTCAGATCCGGGTGAAACAGTTCATTACTCATTTTAAATCGAAGATCGATGAATATGATGAATTGGTGACCTGCAATGTGATCTTTCAAAGCCGCATGAAGGGCATCGGATATATATCCGCAGAAGATGCCGTATCCTATGGATGTACCGGACCAACGGCGAGGGGCAGCGGAGTCTCCTGCGATGTCCGTAAACTATTCCCTTATGAAATATACGATCAGCTGAAATTTGAAGAGATCACCGAAACGGGAGGAGATTGTTTTGCCCGTTACCTGGTCCGGATGAGGGAGATGCGTCAATCCTTATCCCTGGTGGAGCAACTGATCGATAATATTCCGGAGGGCGATTTTCAGACCAAAACAAAAGCAGTGCTGAAACTGCCCAAGGGTGAATTCTATTCCATGATCGAAACGGCCCGGGGAGAATTTGGGGTGTATATCGTGAGCGAAGGTGGGACTACCCCTTACCGTATAAAATTCCGGTCACCCGGGTTTTCGAACCTGTCGGCGCTCAATCATATGGCGCGGGGGCATAAGATCGGGGACCTGGTGGCAATCATGGGTACCTTAGATTTGGTGATACCGGATATTGACCGGTAACCCCCCAACCCCCTGAAGGGGGAGTATGAAATACGGAAGATTTTGAATGAATAAATAGAAAAATAAAATGAACGAAACTACCAGAAATAGCAGCGAGTTACCTAACTCCCCCTTCAGGGGGTTTGGGGGGGTATGTTAAGTTTAGAAGGCATTACCCGTTCCATTGATAATTGGTTGAACCATATCTTCAATCCAACGATGGCCTTATTATCCGAAATGGTAATCGTGGGTTTGTGTGTAATTGGTTTGTTCGCCGTTCTGGGGTTGGTCCTGATCATGATGGAACGGAAAGTGTCTGCCTATATGCAGATCCGGCTGGGGCCAAACAGGGTAGGCCCAAAGGGGATGTTTCAAACCACGGCCGATACCCTGAAACTAATGGTTAAAGAAGGCTTGACACCCGATGGAGCCGATCATTTCCTGTTCAACCTGGCTCCATTTGTCGTCATGGTCACCGCCATGCTGGCACTGGCGCCCCTGGCTTTTGCCAAAGGCTTCCAGATCTGGGATATCAATATCGGGGTTTTATATGTCTCTGCCATTTCTTCTGTTTCCGTCATCGGTATTTTAATGGCGGGATGGGCCAGCAACAATAAATATTCTTTGCTAGGGGCCATGCGGAGCGGGGCCCAGGTCATCAGTTATGAATTGTCGGCAGGTTTGTCCATTCTGTCTATAGTAGTACTGACGGGAAGCCTCCGGATATCCGATATCATTGCGTCACAGCAAAACGGGTGGTGGATATTCAAGGGGCATATTACTGCGATCCTGTCTTTTGTTATTTTTCTGATAGCGGTAACTGCAGAGACTAACCGCGCACCTTTTGATCTGGCCGAGGCGGAATCCGAGCTGACGGCAGGATTCCACACAGAATACTCGGGAATGAAATTCGCCTTGTTCTTTTTGGCTGAATATGTGAACATCTTTATCGTATGTGCGATCGGGGCCATTCTGTATTTTGGCGGATGGATGCCCCTTCATATCGGGCAGTGGGAATCCTTTAACCACTTAATGGATTATATTCCCTCTTCCCTGTGGTTTACAGGCAAGACATTCTTTCTTATATTCGTTATCATGTGGTTTCGATGGACATTTCCACGTTTGCGGATCGACCAGTTACTGCATTTGGAGTGGAAGTACTTATTACCGGTCAGTATGTTTAACTTATTGCTCACGACATTGATCACACTTTTGGGATGGCATTTTTAAAAAAATATATATCGGATATCTTCAACGCAGTGCGGTCCCTGTTAAAGGGGATGAGGCTGACCGGTCATTATTTCACGCATCATAAGGAGATCATTACTCAGCAATATCCCGATAACCGGGATACGCTTAACCTTCCCGAGCGTTTCAGGGGGGAAGTAGTCATGCTGCACGATGAACACAACGAACATGCCTGTACAGGTTGTACGGCTTGTGAACTGGCTTGTCCCAATGCCACCATTAAGATCATTACCAAATTCGATGTGACGCCGGAAGGGAAAAAGAAAAAGGCCCTGGATACGTTTGTCTATCACCTGGAGCTTTGTACGATGTGCAATCTGTGTATTGAGGCTTGTCCAACAGATGCGATCAAAATGGCCCAGACCTTTGAACATAGCGTGACAGACAGGAGTCAGCTTACTAAAAAATTAAATGCGCCCGGATCGAAGATCAGGGAAGGTGTGGAATAACCCCCAACCCCTTAAAGGGAGAGGGACAAACAACGTATATTGACAGCTTCGCAGATTATATTTTATATACTGGCCGCTTTTATCCTGGGAACCGGGATTTTTTCCGTTACCTCGGGGAAAATATTCCGTTCCGCTATCTGGCTGTTATTTTCATTGATGGGCATCGCAGGCCTTTACTTCTGGCTGGAAGTGGAATTCATAGCGGCGGTACAGATCGCGGTATATGTGGGGGGAATCGTGGTGTTGATCATTTTTTCCATCTTTCTCACCCACCAATCGGGTAAGGAAATGCCCAAACCACCGGTTCTCCGGAAAATAACCGCTCTGCTGGCTGTCCTGCTGGGATTTGTTTGCACGTATAAGCTGATCAGACAGTATGGTTTCCGTGCCGGGAACAAAAAATTCGACCCGGATGTGTCCCTGATAGGAACTCAGATGATGGGGATCGACGAAAAAGGGTATGCCTTGCCGTTTGAAGTGGTGAGCATTTTATTATTGGCCGCAATGATCGGTTGCATTGTGATTGCCATGAAAGCCAAACCGGACAACCCCTCGGAAAAACCACCCGAAAAAACAATTTAGCCCTATGAGCCAGGTGCCATTATCCCATATCCTATTTGTAAGCACGGCCTTGTTCTTTACAGGTATGTACGGTTTGTTCACCAGGAGGAATATGATCTCCATGCTGATGGCCGTCGAATTGATCCTGAACAGCGTGAACATCAATTTTGTAGCCTTCAATAAATATCTCTATCCGGATAAACTGGATGGAGTTTTTTTTACCCTTTTTATCATAACCATAGCGGCCGCGGAAGCGGCGGTCGCCATAGCTATCATCATCAATTTATACCGTAGCCACCGATCCATCGATGTGGAAGAGGCTACGGAAATGAAGTATTAGATCAACCGGAATGAACCATTAGATCAACAAAAATGAACTACTTTTCTTACCTCGCGTTGATTCCTCTTTTACCCCTGGCTGGTTTTGTCCTGCTGGGGTTGTTCGGCAGGAAATATTTCCCTAAAAGCGGAGGAGTATTGGCCTGCCTGGTTTTGGCGGTTTCTACGGTACTTGCTTTTTATACTGCCTGGCAGTATTTTTTCGTAGACGGAAAAGTACACGGTATTTATCAGCCGGTTATATCCCTGCGATATACGTGGTTGTATTTTTCTTCCGGTTTATCCATCGATATGGGCATCCTGGTGGACCCGGTTTCGGTGATGATGCTGGTCGTAGTTACTTTTGTATCGCTGATGGTGCATTTATTCAGCCTTGGATATATGAAAGGAGAGGAAAGATTTAGTACCTACTATGCCTTCCTGTCTCTGTTTACTTTTTCCATGCTTGGTTTGGTGCTTTCTTCCAATGTTTTTCAGATCTATATCTTCTGGGAATTGGTCGGCGTGTCTTCTTATTTGCTGATTGGTTTTTATTTTGAACGGCCTGCAGCTGTAGCGGCATCCAAAAAAGCCTTCATTGTCACCCGGTTTGCGGACCTTGGTTTTTTAGTGGGTATCCTGATCCTTTCTTTTCATGCCGGCAGCCTCGATTTTCAAACGATCATCAGACGGCTCACGGATCCTCATTCTTCCCAATTTATCAGCATCACCACGACTTCCTTTTTAGGGATATCCCTGCTTTCCTGGGGCCTTGCCCTGGTGTTTATGGGCGGGGCAGGTAAATCGGCTATGTTCCCCTTGCATATCTGGCTACCGGATGCCATGGAAGGACCAACACCGGTATCGGCACTGATCCATGCGGCAACGATGGTTGTCGCCGGTGTATTCCTTGTTGCCCGTTTGTTCCCCCTGTTTTCCCTGGAAGCCGGGATCCTGCAACTGGTTACCTGGGTGGGGGCCTTTTCTGCAATCTTTGCTGCCGTCATTGCCTGTACGCAAACCGATATCAAACGTGTCCTGGCTTTCTCTACCATGTCCCAGATCGGTTATATGTTATTTGCCTTGGGGGTTGCAGGGGATGGATATACGGCTTCACTTTTCCACCTTTTCACCCATGCTTTTTTTAAATCCCTGCTTTTTCTTTGTGCGGGGGTTATCATACACCTGGTACATAGTAATGAGCTAAAGGACATGGGGGGACTCCGGAAATATATGCCCCTGACGCATGCCGCCTTTCTGATCGCCTGTTTGGCTATTGCCGGAATACCGCCTTTCTCCGGTTTTTTCAGTAAAGAAGAGATTTTGGGTGCCGCCTGGAATGCCAACAAATGGGTTTATGGGATTGGCCTGATCACTTCCGGCATCACGGCCTTTTATATGTTTCGGTTGTATTTCTCTGTTTTCTGGAACAAAGAAACAATCGGGCCAGGTATTCCAAACGAAAAGGCAAAAAAAGAAACCTCTCCCGGCGATGGGACCCTGAGCATGAAGATCCCTCTTGTTTTACTGAGTGCAGGGGCATTATTGGCGGGGTTCATCCCATTTTCACATTTTGTGACGCCAGATGGGAAAGGGTTTGACAGCCCGGTCTCCCTGCGCTTTTCCATCGCACCGGTACTCTTGGGATTGGCAGGCATCCTGCTGGCGGCCAGGTTGTATCGTCGCCAAAATGAAGGTCCTCAACGGATCGCCGCATTATTGGGAAAATTTTATCAGGCAGCATGTAAAAAATTCTATATCGATGAATTTTACCTGTTTATTACAAAAAAGATCATATTTAATGGCATCGCCAGACCCTCCGCCTGGTTCGATACACATATAATCGACGGAATGGTGAATGGCATTGCTGCCATAATGGGGAAGATAGCGGGATGGATCAAAGGAATACAATCCGGAAAACTGCAACAATATGTTCTTTACTTTTTTGCAGGGGTGCTGGGATTGGCTATTTTATTTATTTACCGGATTTTTGGAAATTGATATAATGAACCGGATTTTGAAACATAATTTATGAATCTGAACCTCCTTGTTTTATTGCCTTTTATCACTGCCCTGACGATCCTTTTTTGTAAAGGAGTAAAGCAGGTAAGGTTGGTAGCGGTATCCGGAACTTTTCTGCAGGTCATATTAAGTTTTGTTCTGTTAATCCTTTACTGGAAAGAAAGAGCGGCCGGCAATAACGCCATTATGTTATTTGAAAGCGGGTTTGACTGGTATGCCCCGCTTCATATCCGGTATCATACAGGAATAGATGGAATCTCGATCTCGATGATCCTGCTAACAGCCCTGGTCGTATGGGCCGGGGTATTGATCTCCTGGAACATGGAAAAATTAAGCAAGGAATTTTTCTTCCTGCTTTTACTGCTCAGCGCAGGGGCTTACGGATTTTTTATTTCCCTTGACCTGTTTACCCTTTTCTTCTTCCTGGAATTGGCGGTCATTCCCAAGTTTATGCTGATTGGCATATGGGGTAGCGGGAAAGCCGTTGCCGGAAAAAGACCGGGGGACTTTGCCACCTACAGTGCGATGAAGCTGGCCCTGATGCTGATGGCTGGTTCAGCCCTTGTTTTTGTAGGATTAATGGGTATCTATTATCATTCCGATACGGGCAATGGAATACATAGTTTTGATCTGTTACAAATTGCTGCGATGCACCTGCCGCTGGAAGTACAGAAATTATTTTTCCCTTTTGCCTTTGTTGGATTTGGGGTCTTCTCCGCTTTGTTCCCTTTTCATACCTGGGTGCCTGACGGCCATTCCTCTGCACCTACTGCAGCCTCCATGTTCCTGGCCGGTATTTCCATGAAATTAGGGGGTTATGGTTGTTTGCGGGTAGCAACCTTCCTGATGCCGGAAGGAGCCCATTATTACTCAGGGATCATCGTACTGTTGTCTGTTATTGCCATTCTGTATGGCGCATTTGCCACGATGATGCAGACCGATCTTAAATATATCAATGCGTATTCATCTGTCAGTCATTGCGGATTTGTATTACTCGGTATCGGCATGCTTACCCAAACGTCTGTTACCGGGGCGGTCATGCAGATGGTCTCCCATGGGTTAATGACCGCGCTTTTCTTTGCCTGCATCGGTATGATCTATGACCGGACGCATACCCGGGAATTGGCACGTTTGGGGGGGCTTTTAAAAATGATGCCTTTTATATCTACCATTTTTGTGCTGGTTGGTTTATGTTCCCTCGGGTTACCGGGCTTAAGCGGATTTGTAGCGGAAGTGACCGTATTCATGGGTTCCTGGGAAAGGACTGATGGCTGGTACCGGCTGGCCACTATCGTTGCCTGCGCTTCTATAGTGGTGACGGCCGTATATATTCTCCGGGCTGTGGGAAAAGTGATTATGGGGCCTGTTGCCGATCCGTCATTTCATAATCTGGGGGATGCCGGATGGAATGAAAAACTGGCGGTGTTTATCCTGATGGCGGGAATAATTGCTATTGGCGTGGCGCCTTTCTGGCTGAATGAACTTATCCGGCCGGGCGCTGAATTTATCATGCAGAAATTAACTATTTATGGCGCCAACTGATTTTTTCGTTTTATTGAAACCGGAATTGCTGGTCACCCTTATCCTCTTTACCATACTATTTTTAAAGATGGCGGATAAGGATAAAGATCAGGAAGGAATGTTGAGAACGATTAATATTTTGCTTGGAGTAAATGTGGCAGTTGGATTTTTTTATAACCGTTCCGGTCAACTTTTTGGCAATACCTTTCACACGGATCAGTTGATAACGCTGGAAAAAAATATGCTCAGCCTGGGAACCCTGATCGTTTCACTCCAATCCAAACAATGGTTACGGCAGCATAAACATGTGCCGGAGTTCTATATGTTGTTATTGGCTACTTTATTAGGTATGTTCTTTATGGTATCCGCCGGGAATTTGCTTTTATTTTTTGTAGGGTTGGAGCTTGCTACCATTCCGCTTGCGGCGCTGAGTAATTTTGATCTGGACAAACGGGTTTCCTCCGAGGCTGCCTTTAAATTCATACTTTCTTCGGCCTTTTCCTCCGGTTTGCTCTTATTCGGTATTTCCCTGGTCTACGGCACAACCGGTACGCTTGATTTTGGGGAGTTAGCCATAGCATGGACAGGTGCGCCTATTCAATTATTCGCATTTGTTTTATTATTATCCGCCTTTGGATTTAAGATCTCCGTCGTACCTTTTCATTTATGGACGGCAGATGTATACGAAGGTTCTCCGGTTGCGGTGACAGCCTATCTGTCGGCTGTTTCAAAAGGGGCATTTTTGTTTGTGCTGATCCCTGTTTTATATACTGTCTTCAGATCTATGGAAGGGTTCTGGTATCCTGTCATTTGTTTGCTTGCTGTTCTGACGATGATCATTGGTAATTTATTCGCCCTGCACCAGCAAAACATGAAACGTTTCCTGGCCTTTTCCTCCATTGCCCAGATGGGGTTTATTTTGATCGGTATCTCAGGACAATCGGATACCGGCAGCACTTCGGTCATCTATTTTGTAATGGTCTACCTGTTTTCCAATCTGGGCGCTTTTGGGGTCGTTGCCCTGATGAGCACGGTTGCCGGTAAAGAAAAGATCGATGAGTATAAAGGACTTTACCGGTCCAATCCATTGTTGAGCTGGGTATTGACGATCTCCCTTTTTTCTTTGGCAGGAATTCCGCCGACAGCGGGGTTTTTTGGTAAATTCTTTTTACTGATGGCGGGTGCCGGCAAAGGTAATTATGCTTTGATCATCCTTGCTGCTTTGAATATGGTGATTTCGTTATACTATTATCTTCGGGTCGTGAAAACCATGTTCATGGATCAAAATGAAACCCCGGTTGACAAAGTGACGGTTGGTTTTTCATCGAAGATGGCACTTGTCATTTGCCTGGGCGGTATTTTGATAACTGGGTTGGCCAGTGGCGCTTATCAATACATTTATTTATTAATTACCGGATAAAATTGCCCGATAAAAATGCCTATCAATCAAAATCATTTATTTGACGAACTGGACGGTATAAAATGCGCGATTGTCGAAAAAAACGCCCTGCCCGAAAGGGTTGATTTTCTGCGACCTCTGTTAACCTGGAACGGTTATACCGTCGTCGTGGTTCCCAGCCCTCCCCCAAAATCTGCACCAGCCCCCGCTGCTGTTCCGCCGTCTCCTATTCCCGAATCTTATACGCTGGGAGTAACGGATCTGACCTTTAATCCTACCAATGCGATTTTTGGCCGTTTACTCCGAACCCAGGAAGGACATATAGTAACACTGGCCTACTGGAAACAGCAGGAAAAAAAATCCCATGACGAGGTGCCCTATTTTGAGGCATAAAGAAGAATTTTTTGCTGGTTTCTTTAAAATAGATACATTTGCATTTATCAATGTATTATGATCACTAATAAACAATTTGAAAAGATATCTAAGGCTCTTTCTGACAGCAACCGGATAAAGGTTCTGGAGGCTATCAAAAAGAATAAAGGTCAACTCCCTTGTAATGCATTATATGAAATATTGAATATTGCACAGCCATCGGTTTCTCATCATATCAAAGCTCTTACCGATTGTGAAGTTGTATTGGCCGAGAAGGACGGGCGCAATCTTACCCTGAGGATCAACGATGAATTATTGGATGGATATGTTGAGCGGATCAATAAATGGAAGAGTTGACAAAAAAAGAGCAGAGGGATAAACTTTTTTTTACTCAAAAACATAGACGTATGTCTATTCGTATATGTGATAAACAAATAAATAAGACAAAATAAAAGTTATGAAAAAAAGAACATGGTTTATAACGGGCGCATCGACAGGATTAGGCCGGAGTCTTTTAGAAGCAGTGCTGGCAGCCGGAGACAGGGCAGTAGCCGTTGCCAGAAAGATCGAAGGATTAAATGATCTGGCAGCACAGTATCCGGAACAATTACTAGCGCGGGCCGCTGATGTAACAGCCCCTGAGACTATTGAACGGGTAGTATCGGAAACGCTGAAGAAATTTGGAACGGTGGATGTATTGGTGAATAATGCCGGATACGGGGTATTCGGATCAGCTGAGGAAACCAGCATGGCCCAGATCCGCCAACAGATGGAAGTGAATTTTTTCGGAGTTGTTGCCGTTACTCAGGTCTTGTTGCCGCTCATGCGTAAACAAAGATCGGGTCAGATTTTCAATATTTCTTCCGCAGGCGGTTTTGTTGGCTTTCCCGGAGCTGCCTTTTACAGCGCGTCTAAATTTGCCATCGAAGGCCTGAGCGAATCCCTGCGGGCAGAATTGTCTTCCCTGGGAATAAAAGTAACCATTGTTGAACCAGGTGCCTTCCGGACCTCTTTTAATAAGAGCGGCTCCATGGAAATTGCCGAACGGAACATCCCCGATTACGCAGATGGCGCTTATAAAATGATTGACTGGCTGCAAGGAAATGACGGCAAACAACCTGGAGATCCGGCAAAAGCGGCCCTGGCCATAATAATGGCGGCCAGGCATGATAACCCTCCGGAAAGATTGGTATTAGGCGAAGATGCTTACAGTGTGGTAACCCAAAAGCTGGAAAAGGTCAAACTCGAAACAGAAGAATGGAAGGAGTTGGTAGGAGACCTGGCTTTCGAAGGAGTGGAAATCGTTAGTATCGGGGGGTAAGTTAACGTTTAACAAAATAAATTCAACATACCCATTCCATAGAACGGTCGGTAACCATGATCTGAAAAAATAAAAAAAATATAAACATGCAAACAGATAGTTTATTTCAGCCCTTTCATCTTAAATCTCTGCATCTTAAGAACAGGATCGTAATGGCGCCTATGACCCGCTCTTTTTCGCCAAAAGGCGTTCCCGGCGAAAATGTCGCAGGTTATTACCGGCGTCGTGCGGAAGGGGAAGTAGGACTGATCTTATCGGAAGGTACCGTCATTGACCGTCCCTCTTCTTCCAATGATCCGAATATTCCCCATTTCTACGGGGATGCGTCCCTGGAAGGATGGCAAAAAGTAATTAACGGAGTTCATACTGCCGGGGGGCAGATGGGACCACAGCTATGGCATATGGGAGTAATGGAGAATCATGCATCCGGTTGGTTGCCCCCGGTTCCCTTTGAAGGTCCTTCCTCCTTCAGGAAACCAGGTCTGGAAAATGGACGCGCTATGAACGAAACGGATATCGCAGATACTATTGCCGCTTTTGGCCGTGCAGCGGCGGAAGCCAAACGTTTGGGCTTTGATTGTATCGAGATCCATGGTGCGCACGGTTACCTGATTGACCAGTTCTTCTGGTATGGAACGAACAATCGCAAGGATGGCTATGGCGGGGGCTCCCTGGCTGAACGTACCCGTTTTGGAGTAGAAGTGATCAAAGAGGTTCGCCGTTCGGTGGGAGAAGATTTTGCGGTTATCCTTCGTCTTTCCCAATGGAAACCCCAGGACTATACGCAGCAAATGGCCCAAACACCGGAAGAACTGGAAGCCTGGCTGACACCCCTTGCGGATGCAGGCGTCGATATTTTTCATAATTCCCAGCGACGTTTTTGGGAAACCCAATTTGATGGTTCTGATCTTAATTTTTCCGGATGGACTAAAAAACTAACGGGTAAGCCTACCATTACTGTCGGCTCGGTAGGGTTGACCGGAGAATTCCTGGCTGCCTTTGCCGGTGAGAGTTCGCAGCCCAGTTCCCTGGATGAATTAGTACGCAGATTTGATCGGGGAGATTTTGACCTGGTTGCCGTTGGACGCCCCTTATTGGCTGATCCTCATTGGGTTCAGAAGATCAAGGCAGGAAGGTCGGAAGAGTTGCTGGGATTCAGCAAAGAAGCGCTTGGGGAATTGAGGTGATCTGCCGGAACTTGCCGGAATGAAAAAAGGAAATCGGAAAAAAGAAATAAAAAACCGGAAGCGCTTGTGACACTCCCGGTGATTGTCTGAGTTAATACAAGGACTTCATCTCCTCCAAGACTATATCGTTGCTCAACCCCTACTGACTAAAGTTATGGAATTAGGTTTTACAAAAATCAATTCCATAACTTTTATTGGCTAAAAAATTATCCTGTTTAATACAATTTGCGAATTCTGCATATTGTATGCAACTAACGCCCATTATCCATTCCCCTGCCTTTAACGCCCATCATCCATTCCCTTGCCTTATTTCCTGGTAATATTTCCGGTGGGCGAGGGGAGTCCTGTCCGTAATGGATTTAAAATGACGATTAAAATTGGAAAAATTATTAAAGCCGCATTCGAAGCAGATTGCAGCCACCGTTTTATGTGTTTCCGCCAGCAGTTTGCAGGCATGACCAATACGGACTTCCATTAAAAAACGCGAAAAAGTTTTTTTGATCCTCGATTTAAAGTAACGACAAAAGGCGTGCGGACTCAAATGGGCTATGCCGGCAATCTGTTCCAGGCTGATCTCCCTGGAAAAATTATCCATGATATACTGGTAGATGGTATTCATGCGGTCCGATTCGTTGGGATGATGCGGAAAGGGAAAATCTTTACTGCACACAGGTTTGGTCTCTTTGGAATGAGCGATGGTCCGCAGCACCTGCAGGAGCAGGATGATCCGCTCGCTTCCGTGCGAAATTAATAATTTGTGCATCAGGGCAGCAACGGTTTTCTTAGTGTTATTCTTAACCCTGACTCCCTGTTGTGCTTTTTCCAAAAGCCTGGCTATTTCTTTATTCTCGGGCAAACGAAAAAAATGATCCCCCAAACAGCCCGGTAAGAAATGGACGAGTATGGCTTCCACTTTCAACTTGGTTTTTTTCTTCAGGAATTTCTCATCGCTGCGCCAAAGATGTGGAAGATTGGCGCCCAGCAGGATCATATCGTCATCTTTGAAATGATGAATATTATCACCGATGAATTGTCTGCCCGATCCTTTAATGATATGAATCAATTCCAATTCCGGATGGTAATGCCATTTGTTATAAAAATGGGATACTACATCATTTCTTACGGTAAAAGATTGTTCCGGATGTAAGGCTATTTTTAATAAATGCGGCTTCATAAAAAAAGACAATCGTTTAGTGCTTTTTATGGAATGGTTTTAGTATCGGTGTATTTGATATTATAATGATCATTTAGTGTAAAAATAGGTAAAAAACAGGTTAACATAGTATAAATAGCGGGTAAGTTAGTGCCAAAGGGTTCGTCGGATAACGCCTACTTTTGATCTTTCGCTAACGATAACAACTTTTACTTCCATTATGAACAACGATTTCATCCTTGAACTCAAAGAGGTCGGCATACACGATATTGACCGGGTAGGGGGCAAGAACGCTTCCCTGGGAGAAATGATCCAGCACCTGACAGGCCTGGGTCTTAATATACCCAATGGGTTTGTCATTACGGTGGCGGCCTACAAAAAATTCCTGGAATACAATAACCTGGAAACTACGATCAGCCATATCATCAATTCCATTCAGATTGATAATTTAGAATCCCTGCGCCGGGGAGGTCACCAGGTAAGACTGCTGATCAGTAATGGCCGTTTTCCCAAGGAAATGAGCGAGGTGATCATCCAGGCTTACGAACGGTTGTCTTCGGATTATAACCAGGAATATACTGATGTTGCGGTAAGATCCTCAGCTACGGCGGAAGATTTGCCGGATGCTTCCTTTGCGGGGCAGCAGGAAACCTTTCTTAATGTAAGAGGACCGGCAACCCTGATGGATGCTGTGCGGAATTGTTTTGCCTCTCTGTTCACGGACCGGGCCATCAGTTACCGGCAGACTTTTAAATACGATCATTTTTCAGTAGGACTGAGCATTTGTGTACAAAAAATGGTAAGGAGCGATCTGGGTTCTTCCGGGGTAGCGTTTAGCCTGGATACCGAGAGCGGATTCAAAGATGTGGTCGTGATCAATGGTTCATATGGCCTGGGTGAAATGATCGTGCAGGGATCTATATCCCCCGATGAGTTTATTGTATTCAAACCTGCTTTAAGACAGGGTTTCAAAGCCATCATCGAAAAGAAACTGGGCGTAAAGGATAAGATGATGGTATATGGGGATAAATCGGATGAAAGGGTAAGGATCATTCCCACCGAAAAAAGTTACCAGCATAAGTTTTGCCTGACAGATGCAATGGTCCTTCAGTTGGCGGATTGGGTCGTGAAAATAGAGGACTATTATAGCGGGGAGAGGAAAAAGTGGACCCCGATGGATGTGGAATGGGCGGTGGATGGTTTGAGCAAAGAACTATTTATCGTTCAGGCAAGACCGGAAACGATCCATTCCCGGAAGGACCACAGCAAGATCTCTGAATATGCCATTTCAGATCCAGCAAGGGCAGATAAGATATTGTTAAAGGGGATTGCCGTAGGGGATAAGATCGGTGCCGGAAAGGTGAATATCCTTTATTCCCTCGATAAAAGGGTGATGGAAGGGCATGAATTTACTGCCGGAGATGTATTGGTAACGGATATGACGGATCCTGACTGGGAGCCCATTATGAAAAAGGCTTCAGCCATTGTCACTAATAAGGGAGGAAGGACCTGCCATGCTGCCATTGTCGCCAGGGAATTGGGAGTACCCGCTATCGTCGGTTGCGGGAATGCAACGGATATCCTGTCGGATGGAGACCTGATCACGGTTAGTTGTGCAGAAGGTGAAGTCGGTTTGATCTATGACGGGATCATCGGTTTTGAAAAGGCGGAATATGATCTGAATGATCTTCCCGCAATCAAAACCTCGCTGATGCTGAACGTGGCGACTCCTTCCATGTGTTTTAAATTCTCTCATTTGCCCAATAAAGGCGTAGGCCTTGCCAGGGAGGAGTTTATCATTAATAATTATATTCAGATCCATCCGCTGGCTTTATTGCAGCATAAGGAATTGAACGATCCTGCGCTGACCAAAGAGATCGGGGCCCGGATCATCGGATATGAAAATGAAGCGGATTTTTTTATAAAAAAATTATCTTACGGGATTGCTAAAATTGCGGCCGCCTTTTATCCGCATAAAGTCGTGGTCAGGTTCAGTGATTTTAAGACCAATGAATATTATAATTTATTGGGAGGGAAATATTTCGAGCCGCATGAAGAAAATCCCATGATCGGATGGCGGGGCGCCTCCCGGTATTATTCCGAAAAATACAAGCCGGCCTTTGGCCTGGAATGCAAGGCCATCCGGATCGTTCGTGAAGAAATGGGATTGGATAATGTGATCGTTATGATCCCCTTCTGCCGCACCGTAGAGGAATTGGTCAAGGTTAAGGATACGATGAAGGAATTTGGATTGGAACGGGGTAAAGAAGGTCTTGAGCTTTACCTGATGGCAGAAGTTCCCTCCAATATTATCCTTGCCGATGAATTTTCCAAACATATCGATGGCTTCTCCATAGGATCCAATGACCTGACGCAACTAACGCTTGGGCTTGACCGGGATTCCTCCCTGGTAGCGCATTTATACGACGAACGGAATCCCGCCGTCAAACAAATGATTGCCAAACTGATCGAATCTGCCAAAAGGAACGGAGTCAAGGTGGGGATCTGCGGACAGGGACCATCCGACTTCCCCGATTTTGCGCAATTCCTCGTAGAGCAGGGGATTGACAGCATCTCGGTGACTCCGGATTCCATCATAAAAACTATCAGGGCTATTGCTGCTGTAGAGAAAGAATTAGCAGGGGAGAAGACAAAAACAGCCGTCCCGGTTTAGAAGTACTTTTTTTCAATGTGGGATCTTCAACCCTGGATCTTCAACGTTGAAGATCCAGGGTGCGATCTTCAATGTGCGATCGCTGCCGGTTTTTTGTTGAAACTATAGATGAGATAAAATAAAGCAGGAAGAATAAAAATACTTCCGAGTAATAAGGCCCAGCCGAGGACTGCTATCGGTTTATCATAACCCTGTTGTCCCAGTAAGGAAAGAGATCTTCCGTGTGAAAGCAATACGATATTCGGATAATGGCGGTAGGTGATGGCCAGCAGTATCATGGTGACCTGGAAACCGGCCAGAACACGCAGAATTCTTGTTTTCTTCTTAAAAAGCAATATCCATAAAAGGATCAGCGATAAAGCGGCAGCCGTAATGGCGATGAGGCCGACGGGGTTTCCGAATATCCATTCGGTTAAAGGAACGCCTTCGACGGTGGAGGCTATAAAAACAAATACTCCGCAAATGATGGCTGCCGCATTGGTGCTTTTTGCCTTGGTGATAAAACGAAGCCTGTCCGTTTCATTATCCGTTTCCCCGATCAGGTAAATGGAGGCCAGGAACCCGCAAATGGAAACGGTAAAAAGGCCAACTGTAAAAGAGAACCAGTGTAACCAGCTAAAGATATAGGCATCTGCAAAAGTCCGGGCGTCGGGATCGATACGGCCGGCAACTGCGCTGCCGGCAATAATCCCCAGGAATAACGGAGTAATGACGCTGGCATAGACGAAGATGCGGCTATAAACTACCTGCATTTCATCTTTTACTGCGTCATAGTTCCGGAACGAAAAGGCCGTTCCCCGGGCAATAATTCCCAGTAGCATGATCGCCAGGGGAATATGTAAAAAGGTCGACATGGTGGTATAGATATCGGGAAAACCCACGAACAGTACCACGATCGTTATGATCAGCCACATATGATTGGCTTCCCAGATAGGCCCGATGGCCTTGTACATGGTTTTCCTGGTTTTGCTCTTGTTCTTATGGGAAGTGAACAGCTCGATGATACCTGCACCAAAATCAGCCCCGCCCATTAAGAGGTAAAGTAAAATGGCTATCCAGAGGTAGGTGATCACGACGTATAGCATAAGCTTAGTGCATTAATGATTCAATGATTCAAATAATTCAGTGATTCAATGATTCTTAGTGTGTCAAAGATTCCCCTTGGGTCAATGGTTTGGATGTTGATGGAATATCGTAAATAACCCCGACCATTTTTATCTGCCGGTACAACATATATACAACGATGAGGGACAGGGAAACATAAACACCCGTAAACAGGTAAAAAGAATACAGGATCCCGGGCATTGGGGTCACTGCATCGGCAGTCTTCATGATCCCCTGCAGGATCCAGGGCTGCCGTCCTACTTCCGTCACCGTCCAGCCTGCTTCCACGGCGATAAAACCGGCCGGTATGGCGGCTACAAAAAGTTTTAGCAGCCACCTGCTGTCCCGCCAGTTCTTTTTCTTCCATAGCGCATAAAAATACATCAGGGACAAGAGGACCATGAGCATTCCCAGACCGACCATGATCTGGAAGGCAAAATGGGTGATAACGACAGGCGGATGATTTTCAACGGGGATGGTATCGAGTCCTTTTACTTCGGAATGAAAATTCCCATCGATCATAAAACTAAGCATGCCCGGTAATTCAAGGCCATAATCAACTTTTTTGTTGGTTGGATCGGGGATCCCTCCTATCAGCAGGGGCGCTCCTTGTTTTGTTTGAAAAAGCGCTTCCATGGCAGCCAGCTTGGCTGGTTGGGTCCTGGCGACGAATTTTGCGGATATATCACCGCTCAGAGGTTGTAAGAGGGCGGCCGTTGCCGCAAATATCGCTGCTATCCGAAAGGATTGGGTATGAAAATATACATTTTTCCCACGCAGGATCATAAGGGCATGGACACCTGCTACGGCAAAACCTGTTGCAGCAAAGGCAGCAATGGACATATGCAAGGCCTGCGAGAACCAGGCATCATTGAACAGGGCCTTTATGGGGTCTATATTCAGGTACTGACCGTTCACATAATCGAATCCGGAAGGGCAATTCATCCAGGCATTGGCAGACACTACTAAAATGCCGGAGATCAGGCCGCTTATTCCGACCACTACCCCCGTGAACCAATGGAACCAGGGATTAAAACGGTCCCAACCATATAAAAAGAAACCCAGGGCGATGGCCTCGATAAAAAAGGCGGTTCCTTCCAGGGAAAAAGGCATTCCGAAGATGGGGCCGGCATGTTTCATGAATCCGGGCCATAAAAGTCCCAGTTCGAAGGATAATACCGTTCCGGAAACGGCGCCTGTTGCAAAAAAGATAGCCACTCCCTGGCTCCAGGCCTTTGTAATATTCTTATAAACAGGTTTTTTCGTTTTCAGCCAGTAATAGTGGGAAACTGCCATAAAAAAAGGCATTACCATGCCAATACAGGAGAATATAATGTGAAATCCGAGCGAAAGGGCCATCTGAGATCGGGCGGCTATAAAATCATTCATAGATACTAATTTTTGCCTGCTTTGTTCGCTTCAACCTTGGGCTGAGCTCGCGAACGGGCTCAGCTCCGGTAATAACCCCGCAAAGGTAAGGCGAAATCAAAGAGAGGAACCCTAAAATTTCTTATTTTCGGAGATACAAAGATGCCATGAATTATAATTTGCTGTTAGAACATGTTGCGAGGCATATCCTCCTCAAGGAGGAGGAAAAGGCTTTTTTTACCTCTCTGCTAAATACCCGGAAACTCAAGAAAAAACAATACCTCAACCAGGAGGGGGATGTCAGTAAAGGACCTGCATTTGTAACGGAAGGCCTCCTTCGCAGTTATTCCCTGGATAAGAACGGTTTCGAACATGTGGTCCAGTTCGCACCTCCCGGTTGGTGGATCGGGGATATGTACAGCCTGGTCAAACAGAAACCAGGAACACTTTTCGTAGATGCGATCGAAGAAAGTGAGATCTTGTGGTTGTGGAAGTCGGACCTGGATAAATTGTATGCCGAAGTGCCAAAATTCGAACGGTTTTTCCGAATCCTGGCCGAAAATGCAGTGGCTACCTATCAAAGCCGACTGGTAAGTTTTCTTAGCCTTCCTGCCATGGAACGTTATGATAACTTTTGCCACCAATACCCGTCCCTGATCAAAGGTCTTGCCCAAAAACAGGTAGCTTCTTATATCGGCGTTACACCGGAGTTCTTAAGTAAAATGCTGAATGCGCAGGGGAAGTAGGAAAGTGAAATTTGAAGGGAAGAAAGGAAGGGCGGTTGGGGAAAATTTAAATAAATAAACCTTTTAATAAATATGAAACCCTTATCCCCTTTTTATTTTTGTTTTGCCTATACAGGCCTTCCCCAGATTCTATTGGCATTTATTATTCCATTAGGATTTCTTTACCCGGTAAGTCTTACCGCTCAGGCCGATAAATCCCGGGACAATTCAACCGACAGTATAAAATATGATTACCGGAAAATTTATTCCTACTGCCTGGACGGGGATATTAAACCCTCTTTATTATTAGTAAGCGTTAAAGACAAAAAAATAAGTCAAAAGGATTTGGATTTTAAAACAAAGTTTGAAAGCCGGTTCAAATACCCCGCAGACAGCAGTGGTTACCTGGAAAGCAAAAGGTCTGCCATTGACGGGTTATTGAAAATATACTATGACTATTGGAGGAAATCATTGCTGGATAATTCCGTTAATTACGACTCTGCCTTTAAAAGCCAGTTATGCAGCTTTTTAAAAACGAACTATCTCCCGGCCGGTAACCTGACAGTAAACGAGGATAGTATTGATCTTTATTTAAACCATTACCTAGCCTCTTTGGGATTACATACTACCGGTTTTGGTAAAACAGGACGACTTATTGATCTGTTAGTTTGGAGAACGGAAAAAGATACTACCTATACCTTTAAACTGTACGATGAAAAGACCAGTTCCCGCGTGATTCTTATGGATGATTTTATTACATTGGGCTGGGAGGAGTATGCCACGCTTGACAGGTATTATCCCGGTGGCTGGGCCACCAAAGAAGCGCTGTACTGTGTGGCAAAAGGATATGACCTGAATAGCGAGGACTTTATGATCAGTTATCTTGCGCATGAAAGCCGTCATTTTGCCGATTATAAATTGTTTCCCAAATTGGTAAGTGCTGATCTGGAATACCGGGCAAAGCTTACCGAACTAAGCATGGCGCATGAAACCCTCTATAAAATAATTGAGTTTTTTATCGGTAATAGCAACTACGCAAGCGATAATGGTCATTCCGTGGCCAACTATTGCGCCATCCGGGATTTGTCAAAGATTTTATTTAACGTTGATTTTGAAAGGGATATTCAAAAATGGAAGAACGCAGGCCCGGATAAAATTAACAAGGCTGCCTATGAGGTCTTAAAGGCAAATACAAAGGCTTTAACCAGCAAGGGGGCTGAAGTTGAGAAGTTAATTAACCTACATTAAGTATTCCACTTAATCAACCTTATTTTTTGCCGCTTTACTTCAGCTTACTTTTGTTCTACAATAAAAAAGGAGCAATATGAAAGCAGAAATAATGATACTCGGAAAAGATGACAGGACCATACAGAATATGGCTTCGTCCCTTAGCCAGGAAGAGTGGAATGTTACGCTGGCTTCCAATGGAGAAGATGCCATTACTGCGTCTTTCCTGAAAAATTTCGATGCTGTATTATTTACCGGTGAATTAGCGGAAATGGAAGAATTGAAGTTGAGAAAGGTTTTTGCCTATACCAATCAGAGCATGCTTGTTCTGAAATATAACGCAACGAACGATCTGGATGCCTTTAAAAAGGGAATGAAAGAAGTTGGTGCTGAGATTTCAAAAATACGCAAGGTGCAAAACAGACCGGTATATACCATCACGGATGATGCCTTAAAGAACGCCAGGCTGAATATAAGGCTCAGTTAAGAAGTTAAAAATATCGTTTTACAAAATAAAGTATAAGGAAATCAGTATATGAACAAACAAATTGACAGGATCGTCAAAAAACCGGCACAGCCGGGCATGGTAGGGGATGGGTTCAGAGTGTACAATTACATTCCGGGCACGGTTATTCCCCAGCAACGGATAAGCCCTTTTTTAATGCTTGACTTTGCTGCTGAATTTAATTTCCCGCCTTCCGAAACGCTTCGGGGCGTGGATGTGCATCCGCATAAAGGATTCGAGACGGTAACGATTGCCTATAAGGGCAGCGTGGCCCATCACGACAGTTCGGGGAACAGCGGAATTATTCATTCCGGTGATGTGCAATGGATGACAGCAGGTGCGGGTATATTGCATAAGGAATACCACGAGCAGGAATATTCCAAAAAAGGCGGCCCGTTTGAAATGATACAGCTTTGGGTCAATCTTCCTAAAAAGGATAAATTGACGACACCTCATTACCAGGCCATCACGAAGGAACAAATGGGAAAGGTTGAATTACCGGGAGATGCCGGAGTAGTGAATGTGATTGCCGGAAGGTTTAATGATGTTAAAGGCCCCGCTGAAACCTATTCACCGGTGAATCTTATCGATATTAAACTAAAAAAGGATGGGGAATTCTCAACCTCCTTACCAGAGGGTTATAATACGGCTATCCTGATAGTTAAGGGTAGTATTGAAGTAAATGGTGAAAAGGCCAAAGAACATGAATTTATCCTTTTTAAGAATAGCGGAACGGATATTTCTATAAAGGCTGCTGAAGATAGTGTGTTATTGTTATTGAGTGGTGAACCGCTGAATGAACCCATTGCCAGTTATGGACCCTTTGTTATGAATACGCAGGAGGAGATCATGGAATCGATTCATGAGTATCAGGCCGGCAAGTTTGGGGTGCTGGATTAATAAAATAGAGTATGCATAAGCGTATCGAGCATATCCTTTCAGGGCTGCTGCATAACGAAGAGCCGCCGGCAGAATGGCTAAAAAATGCAGGGGTGCAGGAACTTATCCGGCTTTGGATAAATGTGCCTGCACCCTGCAATGGTGAAGATCCCTCCTTACAACCGGCAACCTTTACCGAAAGACCGCAAGTATTGGAACAGGAAGGGGTAGATCTCTGCCTGAGCAGTGGTACCTTTGAAAATAAAACCGGTCCTTTAAAATGTTTCAATCCGGTAATCTCCATTTCTGGAGTGGTCCAAAAAGGGAAAAGAGTACAATTTTCCGCCACTCCCGGATACAGGGCCCTGTTATGCCTGATAAAAGGAGTGATCAATGTGAATTGTGAAACAGTCGGCCAATACCATGTTATCGTTTTTGAAAAAGAGAATGATGAGATTATCATAACGGCCGAAGAAGAAACAGAGTTATTGTTCCTCTCCGTTGAGCCAACCCTTATTCCTTATCCCTGATCTTTGGCCAATTCATATCCGCCTGTTTGATCCGTGTTTGCTGATCCTTGGACCATTTTACCTTAATGTCCTTGTCGTAGTTCAGGTATAATTTGTTGCCCACGATCGTCCATGCCTGCGGATCGATTGGAGCCTTATGTCCTTCGGATGTACCATAGGCACAATATCCTCCGTATTGAGGAGCATACTTTACGGGATCAGCCTTAAAACTGGTCAAATTCTGCTGGTTTGAAAAATACCAATCTGCACCTTTCCAGTTATAACTGAATTTTTTATCGCCTTTTACGGGTTTTCCTTCCGTGAAATAGGCAACTGCATCATAACCTTTGATCGCTGCCCCGGAGGATACAAAGACTTCTGATTTCTGCGCGTTAACCTGGGTGAAGGCTAATAGAAGAAGACTGAATGCAAATAACTTCATGACTGGATCTTTTAAGATTGAATAATTTTTTTATTATCCCTCAAAAGTACCCGAAGGCAGGATTGTTCATTGTCCGTAACCTGACAAAAACAGATTATGTCAGGTTATTTATTCTGCCAGTTCCCAGGCGCTTTGCCAGGCATTATGGTGTTCCGCATAGGTAATAAAATTGGAATAAAAAGAATGTTGGGATAAGGTGGCGCTGTCCCCGATGACAACCAGTTTTTTTCTGGCCCGGGTCATAGCCACATTCATCCGGCGGATATCGGAAAGGAAACCAATTTTATTGTCCGTATTGCTCCTGGTCATGCTGATATAAACAATATCCCGTTCCTGTCCCTGGAAGCTGTCGATGGTATTGACAGAGAGTTTATCGCCGTAGGCCAGCAGATCCGGCCAATGTAATAGTTGTTCTTTCAGCACCTGGATCTGTTGCCGGTAGGGGGAGATAACCGCGATAGAGGGATAATTCTGCAAGTCTTGACTCTTTATTTCCCTGACTAGCTTTGTCAGGTGTTTGAACAGGAAGACAGCCTCTTCCGGGTTGCTTATGCTGGTGCCTTCGATCTTCTCCTCAAAACCGCAACCCGCAGTATCCACAAAAACGAGCGGACCATCATCCGGGAACAATACATGTCTCGCAACGGAGGGATGCGCTTTTAATCTGTTGTGATAAAATATAGCAGAAGAATACCCCATGATGGTTTCATGCATGCGGTATTGTTCTTCCAATAGCACGACCGCTTCGGGGTGTAAGGCAACAGTTTTTTCCAGAAGAGTGATGATCAGCCCTTTTTTTCCCGCTTCTGCCGATTTAACCGTTGGGGGTAATTGGCAATGATCACCTGCCAGGACCAATTTTTGCCCTTTTAGGATGGGAATCCAGCAAGCTGGTTCGAGCGCTTGTCCGGCCTCATCGATCACCACCGTGTGAAACTTCAGATTTCGTACTGTATAATGATTGGCTCCAACCAGGGTGGCCGTAATTACCTGGGCCTTCGTTATCAGATCATCGATAATATATTGTTCGGTATTCCCAATGCTTTTCAGAATATTTCGCGCTTCGTCAAAAAGTGCCTTTCGTTGATCCCGTTCGGCTCTTCCAAAACTGCGTTTGTACTTATGCGCCATATCCCGGAATTCATTGGCTTGTTTTTTAAGTTTCCGGATTTCTTTCATTCCGGGGTGTTCCGCCATTTTACTGTCCAGGGTCAGGGCCATCAGTTTTTGCGAAACCCGGGCGGGATTACCGATGCGAAGGGTGTTCAGTCCTTCATTCGATAATTTTTCGCTCAACAGATCGACGGCTGTGTTGCTGGGGGCCACGACCAGGATTTGTTGGCCTTCCTGTTTGATCAGGGCTTTGATCGCCTGAACCAGGGTGGTGGTCTTACCTGTACCCGGAGGGCCATGTACGATGGCCAGTTCATTGGCAGCGAGGATCTTTGTAACGGCCGCCTGCTGAAAAGGGTTCAGCATAACAAATCCAGCCCTCTGCGGAGCTATATGGGGATCAACTGCCGGCGTTTCTGATCCGGACTGGAAAGTAGGTGTGTTTTCCCCGGTCAGGATTCGGATCAGCCGGCCTTCTTCTTTTTTTTCATGAAGGGCGGAAGCCAGTTTAAGAGCGCCTTGCATTTCGTCGTAACTCGAATCGTCAAAAAGCAGATCGACGCCTAATTTTCCATCCCGGGACCATTCAGGCAGTTCATCGGTATTAAGAGTGAGTTTAAGACGGTTCCCGCTTAAATAGGAAATGACCCCTTCCACTCTGTCCTGGGCAGCGTTATGATTGGAGAAAAGCGCTGCGGATGCACCAAAACGGAGCTGATGGGAGAGGTCCTGGTGGGTGGTACGTTCCATCTCCACGATCAGGTAATCTCCCCTGCCCATTTCCGAGCCCCTGATGGCAATCGGATACCAGGT
The DNA here is from genome assembly GCF_054461575.1 of Flavitalea flava. Lineage (NCBI taxonomy): Bacteria > Pseudomonadati > Bacteroidota > Chitinophagia > Chitinophagales > Chitinophagaceae > Flavitalea > Flavitalea flava. The sequence goes on from NZ_JBTLQH010000001.1 coordinate 451,050, forward strand.
CAGGCCTGCGGTCCTTCGGCTGGATACGGATGCCGATTCAGTCAGTTTCAGGTAGGAAAGCCGGTCCTCTTCCTGTTCCAGCTTCAGCAATTCCTGAAGCTTTTTAAAATAATCCATGCAGCAAATTACTCTTTCTTGAATTTTTCCTTAAGTTTATTGCTCAAATGATTGTTATTCCCTGAGCCATATGCATCCATCCAACTTTTTCACCTATATAAGCAACTCCATTCCAGGAGGTTTTCCAGGCCTTCCCGACAAAAAACAGAATTTGAGCCCGGATTTTAATGCAGAGCGGACCGGGACAGGCACCGGATCTGAAGGTATTCCGGGCATTACGCTGGCTCCGGGCGGAATCTTGTCCTCTTTTGGAACTTCATCTTCCGATGAAAGGCAGGGAAAGTGATTATTTGCGCAAAAAATGAGTATACATCAATAAAAAGGATCTCTATCCTTTCTATATTACGGCATTACCCTTGTTAGCATTTTTATAAAAGCAAAAAAAGCTTTAAGAGGCATTAAATTTTTTTTATGAGCGATATTGAAATCAAGAAATCAACGGAGGTCTATGATGTGGTCATCGTGGGATCCGGGGCAGGCGGAGGGATGGCAGGCTATGTATTTGCGAATGCGGGTTTAAAGGTATTGATGCTGGAGGCAGGACCTTTTTTCGATCCTGCCAAAGATTCCCAGCAATTAAAATGGCCATGGGAATCTCCCCGCCGCGGAGCGGGAACAACCCGGGCTTTTGGGGATTTTGACGGAGCTTTTGGCGGTTGGCAGATAGATGGTGAACCTTACACCACAAAAGATAAGACGGAATTTCAATGGTTCCGGTCCCGTATGTTGGGGGGCAAAACCAATCATTGGGGCAGGATATCCCTGCGAATGGGTCCACTGGATTTCAAAAGCCACCAGTTAGATGGTCTGACGGACGATTGGCCGATAACGTATGAAGAGGTAAAACCTTTTTATGATAAGGTAGACCGGTTGATCGGGATCTATGGTACGGTGGAAGGGCTGGAAAATGAGCCGGACGGAATATTCCTTCCTCCTCCCAAACCCAGGCTCAATGAACTGTTCATAAAAAAAGCCGCTTCAAAGACCGGCGTAAAAGTAATTGCCGGAAGAGGATCGGTCCTTACCGAGGCCTTGCCGGGCAATAAAGATCGCGGTAATTGTTTTTTCTGCGGCCAATGCGGCCGCAGTTGTAAAGTCTATGGAGACTTTTCGGCTTCATCCTGTCTGGTCATTCCCGCCATAAAGACCGGTAACCTGACCGTAAAGACCAATGCGATGGTCCGTGAAGTGATCACCGGGGATAATGGTTTGGCGACAGGAGTCTCTTATGTGGACAAGGACGATCTTCAGGAATATGAAGTAAGGGGGAAAACGATCGTATTGGGAGCCAGTGCCTGTGAATCTGCCAGGATTTTGCTGAATTCCAAATCTGCCAGTCATCCCGGAGGATTAGCCAATAGCAGCGGCATTGTAGGGAAATATCTGCATGATTCGACCGGGGCCAGCATGTCCGGATTTATCCCGGAACTGATGGGGCGCAAGCGGTATAATGAAGATGGAGTGGGGAGCGTACATATCTATTCTCCCTGGTGGCTCGATAATAAAAAACTCGATTTTCCGCGGGGATATCATATCGAATACGGAGGAGGAATGAATATGCCTTCTTATGGTTTTGGCAACGGGATCCAGAAATTAAACGGCCTGGTACCAGGGGCGGATGGTAAAATGAAGGACCCAGGCGGGTTCGGTAAATCATTGAAGGAAGATCAGCGGCGCTTCTTTGGAACCAGGGTGGGAATGGCCGGTCGTGGAACGGCTATCGCCAGGGAGGATAATTATTGTGAGATCGATCCGAATGTTGTGGACAAATTTGGCATACCTGCCTTGCGGTTCAATTATACATGGTCTGATGCCGAGATCAAACAGGCCAAACATATGCAGGATACCTTCAAGGGACTCATGCATGAAATGAAGGCGATTGTTACATCGACGGTCGAAGGTCCGGAAACGAACTACGGGCTGGAAGCGCCCGGAAGGATCATTCATGAGGTCGGCACGATCCGGATGGGGGATGACCCCAAAAAATCCGCACTCAATAAATGGTGTCAGGCACACGATTGTAAGAATCTTTTTGTCGTCGATGCGGCGCCATTTGTACAGCAGGGAGACAAAAATGCCACCTGGACTATTCTTGCCTTATCGATGCGTACCGCGGAATATATTCTCGATCAGAAAAAGAAAATGAATATTTAAATTAACTTTCAATAGCCGATCATCATGAACAGACGCGAATCATTAAAAGCATTGGGGATCACCGGGCTGTCTGCCGGTGTGTTACTGGATGCCTGTAAAACCGATACGAAGGCCAAACCTGCCGAAACTACCGATAATGCGGCTGCGGCACGGGAAGTAGGCCGCCAGCCTTTTGAGATAGAGAGGGATAAGAAACTCATGGCCGAAAAGTTCTTCACGGATCAGGAAATGGCGACCATAACCGTACTGGCAGATATCATCATTCCGAAAGACGAACATTCCGGCAGCGCCTCCGAAGCTAAGGTTCCCGATTTTATTGAATTTATCGTAAAAGATATGCCCTCGCATCAGGTCCCAATGCGCGGAGGACTGAGATGGCTGGATCTGACCTCGTTGAAACGTTACGGTAAGACCTTCAGAGAGGCCGGAGAAGAGCATCAATTAGAACTGGTCAGGGATATCGCTTATCCGACCAAGGTCAAACCGGGAATGGAACAGGGAGTGGCATTTTTCAACAAGATGCGTGACCTGACCTGTTCCGGATTCTATACTACCGAAATAGGTATCAAGGATCTTGGTTTTGCAGGCAACGCTCCAAATATCTGGAAAGGCGTTCCTGCGGATGTTCTGGCACAGTATGGTTTTAAAGACGCCTGATCTGCCGGCTGAACATTATTTGATCTCCACTCCAAACCTATACAGACAAAGGCCCCGACCCTTAATAGTCGGGGCCTTTGTATTTCACCCGGTGGATTAAAACTTTTGGTCCTTTTGTTTTGTTTATATATTTTTGATAAAATTTAAACAAAATCAATGGATCTCTTCTCCATTTCCCAATTAGCTCAATATTCCGGTGTAAAACCACATACGATCCGTATTTGGGAGAAAAGGTATAATGCATTGAAACCCAATAGATCAGAGGGCAATACCCGTTATTATGATAATTCCCAGTTGCGCCGGTTGCTGAATATTGTCGGTTTAATGGATACGGAGTATAAGGTATCTGAATTGTGCGCGATGCCGGATGAAAAAATATTCAGGTTATTGGAAGAATGGAAAGTGGTTACCCATTCTGAAACGGCGGGCTTATTCGTATCGCAATTGATCGCTGCGGGAATGGAATATGATGAACCCCGGTTTTCAGCCCTGTTTGCACAATGTCAGCATCGTTATGGGATGCTGGATACTTATTTAAAAGTGGTATACCCCATGTTAGTCAGGATAGGGTTAATGTGGTCCTGTGATACCCTGCCTGCCGCCCATGAACATTTTATCAGTAACCTGCTCCGGCAAAAACTGTTTTCAGCCATCGACACGCTGCCGCCTGCAGTTTCTTCACCTGAAACCTGGCTGCTTTTTCTGCCCGAAAATGAATTTCATGAGATCGGTTTGCTTTTCGCCCAATACCTGATCCGGCTTTCGGGGAAAAAAGCCATTTATCTTGGGGCGAATGTTCCGCTTATTTCCCTTAACGCTGCACTTAAAGACCTTTCTCCCGACAATTTGCTTTTATTCCTGGTTCATCATGACCTGCCGGAGGATGCGCAGCAATATCTGGATGGGATCCGGACAAGGTTTGCAGGAAAGAAAATGTTCGTAGCAGGAAGCCACGCCTTGATCGGGCATTTACGCACCGGTAAAAAGATTCATTGGCTGCAATCTGTGGAAGATCTGGAAAGTCAGTTAAAATAAGAAGCTATATGTCCAGTATTGTCGTCATAGGCGCCGGTTTTTCCGGGTTAAGTGCAGCAGCTTATTTGTCTGCCGCAGGACATACTGTGCATGTGTATGAAAAGAATAGTTCCCCGGGAGGAAGGGCAAGGCAATTCCGTACCGATAACGGATATGTGTTTGACATGGGGCCGAGTTGGTATTGGATGCCGGATATATTTGAAAAATTCTTTTCAGATTTTGGCTATGAAGTTGTCGATCTCTATGAACTGAAATTATTGGATCCATCCTTTGATGTGGTATTCGGAAAGGGACAAACCATGCATGTACCTGAAAATTACGATGCCCTTTGTCAGCTTTTCGAATCGATTGAAAAGGGTAGTTCGCAGCAGCTGGGGAAATTTATGGAGGAAGCGAAATATAAATATGATACGGGAATGGAAAATATAATATACATGCCCGGTCTTTCCCTGACAGAATTTGCAGATACTGGCCTTATCAAAGGGGCCATGCGTCTTCAGGTGTTCTCCTCTTTCAGCAAACACGTGCGGAAATATTTTTCGCACCCGAAACTGATCGCCCTAATGGAGTTCCCGATATTATTCCTTGGCGCCATGCCTCAAAAAATGCCTGCCCTTTATAGTTTAATGAACTATGCCGGTTTAAAATTGGGAACCTGGTATCCCAAGGGTGGGTTTGGAAAAGTAATAGAAGCCATGGAGATGGTTGCCCGTAAGAATGGGACCCTCTTTCATTATAATGCCCCGGTTCAACAAATTCTGGTAACGCAGGCCAGTCTTAAAGCCAGGGGAATTTTGGTGGATGGAAAGGAAATTCCCTGTGATGCGGTGATCGGGTCAGCCGATTATCATCATGTGGAAAATGAATTACTGTCTCCCGCTCACCGCAATTATAAAGAAAGTTACTGGAACAAAAAGACCTTTGCCCCTTCCTGTCTTATTTATTATATCGGGCTGAACAAACGGATCGGTACTCTGGAACATCACACCTTATTCTTTGAAGAGGATCTCCTGCAACATTCAAGGGAGATTTTTATGGATCCTCAGTGGCCTTCCCGGCCTTTGTTTTATGTGTGCTGCCCTTCCCGTTCGGATGATGGAGTTGCCCCACCAGGCCATGAAAATCTGTTCTTATTAATGCCGGTCGCGCCTGGTCTTCCAGATACAGATGAATTGCGGGAGAAATATTATCGGATAATGATGGACCGGCTGGAGCTCCATACCGGTGAGGAAATCCAGGCCTTTGTAGATTACAAACGCAGTTATTGCATAAACGATTTTATTTCTGATTATCATTCTTATAAAGGCAATGCCTATGGGCTTGCCAACACACTGATGCAGACCGCCATACTAAAGCCAAAGATCAGGAACAAAAAAATAAAGAACCTTTTTTACGCGGGCCAGCTTACCGTTCCCGGACCCGGTGTTCCCCCATCCCTGATTTCCGGAAAAATTGTTGCCACCCAACTGAATACCTACCTGAAACATATCCATGAACCGGCTCAAGCTAAAACAATAACTGATGAAGTCGCTTTATGATAAATTATCGGTGGAAACCAGTAAGATGACTACCGGGATCTATAGCACCAGTTTTTCTTTGGGGATATATTTCCTGAACAACCGGCTGCGAAATCCCGTCCATTCCATCTATGGATTTGTCCGGCTGGCAGATGAAATTGTGGATAGCTTCGATGGATACGATAAAAAGAACCTGTTGGCCAGGCTGGAACAGGATACCTATGAGGCCATGGTAAGCGGGATTTCCATTAACCCGATCTTAAACTCTTTTCAGCAGGCGGTCCATCAATACCATATCGATCCTGTTTTAATTTCGGTATTTTTACAAAGCATGAAAATGGATCTGGAAAAAATGGATTATACCGTTGAAAAATACCAGCAATATATACTTGGATCCGCAGAGGTGGTCGGTTTAATGTGCCTCCATGTTTTCACGGAAGGAGATCTGGATATGTATGAAGAATTGAAACCCTATGCCATGAAATTAGGCGCGGCCTTTCAGAAAGTAAATTTTTTAAGGGATATTAAAGACGATTACCAGGTATTGGGAAGGGTTTATTTTCCGGAGGTGGATATGAGCGAATTTACCTGTCAGGCAAAAAAACAAATTGAAAAGGATATCGAAGCCGATTTCAAAATTGCCCTGGCAGGAATATATAAATTACCGGCATCTTCCAAAAGAGGAGTATATCTTGCCTATGTATATTACCAATCCTTATTCACTAAAATAAAAAAAATTCCAGCCCAGCAGTTATTAAAAGAAAGGATAAGGATCAATAATGGCAGGAAAATTGGATTGATGATCAATAGTCTTTTCCCAAAAAAAGTGAATTGGGTATGAGCAACCTTCTTATAAATCTTGCCATTACCCTGGCTGCTTTTATCAGCATGGAGGCGGTAGCTTGGTTTACCCATAAATATATTATGCATGGCTTATTATGGAAACTGCATAAGGATCACCACAAAAAGGAAACCAATGTTTTTTTCGAACATAATGATTTTTTCTTCCTGATCTTCGCCCTGCCGGGGATCATATCGCTGTTTTTGGGCATCCAACAACAATACAATTACCTTTTCTGGATCGGTGCGGGTATTACCGTGTATGGAATGACCTATTTCCTGATCCATGATATTTTTATTCATCAGCGGTTCCGGATCTTCCGTAACGCAGATAATACGTATTTAAAAGGAATTCGCAGAGCACATAAAATGCATCACAAACACCTGGATAAAGAAGAAGGGGAATGTTTCGGCATGTTGTGGGTACCCTTTAAATATTTTCGCGAATTAAGAGCTAAAAAGGCTGTATGAGATCCCTTTACCTCCTGATCGATTTTTTTACGGTAATTGTACCCTTTTTGTTCTCCTTTCATCCCCGGATAAAATTTTATCGGGAATGGAAAGCGTTTTTTCCGGCAACCCTCTTGGTTGCCCTCCTTTTTATTATATGGGATTCTCTTTTTACCCGGCTGGGAGTTTGGCATTTTAATCCCCGTTATGTTATGGGCTTATATTTTTGGGAGCTGCCCGCAGAAGAGATCCTTTTCTTTTTATGTATCCCTTATTCCTGTGTATTTACCTATTTCTGCCTGGATTACTATTGCCGGGAGAACAAAATTAACCTGGCCTGGAAAATGCAAACGGACCTTATTTTTTGTACAGCATTCTCCGTCCTGCTTTTGTTTACCGGGTTTTGGTTCCTGCGTAACTTATATACATCGGTTACTTTTATCACTACGGCCATCCTCTGTCTTTTTTTAAAATTCATTCTTAAAATCGATTGGTTTGGGAAAGCGGTTATTGTATATGCTCTTTTAATGATCCCTTTTTTTATCGTAAATGGACTGCTCACTGGCACAGGTCCGGATGAACCGGTAGTTATCTATAATAATGCGGAAAATACCGGTATCCGCCTGTTGACTATCCCTGTGGAAGACTTTGTTTACGGATTTGAGCTAATCCTGCTTAATCTCCTCTTTTACAAGGTTTTTAGGCGGTCAATTCACAAGGGGTTTAATGAGAATAATTAATTTTTTTCTTAAATTATTTTCCGCGTACATTTCGGAGTTTTTCGGAGATATCCTCCGAAGTTTCGGAGTTTATCATTTCTTGGGTCGTTCAATTTGCTGATTGACAGCAGTTTAGATTTATGGCATGAGGTTGGTTTCAAAAAGACAATTCATTCCATAAAATAAAAATATAAGAAATGAAACTCCTTAACAAAAAATCGTTCAAGCTGTTGGTGACGGCCCTCTTTACCTTATTTTTCCTGGTTTTATCCCGGAACCCGTTGATCGGCCAACCTTTAGCCGGCGCAAAGAATATCGTGATCGTTCATGGGGCTTTTGCAGACGGATCCGGCTGGGAAGGTGTATATAAAATTCTTGCAGCCAAAGGATATAATGTTACCCTGGTGCAAAACCCGTTGACCTCCCTTGAAGATGATGTGGCGGCGACCAACAGAGCCTTGGACAAACAGGATGGCCCTGTTATTTTGGTCGGGCATTCCTGGGGCGGATCGGTAATCACACAGGCAGGGGGATCTCCGAAGGTGGCAGCCCTGGTCTATGTAGCTGCCTTTGTCCCGGAAATAGGGGAGAGTACCCTTGATCTGGCCAAGACTGCTCCGCCTGCTCCCGAAAATGGGATCCTTCCTCCGGATGAAAAAGGTTTTATTTATTATGACAAGGCAAAATTCCATGCAGGATTCGCAGCGGATCTAAGCAAAGAAAAATCAGATTTTATGTATGCGTCTCAGGGACCTGTTACCGGAAAAGCCTTTGTAACTCCTCTAACGGTAGCGGCCTGGAAATTAAAACCTTCCTATGCAATTGTCGCAACAGAAGATAAAAGTATCAATCCTGACATCGAACGTAGTATGTATAAAAGGGCAGGGTCCGTAGTGACCGAATTAAAAGGATGTCATGTTTTATTTATGACCAGGGCCAAAGAAGTCGCGGAGGTAATTGAAAATGCTGCGAAGGCCGCTGGAAAAGTCGCAGCTAAATAAAATTTTAATTTCAAAAAACAGTATATGTCTGCTATTACCCGTAAATCAAAAAAATTCAATACCCGTGGATCCGGGTTGCTCATTTTATGTCTATCCTTTTTTCTCCCGGTTATGCAAATGGCCTGCAATAATGCAAGCAAGCCTGCCGAACCCAATGCGGCGGAAGCTGCAGTTGCACCTTCCGGCATTACCAAAGTTGCGGATTCGTCTTTAAAACCTGCTAATCCTCCCGCCAATTTTAAACACCAGGTAGCGAATGTCAATGGCGTTAATATCCATTACGTGATAGGTGGCGAAGGTGAGCCCCTGGTTCTGATTCATGGTTTTGGACAGAATTGGTTTATGTGGAACCGGTTGTTACCGGAGCTATCCAAACATTTCACCGTAATTGCTCCTGACCTGAGAGGAGTAGGGGAATCTTCCAAACCTGAAGGTGGTTATGATAAAAAGAACATGGCGGTGGATATACATGAACTGGTAAAGAAGCTGGGTTACCCAACGATTAACCTGGCTGGTCATGATATCGGGTTGATGGTCGCCTATGCCTATGCAGCGCAATTCCCGGCCGAAGTGAAAAAGGTGGCCCTGCTGGATGCCCTTTTACCTGGCATCGAACCTGTCTGGACCAAGGTATATACTTCGGCCTGGTGGTTTGGTTTTTTTGCAAGGCCGACATCGGGTGACCTCGTGGCCGGAAGGGAAAGATTATTCCTGACTGATTTCTGGACAGTGGTTGGACATAAGAACGATGCCTTCACGAAGGAAGAGACCGATGAATTCATCCGTGCTTATGCACAGCCGGGGGCAACGAAAGGAGCCTTTCATTGGTTTGGAAATTTTCCGCAGGATGCAAAGGATAATCTCGAATTAAGCAAACAAAAATTAAAGATGCCATTTCTTACGCTTGGCGCGGAATTTCAATCTGCATCTTTTTTGGGAGATCATACCCGGCATGTAGCTGTAAATGTAACGGATATAACCATTAAAGGAGTTGGACACTGGATTGTACAGGAGGGAACGGATCAGGTGCAGAAGGCATTGCTTGATTTTTTTGTTGCCAAATAAGGCGATTTACTTCATTATCTTGAGGTATGCAAACAAAAACAAACTGGGCAGGTAATTATAGGTATAGTACTTCACCGGTAAAGGAGGTTGCTTCTCCGGAAGAACTCATAGACCTGGTAAAAAGATACGACAGGCTCAAGATCCTGGGAACCCGGCATTGTTTTAACCATATTGCAGATTCGAAAGATCATCTCCTGTCCCTTATTGCATTTAATAAAATAGATGGAATAAATAAAGATAAACTTACGGTTACGGTTGAGGCCGGCGTTCGTTACGGGGAGCTGGCCGTTTACCTGGAAAGCCAGGGTTACGCTCTGCATAACCTGGCTTCCTTACCCCATATTTCTATTGTCGGAGGTTGTGCGACCGCAACCCATGGTTCCGGCTGGAAAAATGGCAATCTTTCTACCGCTGTCCGTGCCATGGAAATGATAACCGCTGATGGAGAACTAGCCGTTCTGTCTATAGATAAAGATAGCGTAGAATTTGCCGGCGCTGTGGTACATCTCGGGGGCTTGGGTATAATTACAAAGATTACCTTAGCGATAGAACCAACTTACACGGTAAGGCAATTCGTCTATGAAGAGTTGCCACTACAGGTATTGGAACAAAACTTCGAACAGGTCATGTCAGCCGGTTACAGCGTGAGTCTTTTTACCGATTGGCGAAGTCCTTTTTTCAACGAGGTATGGATAAAGAGCAGGGGTGAACAATTTTTTACAGGCGATTTTTTTGGTGCCAGGGCTGCCAGGAGAGATCTTCACCCCATCGGGGATCTGTCACCGGAGAATTGTACGGGCCAAATGGGAGTGCCAGGTCCCTGGTATGACCGGTTGCCGCATTTTCGTATGGGCTTCACCCCCAGCAGCGGCAAAGAATTGCAGACTGAATATTTTGTACCCCGGGACAGATCGGTCGAAGCGATAAAAGCCATTTCCGGTTTGCAGGAAAAAATAGCTCCCCATTTATTGATTTCCGAGATCCGCTGTATAGCCGGAGACGATCTTTGGATGAGCCCATGCTACCGTCAGGATAGTACGGCTATTCATTTTACGTGGAAACAGGACTGGCCAGCCGTAGCACAACTTTTACCCCTTATCGAGGTGCGGCTGGCCCCTTTTAACGCAAAACCGCACTGGGGGAAGCTATTCACCACCCCGCATCAACGGATACAATCGTTGTATGATAAACTGCCGGATTTTAAACAAATGTTACAACACTATGACCCAAAAGGAAAATTCAGGAATGAATACCTGGATAACCTACTAACATTCTAATTGTGTATGTCAACATTAAAATCGACATTTTGCTCATCCGTCAGGATTATTATTCTGTTATGGTTCTCCACCCGATTATTATTCTGATATAAAATTTTCATAGTTTTAGGCTCCAAAACAATTGACATTCTCTTGTCTCCGGATTCATCACATAGCCCAAAAGATCTTTTTTCGCGCATCGCTTCCGGTGATGAAGCTGCTTTCGGGGAACTTTTTCACCTATGGCGGGATAAGCTTTATTATTATATTCTCAGGATCACCAACTCTCCCGAAATGGCCGAAGATATTCTGCAGGATGTATTTGTAAAACTTTGGGTCAATCGAAAGGAATTCGTTGATTTTCAAAATTTTGAAGGTTATTTCTATAAGATGTGCCAGAACCGGGCTATTTCAGGTATGCGTCGTATGGCTCAGGAAACCCTGATCCTGGCAGAATTAAGAAAAGAACCAGCTACCTTCGGGCTTGCGGTCGATGAAATCCTGAATCAAAAAGAATTGAACAAAGAACTCCAGGAAATCATCCGCAGGTTACCCAATCAACAGCGCCAGGTATATTCCCTCTGCCGGGAACAGGGTTTGAAACATGAGGAAATAGCTGGCATTTTAAAAATATCCGCTTCCACGGTTAAAAACCACCTGACCATAGCGCTTCGAACAATACGGCAGGAACTCAGCCGGGACTACCGAACGACTACTCTTTGTTTTTTGTTGGCCATTGCCTTCGCTCTCCTGATGGCCTAACATTGATTTCCTTAAAAAAAATTTCTGTCCGGACTGGGAGTTTGTTCTTTCCCGTGCGTCTTATGATAATAGATCATTATGCCGGAACAGGATATTACTGAACTTTTTAATCGTTTTTTCCAGGGCACGATCACGCAGGAAGAAAAAGAAGTATTAACAGAATGGATTCAGCGTTCACCTGACAACGAGGAATTGTTTTCGCTGATGAGGAATTCCTGGCAAAACTTTGAGACAAGGCAATCTCTCCCTTCTGATAAAGCCAAGAAACTATTGGCCACTATATTACAAAAAGGAAAAAAGGAAGAATCGAAAGAAAATAAAGCAGAACCAGTTCCCGCCCTTCTTGTTCCGATATGGTCCCGAAAGTGGTACAGAATTGCTGCTGCAGTAATGATCATAGGGGTGGTTGGTGCGGCAGGTTATATTTTTCAGCATCGTCACGGTTTGTCCGGGACCGGTCAGCTGCAGCCTTCCTTTGCAAAAAAGGATGTGACCCCGCCTTCTTCCGTCAATGCCGTACTGACCTTAGCCAATGGCCGGAAGATCATCCTGGATAGCGTGGCAAACGGCACCTTGGCCATGCAGGGGGGAACGGGCATTCTGAAAACAGAAGAAGGCAGAATCATTTATCAGGGCAGGGAGACAACGGTTGAGCTTCAGTATAATACGCTTACTGTTCCCAGGGGAAGCCGCATAGCGTCCATAACGCTTTCGGACGGCAGTAAAGTGTGGCTGAATGCAGGCTCCTCTATGACCTATCCCGTGGCTTTTTCCGGTTCTGAAAGAAAGATATCCATTACCGGGGAAGGATATTTCGAAGTGGCGCAAAACCCTTCTGCTCCATTTATCGTAAGCAACGGAGACAAAGAGATCAAAGTATTGGGTACACATTTTAATGTGAATGCCTATGAAGAGGAAAGTGATATGAAAGTAACCCTGTTGGAAGGATCGGTAAAGATAACGGCAGGAGCCGGGAATATCCTTCTGAAACCGGGACAGATGGCAAAGGTGGATCAGGGACTGAAGATAAAAATGGTGAGAAATGCAAATCTCCCTCAGGTCATGGCCTGGAAGAACGGCTTGTTTGATTTTGAAGGAGCGGATATCCGTACGGTGATGCGTGAATTATCGAGATGGTATGGCGTTCAGGTGGAATACAAAGATGAAATAACAGAAAAATTTTATATAGAGACGAACAGGAATGCCAATGTTACCGAGGTATTTAAAATATTGGAAACAACGGGTGGCGTCCATTTTAAGGTTGAAGTTGGGAAGATAATCGTTATGCGCTGATCCATTTTATTTTTTCTTTCAGCTAACACATCCATTAAATAATACCCAGAACTTATGCAAAAGGCTCTTGCTGCTCTTATTTTTTTCGCAGCTTCACTTCAGGTATCTGCCAGCACATTTGGGCAGCAGATCAGTATTTCCGAAAAAAATGCACCGATCGGAAAGATTTTCGACGCTATCAAACAACAAACAGGATATACGTTTGCCTACACCGCACGGGTCCTGGCCGATGCCAAACCAGTTTCTATGGAAATTAAAAAAGGAACCCTGGAGGAAGCCTTGCGTGCCTGTTTCCTGGGGCAGCCCTTCAGTTATGCTGTGATTGACAGGACAATTGTTGTCAAACCGTTGGACAACTCTATTCCGGAGAATGTTCATCCCCGTGATACAGTACCCTCTCTATCATTGATTGAGATCCGGGGAAAGGTTACCGATAGCCTCGGCAAATCGCTGGCGGGAGTTTCTGTGACCGTAAAGGGTTTTCGGAGAGGAACCTCAACCGATGCGGAAGGTAATTTTACCGTTGGTGTCAAAGACGAGCGATCTGTGCTGATTTTCAGTATCATCGGCTATGGCAGGAAAGAAATACCCGTGGGCAGGCTCCGGTCGGTAACGGTAGTCATGAATGTGGCTTCCGCCGATCTGAATGATGTCGTAGTGACAGGTTATCAGAACAAATCACGAAGATTAAGCGCCGGCTCGACATCTACGGTAAACTTTCAAACGGTAGCGGTACAGCCGGTGGCTTCCTTTGACCAGATGTTGCAGGGGCAGGCCCCGGGGCTGAATATCAAAACCGGCAGCGGCCAGCCGGGAAGATCGGCCGATGTAGTGATCCGGGGCAAGGGTTCTATCAATGGATCGACCGATCCCCTCTATATCGTAGATGGGGTTCAGTTGGAAACCAAAGATTTTACCGCTCTGAACCCCGCGGATTTTGAGAATATCACAATTCTGAAAGACGGGGCCTCTGCCAGTTTATATGGCTCGCGCGGCGCGAATGGGGTAATCGTGATCACTACCCGGAAGGGGCGGGAAGGACAAATGGTGGTCTCCTATACAGGCCAGACCGGGTTTTCCAAACTGCCCCCCAGCAAATTAAAACTGATGAACGGCCCGCAACATGTCGATTTTGAAATGAATATCGCCGGTAATCCTTATGGCTGGACAACGGGCCAGGCCGATAGTCTGCGGAAAATAAATTTTGACTGGCAGGACGCCATGTTCAGATCGGCGACCATGCAGGAACATCAGTTGTCGGCCAGCGGTGGCAATAATAAGACCCGTTACTTCAGTTCCCTTTCTTACCTGGATCAGGATGGTATTTTAAGGAATACTGGTCTGAAACGGTACACCGGCCGTTTTAATATTGAACATACCGCCAACCATTTTAAATTCGGTACCAATATAGCGGGCGGCTGGAGCAAGTCCATCCAGGTGAAGGAGGGAAATGAAAATATCACGGCCTTGAATAATTTATTGTGGGCACTCCCTTATGAAGTCCCCTATACCTCGACCGGTCAGTATACCCTGAGCGTACAAGGCGTAGGAAGCTGGACCAATCCCATTGAGGAGGTCAATAAAAATATGGGGCATACTGACTATGCCAAAGCCTATGGGAACGGATTTGTGGAATATAGATTCCCGATGATCGAAGGACTTACCTGGCGTACGAACATAGGAGGCGATTACAGTCAAAACGAATATTTTACCATTGTAAATAATGGTACCCAGGGGGCCCAGCATGATGGACAAGCCACCTCTCCAAAATACGGAGAAGGCAATTTAAGCCAGGGGTTTAACAAAAAATTCCGTTATACGCTTACCAATTCATTTTCTTATAAACATCAGTTTGGTAAAGAAGGTGAGCATGATTTAAGCGCCGCCGTATATCATGAAACAGTCCGTACGCAAGCCTCCAGTTTTGGCTATCAGGCCTTTGGTCTGCTCAATCCATTTCCCAATGCAGCAGGATTGGTGGCCGGAACTACGACCAACGGTTATATACCGGTGATCAATAATATCAATTATACCCCGGATAATGGAATTGTCTCCTTTTTCGGAATTGTCGATTATGTGTATAAGAATAAATTGATCCTGGGCGGTTCGGCACGAAGGGATGGATCCTCCCGTTTGAGCAAGGATAACCGATGGGTGAACTATGGAGGGATCAGCGGAGCCTATATCCTGTCGGAAGAAAATTTCCTGAAGAACGTGAGCGCCATCAGTCTGCTCAAGGTCAAAGCCAGTTATGGCACTGTTGGTAACCAGGATGGAATCGGGGATTTCCCCTATCTGCAACAATACTCATCCGGCACTTTTGGCGGCGGATCATCGCTGGGTATATCGGCATTTGGCAATACTAATCTGAAATGGGAGACCCGGAGTACCCTCAATACGGGTTTTGAGCTGGGATTATTCAGGAACCGGATTGTCGCCAACCTGGAATATTATAACTCCATAACGAATAATCTTTTTTTCAACCTGACCACACCGGCTACCAGTGGAGGACCGGGAGTGGCACTGGGCAATGCCGGGAGTATGCGCAACCGCGGTTTCGAGGCCAGTCTGGAGCTGGCTGTTGTCCGCACTTCGGATTTCGATTGGAATATCAATGCCAATTACAGTCTTAACCGGAATACCCTGTTGTCCCTGCCGCAAGGTCAGCAGTTTCAGCTATACAACAAATACCAGATATTGCAGGTGGGTAAACCGTTCAATAGTTTCTACCTGGATCGTTTTCAGGGAGTGGACCCCCAGACCGGAAAGGCCATTTATCTGAAAAAGGATGGAAAGACCACGACCAATACCTATGATCCTAATGACCGGGTGACCCTCAGTACGGCCGATGCTCCCTTTAATGGAGGCCTTAACAATAGTTTCCGGTACAAAAACTTCAATCTTAGCTTCTCCTGGGTATATTCTTATGGCAACTCGATCTATAACTATGCCCTGACGCAGGTGGAGATCCCTGGTTATTATACCGCCGGTTTTTCAGCCAATGCCCTGAATGCATGGACCAAACCGGGTCAGATCACCAATTTTCCCAGTATGGACGATCCTTTCAAACAAAACACGACCCGTTATCTGGAAAATGATAATTTCTGGCGGTTGCGCAATGTCATGCTTTCCTACAATCTGCCCCAAAGTTATTGCAGAAAGCTGAAGCTCAATTCGCTTCGGATATTCGCTCAGGGACAGAACCTGGTTACCCTTTTTAACGTCCGGGCATTTGACCCGGAAATTTCCAGTCTTAACAGCAGCACCAGTAATTCCAATGCCGATTTAACCGGAGCGCAATACCCGCCGCTGCGTTCTTATACCTTCGGCGCCTCTATCAGTTTCTAATCCTCCACAATTCCTGAATATGCAAAAACGTCTTATACTAAAGATTTCGATGGGAGCGATCCTGTGTTCGCTGTTATTGGGCTCCTGTCTGAAGAACCTGGATACCAAACCACAGACATTCCAAACGGGTATCGATGATTTCGATAATTTGACGGCCGCAATGGCCGGTGCTTACGGCAATTTGAAAAGCGACAGGTATTATGCCGGCAGCGGTCGTTCGGCGATGGCCTGGAGCAGTCTTCCGGACATAATGGGCGATGATTTCATCGAAGCCTATGAATCCATCGGCGACTGGAAAAATGCATCCGAATGGAGTTATGCCTCCGATGATGGGATCATCAGCGGGGCCTTTTCACAAGCCTATGTCGTTATCAATGCCGCAAATAATGTGATCCGGAATTGCCAGGGATATGAGGCGGGAAGCACGCTCGCCCGGGCCTTTCAGCTGGAAGCACAGTCAAGGGCCCTTCGGGCGCATTGCCATTTCGATCTGATGCGTTATTATGCCCAGTCCTATCAACGTAATTCCGATAGCCTGGGAGTTCCATATGTGAGCGTCTTCAGCCCGGACAATCCCCTGGCCGCCAAACCATCCCGGATCTCCGTCAAAAATGATTATGACAGTATTTATAACGATCTCAACAGGGCCCTGGCTATTTACCGGCAATATGGAGACCCCGCCAATGGCAACCGGTTCTATATCGATTCCCTTTGTATCCATGCCATGCTGGCCCGGATCGGTTTGTATTGCGGCCAGTACGATCAGGCGCAGGCCGATGCATCGGTGGTCATCGACAAAATACCCCTGGCCGGTGTCGCCGATTATCCGAAGATCTGGCTCGATAATACGACAGCCGAAATTGTCTGGCAGGTACCCAATGACCAGACCATGCGGCCGGGCGTCTCCAATAACGGCATCCGCGCCGCCTACCGGGTAGCCAATACTTTCCGCGACCTGATCTATTCGCCGGCAGGGGGTATCCGTAACGATACCAATGTCATCCGGCGCGATATTCCCGGTCTGAGCAGTGTAAGCCGCACCTTGCTGTATAAATATATCGGCACGAAAAACTTTAAAGTGTATCGGGCCAGCGAAATGTACCTGATCCGTGCCGAATGCAAATACCGGCTGTCGCCCGGTACGGGCCTGGATGATCTGAATGCGCTTCGTTCTGCCCGGGGGGCTGCCCTGGGAACCGAGACAGGCAGCGATGTCTTTACTGCCGTATTTACGGAGCGTCGGCTGGAACTGATCGGGGAAGGGCATCGTTGGTTCGATGTCAAACGAACTTCCCGGACATTGGCCCGTGACGAATGTGGAACGGCAGGTCAATCCTCCTCAAATGTATGTTCGATAGGACCCGATTCCCGCAGTTGGATATGGCCGATACCTTTCAATGAAATCAATCTGAATAGTAACCTGAAGCAGAATCCAAACTACTGATGAGAAACCGCAGTGCTTAATGAAACCGCAGTGCTTAATTTCCCTATTAGTAAACGAAAGGGGGGAAGCAGGAACCGGTTCCTGCTTCCCCCCTTCTTTATTTATGGGAAGTATTTATGTAAAATCTTACAACGCTACATTCCAGCCGCTGCGGTATTCTCTTTTTACAAACTGATTGGCTTCCTCGAAATTGGTGATCCGCATTTCCTTGGCATCCCATAGCAGTTTTTTTCTGCCCAGAAAACGGTCATGCCTGTTCTTGGCGCCTTTCGTTTCCAGGTTCCAACTACGAATGGCCAGGTTCCCGATCAGGATACTTTCAGCGAAAGGTCCGGCATATTCAAATGGAGAACTGGTGGTAGCATTTCCCACACCGGCTATACAGGCATTTACCCATTGAAGATAATGGCCTTCCGGTACGCGGGGTAATGCCGCCTTGGGCATTTCCAGTTCCGTCATCAGTTTGGTTGGTAGTAACCTGGGGTTTTCGCCATAACAATCAACCAGCAATTTTCCCTTTGTTCCTTCGAACAGGGCGCCGCCATCGCTATTTCCAAAAGCTTCTCCGGGCAATAATTCATCCGGCAGCCTGGGTAACAGTCCTCCGTCCAGCCAGCTGACTTTAATATCCCCTTTACCATCCTTACGCGGATAATTCAGATGAATAATCGAAGCAGCCGGGAATCCATCGGGGTATTTCGCTTCCTTGCCTTCGTCGGTCCAGGAAGTAGGTACGCTGCATTCCACGGAATTGGGGAAATCGATAGGAAGCAGACGGAAAACGGGGTCCATCATATGACAGGCCATGTCGCCCAGGGCGCCGGTACCGAAGGCATTCCAGCCCCTCCAACTAAAAGGAAGATAAGAAGGATGGTAATCGATATATTGAGCCGGACCGAGCCAGAGATTCCAGTCCAGTTCTTTCGGAGCATCGAATTTGCCGGTTGGTGTAGCCAGCCCTTGCGGCCATACCGGGCGGTTCGTCCATACCTGGACGGAAAGGACTTCACCGATCATGCCGGCGTCATAAATTTCCCTGGCTTTCCGGACGCCATCGCCCGAGCCGCCCTGGTTGCCCATTTGGGTTACGACCTTATACCGGCTGGCAGCCTTGGCCAGGAGACGGGCTTCATATATGTTCTGGGCCAGCGGTTTCTGGGTATATACGTGTTTGCCCAATTGCATGGCTGACAGAGTAGCAATTCCATGAACATGATCAGGGGTAGATATGGAACAGGCGTCTATGTTGTTTTTCTCTTTGTCCAGCATTTCCCGGAAATCCTTGTAATATTTGGCTTTCGGGAACCGTTTTCTTGATTTTTCCGATTGGCGGTCATCCACGTCGCAAAGGGCTACTATATTCACTTTTGGGCTGTTGGAGAATTCCCGCAGATCACCTTCTCCCTTACCCCCAACCCCGATACCCGCAATATTCAACTTATCGCTGGGTGCGAGAAATCCACGTCCCAGCACATGCCTGGGGACGATGAAAAAGCCTCCTGCCGCCAGGGTGGCTCCCCTCACAAAATCTCGTCTGGAAACATTTTTTCCTTGATTTTTTTCATTTGACATAGTTGTTCGTTTAGTGTTTAGGTTGAATACCTGTCAAAGAGAAGAAATCTGAACGTGGATACTCAGGTAACAGCAAAATTAATTATCGCCTTCCCCGATAAAATCCGAAAGAATCTCCGGATCCATGAAAAAGAAATCCGCTTCCGTAATCTTCCCATTTTCTGATTTCCAGACATCTGCAAAAGGGAACGTAACAAAAAGAGCATTACTCTCAAAAATTTGAGTGTTACCCAGGACAACAATGTCATTTTGGAAATCGATATAACTGGTAATCACTTTTTTGATTCTCCCGCTGGTATTGCACATCTTGGAAACCAGCTCTAATATCCCTTCCCTTCCTTTATAGGCTCCACCCAATGAGCGTGCCAAACGTATTACAAAATTTTCATCTAATGCGCTTATGATCTTTCCGATATTCCCCTGTTCAATGGCTTCATAAATAGCCTTTACCTCATTTAATACCTGAGACATAATTTCTCCTTAATTTTTAATAATAGGACAATATGAGATTATGATTAAGGTAACAACTGCTGTACCATCATTCTGTATGGTCGATGTTTGTCCAGGGGAAGGATAGAAGCCCTTGCTGCCTATACAGTTGACCGGGTAGAACCTAATATCCCATCAGATTTTGCTTTTTAAAAATCAGCTTCCCTCCGGCTTTTTCGGGTTTCTCCGGAATTTCCTCCGAATTCCACGTAGTTTTGAGAGGAATCGCCGCTAAACGCGGGTTTTTATTTTGGAGTCTTTTTTGACGTTGAAAACAAGGGGATTTTACTGACTGTTAATGACCATTACTAATTATATCAGCCGTTTTTTTGTCCTTTTGCTTATGGTATTGGGGGGAAGTACGCCATTCTATGGTCAGTCCTATAAGAATCCTGACAAAGGGCGGTGGGAACCTGTTCTTACCGATGCCGAAGCCAGACCGGATTCGGTTAAGGTGAACAGGTTGTTGGAAATAGCAGACTCTGCGCTTATCATCTTTCTTAATGGAAAAGATACCAGGGATCTGGCCTATTTCCGTAACCTCCTTAAGGAGATTGGCCAGATAAGTTCCCGGCTGGGTTATACAAAAGGAATTCACCAGGCCCAGCTGCTTAATGGCAGGCTTTTGTTTGTTCAGGGAAATGTAGATGCGGGCAGAGGAGTATACAAGCAGGCAATGAGCTATTACAGGTCTGCTTCTGCCGGGGAACTATCCAATGCCATTTATTTTTTAAGTAATGCCTGGCGATACCGGACCCACCGGGTTGAAATAGAGGTTAGGGATAGTACTTCCTTCGCTGTAGCCTTAGCCTATTATCAATCGGTAAACGATAGATTCAGGGCGGTCGCCGTAGCCCAGGCTTTAGCCTTCATTCATATTCAGAGCGGACAGGTGAACAGGGCCATCGGGGAATTGGCAGATGTGTATGCACAGCAGCTTCGGTTAAATGACAGAAGCAGGCATCGGACTACAGACATGCTTGCCCATTCGCATGCTGTTACTGGCAAATTCAAGGAGGCGTTGGACTATGCGTTCCAGAGCCTGAAATTTGCAGGGGAAATAAAAGACAGCCTGGATTTAGGGATATATTATTACCGCATCGGCCGGATAAGTTATAACCTTCATGAAGTTGAAAAAGGAACTTTTTACCTGAGGCAATCCCTTCACCAGTTTGAGATGCAAAAAGATACTCCCCTGTGTATAAATGTAAGTTTAACGATCTGCGATGAAGGTATGATGGGAATCGGAAAATATAAAGAAGCCCTTGATGCATCCCTGGCGATCTTAAAAAAATATCCGGGTGCCGCAATAAATGATTATGTGCTCAGGGAAGAAATGCTTAGGGAGATTGCGGGTTGCTACTTTCACACCAAACAATATGTTTTGGCTGAAAAATATTATCTGCAGGCCTTTGACCTGACAGAACAAAGAAATGACATGCCGCATGATAAAATTCCGATATATTTTGATCTGGCTATGTTATACCTGGCGCAAAATAAACTGGATCAGGCAGATGATCTTTTAAACAAGACCTTGAAATTTTCTGAACAGACCAATTCATGGCCGGCCATAAAGGATGTGCAATTACAATTGTTCAGGATCGATTCCATACGGAAGAATTATTTGGCGGCCATAGGGCATTACCAGGTATATAAGGCCATAACGGATTCCATGTTCAACGAATCTAAAAGCAAACAGGTTTCCGAACTCGAAGTTCAATATGACACTTATCAGCGGGAAAAGGAGGTTCTTTTGCTGACTAACCAAAGTAAGCTGCAGGAAGCAGCCTTGAAACAACAAAAATTTGTACAGGATACTATTATAGCAGGTGCGGGTTTGTTATTGCTTCTCCTATTGGTGGGTTATAACCGATATCAGTTGAAACGGCGTGCCAATGTACAATTACGGCAGAAGCAGGAAAAGATAAATGAGCAGAATCAGGCTCTTGAAAAATTGGTGCAGGACGAAAAAAGATTGCTGTTGGATAAGGACAAACTCTTAGAGGAAAAGGAATGGCTGATCAGGGAGATCCATCACCGGGTGAAGAATAATTTACAGATCGTCATGAGCCTGCTTAATTCCCAATCGGCTTATTTAAAGGATGAATCAGCATTGGCGGCTATCAGGGAGAGCCAGCACCGGGTCCATGCCATCTCGCTGATCCATCAGAAGTTATACCAGTCCGAAAAACTATCGGTAATCGATATGGAATTTTATATTAAAGAGGTAGTGGATTATCTTGCGGATAATTTGGATGCAGACCGGCGTATTAAATTTAAAATGAATATAGAGGCAATCGAGTTAGAAGTAGCTCAAGCCGTTCCGTTGGGTCTGATCGTTAATGAAGCCATCACCAACTCGGTTAAATATGCTTTTCCGGATGGCAGAAATGGTGAAGTCGGCATTTATATGGAGAAGGTCTTGTCCGGGTTTATAACGTTGACCATCCGTGATAACGGTGTAGGCTTGCCCCCGGATTTTGATTGGAAACAAACCCAGTCCTTAGGTATGAGTCTGATGAAGGGCCTGAGCAAACAACTGGATGCCGAGTTTGAAATTATAAATAAGGAAGGATTGACCATCGGGATAAAGCTCTTCCCGGTCATGATTGAAACTGGTGTCACACTTACATCATACTGAATCGTATTGCTATGGATAAAAAAATACTTATTGTAGAAGACGAGTTTGTGGTAGCCAATGATCTCAGCCTGATCCTTCGGAAAGCAGGATTTGAGGTTTGTGGCATAGCCGACTCCTTTGCAGAAGCAATGACCCTTGTGGACAAGTACGATCCTTCCCTGGTATTGTTGGATATTTATCTTAAAGGCAGCAAAACCGGTATTGATCTTGCCCATTACCTGACCGAAAAAAATATTGCCTTTGTTTATCTTTCAGCCAATAGCAACCAGACTGTAATGGAGGCGGCCAAAGCGACCAATCCTTATGGTTTCCTGATAAAACCCTTTAGGGAAAAGGATGTGCTGGTTACGTTGGATATTGCCAACTACAGGCATGCCCATAGCCTTGAATTCAAAATGCGGAAAGAACAATCTCTCCAACTTGCCCTGACCAATATTATTGCAGACAATATCTCCTGGGAACAGCGGTTGCAGAAAGTCGCAGCCACCCTCCAGCAATCTATTCCCTTCGATTTCATTTATCTGGGGTTAAAGAAAGTTGAAGAAATACCCCGGTCATGCACATTTTTCCGGACCGGGTTTGACGAATACCAAACCATCCGGATGCCGGAGTTTTTTTCTATTTCCGGTGCTTCAGAAGGGCAATATGATGAATTGAGGGAAAAAGCTATTTTAGAAGGCCCGGTAATTTACAACGATGCTGACTTTGAGAACTCCTGCAAAAGATTTCCTGTTAAACGGATACTTGCCAGGAAATTTCAACTGCAAAGCAATTTTGTGATGTCCCTGAATATGGCCCGGGAAGGGGCTTTTCTTTTTTCCTTTTATAGCCGCCGCCCGGATGCCTATACTCCCGCCCACCTGGAATTGTTCAAACGTTTGCAGCCGGCGTTGGAGTTAACGATAGACCGTTTGCTCGCCTTTGATGAGATCAAACGGCTGAGCGAGCAGTTAAAAAGAGAAAAGAATTATTTGCAGGAGGAAGTAAAGACCAACTCCAATTTTGAGGAGATCATCGGGACGAGTCATTGTTTGTTACATGTTTTTGACCAGGTAACGCAGGTGGCTTCCCTGGATACATCCGTGTTTTTATTAGGAGAGAGCGGGACGGGGAAAGAACTGGTGGCAAGAGCCATCCATAATATATCTCACCGAAAAGGTAAATTATTGGTTAAGGTTAATTGTGCCACCTTACCGGCTAATTTAATCGAAAGTGAATTGTTCGGTCATGAAAAAGGAGCATTTACCGGTGCTATAGAGAGGCGTATCGGAAAATTCGAACTTGCCCAGGGAGGGACCATATTTTTAGACGAAATCGGGGAAATGCCTATGGATCTCCAGGCAAAGCTTTTACGGGTGCTTCAGGAAAAAGAAATTGAACGGATTGGTGGAAAAAATACCATTAAAATCGATGTTCGGATCATTGCTGCTACTAACCGGGACGTAGAGAAAGAAATTGCCGATAAAAAATTCCGGCTTGACCTGTATTACCGGCTGAATGTATTTCCCATCAATTTGCCTCCCTTACGGGATCGGAGGGAGGATATTCCTTTGCTGGTCAGTTTTTTTGCCCACAAGTTTTCCAAAAAGACCGGTAAGCCCTTCTATGGCATTAAACCAACTGCGATGGAAGAATTGATGCGCTATAACTGGCCGGGTAATATCCGGGAGATGGAGAATATTGTCGAGCAGGCCTTCGTATTAAATGACGGAAAGAGCCAGCTCCAATGGGGGCGCCAGTTGACAAATAGTGCATCATCGATTCCGGCGGCTTCGCCAATGGAGAATTCTCCGAGAACGCTAAACGATGTCAGGGAAATGCAACAAACCACGGAACGGGAATATATCTTTTCCATCCTCAAACAAACCAATGGCCGTATCCGCGGCGCAGGCGGGGCAGCCGAAATCTTAAATCTTAAGCCAACAACCCTTGAATCCCGGATGGAAAAATTGGGCATCAAGAAAATGTTTAAAATAAAGGACGTCGATGATTAAGCGGGCATCCCTTATATACTTACCGCCTAATCATAATTTTACGGGTTTCCATTTGCCCCGCACCGCTGATCTGAAGGAAGTAAATTCCGGCCTTATAATTCGATACATCCAGTTGGCGGCTGGATTCATTTACGGAGGTAAAGGCAACAATCCTTTGACCGGCTTCGTTGATCAGTGACAATTCATATCTGGCTATTCCGGCTTGGCCCAGACCCGTTGAGAATTGTATGATCAGATAATTTACGGATGGATTGGGATACACTGTTATACCGGCTATTTTTCCTGAAAAATTAATAGTATTGATTACTGAATAACTAATAACTCCGTTGCGGTCGGTAGTCTTTAACCGATAATAAGACTTTCCGGACAGGGGAGACGGATCAAAGGCAGAATAATTCATACCGGCAGGTGCCTTGTCAGAGACGTCTGCCGCGTTTGTTGCGGCTGTCGCACCTGTCGCATCGATCCTTTGCAAATCTTCCCAAACTCCATTGTCTCCGGCGCGTTGAATCGTAAAATAATCCCCGGTCGTTTCCCCTGCGGAAATCCATTGCAGATTTACGCCGGAATTGACGGCCATTGCGGTAAAGGAGATAAGCGTTGCAGGTAAAGTGGTCATGCCGGGATTGACCGAGCCCAGGTAAAAGATATTTGATAAATTGGCTACGGTAAGGCCGGTCCGGTTGACCTGCGGATTGCTGGTCGTTCCAGCGTTGGTTCCGGCCGTTCCTGTTACACTGCCAACGAGGGTCAGGCGTAGATCTGCAACAGCGCCGATCTGTCCATAACCTGTTCCGGAGATCCCCAGATTATATGAACCTCCAGCCAGGCCATTACCCGTGGACAAGGCCCAATTCAGGTTTTTCCTGACGGCTACTGTAGAACCACCGTCCGGAAAGGAAACATTGGTATTGGTAACCCCGTCCGTGTAGGAAAGCGTTATCGTACCACCGGTGGTGGGACCTGTGGTGGGGGCTGTTACCGTAAAGGGCCGGTAATCCGTTGTTGTACCTACGGGAAAAAGCCCCGCGGTGGATCCAGTCGCAATTGTGCCGGTCTTGAACCAGCGGGTAAATGATCCGCTGCCCACAATGGTACCTGTTGTACGGGATAATGTGCCCGGGTTGGCGGTATTGATTCCAAGGGTGAGCGTATTGCTGTTCAGGTCGATATTACCCTGGGTCATGGTCAGGGTTTTGGCTACGGTTACATTATTGCCTAACCGCATGCTGAATCCGTTGTTGTTGATGGTAAGACCGGAAAAATTCTCTCCGCCAGGGGATGAAATGGTTTGAACGGTGGAACCTATAAGATTAAGGGTACTGGTAGCTTCGGTAAAACCATTCGATCCCCAGTTGTTCCAGTTTCCTGAAAGATTGATCGTATTTGCTCCTCCCGATAGTACACCCGGAGAGCTGATCGTCAGATTATTGTTCACCGTTAAATCGTTGCCAAGTGTACTTGTGCCGTTAGCGACTGTAAAGTTATAAAAGGCCATGCCAGCACTCTTGATCGTATTGTTATTCACAAACGTAATGTTGGATGCAGCGCTGGCCGCATCTACTGTGCCCGCCGTATAAGTCCAGGAATTTCCCCCGATTGTCAGCAAGGCAGGAAAGCTGAGTGTGCCGGATGTTTTATTGATAGCTACAGAGGGCAGGGTACTCTGGTTGACGGCCAGGGAACTGTTGATGTTTTGATTGGTGGTGCCGGTAAAGCCTATTACCGTAGTTCCTCCGCTGCCGGTAGCGGTATTGGTCAGATTAAGATTCTTCAGCAGATTTATGTTGCCACCGGAAAAAGTCTGGTTAGCCCCCCCGCTGATATTCATATCTCCTCCGGCAGTCAGGGTAGTTCCTGCAGCCACCGTATAGGTCATTCCCCAGGGAGTGGTATTCGAAAAAGTCACCGTATTTAAGGTATGGCTTCCCGTTATGGTGGTATTCCCGCCAAATACAACGTTGGAATTATTCGTGGTTACGTCAAGGGCCCCGGTGGTATAAGTCCAGTTGGTACCCGCCATGGTCAGCAGGGGTGGGAAGGTGAGTGTCCCGGATGCCTTATTGATATTAATGGAAGGTAATGCACTCTGATTGATGGCCAGTGAACTGGTGATACTTTGGTTGGTAGTTCCGGTAAAGGCTATAACCGAAGAACCTCCGCTTCCGGTAGCGGTATTGGTCAGGTTCAGATTTCCCAGCAGATTGATCGTGCCACCGGAAAAAGTCTGGGTAGCCCCTCCGCTGATATTCATATCGCCACTGGCGGTAAGAATTGTTCCTGTTGCCAGTGTATAAGTCATTCCCCAGGGAGTGGTATTCGAAAAAGTCACCGTATTTAAGGTATGGCTCCCCGTTATGGTGGTATTCCCGCCAAATACGACGTTGGAATTATTCGTGGTTATATCCAGGGCTCCGGTGGTATAAGTCCAGTTGGTACCCGCCATGGTCAGCAGGGGGGGAAAGGTGAGTGTCCCGGATGCCTTATTGATATTAATGGAAGGTAATGCACTCTGGTTGATGGCCAGTGAACTGGTGATACTTTGGTTGGTGGTTCCGGTAAAGGCGATAACCGAAGAACCTCCGCTTCCGGTAGCGGTATTGGTCAGGTTCAGATTTCCCAGCAGATTGATCGTGCCACCGGAAAAAGTCTGGGAAGATCCTCCGCTGATATTCATATTGCCACTGGCGGTAAGAACTGTTCCTGTTGCCAGGGTATAAGTCATCCCCCATGGGGTGGTATTGGAAAAGGTAACCGTATTCAGGGAATGGCTGCCTGTAATGGTAGTATTTGCGCCGAATACGACATTGGAATTATTCGTGATGACGTCAAGAGCCCCTGTAGTATAAATCCAGTTCGTGCCGCCCATGGTCAGCAAAGAGGGAAAGATGAGCGTTCCCGATGGTTTGCTGATAGTAATGGAAGGCAGAGCACTTTGATTGATGGCCAGTGAACTGGTGATACTTTGGTTAGTGCTTCCGGTAAAAGCTATGATGGTAGAACCTCCACTTCCGGTAGCGGTATTGGTCAGGTTCAGGTTTCCCAGCAGATTAATCGTGCCGCCGGATAAGTTAAGGGCTGCAGAGCCGCTCATCGTCATATTTCCAAATGCGGTAAGCGTAGTGCCTGATGCCAGGGTATAGGTGACCGGCCAGGGGGTGGTATTGGAAAAGAAGATATGATTCAAGGTATGGCTTCCTGTTATCGTCGTATTTGTCGTAAATACAACGGTGGAATTATTGGTTGTCGCGTCGATCGTTCCAGTCGTATAGGTCCAGTTATTACCTCCCATCGTAAGAAGGGCAGGAAGGATCAGGGACCCTGTAGTTTTGTTGATCGTGACAGACGGGAGACTGCTTTGTCCGGTGGGCAGGCTGCTGGTGATCTGCTGATTCGTCGATCCGCCGAAGTTGAGGATGGTGGATCCGCCGCCGCTTGCGGTATTGGTCAGGCTCAGGTTTCCCAGGAGGTTGATGGTTCCTCCGGAAAAATTAAGGGCTGCCGTCCCTGTCATATTCATATTCCCGGTTGCCGTAAGCGTAGTGCCAGCTGCAAGCGTATAGGTCAGGGGCCAGGGGCTAGTATTTGAAAAACTGATATTGTTCAGTGAATGGCTTCCGTTGATCGTTGTGTTGCCATTGAAAACAACGGTTGTATTATTGGTGGTCAGGTCCAGGGATCCTGTAGTATAGGTCCAACTGCTACCTGCCATATTCAGGGTAGCCGGAAAAGTAAAGGTCGTTCCTGAAAAGGTTAGCGAGCCATTGACAGTGATCGTTCCTGAGCTTCCTACCAGGGTTCCACCTGCCAGTATAACGGCTCCTGAAATAGTGACCGGGTTACTGCTCTGGGTTATTGTCCCTGTATAACTGCTGTTTAGCGTCAGACTGGAAATGGTGATAGTAACAGGAATGCTGCAATTGCCCGGACCCAGATTATCGAAATATACATTATCGCCTATTGCGGGAACGCCTGCTCCTCCGGCCCCTCCCGACGTAGCTGACCAGTTGGCGGAAGTATTCCAGGAAGAAGAGCCTGAAGCGATCCAATAACGGTTTGCTGCGGACAGAGACAAAGAAGATCCGGTAAAGGAAAAAATGATCAGGGCGTAATAAAGGGCTTTCATGGGTAATCGTATTAATTTCAAAAGGGTATTCGGATCGAACGATTAGTAGGATACAAATTCAGAACCCTAATTGCAATTAATTGATTATCAATATTTTATAAACAGTCCACAAGATGGAAAATTCTTTATTCCGGATTGTTTTTCCCTGATTGGGAATGGACGGAGGGTGGCAGGCCCACCCTGTTTATTTCCGTTTTAAACCCGATAAGTATTCCAAAAGGTTGGCCAGATCCTGATCGGACATAGTTTCATTCAACCCTTCGGGCATCATGGATGTTTTCATTTCCTTCATGGATTGGACATCGCTGGTTTTGATATGTTGTTTGCTGCCTCCCGGGAATTTCAGGTAAATATCCGTTTCTGTTTTGCTGGCAATAATACCCGAAAGGGTGGATTTATCTTTCATGTTCAGCATCCATCCTTCGAATCCGAAACTGATACCTGAGGAAGGCTGCAAAATGGCTTTTAACAATCCATCTTTAGGATATTTTGCACCGATCTCCGTCAGTGCAGGCCCGAAATCGAATCCTTGATCTCCGGCTTTATGGCAGGTGGCACAGGATCTGATAAACACCTGTTTCCCGGAGACTGCATCCGCTTTTAAGGCCAGCAATTCGGACAATACAGGGGCTTTCCTTTCTTTTCCGGTCTGTTGTTTGGGCAGATAGGATAATGCTTCCTCACGCACTGCTTTTCTCCAGGATTCCTGAACACTGGCTACCAGGTCAGGAATGGCTTCCCGGGGAACGGTTTTATTTTTTAAAAGTGCAAGCACCCTTTCTTCGCCATTATCGCTTTTCCCGATCCTGGAGGCAGCTTCTTTTCTGACTGAAATATTGTATTTGGCGGATAGGATGATACCCTGCAGCATATCGACGGATTCCCTGGTGCCTACTTCTCCTAAACTATAGATAATTTTTTTGACGCGGGCCGTATCTTTTTCATCAATGACTTTTCGCACAAGCGGACCCCCTCCCTGGTATAATAATAATCTGGCTGCATCCCGGGAAAGAGAGGCATTACCGGAACCAATAGCCATTTCCAAAAGCGCAGGATTTTGTGATAAGAGGGCATATCTTCTGACCAGTTCGAGATATTCAGCAGAGCCGGCTTCGGCATGTACCAGGTCCAACAACGCTTTTTTGGCTATGGAAGAACTATTGACCGCCCTGACATCCAAATGTTGCAATACTTCTTTGTTAAGCGCACTATCCCCGTCATGATTATCCTCGATCATTTTTATCAATAGCCTTGCTTTTTCCGGGCCGGGATTAAAATCAAACGCCCGGAAATATTTAAGTCTTTTAACTAATGGGGTGTTTTTATCGGCGGCCATATGCGCCAGAAAAGGGAGGGTAACGTCAGTACGTGAACGCCAAACGATATCGCGCCCTGCATCGGAGGCGAGCGGGTCTTTTACTTTTTGGGCATAAGCGGCAAAAAAAGGAGCCCATTGTTTGTCGGCGCCTATCCCGAGAGCCTCCAGGTACCAGCGGTCTTTCCCATCGTATTGGCTGGCCAGGGTTGCCCATAATCCGGCTGCTTCAGGCTGTTCCAGGTGATGTAAGGCAAGCGCGCATTCCCTTCTTACCTGCCCCTCCGGATCATTTACCAATAGAGAGAGGACGTCCGTAACTGCACGTGGAGAACTTTCTTTAATTTCCCTGGCTGCTCTGATGGCCGTCATACGCAGGTTTGGATCCTTATCTGCGGCGGCCTGCGCGAGGTATTTTCGGGCCGTTGGTTTTTGTGTTTTTACCAAAACCCAAAGGGCTCTTGCCCGCATCCGGGGGTTTTCGCCCGAATGCCATAATTTTTCCAGCTCGGGAATGGCGGCCGTTCCCATGGCTTGCAGACTGGTCCAGGCATGATACCGCACGGCCAGGTTTGGATTTTGCAGGGCTTTTACGGCCCCTGCAGCGTTCGTGTAATCTTCTTTCTCAAAGGTATATGCCGCTCCCCTGGGAGCAACCCGGTAGATCCTGCCGCGTGTCTGATCTCCGGCCTGATGACCGCCGACACCCGGATCATACCAATCCGCCACGATCAGGGAACCGTCAGGTGCAACACATACGTCAGCGGGACGGAACCACTGATCTTTTTCTCCTTTCAGGATATTAATCGTATCCGCGATGTACCCGGCCCCCGCATTTTTTACCGGGTATGCCCGTACTACGTTTACCAGAGCATCACAATGAATGACCTGATTGCGGTATTCCGCAGGCAACAGACTACCTTCATAGACTACCATTCCGGTTGGAGATCCGGCTCCTGTCTGCAATAGATTTGGTACGACGCCGGGGTCATTTAAATGCCAGTGACGATAGGGGATCGAATCTTCTATATTGGTGCGGTTAGCCTGCCATCCTGCCCCGGTCATTTCGTCGGTATACCCGTAATTGCCATAATCCATCACATAATTGATCCGTACCCCGCGATTGCCATCATCGTCATTGTCACTTTGCCAAATGATGCCATAACTGTCGACAGCCAGTTCATAGGGATTGCGAAAATTATGTCCCAGACATTCCACCTGCGATCCATCCGGGTTGCAGCGGAATACCATGCCCTGTTTGTATTTTTTAGGACCGATCTCATCGCCATCCTGGTCAAGTACCGGTTTGCCGTGTTTATCTTTTAACGTTTTTCCTTCGTTGCCAAAATTGAAATACAATTTTCCATCCGGTCCAAAACTTAACGAGTGTATACCATGATCATGCTGTTCCCCGCCTATTCCCTGGAAGAGGATCTCTTTTCTATCCGCTACATCATCTCCATTGTCATCATAAAAGGCCCATATATAAGGACTTTGTGAAATGATCACCTTTTTGCCCAATACGCATATGCCAAGCGGGGCATTGACTTCCGGACCCTGGTAAAAAACTTTTGCGGTATCGGCTATCCCATCTCCGTTCCTGTCTTCCAGGATCATAATGCGGTCCCCTTTAGGATTGGAAGGATTGCCATTGATGGCAGGCCTGTAGTTATAAGCCTCTGTCACCCATATTCTGCCACGTTCATCGACATCTATATTCGTTGGATTTTTCAACATCGGTTCGGAAGCCATTTCCTGTACATTAAGATCGGAGGCCGCTACCAGGCCCTTTAAGCCGTTTTGCGGGAGACGTTGCTGGTCGGGGGTCAGAGAGTCTCCGGCATTTGCGGCTTTTGCCAGGGAATCCTGTCCGCTTTTATCTCTTGCTCCCTGATCGGGGTTGTTGCAGGAAAACAAAAAAAGCTGGCAGCTAAGGATCGATGCAAGGCAAAATAAAGCACTAGGGTTGGAGAAAGGATGGAGTCTTATTTTCATGTCTGGCTATTAATCGTTTATTTGACGATTATAAATATAGGGGTAAACGACGAATTAATTGGGCTCCTGATTTTTTTTTTTACAAGCTTCCATTTATCAATTGTTTGATAGCCAGCATTAGTATCATTTTGGTAACCAGGTACCTAATTAGTACATACTTGTTTGGGGAAGGCAAGGACGATACCTTTGTGGCAAATTTGACAAACATGGAAAGACGGGCATTGTTGATAGATATTTTTTTATTGGGTCTTGGAGCTTCTCTTCCTTATAAGAAGCTTTTGGCAAATGCGCCACTCAGGGACCTGGAGTATAAAAATGACGGACCGGCTGCATTTGAACGCCCGTTTCATCATTTTACATTAGGGGATTTGGAAATGACGGTCGTTACGGACGGATCGATCCGGGAGAGTCCGGTACAGCCGGACTTCGCACCCGGTATCCCATCCGCATCGGTCGACAGCCTGCTGGCAGAAAGTTTCCGGTCCACCAGGGAAATAAACCTGGCGGTAAACATTCTGGTCATACGAAAGGACAAACGAACGATCCTGGTAGACACAGGTTGCGGTACCGGTTTCGGTATGGATTTTGGAAGTTCCTGCGGCTGGCTTCCCGGATCATTGACAGCGGCAGGAATTCAACCGGAGCAGGTTACCGACATAATCATCACACACGCACATCCCGATCATATCGGGGGACTTTTCCACCGCGATGGTAGCCCGGTCTTTCCCCAGGCGCAGGTCTATATATCCGCCATCGAACATCAATTCTGGCTTTCTGAGAACCCTGATTTTTCCAAAAGCCAGCTGAATCATACCGATTTATTGAAGCTGGTACTCTCATCGACCCATAAGACCCTACTGGCCTTAAAACCAAACTTGCATTTTTTCGAAGATCAGGCCGAACTTTTCGGTTGCATACGTCTCCAAAAGGCTGCGGGGCATACTCCCGGGCACACATTGGTCCATGTTTATTCCGGAGGGGATGAACTGGTTCACATAGCCGATTTGCTGCATTCCGACGTTTTGCAATTCCCTCATCCCGAATGGGGATATGCCGGGGATACCGATATGACCCTTGCCGCCTCCACCAGGGCTCAGGTCCTTTCCGTCCTTTCGGAAAACAAAACAAAGGTTTTCGCTTATCATCTTCCCTGGCCTGGGATCGGCCATGTGCGTAAAAAAGGCGCTGGCCGGGAATGGGTGGCCGAGGTGTACCCCGTCCCGGGTTGATCCTTTGTTATTTCAAACTTCCTGTAGGGTTAAGACCCTGGATCCATACGGAAATGGCTGTTCCAATCTCGTCCGGTGAATCTTCCTGCAAATTATGATGACCTTTTACCTTTATATGGATCTGGTTAGGCCATGTTCTGCAAAAAAGTTTATCCTTTTCTGAGAGGGTCCCGGGGCTGCCCTCGATAAATAATTTGGGAATGGTACTATGGGAAAGAAAGTCTCCATAGGCATTGACTATTTTTTCTATGTTTGCCGGCTGGCCTTCGATCGGTAACTGCCGGGCCCAGCTTAACATCGCTCTCCGTCCTTCCCCCGTCTCCTGGAAAGGGCGCCGGTATTCATCCATTTCTTCCTTCGATAATTGGCGGAGAACTGTTTTGGGTAAATTGCCTTCTATAAAGGAATTCTGCTGCAACACCATTTCTTCCCCTTTTTCAGAGCGTAGATTTTTGAATATCGTTTGCGCCGTTGGAGAGATTTCTGCCCAGGTACGGGGTTTTAGGATGGCTTCCATATATACGATCCCTCTGACGGCACCGGGATGCCGGCGTGCCCAGTCAAATGCCAGCGCGGAGCCCCAATCATGTACAACAAACAGGATGTTCTTATTGATCTGTAAAGATTCCAGCAGGGCTTCCAGATATTTTTGATTTTCACTAAAGTTATTAGAGGCGCTGTCCGGGAATTTATCCGAATCTCCCATACCCATCAGGTCGGGAGCGATACAACGTCCAAAATCCTGGACATAGGGAATAATATTACGCCATATATAGGAAGAGGTGGGATTTCCATGTAAAAAAACGATCGGTTCACCTTTGCCTTCTTCGGTATAGGCCATTTTAAGTCCATGTATCGTCTGAAATTTTTTCTCCATTTTTTTTTCATTTTTTGAATTTGTTAAAGATTGATCGGATACTTTCATTTTACCGTTTTTTATTAAGCAAAATTCAGTTTATCCGGGCCCGGGGAATTGTAAAAAATCATTGATTTTTGAATTTGAGGAAAATAGAGCGCACAAAAAAGCCCCCGTTTTCCAGAGAAAACAGGGGCTCAAAATAATCTGTCTTTATCCTTTTTTTGAAACACACACATTATACAATTTAACCTTTTGAAAAAAAAGTGATAAAAAGTATAAAGAAATAAAGAAGACCTTTGACGATTTACGGAAGGCCCTTTATTTCTGGCTGTTATTTTTTTAAACCAATCCAATTGACATTCAAAATTTATTTGAAATTATATAAGTTGGCCAGGTCGCTTAAATTTCTCCAATTCATTGTTTGGGTCTTATTGAAGATCTCTCGTTTGTGGGTGGAAATGGTTGTTATTTTTAAATTTAATGTCCTGGCGATCTCATTGGATCCGCAGCCTTTGAGCACATAATGTAATACCTCCAATTCCCGGGGAGATAAGCTGGAAAATGGATTGCTTCGGTGGTCCTTCTGGGAATTGGCCGGAGCGGGATGCTCATTGTGAAGAAACTGGCAAAGTAATTTAAGGACATCCTCTTCCGGAAGCTCCTTGGAAACATAAAAATCTATATTATACTGTTTCAGGGCTTTTTCATAAATGACTGCGGGTTGCATGGAAAAAACAAGGATTTGCAGCCTGGGATAAAGACTTCGGATATTAGGCAGAATTTCCAGTGAACATCCATCCGAAAGATTTATATCCAGGATCAAATGCGTAAATATCTTTTTTTGGAGTTCCTTCATTAATTGGTTACAACTTGGAACACCGCACATTTCCAGGTTAGTACATCCTAAATGGAATTCCAAAGTAAGTCTCATCGCCTTTCGCATCATAGGATGATCATCCGCCATGATAATTACCGGTGGTTGCATAGGTCTGTTTGTTTGTATTTAATCATGTGACCTCGGTTAGTATATTTTAAGAACACTTCTATTTTTGGAACACTTCTATTTTTGGAACCTTCTATTTTAAGAACACTTCAGTCGGAATAAAGTACTAGTTCAGCATGGTGTTTTTCTCAAAATAATTCGCAGGTTCTACCCTACTGGTTATTTAAATGGTCGGTAAATAAATGATAAATAGACGATAAGTATATGATAAATAGGCTATTGCGTTATTTTTGTCCTGTTTTTGAGACTTTTGCTCCGCCAACTCTCCCTCTGGTCCGTTGGTCGGTATTTGCCTATAATTAATTAAAATAATATTATAATATGCAAGCACTATTTACCAATTTCATCCTACTGGGTTCCACCCGGTTTTGGCTTACCTAAATTGCTCCTGTATGGGTAAATATTTTTCTGACCGGCTTGAAAATTTAAACGAACAACACGCCCATCTTTTACAGCGCAGGAACGAACCTTTGCCGGAGAGCAACGGTGTCTACGTGCGTTACCGCTATCCGATTGTTTCTGCACAGCACACGCCATTGTTCTGGCGTTATGACCTGGATAAAGAAAGAAATCCTTTCCTTATCGAACGGTTCGGCATCAATGCGGCATTTAATGCGGGTGCCATAAAATGGAAGGATAAATATTTATTGATCGTCCGGGTGGAAGGTACCGACCGGAAATCTTTTTTTGCTATTTGTGAGAGCCCCAATGGGGTAGATGATTTCCGGTTCTGGGATTATCCGGTTCAGATACCCGAAACCGATGTGCCCGACACCAATATCTACGATATGCGTATCGTGCTTCATGAGGACGGATGGTTATACGGCCTGTTCTGTACGGAGCGAAAAGACCCGGCTGCAAAGGTGGGAGATGAAACGGCCGCTGTCGCGCAATGTGGAATTGTCCGTACCCGGGATTTAGTCGAATGGGAGCGGTTGCCCGATCTGGTAACCCCCTCGCCCCAGCAACGCAATGTGGTTCTCCATCCGGAATGGGTAAATGGCCAGTATGCCTTTTATACCCGCCCGCAGGACAGTTTTATCGGAGCCGGCAGCGTTGGGGGAATAGGATTTGGATTATCCCCTTCCATCGACCCGGCTGTCATCGAAAAGGAATGGATCATCGATGAAAGGATCTATCATACCGTCAATGAACTCAAGAATGGTTTAGGGCCTTCTCCGCTTAAAACCGGATATGGATGGTTGCACCTGGCCCATGGGGTACGTAATACAGCAGCCGGGATGCGGTACGTACTCTACCTTTTTATGACGGATCTGAAAGACCTTACCCGGGTAACTCATAAACCTGGAGGGTATTTTCTTGCTCCCGAGGGGGAAGAGCGGATCGGTGATGTATCCAATGTCGTATTCAGTAATGGCTGGATAGCAGATGAGGACGGATCTGTCTATATATATTATGCCTCATCCGATTCCCGGATACATGTGGCTGTTTCAACAATCGACCGGCTTTTGGACTATGTATTAAACAATCCTGCCGATGGCCTTAGTTCGGCTCAATCCCTGAATACGCTTGTTTCTATTATCCGGAAAAATAAAAACAACGAAACATTAGCTTTTAATTAAAACCTTTTCAGGTCATTCCCTTAATGTCAATACGACACTTTTATAAGTGCGGGAGGAATTTGATGCCTGATTATTAATAGATGTGACTTGTGCAGAGTAATATCTGATAAAAAAGTATTAGGAAGAGGCTGTATACATGCACTAATTTTATCCTAACTAAACTTGCTTGCTTATGAGAGTCGTTTCTGTCTCTGCGTTCAATCCGAATATTAGCCGGTACACCCCCTGTACGTTCCCTGTTCATTTATTCATTGCCGAAAAAAAATCAGTCATCTGATCTTTTTCCTGATTGCAGGAGAAGTCATCCGGAAAATAAACGTCTACGCATTTAAATAAAAATAAACCCAATAAAATGAATAAAGTAATAAGGTCTGGTTTGAGAGCCGTTAATAGAATGTTGGTCTTAGTCCTTCTATTAACAGGGGCTGTGCATATTACCGCTCTGGCACAAAGCGGCAAGGTCACTGGTAAAGTGCAGGCAGAGGATGGAACTCCTCTCCAGGGTGTGACGGTAAGTATAAAAGGGAACAAAGGTGGAACTGTTACCTCATCTGACGGATCTTATTCTATAACCGTTCCTGCCAATGCCACCCTGCGTTTCAGTACCGTAGGGTATGCGACTCAGGAGCTTG
This sequence comes from Flavitalea flava, assembly GCF_054461575.1. Taxonomy (NCBI): domain Bacteria; kingdom Pseudomonadati; phylum Bacteroidota; class Chitinophagia; order Chitinophagales; family Chitinophagaceae; genus Flavitalea; species Flavitalea flava. The sequence continues at coordinate 488,146 of NZ_JBTLQH010000001.1, forward strand.
CCGTTAGCGATCGGGCTACTGTGGACTTGAAATTGGTACGCAATAATAAAGCGCTCGATGAAGTCGTGGTGATCGGTTATGGTACGACAAAACGTAAAGACCTGACCGGGGCCATCAGCAGCGTAACGGCCGATCAGATCGCAAAAGTTCCGGTAACTACCCTGGATCAGGCGCTTCAGGGAAGAGCTCCGGGTGTGCAGGTGACCAATAACGATGGTGCTCCGGGGGGCGGCGTACAGGTCCAGATAAGGGGGGTCGGTAGTTTCGGATCGAACGACCCTTTATATGTAGTGGATGGTTACCCGGTAACGGGTGGTATCAATACACTTAATCCCAGCGATATTGCTTCGATAGATATCCTTAAAGATGCATCTGCCACCGCCATTTACGGTAACAGGGCATCTAATGGCGTGGTGATCATTACTACCAAAAGGGGAAAAAGAGGGGGCGTTCAGGTATCAGTAGATGCCTCAACGTCTGTTCAGACAAGACCCAAAATCTATAAAGTATTAAATGCCCAGCAATTCGGGGCGCTTGCATTTAAGCAGGCTGCCATTGATGGATATACCGCCCTGCCTAACTGGGCGAATGCAGATACCTTACACGAAGCCGACTGGCAACAGGCCATTTTTCAAACAGGTCTCAGGCAAAGTTATAATGTAGCCATTCGCGGTGGCAGTGATAAACTGGTAACCGCTTTTTCTGCCGGTTATTTCGATCAGAAGGGTATCGTATTGGGATCGAGTTTTAAAAGAGCCAATTTAAGCGCTAACCTGGATTATACGCCTACGACATGGCTCAAATCCCAATCTAGTTTTAAATATAGCCGGGGAGATACGAAACTTCCCTTTGCCACCGGTGGTCAGGGAGCAACTGCGGGGATAGGTTATTTAAGCAAATTACCGCCAACGCTGGACGGAGGCAACCTGCGTACCAGCCTTATCCAGGACGGGAATGGCAATTACGGCTACTTTAACCCGAATAACCAGGCCGTCAGGAACTGGGGCAACGGGCCGGCTTATTCTATCGGAACACAGGATCAGAAAAATCTGACCAATTTTTTTCTGGGATCTACTTCTTTAGAGGTAACGATTCTTCCCGGGCTCAGAGTGAAGACAAATATCGGGATCAACACCAACGATTATTCGGGATACTATTTTACCCCTTCCGATACCCGCGCCCTTGCCCAATATGGAGCGGGGACCCAGACAACCCTGAATTTCTATTCTCAATCAGCTAATAATACTTTCGAATGGCTTTGGGAGAACACCATTGCCTATACCAAGACCTTCGGAGATCATACCATCGATCTTTTAGGTGGTTACTCTGCACAGGATAATACTTTCCGGCAGATCGGCGCTCAGGGGAACAACCTGGTGAGCGATGTATTAAGGGATCTGCGGGATCTTCCCGCCATAACAAAGATTTATGGCGACCAGGTGACCAATACCCTTGTCTCCCAATTCGGCAGGTTGGCCTACAATTATAAAGGAAAGTACTTTGTTACCGGTACGGTTCGAAGGGATGGATCATCCCGTTTTGGCCAGGACCATCAATATGGTGTTTTCCCTTCCGGGTCCATTGCCTGGAAAGCCAAAGAAGAATCTTTTTTGAAAAATGTTAACTTCTTATCCGATCTGAAATTCAGGGCTGGTTATGGCCAGGTAGGCAGCCAGATCAATGCAGGAAATTTTAAATTCTTATCCCAGTATACGTCCGGTCCGGGCGCCGGAGACGGTGGGAACAATGGTTACCCTTTTAATAAAGTGTATCAACCCGGTCTGGTGTTACAGGCCTTGCCTAACCCCAATCTGAAATGGGAGACTTCCGACCAGACGGATATAGGCATGGACGCAGCATTTTTAAATGGCAGCCTGACTCTGACCGTCGATTATTATAAAAAGAAATCCAGGGATTTCTTATTGGATATCCCCGTATCCTATCAGTCCGGATTTACACATGCCCAAAGGAATGTGGGCAGTGTCTCAAACAGCGGAGTGGAATTTGCGATAGCCTATGCACATTCCTCCGGGGCCTTTCATTATAATATCGGGTTTAATTTGACAACAGTCAATAACAAACTGTTAAGCCTGGCCGATGGCGTGACCTCTGTACCCAATCTGGCAGATCTCGGCTTTTCCCAAACCGGCAGCAATAACTGGGGACAGTATAGCCAGTCGAACGTAGGTGGCCCTATCGGAGAATTTTATGGGTACAAATCCGCCGGAATCTTCCAAAACCAAAAAGAGATCGATGCCCTGAATGCCATAAGTCAGGCCAAATATGGTGCCGGCAACAATTATCAGCCTACAAATGGCCCTGGTAAAAGTGCTATTCCCGGTGACCGTAAGTTTGTCGATGTTAACAAAGATGGCCGGATTACCGCAGACGACCAGGTCGCCTTGGGGAGCCCGCTTCCCAAATTTTTTGGGGGGGTGACTTTCGATGGTTCCTATAAGGCTTGGGATTTTAGTCTATTCTTTTATGGCACTTACGGAAACAAGATCTTCAATTACCAGGAAAGAACCCTGGAAAGTTTTGGAAGTTCTACAGGATCCGTGGGGATTGAAAATATCGGCAAGAAGTATTACGATAACGCTTGGACTTCGGCAAATGGGTCTAACCGGTATGCGCTCATAACAGCGAATGAATTTAATGCCAATACCCGTCCATCCGATGTGTATGTGGAAAATGGCAGTTATATACGTCTGCGGAATCTGACTTTAGGTTATACCTTGCCTTTGAAAATATCCACAGGAGCTTCTCCGCTTAAGATCAGGGTTTATTTTACGGGACAGAATCTTTTCACGATTACCAAATACAGCGGGCTTGATCCGGAGATAGGATTACCGCAGGGGACGGACGTAAATGATAAAAATAATACCACCTATCGTAATGTAACGGCTTCCGGAATAGATGTAGGCACTTATCCTTCGTCAAAATTCTATACGTTCGGATTAAATGTGACGTTTTAATTAAATACAAGAAGTCCTAAAAAAAGAGATATGAAAAGTAAAAAAAATATTTATATAATTGTCCTGGTCTTTCTGGTGTTTGGCCTCGCCTGTTCAAAAAATTTCCTGAATCAAAAAAATACAGCAGCAGTCAGTGAATCGTCCCTTTTCCATACCCCACAGGATGGGATAAGCCTGGTGAATGCCATTTATGATGGTTTTCAGCACGACAATCAGAGCTTTGTCCTAAAAGCACTTTGGTACAATGCGAATTACACATCCCAGGATTTTTTCAACTGGGGAGCGGATGTGTCTTATAATACTTACCTGTTCCCGGTAGATTTCGGATCGCTTAAAGCCTATTGGCAGCTTTCTTACCAGGGGATCGGAAGGGCCAATGCTGCTATACCGATTATTGCCAAAATGCACACCGACGGCGTAATAACCGATTCTCTGGCTAATTTTTTAACGGGTCAGACTTATTTTTTACGTGGTGTCTATTACTATTACCTGGCCTCTACGTTTGGTGGTGTTCCGTTGGAGTTGAAGGTTGTGACCAACGGCCTCCATCCGAAGAGCAGCCAGGATTCCGTATTTATGCAGGTGGTGTCCGATATGACTATTGCTGCAGGTTTATTACCCTGGCCGGAAAATCTGGCGGCAGCTGACCTGGGAAGGGCGACAAAAGGCGCAGCATTGGGTTATCTGGGTAATGCGCAGATGTGGCTGAAAAAATATTCGGATGCGGCGGCAACCTACAAACAAATTCTTCCGCATTACTCGCTGATCCCAAAATTCATGGACATTCATGAATATAATCACCAGAATAATTCCGAATCGATCTTTGAACTGCAGTTTGCCCTCCCCGGAGGATCCACACCGGATTGGAGCTATAACAACAACGAGGTGACCTGGATGTCCTCCTTTATGTGGCCCTGGGAAACGTCGAACTTTGGGTATACCTATGCCAATAAATTATTGTACACTTCATTTGAGCCCGGTGATACCCGCAAGGCGGCAACGGTGATCGGACCCGATGATACGATCGCCAGTCCCGGGATTGTTGCCATTGGAGGGATCAAGGCCTATGCGCAGGTGATTTCCGGATTTAACGGTAAGCTTTCCCTGCCCGCCTCCCATTTTACCGGTACCGACGGGAAAATAATGAATACCTGCGGTAAAACAGGGGATCTGTGGACGGGTGATCAGCCCGGTCAGCCACGGTCCGGGTATTATGGAATGAAATTCTGGCGTGATCCGAATGTCAGTGGTAATACTGCCAGTGCTGCCGATAAGAAGAATCATATTTTCGGGGATCAGAATGTAACCATGTTGCGATTGGGAGAAATCTATCTCAGCCTGGCAGAGGCGCAATCCAAGAGTGGCGATCAGCCGGGTGCGGATGCCTCCCTGGCCGTCATCAGGAACAGGGCTTTCGGCGGAGCGGCACCTCCCTCTCCGTTTGGACCCGATTTTATGCAAATCATGTTGAATGAATACCGGCACGAGCTGTCAGGAGATATGTCCTTATGGTACAATCTCCGCAGAACAGATCTGCATATCGCCTATATTCAAAATACATTTGGGGTTGCTATACCGGCAGGTCATGACCTGCTGCCTATTCCACAGTCGGCCATTGCACTTAACCCGTCATTAAAACAGAACCCTAACTATTGATACAAAAGCGGTGCTATTCTTTTAAAGGTGTCGCACCGCTTTTGTATCATCTATGCGTTGCTGAACAGCCATCTTTGCGTCGCGGAACAGCCATCATGGCGAACCCTGATGCAACAGAGTTGACTTAATAGTTGTTTAATGCAATTGAAATAAATTTTTTGAAATGAAGGCTTTGTATACAAGGCCTTCATTTCCCTTTTTAGAGTTACCTTGCATTTGGCTGTTCTGAACCTGGAAGTGCAACACGTACCGAAAAAAATAAAAACGAACGGATGAAAGTATCTTTCTATAGCCGCGACCCTCTCTTCAATCTCCTTTCTTTCCTGTTGCCGGTATGTTTTTTAGTCGCATGCAAAGGTTCACCTCCCCGCACTTTATTCGAGAAGATCTCTTCTTCTCATTCCGGTATCACCTTTAATAACAAGATCACGGAGAACGATTCGGTCAATCCGCTGGATGTGGTGAATGTCTATAATGGAGGAGGGGTCGGTATCGGGGATTTTAACAACGATGGGTTATCCGATATTTATTTCGGCGGAAATATGGTTCCCGGCCGGCTATATCTGAACAGGGGCGATTTTAAATTTGAAGATATCACTGAAAAGGCCGGTGTCGAAGGATTGGGCAGATGGGAGAGAGGGATATCGGTCATCGACATCAATAATGACGGGCTGATGGATATCTATATTTGTAATACCATCCTGAAAGATCCGCTGCAACGCCGGAATATATTATATATCAACCAGGGGTTGGATAAAGAAGGCATTCCGCATTTTAAGGACATGGCCACTGCTTACGGATTGGATATCAATGTACAGTCCACGATGGCCAGCTTTTTTGATTATGATAACGACGGGGATTTGGATATGTACCTGACCGTCAATGAAGCTTCTAACGGAACGAATCCCTCCGTATTTTTGCAGCGCAATAATAAAAATGGAAACCCCAGCTTCGGAAGGTTGTACCGTAACGATTGGGACAGTCTGTCGGGGCATTCTTTGTTTAAGGATGTTTCGAAGGAGGCGGGTATAAAATATGATGGTTACGGTCATGCGGCAACTATTTGTGATATCAACCACGACGGATGGAAGGATATTTATATTTCTGACGACTTCGTATCGAGCAATATCCTTTACATCAATAATCATGACGGCACCTTTACCAATAAACTAAAAGAGTACTTCAAACATACGTCCTACAATTCGATGGGGCAGGATATCGTGGATATTAATAATGACGGCCTTCCGGATGTGATAGAACTGGATATGAATCCCGAGGATAATTACCGGAAAAAAATGATGCTGGCTTCCAATAGTTATCTCACGTATCAGAACTTCGATTTCTATGGTTACCATTATCAGTATGTGCGCAATACCCTGCAGCTAAATCAGGGATCACGGATCGGGGAGAATGACTCCATCGGGGATCCCATTTTCAGCGAGATAGCTTTTATGAGTGGTGTGGCGCAGACAGATTGGAGCTGGAGTCCTTTAGTGGCTGATTTTGATAATGACGGATACCGCGATATAGTTGTTACGAACGGATTTCCCCGTGACGTGTCCGATCACGATTTTATGACCTACCGTGACCAGGCAAAAGGGGTTACCGCAAAAAGCGAGATCCTGAAACGGATACCAAAAGTAAAATTGCATAACTATGGCTTTAGAAATAAGGGAGATCTGACCTTCAGCGATGAAACGGCGGCCTGGGGATTAACGGTGCCGACTTTTTCCAATGGGGTTGCTTATGCTGATTTTGACAATGACGGAGCGATGGATATGGTGATCAACAATATCAATGACGAGGCTTTGCTTTACCGGAATACCTCGCTGGAAAAGGAAGCCTCACGGGAAAGAAATACCTCACTGGAAAAGGATACATTGCGTACCCATTTCCTGAAGATAAAATTCAAAGGCGATCAACGAAATACAAATGGGATCGGTGCCCTGGCCAATATTTATTATGATCATGACAAACAGCAGGCTTATGAGAATAATCCTTACAGGGGGTATTTGTCTTCTATGGAAGGGATAGCACATTTTGGCCTGAACCGGACTTCGCTTGTGGATTCAGTAGTAATTAAATGGTACAATGGCAAACAACAGACCTTAAAAGATATAAAGGCGGATCAGGTAATCTCCGTCAGTCTGGCTGATGCGAAAGAGGATTATTCAGTGAAGGGTCCTGTCATTGCGGCTAATGCCCTTTTCAAAGAAGTAACCCAGGCATTGGGGATCACGTACCGGCATCATGATTATGACTTTATCGATTTCGACGTTCAGCATTTGTTGCCGCACAAACTATCGGAATATTGTCCAGCCGTCGCCGCAGGCGATCTGGACGGCAATGGGACGGATGATCTGATTATTGGGGGTAATGGTGTCTATGGTACACGTGTATTGCTCCAACAGAAGGATGGTCATTTCCTGGAAAAGGAATTTTTGCCGGGTTCGGAATTTAAACCCAATACCACCAAGGATGAAGGAATATTGCTTTTTGATGCGAACGGAGATGGCCGGACGGATGTGTATATTGCCAGTGGCGGATATGAGTTAAAGGGGGGCAGTCAGAATTACCTGGACAGGTTGTATATCAACGAGGGCCATGGAAATTTTACCAGGGACTCCCTGGCATTGCCGGTTAATTTTACCAGTAAGTTCTGTGTACGGGCAATGGATTTTAACAAGGACGGGAAACCGGATCTATTCGTATCCGGTCGTATGGAACCCTGGAAATATCCCAAACCCGTGAGCTGCTTTTTCTTCCGCAACGACTCCGAAAAAGGGAAGGTCAGATTTACCGATATAACTGAGGAGTTGGCACCGGAACTAAAAAATATCGGAATGATCTGCGATGCCCTGTTCACCGATTTTGACGGCGATGGCCAGACCGATCTGATCGTTGTCGGAGAATGGATGGCCGTAACCTTTTTTAAAAATCTAAACGGAAAATTCAAAAATGTAACCTCCGCTTCGGGGATAGCCGGTCAGACAGGCTGGTGGAATTCTATTATTGCCGGCGATTTCCGGCATACCGGCCGGACGGATTATATAGTCGGTAATACCGGATTGAACACCTTATATAAAGCAAGCGAACAATATCCGGTGTACATAACGGCCAAAGATTTTGATAATACCGGTGGTTATATCGGCATAACCTCCTTGTTCCTGCCGGATCAGCATGGCGTGAAAAAAGAATTTCCTGCGCAGGGGAGGGACGATATTGCCCGGCAGTTGCCTGTGTTGAAAAAGAGGTTCGATACGTACAAACCATTTGCCCTGGCCACCATGAACGATTTATTGACACCGGAACAAGAACAAGGGGCAATACGTTTAAAAGCCACTATGCTGCAATCCTGTTTTTTACGTAATGATGGTGGTGGGAAATTTACCATGATCCCTTTGCCGAATGAAGCCCAGGTCTCGGTGATCAACGGAATGGTAGTGGATGACTTTGACGGTGATGGAAACCTGGATGTTTTGATCAATGGAAATGATTATGGAACGGAAGTGGGGATTGGTCGGTATGATGCCCTCAATGGTCTTTTATTAAAAGGTGATGGAGCAGGTGGTTTCCATCCGCAATCCATCCTTCAAAGCGGGATCTGTATCCCCGGCAATGGGAAGGCCCTGGTAAAATTAAGGGGAGCCTCGGGCAATTACCTGGTGGCTGGCAGCCAGAACAAAGAAGCGCTGAAAGTATATACGCTGAACAAACAAAGAAGGACCATAGCTGCCGGGCAGGAAGATGTCAGTGCCCTGATCCGTATGAAGGACGGAAAGAGCCGGAAAGAAGAATTTTATTATGGCGCCTCCTTTCTGTCCCAATCCGCCCGTTTCATCTTAGTGGACGATAATATGGTTAGCGTGATGATCACGGATAGTAAGGGGAAGACTCGGGAAGTAAAGATGCGGTAATTTGTACCTTATGCCTTCTCTATAAGATTTTCTGTTGGTTATGGGCTTTGATGCTTTTGACAGGGATATGCTAAAATTTGACTGGGCCTTCGGTCTCAACACTGTTGAGGCCTCGCCCGTAACCTTCGCTATGCTCGGTTATCTCATCAACAAATGAATGGCCCAGCATAGATAAAATCGTTCGCCCAAACCAATATGAGCAGTTGAATCCGCTCGAACACAACTGAGCGAAGCGAAAGTTGCGGGCGAGTAGAAGCGAGGAACGATGCTTCGACGAAGCTCTTCATTTCCTCCGTTCATTTTATGATAGTCAAAGCTTTTTCTTCACTTCTTCAAGTTCAGGCGTAAAGTTATTTCTTTAAAAAAGCTGAAATCTTGCGCAGGGTTATGGCAGGGGTGGGTATAAAAATTTGACATTTTTTTCGAGTAGTCACTGAAGTCGATAATGGCTCGGATGATAATAGTACAATGCTCGGCTATTGCCTTAGATGATGAGAAAAATCAGTCAAATTTTTATACCCACCCCTGCCAGGCTAAGCAAAAATCAAAAAGCCGTCTTGTGCATCCCGTTTTTCAACTTCTCCAAAAATGCCTTCGTCTGCTGCGGATAGATGGCGATATGATGCGTCCGCACGAGATTGGAAATGGATTGACTGGGGTTGGATCGATTGGCGAGGGTAAGGACGATCTTTTGGGAAGAAAGAGAAGGCATATGGCAATCGATACAGTTATTGGCAAGTACAGGACCAGGAACGTCCTTTAAGGTGCAGGTATTATGAGCGGCTTCGGTGTGGCAGTTCATACATCGTTGGGAGAATAATTGGGGATTGCCTGCTTCATTGGCATGAGGGTTGTGACAGGTGGAACAATCCATCTTCGATTGCAGGAAACAGCGGCTGGAAGTTAGCAGACCATATTGATTGCCATGGACATCCAGGGTGGATACACTGTCAGGACTGTATTTGGCGGAGGAAAATTTATCCAGTGTATCCCCTGCTCTGAAACTGAATGCAGGTCGCAGGCGGTATCTTGATCCGGAATGACAAAGGCCACAGGCATCCAGCCTTTGCTGCCTGGTTAGAAGATGGGTATTGATAATATATCTGCCCGTCTTTTCCCCGGGATTGGCTTTGTGAAAAGCCACATGTTCCGCTCCCGGTCCATGACATTTCTCACAATCGATCCCATACAGGATCTTGTTTTTGTCAAAGGAGTTCTCGTAGTCCGACATGCTTGACTGGGCTATCCGCACATAGGTGCTATGGCATTCCATGCAATATGAAGGCACCCGTCTGTCAAAAAATGGCTTGTTAATAGGGTACCCCGGGCTGTTGCACCAACTGTCTTCCGGAGTAAAATACGAAACAGGCAATTGAAATAGTTCCCTACCGTTCCAATACAAATAGGTTTGTCCTTTGCGGCCCGAACCGATCACCATGTCAAAGGGCTCCCGTTGGCTCTTTTTTCCTGATTTAAAGGAGGTTTGAAAAAAACGTTCATTTTCTTTTTCCATCAAGACTTCCGTCCCATCCGTGTATACTACCCGGTTCCGTCCACTGTCCATACTTCCCCGGATATATTCCCTGGATGCAACCCTGGAATCCCGGTAATGGGCGGTCCCGATATGGGTCTTATAAATTTCCTCGTGACAGGATTTGCAGGCGGCGGATCCGGAAAACTCCTTTCCATTAGTATCCGTAATGGCGGCCTTTTTTCCGGGATCATTTAGCGAAGTACAGGTCAGGTTACCTAAATAAAGGAGGACTGATAAGATCAGGAATGCGTATTGATATTTCTTTATTTTTCTTACCGGCATGGCCATCGCCGACAAATCTATAGGTATTGAGCCTGATTTAATGATACTATTTTAGCAAAATATCTTTATCCACTCTTGCCGGGAATGCAGGATTTTTTATACCTTGGTATAAGTTGAACCAAAACATGGATCTCTCTCTACAAAATGACCTTGGGCTGCTTATGCTGATGAAGCAAGGAGATGTGGCTGCATTTACCGAGTTATACAACAGGCATTGGAAGCCTTTATATATAGCTGCCAGGAATGTTCTCCGCACTCCTGAAGGCGCCAAGGATATCGTGCAGGAGGTATTTACCAGTCTTTGGCAGAACAAGGCCCATCTGGACATTCAGCATCCCAGGGCCTATTTACAACAAGCTGTTCGTTTCCAGGTGTTTAAAGCTATCCGTTCCGGTAAGACCAGTGCTGATTTCCACCGCCGCCTGGCCATGGCATCCAATGAAATTATAATCGAGAATCATTTGCTGTTCAAAGAATTGCAGCATTTAGTCGCAGATTTGATCCAATCCCTGCCGGAGGACTGCCGTCAGGCCTTTCTGTTAAGTCGTGATCAGAATCTTTCCTACAACCAGATCGCCCAACAGCTCAATATATCCGTCAAAACCGTGGAGAAAAAGATGTCCCGGTCGCTAAAATACCTTCGGGTAAATCTGGGCAAATCTGCTATTTTCTTTTTCTTCCCCCTCCTGTTAAGCTGGCTGCAACGGATTTTTTAAATATTTTTCTTTTTTCGTAGGGTAAGGCATCTTTTCGGGTACTATAATAAATATAACCTCATGAGGAAAGAAGATTTTATAAGGATTATTGACAAATATTTGTCCGGAACTGCTACTCCGGAAGAACGCTTATTATTGGAGGAATACTATTCTCACCTTTCCTCCCAGGAAAAGAAACTACCCCAACAGGAAGACCTGAATAAGATAAAGGAAGAATTGCTGGAAAGGATTATTCCTTCGGTGCAGCCCTTGCACCAGGACCGGTCCCCGGAAATTCCTCTTATAAGAATAGCTGGTAGACGCTTGCGGTGGATAGCCGCAGCCTCTCTTTTGGTCGTTGTTTGTATTACCGGGTATCTCAAGCTGCATGTTAGGGCAGAAGTGCCAGCGGATCTGGCACTCCAATCCCCTTCACCCCTTAAAGATATCTCGCCGGGAACGAATAAAGCCGTGCTGACACTGGCAAATGGGGAACAGATTGTTTTGGACACTGCTAAAGGCGGGGCGATCACCAAACAAGGGGATATCCGAATAATTAAACACGAGGGGGGACTGCTTACTTATAAAGGAGGAGATAGTAGGGAAGGAACTGAGGCATCCGCCAGTACGACAGCAATCACGTACAATACGCTTACTACTCCGCGTGGAGGCCAGTATAAGGTCACTTTATCGGATGGGACCAGGGTATGGCTGAACGCCGCCTCTTCCTTGCATTATCCCACTGCTTTTGCGGGCAGGGAAAGGAGCGTGGACGTTACGGGTGAGGCCTATTTTGAAGTAGAAAAAAATCCAACGATGCCTTTTATCGTCAGGGTGAACGGCGCGGAAGTGCGCGTACTGGGCACCCAATTTAATATAATGGCTTATGGAGAGGAGGGGGAAGTAAATACTACCTTAGTAGAAGGGGGGGTAAAGATCAGCAAAGGCAACAACTCGGAAACGCTGAAGCCAGGACAGCAAGCCAGGTTTACTCCAGGCGGCGTGCTCACTCTTGTCGACGATGTGGATGTCGAGGATATCATTGCCTGGAAGAATAATCTATTTTCTTTTAACGATGCTGACATTCAAACGGTTATGCGGCAAATAGCAAGATGGTACAATATAGAGGTAAAATACGAGGGAAAGGTTACGCAACATTTCAATGGAAATATATCGCGAACGGTAAACGTATCAAAGGTCTTTTCCATGCTGGAGTTGACGGGAAGTGTACATTTTAAGATCGGGGACAAACAGGTCATGGTGAATCCCTAAAAGAATAAAGATGAAAAACTAAGATAAAAATCGTGGTGAGTCTAAAAAAGCCGGATTCCGGAGCGAACGGAATCCGGTGAAAGGTGTCTGAATTTTCAGCCACCCCATTTTAGGTTAACCTGTAAGGCAATCTGGTAACTGCTTATTTTTTAACCCAAACACAGCAAAAGTATGAAATTTTCCTTTTGTAAGGACCGCTATGGGGCGGAATTACTTGCCAAAACTACACAGGTTATGAAATTAACCATCCCATTATTACTTCTAGCCTGTTTACAGGTAAATGCAAAAAAGGGATACACGCAAAAAGTAACCCTAAATGAACGAAACGCCTCCTTAGAAAAAATATTCCGGGAAATCCGGAAACAGACGGATTACCTGTTCCTCTACACAAAAGAGGGGGTGCAAAACGCAAAAAAAGTAAATATTGAAACCAAGGGAGCTTCTATCGAGGAGGTCTTAGCGCTTTGTTTCAAAGATCAGCCCCTGGTGTATAGCATCGTGGAAAAAACGGTGATCATCAAACAACGGGAAACCGCAAAGAATGAAATATTAGCTCCCCCGATAATTATAATTGGAATGGTCACTGATTCTTTAGGCAGACCGCTGCCGGGTGTTACCATAATTGTAAGAAACACCAGAATACAAGGTCTCACCGATGTAGAAGGAAAATTTAAACTTTCCGTACCCTCCTCCAACTCGATACTTCTTTTTACCAGTATAGGTTATATATCGAAAGAAATGGCGGCCGGTACGGCTGGCTTTTTGACGGTCACCCTATTCAATAATCCCAGGGAACTAAATGAAGTGGTGATCACCGGGTTTGGTGAAAGCCGGAACAAAAGATCACTGGGTTATTCCGTTACACAGATCACGGGGGATGAGATTCGCAAAACAGCGCAGATAAATCCCATTAACGCGCTACAGGGAATGGTTACCGGCCTGCAGGTGCAGCCGGGCGTAGCAGGGGCGGCTTCTTCTCCAAAATTGTTACTCAGGGGGGCCAATTCGTTACTCACCTATAAAAATACCCCACTGATCGTAGTAGACGGGATGATCCTGGACGAACAATCCGTAGGGCATAATGAGGGGGCCAATACGGATTTTGGAAACATCCTGAAAGACCTGAATCCTGACGATATAGAATCCATCAGTGTATTAAAAGGGGGCGCCGTAACCGCCTTGTATGGCAGCCGGGCTAATAATGGAGTGCTTCTTATAAAAACAAAAAAAGGATCGGCCCAGAAAGGAATCGGGGTCTCCTTATCTCAGAACCTGTTATTCGATAAGGCCTACAAAACGACCGATTTCCAGAATGTATACGGAGCAGGTTTGTTTGCAACCGATTGGAGTACAGGTCCGCAGGGTCAGTTAATGATCAATCAATCGGATAACGGTATCAGCTATGGACCGGCAATGACGGGGCAGCTCTTTCTGGATAATACGGGTCTGACGAGGAAAAATGATCCAAGACCCAACGATCTCCTGGACTTGTATCGGACAGGCCAGACTTCCAATACGAATCTTGCCCTGTCCGGAGGTAATGAGACGAGCACTTTCCGTATGTCTTATTCCAGGCTGGGTTCCAATACTGTCTTGCCCAATAATAAATTTGACCGGAATAGCTTTACGCTACGGGGCACCCACCGTATAGGGAAAATATTGTTGTTGGATGGAAATGCAAGCTATGTTCATTCTTATAACCTGAATCCTGCCCAACAGGGAGGGAGCAGCCCTATGTATCAGTTTGGGTATAGTGGCGCCCGAAATTGGGATGCGAAATATTGGTCGACCCATTATATAGATCCTGTTAACGGAGGCCCAACCCTTTATGCTGCAGATGGAACGAACATCTCGCAGACCATCTTTTACCCCTTGTATGAAAATAAAGCCTTCCAATCAGAAAATAACTTACGGGCAGGTGTCGATGTGACGGCCAATATTCTTCCCTGGCTGGTCTTCCAGGGTAATGCCAGCCTGAACCTTTACGATAGAACCAACGAGAAAGATGAAAGGGGCCAGGATCCCGGATTCGGCAATCCAAAATATTCAGGATCATTCCATAATTTATTACAGGCCCGATACAGAGGCGACCTTGGATTTATCAAAAGGATCTACGATTTTAATACAGCTCTCCATGTGGGAGGGGAAGTATTCACCTCAGGGCAGTCGGCAGCCACATATAATACCAATGGCGGCGTTTTGCCGGATGTATACAGGCTCTCAAATTCCAGGTCTCCTGCTTCTGTCTCTAGTAATAATCCTGATGAAAAACCGAATAAATCCCGGCTTAGTTCGGCCTACTTCCAGGCCAGCGTCGACTATAGAAGTTTTTTATATCTTAATCTATACGGCAGGAATGACTGGAATTCTTCCCTGGTCTACAACGATGGACATGGGAAGTACTCTTATTTTTACGGGGGCGCCGATGTGGCCTGGGTGTTCACCGAGTCGTTCCAGCATTTACCAAAGTTTGTTAACTATGGAAAACTGAGACTGTCTTATGCACAGACAGGTAATGGCACGGACTCCTATACTGCGAATACCGGAAGTTACGGGGCAGGTAGCGTATACACTCCTTATTCAGGAAGTTCGGTCAATCAATACTCTTATTCCTCCCAGACCCTGGGCAACCAGTCGCTGGTCCCGGAACAGGGGTCCAAGATAGAAGCCGGTCTTGATTTCAAGTTATTTCATAACCGACTCGGGGCCGATATCGCCGTATACACACAGGATACAAAGCATCAAATCATTCAATTCACGGTACCAAGTACTTCCGGTGTAAATAAGGCCTTGCTGAATGGGGGCTTAGTACGTAACCGGGGTATTGAACTGTCGGTATACGGCACGCCCCTACAAACCAGGGATTTTTCCTGGTTCAGCCGGTTTAATTATACCCATAACCGTAATACGGTGCTTGACCTCCCTTTCGGAACTGATAATGTGGGATTAAACGGAGAAGACGGGATACGGACCATCGCCACCAAGGGTGGTGAATATGGATTGTTGGTTGCCTCTTACGGATATGCTCGTTACCAGGCAAAAGATGGCAGTGGTAATAATACGGCCAGCCCTCTTAACGGACAACATGTGCTGGGCATGGGCGGAAATGGCACACAGGCTTTTTATGTCAGGGCAGGGAGTTACGGGTCCGATCCGGCTTCCCGTGAACCTGTGCTTGGTTCCATTCAACCCAAATTCCTGGGGAGCTGGAACAATACCTTCACGTATAAAGGCTTCTCTCTGGGGATATTTATCGATGCCCGGTTCGGCGGTCTCGAATATTCTACCACCGAGTTCTATGGCAAGCAGAGCGGGAATATAAAAAGTTCCTTGTTTGGCAGAGATGCTGCACATGGCGGGCTGACCTTTACGCCGACGAATGCCAATTCGCAATACCTGGGTTTCCCCTTGGGAACAGATCCCAGGAATGATGGTATTGCTTTAAACGGGATATTCCAGGCTGGTTCGATCAGCGTTGGTACGGATGGTGCTAACCATGACGTATCGGGTATGACTTTTTCTCAGGCTTATAAACAAGGTTATGTTACCCCGGTTAATGCCGCAGATTATTATGTCAAGACCTATAGCTGGAGCAGAGGGATCCGTGAAGCAGGCGTATTCACGAATTCATGGGTTTCCTTAAGGCAAGTGACCTTTGGATACGATCTCCCTTCCTCCTTAACCAGGAAAATAAAATTGAACAATTTAAGAGTTTCTTTAGTGGGCAGGAATTTGGTATACCTGTACAATAGCGCACCGGATCATATCAATCCCGAGAACCAGAATGACACAGGCGCCGGTAACGCCTTTGAGGAAGGGGGCGTGCCTTATGTGCGGAGCTATGGGTTCACCCTGAATACCAACTTTTAATTATCCCAAACAATTTTACCATTAAAAAAAGAATTATGTATACGGTAATAAATTTTAAGTACAGGTATGCTTTTTTTGGATTATTGCTAATGACCATTTTTTCGTGTAAAAAGACAGATTTTGCCAAATTGAATACCGACCCGGACGCAGTATTGACCATTGATCCGAAAACGGAACTTACGCCAGGCGAACTGTCCATCCATAATAATGATTTCGAGGTATTCTATGATTTTATCAGGAATATAAAACCCTGGACCCAGCAATATGTTTTCACCACGGGCAATACGGCAACTTTTCAAACTTCCGGCGGCAATATCAATAACCGGTGGGGCAATTTTTATGGCGGTGTTGGGTATAACCTGGCAGATGTGCTTCATATTATCGATAATATGCCTGATGACAAGAGGGCTCAAAATCAATTTTTAAGAGCTATTACTACGATCCCATTCGCCTACTATGCTTTTTTTGTATCCGATGCCAATGGGAGTATGCCTTATACGCAGGCATTTAAGGCCAGATATACCATTCCGCCCTTGCTCACCCCGGTATATGATCCCCAGGAAGCTTTGTTCGATACATTAGATACTCAGCTAAAAGCTGCAGTAGCCGTATTGGAATCTTCTCCGGGAGTAACACAGGTCAGCCCGCTTAATAACGATGTTTATTTTCAGGGAGATATTAATCATTGGATCAAGGCGGCCAATAGCCTTCGGTTAAAGATGGCGATGAGGCTGATGAAAAGGAATCCTTCCAAATTGACCTCCATAGCCAATGAGGTATTAAACGACAAGGTAGGCCTGATCGCTTCCATAGCGGATGATTGGATACTCTATGCCGGAACTACCACAGATAAGATTGGGAATGGCGGTAATTCCAACCCGGTTGGCCAGGGCAATTATTCCGGGGCATTTAATACGGTCAATTTTATGTGGAATACGATGGATCCCCGTACCCGCATCTTTTATCAGAAGAGTGGTATCAGTTCCCAGGCCATATTCGATTCGGCTAAAGCCCAGGGAGCGCTCCCTGCTTCGCTGACCTGGGACGGACATGTATACAGAGGGCAATATGCGTCCCCTGCGGCCTCACAGGACCCCTCCAAGAATTATTATTTCAATCAACTTAAATTTAGTTTCAACGGGCAACCTCAAACCGTCACCTATCCCTCCGTCATCCAGCCCAGGTTGACGTATGCGGCCTATTCATCCGGAAACGGCAACAATGTATTCCCGGTGATCACTTATGCGGATGTCTGTTTGATGCGTGCAGAATTAGTAGCAAGAGGACTTAGCAGCGATCCCCTTACCGCGGACCAATTGTATTACAGTGGGATCACCGCCTCCATTACCAATTACGATAATTGGGGCAAGATCACACAATTGGCTGATTATTCTCCTTTGGACCCTGCGGAGATCTCCACTTACCTGGCGCAGCCCGGCGTAGTCTATGATCCTGCAAACGCATTGGAGCAAATTTGCGTACAGCAATACCTGAACTTTTATATTAATGCCAACGAGACCTGGGCCTTGATCAAAAGGACCGGTTATCCGAACGCATCGGGTGTTATCATGCCCCTGGAAGATGTCAGTACCTTTGGCGCCATGCCCCGCAGGTATTTGGTATCCTATCCGTCTATCGGTGATCTGAATTACACTAATGCAACCAAAGCGATCGACGACATGCGGAAAGATGCGAGTTTCGGTGATCCTTCAGATATGACCGGAAGGGTTTGGTGGGATATGCCATAGGGATCCTGCCATCCGTGAATACGGTGATTTATGAATAAAAACTTCCATTTGGGGTTGTGTAAAAGAGTTGTTTTTTGCCAACCCCAAATGGCTTTTTAAAAAGCTGCCATTCAGATGCAAAAAAATCAACGTTCAATCCTTGTGGTTATTTTGTCTTTTCTGGGATTTTCGGCGCTTAACGGTCAACAGTTAACTTATAAGGAAGTTGAACCGATTTTTTTAAATAAATGCGTGGCTTGCCATAGAGCCGGTGATGCCGCTCCGTTTTCGTTGACCAGCTATGAGGATATTACGAAAAGATCATCCTTTATTAAAGAGGTGATTACCAAAGGATATATGCCTCCCTGGAGAGCCGATAACCACTACAGGGATTTCGCGAATACACGTTTTCTTTCGGAAGAGGAGAAAAAGATCATTCTGCAATGGATTTCCGATAAAACGCCCAGGGGGAATTATAAGGAACCAACAGGGAATAAAAGTGCTTTGGTAAAATTGACTACCTATAATCGCAAACCGGATCTTACTTTAAAAATAGATGCTGCCTTTTTCGTAAAAGGAGATAATGTGGAGAAGTTTATCGATTTTAAAGTACCATTTGAGTTTGCCCAAACCCAAAATATTGAGGCGATTGAATTTTACACTACTAATAAAAAGATCATTCATCATATCAACTACGGGTTCTATGAAGTGGCAGACACCTCGCTGGCTATTTACGGAGGGCGAAGCCTGATCAATTCTGAAGATGTTGACAGGACCAAACCGGATCCTTATAAACCGTTAAAAAAGAAGATGGTCTATTATACCGGTTGGATACCCGGAACTTCTTTTGAAAATTATCCAAAAGGGTTTGGGTGGGCCCTCCCCAAGCGAGGGGTATTAATTTTAACAGCGCATTATTCGGCAATAGCCGCGGATGAACGATCGATCGTAGGTGTCAACTTGTTCTTCCGGAAGGATTCGATCAAAAGGCCTATTGAAATTATCAGTTTGGGTTCGGGCGGAGTAGCGGAGAACGATATCACTCCTCCTTTATTCATTCCCGCCAAACGGGTCAGTACTTTTCATTTGAAAGTAAAAACACAGGAGGAACAATCCTTATTGTGCGTCTGGCCGCATATGCATCTGTTGGGTAGTGAGTATTATGCTTACGCCGTAACGCCGGCGGGAGACACGGTCAACCTGGTGCATATTCCCCATTGGGATTTCCGTTGGCAGGAATTGTATAAATTTAAAAAACTGATCAGGATACCAAAGGGGTCAGTAATAAATATGGACTGCACCTATGACAATACCATCGATAACCCTTTTAATCCCAACAATCCGCCAAGGGGAGTATTTTCGCTGGGTGATATGAGTTCGACCAATGAAATGATGACCTTATTGCTGATTTATACCACCTACCGGGATGGAGATGAAAACCTGAATCTGGAGGAATAATGATTGGATCCCGGGAGGGATTATCCGTTATACATTTCCATGGTTAGTCTGGTCTCTTCCAGATCGAGTTCTCTTTCGATCTTGCGTAATATTTCTTCGTTGGTCCCGCCTTTACGATGCATCTCTTCCAGGGAAGCTCTTTCCCGGTTGATCATATCGATCTGCAATTTCGAGAACTCATTGAATATATTCCCCGAGAGAGTTTTTCCCTTTCCAAAATAATTGGAAGGCAGATCGGTTTTTTGCAAACGGTTATATTTTACCTCATATTTACTTTTAATATTGTCCAAAAGATCGTCCTGCATCAGGGAAAGATTTTCTTCAATATAAGTTATGGCAAAGGTGACCACTCTTGTCCTGATCTCGTATTCTTCTGCATTTACCGAGTATCGTTCAATTTTTAATTTACGAATGACCCAGGGCAGTGTAAGGCCAAGCAGGACAAGTGTTGACAGGATGACGCAGAATACGAGATAGATCACGAGATTACGATGTGGAAAAGCCGTGATTCCATCCGGCATGGTAAGCGGTAACGCCAGTGCGGCAGCCATGGACACCACCCCTCGCATACCGGCCCAGCCGAAGACGATAAGATTACGGCCGTCGAAAGTTTCCTTTTTTCGTATCCGTTTGCTGAGGAAGCGGGGCAAGAGGGCTGCAGGGACTACCCAGATAAATCTTACGAGGATTACTACAAGACTGATCACAAATCCCCAAAGGAATAGAGAACGGGTGGAATAGGTACTTATGCCCTGCATCACGCTGCGTAATTGCAGACCGATCAGAATAAAGATCAGGCCGTTTAAAACATAGATAACCACCTGCCATACGGAGACGGCCATAATCCGGCTTTGATGCGTCAGAATTTGTCCGGACCGGAAGGAAAGATACAAACCCGTGGTAACGACGGCCAGGACACCGGAGAAATGAAAATGTTCGGCGAGCAGATAAGAGGCAAATGGGGTAAGTAATGTGAAAGTTGCTTCTATGATAGGGTCACAAACAAAATTCTTATGTACGAGATACATGATATATCCGATGGCCAGTCCAATGGCTATACCTCCGCTGGCTACCAATAGAAAATCCAGGCTTGCCTGCCAAAGGATAAAATTACCGGCAGTGATGGCGGTGAGCGCATATTTGTAGGCTATAAGTCCGCTGGCATCATTGACCAGGCTTTCTCCTTCGAGTATAGTGAGCAGTCTCGGGTGCAGCCCCAGACCCTTCGTCACAGAAGAGGCCGCCGCAATATCCGGAGGTGAAACAATGGCTCCAATCAGAAACGCCAAAGGCCAGCTGATATCGGCAATCAGGGAATGGGCGGCAATGGCGACGGCTATCGTGGTAAATAAGACCAGTCCGATCGCGGCCAGACTGATTGACCGGAAGGCTCCTTTGAACTCGTGCCAGTCCGTATTCCAGGCAGCGCCATACAAAAGTGGAGGCAGGAACAGAATGAATACCACATCGGGACTAAGGGCGATTACCGGCAAGCCGGGTATGATACTGATAATCACCCCGCAGATGACCAGGGCGATGGGGAAGGGGAACTTGAACCGGTTGCTTAGGATCCCCAGAAAAGCGACCCCGAATAATAACATGATAATGACCGTAATATTTTCCATACTGTGCTGGTAAAAATAGGAAAATTATCCCGGGGAAGTTTTTATCTTGGTAATGGATCTTCTTCTTGAAAAAAAGTAAATAACAGGTATGAGAAAAATTGAACCGTTATTCAGCCATGTAAATTTGCAATATAAAATGGCCAAAAGACCCGATTGGGGCAAACCGGTCAAGCTCGATCAGATCCTGGAAGCACCGCCAATGGTCGTTAAAAATTATGACGAACTGGTCAGGTATGTAGCGCAGATACTCCATTATAACAGGAACCTCACTTTGTTTTACCGCGGGCAGAATACAGAGCGCCAATTCAAGGGAAAGACACAATTATTGCCTTCTATCTTCCGGAAATTTCCCGGGGAGAAGAAACTGTTGTTAAAAGAACGTTTCGTAACCCTGGAAGAAAAAGCAGAATGTTTACGGGAAAAATTATCGGAACAGGATAACAAACTGGCGGGGACTGCCCTGGTTTATAAATACCCGGAGATAGCTTGGAGCATCCTGCAGCATTACCAGGTTTGCGCCACCCCATTATTGGATTTGACACATTCTCTTCATGTCGCCTGTTCATTTGCCTTTGATGGCAACAAGGGTAAGACCGGTATGATCTATGTACTGGGCATGCCCTGGGCCAATGATGCCATCGGGTATAATACGTATGAAGAGTTGGTCAATATACGGCTGTTGAGTATTTGCCCGCCCCAGGCCCAGCGTCCTTTTTTTCAGGAAGGTTACCTGGCCTGTCATTTTCCCAATTACCGTATGGATTCTCCCGAAAGGGTCGATCAATTTGATGTTGCCAGGAGGCTGATCGCCAAATTTGAAATCCCTGTCCGGGATAGTTTCTGGGGTAAGGATTTCATGGCTATTCCTCATAGCAAATTATACCAGGGAGAAGATATCGTTGATGAGATCTGCACGGGACTGAGGATTAACTATTAAAAATAGTGCCTGGGCAGATGTCTATGGCCCAGTAACTGGCAGTCATTTTGAAACAGGTAGAGTGAGGTAACGATATAATCAAACAACAAAACCCCTGTTAAGGGGTCTTGCTGCCGTAAATGTGACCTATGCTGCTATTGTTTAATGAGATATCCAAAAAGGCCATCTCTTTCACTATCCGGCCCTGCGGAGAAATACAACCGTTTGGGATCAAGCCCGGAAGTAGTTGGAGGAAAGGTGAGCGCCCAGAGTCCGTCGATCACAATCGTATGTTTATGAGACTGTAACTGACCAAGATATTTACCCTCCTGGGTGAATACATTGATTCGGCCATTTCCGAAATTCCCTACGAGGATCACGGGATCCTTCGGATCATGACGGCCATTAGAAACGATACTGCTATTGCTCTGGGTTTCGTATCCTCCGTGACCGCCCCCGTTATCGTCTCCCATATCATTGTCTTCCAGGAAAGAACCTGCAGCCATAGTGATACCCCAGGGAATGTCCAGGGAGCCGCGTGAAGCGAATCGTTTAATAAATGAGCCATCTGTGTTAAAGACACTCACGAACCCGTTTCCAGGCCCCTCTACTCCATGTCCTTTTCCCGGGACATCCCTTTTTTCGAGTTTGGCATAGACAACGAAAAGCCAATCCCCGACAGCCTGAATATTGTAAGGCGAATATCCGTCCGGGAGATAAGGATCCTTGAAAGGCATCCGGACAGGTCTAAACGCGCTGTCCCATACATCGATCCTTTCGGCCCCAAAATTAGCTCCGTAAATATAATTTTGTCCACCGGATGCACCGATAGCCAAACCCGTATAACTGGCATTGGCTGGTTTACGAAGAAACTGGGCATTATTGCCGGAGGCGCCATTCCAACCTGACAGGACTCCGTCAAATCCTGTAAAAAGGAAGACAGAGTTGCCATTGGGCAGGGCAAAATTTTTGTTTCCGCTGAAAACGATACCGCAGGGAAAACCGGTTGCCGTATCTGTCGCCGAACCGGGAATATTTATACCCCTAAGTCTCGTTATATTGTCACCATTCTCTTTATAGAGTTCACTGACATGCCCTCCCACGGAATTCACCCAGGGAATGCCGGTAGGAGACCAGGCCACGCCAAAACCATTGATCAGGGTAGGATCCACCAACTTGGGGTGATATTCTTCTTCCTTATTGGCTACCAGGTTTACCTGCGTAAAATCCTTCAGATCCTTGTCGTGTACATTTGATTTATGACAGCCGAAGGAGAGTCCTATTACTGTTACCATCAGCACGGCTTTTTTCCCTGGTCTTATCCCCAAATGCGTAAATTTCTTGTTGTTCATACTTAGCAATTTTTTAAGGTTGACATTTTTTATTACATTTTCTCAATTGCCTGGCAAACCTACAAACCCTCCGGCCGGGTTCGGGTCCTCAACTTCCGAACGGCCTTCTTTACCTTCCGAACGATTGAGACGGCCTACGGCAATTGGTTGGGAAAGGAGGAATAGTAATACAAAAGGGGGTAATAAAAAAAAGGGGATAAGAAAGCAATACTGCTAACTTATCCCCTTTCGGAAGGCGGACTCCAGGTCCGCTATAATGGTTGGGTTAATACTAAGGCTTTTCTACAGTGACATCCTGGGCCAATGTGGCATCGTCTGGTGTATTTTTCAAATCCTGATCTAATGAATATAAAGCGTCATCATTGGCTTTTTCGCCCCCTGCAATTTTAATTCTGTCTAACAGCTCCATCGCCAGGGTTTCTTCTTCGGTTTGTTCTTTTACAAACCATTGGATGAAATTCCAGGTAGCCCAGTCTTTTTCCGCCATGCTCATTTCCAGGATGCGGTATATTTTTGAGGTGTTTTCTACTTCCGATTGAAAGACTTTTTCAAAACAGTTATTGACACTGGTAGGATCGGGACCGGGAGCGGGTATGGCGGTGACCACCACCTTAGCGCCTCTTTTTAGAATGTATTCGAGAAATTTCATCATATGATTGCGTTCCTCGTTCTCATGCCGGAATAAGAAGTTCGCAATCCCGTCGTATCCCTTTTCGCTGGCCCACGAAGCATAAGAAAGATAGATCTGAGCATTATGCGCTTCATTGGTCATCTGGTCATTCAAGGCTTTTGCAAGCGTAGGAGATAACCTGTTCGTTTCCATAAAAATTTTTTAGAAAATATGCTTATTTGGATTAATGGTATGGTAAATGTATGGAAAAAAATACGCATTTCTCTCCTCCCCTCCAAAAGATATCCTGAAGTTATCCTCTTAATGTTGAGGCAAAAAGAGAAATAAACAGATCAGATTTTTAGGTGGCACCCGATTTGCATATGTACCATAAATTCTACCATGGAAAAAAGAATCTTAGGCATCGTGTTGTCCCTATTGGGGGTGATCGGTCTTATCCTTGCTGCCGTTCGGTTCGCAAATGGGGGAAGCAATGGACAAAGCATCCGTATGATCTTTATTTATTCAATTTTGGGAGCGATTTTTTTCTTTGCCGGCATTGGGCTGATCCGGAATACAAAGGACCGGCCTACTTAATTTATTTGGTCATACTACCCCCAAACATAATAAGGATCTGTTCTAAACTGCTTTTTTATGCTGTTCGGTTTTCACCTCTACATGCCGCGCTACGGGATGATTGCATTGCCCCAGGGCATAATAGATAATTACAAATACGATAATTGTGCTAAAACAACCTCCCCCCAGTTTTTTAGCACCGTAGCCGGCGATCAACGCTCTTAACCAATTAGGCATAAGTATATATTTTCTAAAAGGTAGGTCTTTGTTTTTTGTTTTTAAAATAAATTAATGACAGGGAAAGATTGAAAACACCCATACTTGTTAATTCCGGGATTTATGATTTCTGATAATTAAATACCCAGTGTTTGCCATACTTGTCGGTAAGGGCTCCATACCGGCCACCCCAGGGCATATCCGCTAAAGGATCGGTTATTTTACCTCCGGAGGAAAGTTTTGAGAAAAAGGAATTTAATTCATCCTCGTTTTGGCAAATGATGCAAAGATGGAATGTATTTCCTTCAATACGTTTTTCTCTGCTCATATCGGATGCCATAATGATCATATCCCCGCTGGTTAATGTCGAATGGAGGATGCTGTCTTTCATTTCCGGGGGCATATGGGCAGCCATCTCAGGGGATTCACCGACCGTTTGCAGGACCAGGTCTCCACCCAAACAGTCCTTGTAAAAATTCATGGCTTCCCGGCAATTGTTATCGAAATTTAAATAAGGATTTAGTTGTGCCATAGTTTAAGTTTTTATTTATCCAAAACTAATCTATGATTATTGAACGGGAGGAGTGTAAAAACGACATTCTGAGGTGTGGAATACGACAAATTTGTGTTTTTGTCAGGGTAATTTGTGGTAATCCGGAAGGAAATTATTTTGAACCAAACTTTTTGGCAAGTGCAAAGACCTGCCCCATTCGTACTCCGATAAAAACATCTCGTTTTACCATAGTTTTTACAGTAGCTTTTGAAGGAGTTTTGATGGCGGTTTTTGGCTGATCAGATTTTGGCATGGCTATTTCCTTGATGGAGATAAAGTT
Organism: Flavitalea flava; assembly: GCF_054461575.1. NCBI lineage: Bacteria > Pseudomonadati > Bacteroidota > Chitinophagia > Chitinophagales > Chitinophagaceae > Flavitalea > Flavitalea flava. The sequence goes on from NZ_JBTLQH010000001.1 coordinate 513,660, forward strand.
CCGCAGAACTAATAATAAGGAGATTTCCCCCGGTAAACCTAATTAATTTATCTTTACCTGAGTACAAAATTTCACCAACCTATATGTTGAACATTTCCAAATGGAGCTGATCGAAAGATCAGGGTTTTTAGCCACCCTGCATTCCGAATTTGAAAAGATCGCTGGCGGGGAGGGGCATTGTATCCTGGTCAGCGGAGAGGCTGGTATTGGGAAGACCTCCCTGGTACGGGCTTTTTGTAAAGAGCGGGAGAAGGATAGCAGGCTATTTCAGGGAACCTGTGATGCCTTATTCACCCCACGACCATTGGCACCCCTGCATGATATCGCCTGGCAGATCCGCAGTGATTTCTGGGAAGAAGGCCATGACCTCGCAGACAGGGCTGGATTATTTGCCCGCTTCTTTCATGAATTTGCCAGTCAAAAGGGTACTACTCTTATCGTCATGGAGGATATCCATTGGGCGGACGAGGCTACCTTGGATTTTATAAAATTTCTGGCCAGAAGGATCACCCGCATTCGCTGTCTTTTTATACTCACTTTCCGGAGCGATGAAATACATGCCCGCCATCCGTTAAGAAATGTCCTGGGGCAGCTTCCTCCCGATTCCTTTACCCGTTTGCAACTGGCTCCCTTATCCAGGCAGGCGGTTGAAAAAATGGCCGTAGAAAAAGGATATAGCGGAGAAGATGTTTTCAGCATATCGGGAGGCAATCCTTTTTATGTCAATGAGATCCTGGCCAGTTATAGCCCTGGTGTACCCGATAATATTAAGGACACTATCCTGGCGGTATTTAACCAGAGTGCGGAAAATACCAGGCAGCTGTGGGAAATCCTATCTGTTCTTCCTACCGGTTTTGAAGATAAATATCTCGAAAAAATAGATCCGGAATATTCGGCCGCAATTCAAAATTGTTTAGGAGTCGGAATATTGATCCGTAAAGATGGCCTCATCTCCTTTAAACATGAATTATACCGGAGAACGATCGAGTCTTCCTTATCTCCTTTTGTAAGGGTCGAGCTGAATAAAAGGATCCTGGATCTTTTCCTGGAAAGCTTTGAAGAGAACCAGGAGACCGAACGGATCATTCATCACGCCAAAAATGCCAATGAATATGAGATCGTTGTGCATTATGCCCCCCTGGCGGCAAAACAGGCGGCATTTCTGGGCGCTCATTTGGAAGCCTGTAAATTGTATTTGACGGCCATTGAATATTATCAGGGGAAGGATAAGGACAAATTGGTTGGCTTTTATGAAGGTTATGCCTACGAATGTTATTTGACAAATAAAATCAAAGATGCTATCATTTACCAGGCTAAGGCGTTAAATATCAGGAAGGAGAAAGGAGATAAGGAAAAAACGGGTAGTTGTATGCGGTTGTTATCCAGGCTCTGGTGGTTTGACGGCAACCGTAAACAGGCTGAAAGTTATGCCATCCAGGCGATTCAGGTCCTGGAGGATCAGCCTCCTTCCACGGCGAAAGCTATGGCCTTCAGTAATATGTCACAATTAATGATGCTTTCCTCCCAAACGGTTGAATGTATTAGCTGGGGGGGAAAGGCAATCGCTATGGCCCGGGAATTACGGGATGAAGAGACCCTTTCCCATGCCCTGAATAATGTCGGAACTGTGCAAATGAATAATATCCCATCCTCCAGGCAGGAAGGCCGGGAGCTGCTGCAGAAAAGCCTGGAACTTGCTCTTAAAAATGGCCATCACGAGCATGCTGCCCGTGCCTATACCAACCTGGGTACCTGTAGCGTAGAAGCGAAAGAATACCTGTTTGCCAGGCAAATCATCGAAGCCGGAATCCGTTTTAGCGAAAATAGGGAACTGGATTCCTGGAGCAGCTATATGTTATCTTTTCAATCGAGGCTGAATCTCGAAACCGGAAATTGGGACGAAGCCAGCCGGATCGCCGGCAACCTGCTTAAAAATGAAGACCAGGGTACCCTGGCAAAAATTGTCGCCTTGGTAATTCTGGGAACGATAAAAATGAGAAAAGGGCAAACGGATGCCCTTCCCTTGCTATTGGAAGCAAAAGAAATTGCATTCGACATCCGGGAATTACAACGGATAATTCCTGTCATGACGGCTTTATTGGAATATGAATGGATAACCGGAAAAACCTGTTTCGAAAAAGAAGATCTTGACCAGGCCTTGAAAATGGTTGACCAGTTGGACAGCAGGAGGGAATACAATGAATTTTCGCTTTGGTTATCAAAAACGGGGAAATCTCAGGATTCTCTATCAAAGGGGAAATCAGCATATATCGGGGCGGGATCCGCTGAACAATGGGCTCAATGGGGCTGTCCTTATGAACAGGCTCTTGCCCTTTTTGAAGGAAACGAATCTGAAAAAAAACAGGCTATATCTCTCGTTCATAACCTGGGAGCTCATGCCGTATATGAAAAATGGAAACAGGATATGAAGGCTTCCGGGATTAAGAACATTCCCCGTGGCATTCGGAAATCCACTCAGGCAAATCCGGCACTTTTAACGGATAGGGAGCTGGATGTCCTACGGTTGTTGCAGGAAGGGCGGCAAAATAAAGAAATAGCCGCCGGCCTTTATATATCTCCCAAAACTGTTGATCATCATATTTCATCCATCCTTTTCAAACTCGATGTACCCTCCCGCATGAAGGCTGTACAGGAAGCCACCCGCCTGGGAATCCTAAAATAGGGAACCATCAGCAATTAAATAGGGAATACCCCTGGCCTGTATTACGGATAATCCCCTCAAATTTGCCCTTGTTATTCAATTGTAAAATTAATGGGCATGAAAAAGTTCATAGTGGAAAGAATTTTTCCAGGCGCAGGAAACCTTTCCCCGGAAGAGTTACAGGCTATTTCCCAGGCTTACTGTAAGGTGGTCATTCAATTGGGCAGACCTTACCACTGGATACAATCTTTTGTAACGGAGGACAAGATCTTCTGTATTCATGTAGCGGAAAACGAAGAAATGGTCAGGGAACATGCCAGGCTGGGCAAATTCCCCATAAATACCATTTCTGAAGTGAAATTTGTCATAGATCCATCAAAATATACTTAAACATGAGAACGATGCTTGTGAAAGAGAACCCCCGGGGATTCCGGACTATAGGAAAGCTTCTGGAATTTAATGGCCGGGAGATGGAAGAAACTGCTGTGACCAGGGAGATGGAAGAAACTGCGGTGACCAGGGAGATGAAAACAATGGGCGGTGCTATCACCAATCCATTGGAAATGCGGCTTTGCCTGCCTACGCAGAAAGGATTCACCATTGTCAAACTGGACGAGATCGTTTATTGCCAGGCCAACAGAAGTTATTCGGAGTTCCATTTTACCAATAAAAGGATGATGGTCATTTGCAAACCCTTGTTCGACTATGACCGGATTTTGTCCGGAACCCAGTTCCTTCGCGTACATAAATCATTCCTGATCAATCTTGCGCATGTAAAAGAATATATTCGTGGCGAAGGCGGCACGGTTATAATGAGCAATAACATGGAGATAGAAGTAAGCCGGCGGAGAAAAGAATTGTTCCTGGATCAATTAAAACGGCTTTTTTAAACGTGAATCTTTGTACGGTTGTTATTGAGCCTTCCTCTTTAATTCCCGCCACCTGGTGCGCAGGTGTTCCAGTTCTTTGCGATTCCGTTTGAGCCAGGGCGTTATTTTTCTGAGCAAAGGAAAGCTAGTCTTCATACTGAAAGGTAAATTACGGATTGGGATCCATTAATCTTTCAATAATAGGGCTAAATTTGCCGGTAGGAGCCAGTTTCCAGCCCGGTAATACTTTGGGTTCCTTTTACTAACTTTCCTTATCAAAAAAGCAGCATGGAACATATACTTGATAATCCAATCTGGAATGCTTCAATTACAGGCAATAAGGAGATATCTTTCGGATCGGAGGATGTAAAATATCTCGACAGAAAAATGTCTGTATTTTCCGGCCTTCGGGAGAACACGGAAAAAAATTTAAACGAGCTTTATACGCTCACCCCATTTAATACAACAACTATCCTTTTTATCGAAAAAGAAATTATTGTACCTGCCCCCTGGGAGATTCTGCTGAAAAAAGGGATCTTGCAAATGGTCTATGGGCAGTCCTGGCCTGCCGACGAAGATACTGGTTCCCTGATCCCACTCAGGGATAAGGATATTCCTGCGATGATGGAATTGACGGACTTAACCAAGCCGGGCCCTTTTTTGACCCGTACCCTTGATTTTGGGAATTACGAAGGGATCTTTGCAGAAGGTAAACTGATAGCCATGTGCGGGCAAAGACTTCAACCTGATCCTTACAGTGAATTAAGTGCGGTATGTACTCACCCGGATCACCTTGGTAAGGGGTATGCAAAATTGCTTATCCGGAATCAACTACGGAAAATATTAAAGGCCAACCGGATCCCCTTTCTGCATTTATATGCTGACAACGTGGCTGCCTGTAAACTTTATGAAAAGATGGGCTTTACAACCAGGAAAGAAATGCTTGTTTACATGCTGGAGAAAAAACCTGGGAAAGGAATTATTTAAGAAGGTATTGGGCCCCTCCGGATAGTAGCATTTATGTATCTTTACCCTGCCAACTGACTAAACTTATCCTCCCGGATCAGATAACCCGGCGAAGCCTGGTTCTGAATAATACCCAAACAACGCCTTATTGCCTTGCCAATGGAAAGATTTCACGGTGAAGAGGAACTGATATTACGTTTTAGAGGAGGAGATCCTGAGGCCTTTACATTGATATACCAAAAATTTTATTCCCGGATGTATCATTTTGCCAGACGCTATGTCATGGACAGGCAGGATGCGGAGGACATTACAGCCGATACTTTTGTTAAATTATGGAGACAAAAGGCAACGTTCCCGACGGAGGATGCCATATCCGCATTTTTACACGTCACCACCAGGAATGCCTGTTTCGATTTCCTGAGACATACCCGCGTTAAGACTGCCAAACATCAGGAACTGCTGCAATTGCTGGAAGAAAGTAAAGAGGCCGGTTTTGGCCTGGAAGAGATCAGGGAACAGCTGATGAAAATGATCTATGCGAAAGTAGAGACCTTCCCGCAAAAGATAAAAGAGATCTTTTATCTTTCTTATGTAGAGGGGTTAAAACCCGCTGAAATAGCCGAACAATTGAACCTGAGTGTTCAAACGGTCAGCAATCAGAAGAGCAGCGCCCTCAAACTGCTAAAACTGGCCAGGTTCAACCTCCCCCTGATTGTTTTCCTTTTTTTCTAAAAATAGTCTTCAGTTATATAGTAGGATGGGAAGGCCCGATCGTAGTACTTATGATAATCTATTGCATATGGCCGAATCCCAAAGAATCGCATTTCTGCTTTTTAAACATTTGCAAGGAGCCTTGAACGAGGAGGAAAAAGAGGAACTGAGCCGATGGAAAAACCAGTCTTCCCTGCATCGGGTCTTATTCGAAGAAACCGATCGGGAAGAATCCTTCCGCGAGGACCTTGCGGAATACTCGGAAGCGAACAGCAAACAATTGGAGAAAAGGATCTTCGAAAAATTCCAGGCACAAATAGATGCTGAAACCAGGGCAGTACCAATAATTCCATTGCCGGTAATTCCTTCGGTATCCCTCCGGATACGGCGGTGGAAAGGAGCCGCGGCGGCCCTTTTTATCCTGGCCTTAGGCACTGGCGCTTATTTCCTGACTTTTTACAGACAGCATAAGGATCTCGCAACAAAGGACAGCAGGCCTTCCCCCGTAAAAAACGACATGCCGCCGGGCGGCAATAAAGCCATCCTTACACTGGCGGATGGTTCGGCCATTGTACTGGATGAGGCAAAGAACGGGAAACTGGCCGGTCAGGGAAATGCCAATATTATTAAGAAGGACAATGCCTTGGCTTATACGCTTAACGGCGGAAAAGCCAAGGCGGAATTTAACCAGATCAGCACTCCCGTTGGGGGCCAGTACCAGGTGGTATTATCGGATGGTACGAAGGTGTGGTTAAATGCGTCCTCGTCCCTGCGTTTCCCGACGGTATTTAACGGGAAGGACAGGACCGTGGAGATAACGGGGGAAGTATATTTCGAAGTAAAAAAAAATGTATCCCTGCCCTTTCGGGTAAAGGCTGGGGAACTTGCAGTTGAAGTATTGGGAACGAGTTTCGACGTCATGGCTTATAAAGAGGAAAGCAGTATTAATACAACCCTGGTCGAAGGTTCCGTGAGGGTTATCCATCGCGAGGCACAGAAACAACTGCAGCCAGGTGAACAGGCCAATCTGAATAAAACAACAGGTGCGATCCGGGTAGCCGAAATGGATGTGGAAGAGGCTATAGCCTGGAAAAATGGATTTTTTCTCTTTAATGACGCTTCTGTGGAGACCCTTATGCGGCAAATTAGCCGATGGTATGGGGTGGAGATACAGTATGAGGGTCCCATGCCCATGAAGCAAATTAGAGGGAAAGCGCCCCGAAACACGAACCTTGCCGAATTATTAAAAGTATTGGAGCTGAGCGGTGTACATGCACGGCTGGAAGGGGAAAAGATTTTCGTGATACCGGGTTAACAACAGGAGAAAATGAAAAATGTTGATTAAAATTAATATACTCTGAAATTATAGGATAAAGAACTTGGTTGATCCAAAGAAAAACCGGAAGTGTAGCGAGCACTCCCGGCATATAGCTTAGGTCAGCTAATTAGTACAATCTGTGGACTGCTTTAATAATTAACCTAAACGATGCTAAGGTATGAAAATTAATGTTCATGGTAAGTTCCCTCCGGAGGGGGGGAGCTTCCAAACCAAAACTCTGTTGATTTTGAAATTAACAGCCATTTTAATGATTGCCTCCTGTCTTCAGGTAACTGCCCATGGATATTCCCAGAATATTACCATCAGGCAGAAAAAAATCTCCCTGGAAAAAGTATTCAAAGAGATCGAACGGCAGAGCCATTATCTTTTCTGGTATGATAAGGCCCTTATCCGGGAGGCCAAAAAAATTGATATAGAGATCAGTAATGCTTCTGTGGAGGAGGTACTGAAGGTATGTTTTAAAGATCAGGATCTGACCTATAGGATCGTCGATCACTTTATCGCTGTCAAACGCAGGGATGAGGAGCCGGTGGATCCCTTAACTGCCAGACTGACGGCGGATGTCGTAATCTCCGGTCTTGTCCTGTCCGGCAATACCGGCTTGCCGCTCAGCGGTGCTTCCGTCAGATTAAAAGGAAGCGAAAGAGGAACGGCAACAGATGGCAACGGTAATTTTTCGCTGACCGTTCCCGAAAGAAAAGGAGTTTTGGTGATTTCTTTTGTAGGATTTGAAACCGTTGAAATAATACTTTCCGGAAATCAGCCGGTAAAGATCGTATTGAAAGAGAAACAAACAAAGATCGATGAGGTCGTAGTAGTTGGCTATGGTACGGTAAAAAAATCAGATCTCACCGGTTCTGTCTCTACCGTGTCTTCCGAAAAGATCACCCAGGTAGATGGGATATCGAATGTAGCCCAGGCCTTGCAGGGGCAGGCTGCGGGAGTCCAGGTGAATGCCGCTTCCGGACAGCCTGGCGCACCGGTGATCATAAAAATAAGAGGAACAAATTCCATCGGGGCAAGCAACAATCCATTATACGTGGTGGATGGAATGCCGCTGGATGATTTATCCTCTCAATTGAACCCGGATGATATTGCAAGCGTACAGATTCTTAAAGATGCCTCTTCTACCGCTATCTACGGCGCCAGGGGTGCAAACGGAGTTATCCTTATTTCCACCAAAAAAGGGAAGGATGGGAAAACCCGCGTTTCCTATAGCGGTTATTTTGGCGTACAGACCTTGCGGAAAAAAATAAAATTACTGGATGCACCGGAATATGCCACCCTTCAGAACGAAGTGGCTTCGAATGACGGTAAGCCACTGCCCTGGACCCCATCACAAATAGATTCCTTAAAAGGAAAAGGAACAGATTGGCAGGACCTGGTTTATCGGCCGGCGAACGTACAAAGCCATGATCTTTCCGTTTCGGGAGGAAATGAAAACACCAAATATTTTACTTCTTTCAATTATTATAATCAGGATGGGGTCATCAGGAACTCCAACTATACCCGGTTTTCCTTCCGGGGAAATCTTGACCAGAAAATAAATGATAAACTCGGTATGGCTACCAGTTTATCCGTTCAGCATTCCCGGTATTTCCAGGCCAACTATTCCAATGCAGACTATGGCGGAGTGCCCTTTCAAACAATGGTGGAACCTCCTACAGATCAAGTTTACGATGCCAATGGGAACTACACCGTGTTTACCGGCGTGCCTTGGGGACAGACCAATCCGGTAGGCATGGCTGCCACCTTATGGAACCCTAAGAATTCCTTACGGCTGATCGGCAATACTGCCTTCACCTATGAAATCATCAACGGTCTCAAACTAAGATCAAGCGTCGGTATTGACAATACCTGGGAGCGGGATGATTCTTATACACCCCCCACCAATACCTTTGGTTATGCACCCGCTAATCCGTCTGCGACTCCACCCTTACCCGCCTTGAATGGTTTCGCTTCTGCCGGTTATTCCAATAGCCTGACCTTTGTCAATGAAAACACCCTGTCCTATACGCGCAAAGCCGGTTTGCATTTTATCGATGCGGTGGGTGGTATCACTTATCAATCCAGTGTATATAAAAATCTGAACAGCGGACAGGCTAAAGGGTTTATTTCCACCATCTACCAGAATAATAATATCCAGGCCGCCGTAGTTCCTGGTATACCCGGCACCGGATATTCCAATAATAAACTGGTATCCTATATCGGTCGTGCGAATTATAACTATGCCGGGAAATACTTTGTGACCTTTACCGGCAGATACGATGGTTCTTCTGTATTCGGTGAGAATAATAAATTTGCATTTTTCCCATCCGGTGCTTTGGCATGGAGGATTTCTGAAGAGCCTTTTCTGAAAGGAAATTCTTCTCTTTCCAATTTAAAACTAAGGGCCAGCTATGGATCATCCGGTAGTCAGGCCATCAATCCTTACCAGACATTGGCAAGCCTCAATAACATAAGCGTAGTAGTGAACAATCAATTGACTACGGGGTATGTACTGGCTTCCCTGGCGAATAACAGCCTTAAATGGGAGTCTACTGCTCAACTTGATCTGGGTGCAGACCTGGGGTTGTATAACGACCGGATACAATTAACCGCCGATTATTACAATAAAAAAACAAGCAATTTATTGCTCCCCGTCAATTTGCCGGGCTCTTCCGGTTTTGGACAGAACCAGGTTTTGCAGAATGTAGGCTCGGTTCAGAACCGGGGATTTGAATTCCAGCTGACTACCCGTAATATTACCGGCGTTTTAAGCTGGAGCTCGGTACTGACCCTGTCTCACAATGCGACCAAGGTACTTAGTCTTGGGGACGATGCAACAGGCAAACCGCTGACTTATGAAGAATTCGGCACAGGAGGGAATTGGTTCCCCCTGATTGTGGGACAGTCCATGGAACAACTCTACGGGTATAAGGTAACCGGTGTATACCAGTCCGATGACGAGGCAGTTAAAAACGGGGAGCCGCAGAAACATGCCGGGGATTACAAATTCCAGAACTTTCACCCCGGTAGCCTGGTCAGCGCAGATTCTGACAGAGTCACCTTAACGCATCTGGAACCAAAATTCACCTTTGGTTTCAATAATACATTTTCGTATAAAAATTTTGACCTGTCCCTGCTTTTTGTAGGCTCCTATGGGAATGATATTGTGAACGAATTCAGGAAATACAACCTTACCCTGAATGGTTTGTGGAATCCTACCCAGCAGGCTTATGATAACCGTTGGAAAGGGCAGGGCAGCAGTAATACCGGGGACAAACCATCTGCGGGAAGCATGCAATACACCCGGGATTATGCCAACAGTTTATGGGTGGAGAATGGTTCCTATCTCCGTTTGCGGGATATCACCCTGGGATATACCTTTTCTCAAAAAATGTTGAGAACCGTTAAGATCGCATCGGTCCGGGTATATGTCAGCGCTCAGAATTTTTTGACCATAACCAGGTATTCCGGTTACGATCCGGAAGCATCCTGGACCTCAGCTACTATCAATGGATGGGACCGGGGTGTTTCTCCATCCATGAAATCCGTGACCGGCGGGTTAAAAGTCAATTTTTAATTCTTCAACACAAACAACATGAAAAAGAATTCATTCATCATAAGCCTCTTTTCTTTTCTCCTGTTTATTTTGACAGGATGTAAAAAAACACTGGAGGAACAACCGAAGACATTGATCAGCCCGGGTAGTTTTTTTACCAACGCAGCCAGTTATGAATCCGCCGTCGTGGGGATTTATTCTAATCTGCCCTTATTTGAGCCGATGCTGCAGGAAATGTGTACGGATGTTTATAGCCAGCCCTCGCCAGCTTTCGAACAGGCTCTTCCTATGTATCAGAATGCGCCTAACCCGGTGTATTATAATACCATCAATGCCTGGGGAGGTGGATATGCCTTGATAAAGGATGCCAATTTTATATTGGACAACCTCCCCAATGCCACCATGGAGACTGTTAAGAAGGCGGCCCTTATTGCAGAAGCGCGGTTCCTCCGGGCCTATGCCTATTTCTACCTGGTGCAATTGTATGGGGATATTCCACTGCGTACAAAATCCATCAATGGTTATAATGATGTAAAGATCCCGAGGAGCAGTCAGGATAGTGTGTATAATTTTATCCTGGAGGATCTGAATTATGCGGAAGCCAATCTGCCGGATAATACGACCCAGCAGGGTCGTGTATACAAACTCGTAGCCACGGCATTACTGGCTAAAGTTTATTTGACTACCGCCGGAAGTCCCCTGAAAAAGACTGATAATTATGCTAAGTCCCGGGATAAGGCCTTAGCCGTTATCAATTCAGGGAAATTTAAATTGCTGAATGATTATTCTACTGTGTTTCATAACGCTGCCTATACGACCGAATCGATCTGGGAAAAACTCTATGTATCGACTATTGGCGGGAACTCTCTGCATGGGTTAAGTTGTCCGGCTATTTCTTATGTGCCGATCCTGCTACCGGCCACCTGGTTTATTAACAGTTTTGCAGCAGGAGACCAGCGAAATGTATGGGGGATCCAGAAGAATTACAAGGATCCTGCAGGCAATACCCTGACGCCTTTCTTTGAAAAATTTGTACTTAATTCGGCTATCGATCAGGGCACCGGTCCAAGCGCACCGGGTTTGATCGTGCCGTTCACCCTGCCTTATCTGCGGTTGGCTGAAATGTATCTTATCGCAGCCGAGGCGGAAAACGAAGTAAATGGTCCGGCCAATGCCTATGCGTATATTAATATGATCAGGTGGAGGGCCAGGGTGGATAAATCGGATCCTTCCCATGTTCCCGATCTTTCCGGGTTGACACAGGACCAGTTCAGGGCAGCTGTCTGGCTGGAAAGGAAACAGGAGCTTAGCCAGGAGGGCAGCACCTGGTTCGATCTCAAACGGACCAATACATTCAGTACTATACAAAATATACGGGGAGCCGGTTTGATCAACCCGATAGGCGTCTATAATAATACCTGGTTGATTCCCTATACAGAATTTGTGGCAAATAATATTCCGCAAAACCCTTTGTATTAACTTCACCGCTTCGGGCAGGTATTCACAAAGTCATTAACCTATAATTTTTGACATGCGTTATCTTAATCTCCTTTTGGTATTTCTTTTTTTAGCGTTCTCCGGCAGGACACAGTCCGGGAAAAAAAATGCTCAGGGTCACCAACTATTTGTGTCAGTAAAGGGAAAAGACACAAATGCAGGTAGCCTGGTAAGGCCCTTTCGAACCCTGGAAAAAGCCCTGGAGTATGCCGGTCATTTTCAGGGGCAGCAGGTTAGTATTCAACTTCGTGGAGGCACCTATTACCTGGATAAAACAATTATGATCGACGCAGGCCCTCAGCGGCCTGCGTCTTTGCAAATAAGAGCCTGGCGGGATGAGCAGGTAGTCATCAGTGCCGGCCGTCCTTTAAATTTGGTATGGAAACCCTTTCGGGACGGGATATATCAGGCCTCGCTGCCGGATACGATCGAATTTGAGCGTTTGTATATCAATGACAGACTTCAGCAGATGGCCCGTTATCCGAATTACGACTCCACGGCCAGAATTTTTCATGGCGTCGCAGCGGATGCCATCGCTCCGGAAAGGGTGAAAAGGTGGAAACAACCCGCGGGAGGATATCTGCATGCCCTGCATGAAGGTGAATGGGGCGGCTTTCATTACCGTATAGAAGGAGCTGACAGCAATGGGAATTTAAAATTGGACGGAGGCTGGCAGAATAACCGGCCTGCTGCCATGCATGCGCAATTCCGTTTTGTAGAGAATATTTTTGAAGAATTGGATGCGGCCGGAGAATGGTGGCTGGACAGAACCAAACATATCCTTTATTATTATCCGGAAAAAGGCGTGAACCTCCATTCAGCGAAAGGAACGAAGGGTGATCTGAAACCGGCGATAGTCGTTGTATCCCATCTTAAGAACAGTATCGAATTAAAAGGAACTGCTGCTAATCCGGTGAGTAATGTAGAAATAATGGGTTTGCGCTTCGAACATAATGAACGCAGTTTCATGGATACCAAAGAGCCCTTGCTCAGGAGTGACTGGACAATTTACCGGGGTGGGGCAGTTTTACTGGAAGGAACGGAAGATTGTACAATAACCGCATGCGATTTTACAGGATTGGGCGGGAATGCCATAATGTTGAGTAAGTACAACAAGCGGGATACTATCAGCGGCTGCCTGGTTGCCTATATCGGCGCGAATGCCGTATGCCTGGTGGGCGACCCCAAGGCGGTGCGTTCCCCATCCTTCCGATACGAGAACTCCATACCCTATGAACAATTGGACAAAACGCCTGGCCCCCTGACCAATAATTATCCCGAAGACTGCCTGGTAACCAATAATCTTTTTCATCATCTGGGCGATATTGAGAAGCAGGCAACCGGCGTGGAAATTGCCATGTCATCCCATATCACTGTCAGTAATAATACCATTTACCATACCCCCCGTGCCGGTATTAATATTGGAGATGGTTGTTGGGGCGGGCATGTTCTGGCTTACAACGATGTTTTTAATACCGTACTGGAAACAGGTGATCACGGGGCCTTTAACTCCTGGGGTCGGGACCGGTATTGGTTTGCTGACAGAAAATATATGGATAGCCTTGTTGCGCTGCACCCTGAATTGATTTTGTTGGATGCTCAACGACCCAACAGTATCCATGACAACCGTTTTCGGTGCGACCATGGCTGGGATATCGATCTGGATGATGGTTCTACCAATTATCATATTTACAACAATATCTGTTTGAATGGTGGTCTCAAACTCCGGGAGGGATTTTACCGGATCGTGGAAAACAATATCATTATCAATAACTCCTTTCATCCCCATGTCTGGTTCAGGAATAGCGGAGATGTCTTTGCGCATAATATCGTGATGAAAAAATATTTCCCGATACAGATAATCGATTGGGGGAATAAGATTGATTCGAATTTGTTTCCGGAAGCCCAGGCTTTAGCGGAAGCCAGGGAGAATGGGACAGATGGGCATAGTAAAGCCGGGGATCCATTATTTAAAGGTCCTGCCATCGGTGATTATACCGTTACTTCTAATTCGCCTGCTTTTTCCATCGGATTCCTGAATTTCCCCATGACCGGATTTGGAGTAAGGGATCCCCGGTTAAGGAAAATAGCATTGGAGGTGCCGGTTCCGGCATTGACCGTAGAGGGAGATCCGTCCGATAGATCTGCCGTTCTTTCTTTCCTTGGAGGAACGATAAAAAATGTGGAAGGGCTGGGGGAGAGATCTGCTTTTGGCCTCCCGGATGAAACGGGAGTTATAGTCCTATCTGCTGGCCCTAACAGTTTGTTGGCCCAATCCGGGTTACTGGAAAAAGATGTGATCGTAGCCGCAGATGGCAAACCCGTGCAAACTATGAAGGATTTACTGGCTGCCTGCCAGTCGGCGAATGCGGGGGCGAAAATTGGGGTAACCCTCTTCCGGAACCAGCAAATGGTAAAGACCATGCTTCATTTAAAATAAGCCAATTATTTTGGCACAAAAATGCTAATTTAATTAGTATTTTTGTGCCAAATGCGGACAATGGCCCACCAACTTATACCCTTATTCAAGGCAAATTATATAGACTATTCAGGCAGCCTGCGTTATCTCGAAGTTAAATGCGTATATGGTCAAAAGGGATTGCTATTTTTTCACTGTATAATCGATGAGGAGCAATCTTATAATATCCGGTTAAGCGAAGATGGGCAATGGTGCGAGTATCAGGATGGCCCAACTGTATTAGCTGATGAGATTGGCAGTATTATAGAATTAAAGGTGTTTTGATTTTTTTCAATATGTTGTTATTCCTTTGCAAACAAATCATCCATTGTAATCGTATTTTGAATAAATCCGGTAGAATGTTGATTGGCTTGCAGACCAATGGTTGTGATCAGCGTGAGAAAAAGGGCCTTATTTGTTTTGGTCTCTTTTTGGAATCCGAATACTTTTTTCTCCAACTCCGCCTTATAGGACTTGCTGATGCTGTAGGGGGCTTTTGAAAATTTGATTTCACATAATGAAACTACCTGATCCCTGCGATCGATGAGCAGATCAATTTGTACGCCTGAAGTGCTGCTTTGCCATGAAGATATTTCGGTATAAACTCCACTGATGCCCAGTGCTTTTTTGATTTGGTCGATATGCAACAAACTGATATTTTCGTAGGCATATCCGCTCCATGCTCTCCAGGAGGGGCTATCGATCCGGCTTAGCCAAGCCCCCTTTCCGCTTGCTCGTCTATCGCTCATAAACTTTAAATAGAATAAGGAATATTGGTCAGTAAGGCGATAGAGGCTGTTCTTTATTCGTTTTCCAAATGGATAGATGATGGTAATAAAACCATTTTCCTCTAGTTCGCTGAGCGTTCTTGTAGTATTTCCTCCATTACTGAGACCACTGAGGGTAATCAGTTCTTCACGCGAGAGGCCCCTGTTCTTTTTTGCCAATGCTTCAACGATAGCGATATGTGTTTCTGCTTCTTTGAAAAGAGAGCGGTACAGATTTTCATATTCATTTACGAGCATTCCTCCCGGTGAAAAACATAACCGGTCTATTTCCTGGAAGGCGCTCTGACCGGGTTTGAGCTCGTTCAAATAATAAGGAATGCCGCCCAGGGCCATGTATAGCTGAATAATTTGATAACGGTCAAAATTAATTCGTTTATAGAGTAAATATTGTTCCGTTTCATAGAGTGTAAATGCGTCTAAACGTATGCGCTTAGTAACCCGGTTATGCAGACCTCCTTTGTTATTGATGATTTTGTTAATCATCCAAGATGCTGCAGAGCCACAGACGACAAGCACTATATCGGTTCGGGCAGAAGCCCAGGAGTTCCAGAAATGTTCCAGGGCCATTAAAAATTTAGATCTTGGCGTATCGATCCATGGTAATTCGTCAAAAAAAATGACCTTTTTCCTATGCTTAAGGTTCTGCAAATAGGTTTTAAGCAATTCGAACGCCTGCATCCAATCTTTTGGCGCAACATCAGTATTTAAATGAGGGTTAGCGGTTTTTAATGCGCTAAAAAAATTTATGAGCTGCTCTGTAGTGGTGGCTTCTGCAAAGCCAGTCATCTGGAATACGATTTCTTTTTCGTAGGCGTTTCTGATCAGATAGGTTTTGCCAATTCGTCTTCTGCCGTATACGATCAAAAACTGTGATTGGTGGTCGTTTAAGAGCCCCTTCATTTCTACCAGCTCGTTATTTCTACCTATTATGGGTTCCATTCCTATGTCTTATATGGGCTAAATGTACTTAAAAAGATTAGATTTCGCCCTACAAAAACTGTTTATAGGGCGAAATCGCATAAAAAATAAGAGATTTCGCCCTATAAATGTGAATGACACAGCAATCCTTCACATTTTAATAACCTTCTTCCCCCCGGGCCTTCCGTCATCCTGCTTAAATTCGTCATGCCAACCGTCAAAAAAGACAAACCTTCGCATGATCACTTTTCTAAAAGTCCAGGCAGGTTCCATCATTGGCTCCTTTGCCGATTTCCTCGTCACTATTATCCTGGTTCAGGTCTTCCATTGCTGGTACCTCGCTGCAAATACAATCGGCAATATCTCCGGCAATCTCACCCAGTTCTTCATTTTCCGGAACCTGGTCTTCAAAGCCGATGCCAATGCCAAAATCGTATCTCAGTTCCCCAGGTATCTCTTAGTTTGGACAGGCAATCTCTTACTATCTGCCGCAGGCGTTTTTCTTCTTACACACTACGGCCGCCTCAACTATCTTATTTCCAAAACCATTATCTCCGTCCTGCTCGGCCTCAGTTATAATTACCTGCTGCAGAAGTATTTTGTTTTTGCAAAACCACAACCGCCCCATCAGTCCAAGGGTTACTAAGATCATAATTTTATTTTATTATAAATGTATAGTTGGTTACTTTTCGCGAGGTGAATTTAAAGGGGAAGTTTTTGTCAAACAATACGTTTACTGTACGTCGGATACTTTCCTTGAGGAAACGGAAAAAACATTCAGCCATAAATAGGAGCAAGGTTACATTTAGCCCTATCAATTCTTTGTAATATGCGTCTTTGTAATATGCGTTGTAAATCGATTTCCATTGCATTCCTTATCGCAATTACTTTCTCTTCCCTAGCCCCCAATCCCCAATCCCCCAAGGCATTCCCCAAAATATCCCCTGACACCCTCTCCGAAAAAATCGTCGTACTCACCTTTGATGACGCGGTCAAAAGCCATTACACCGTCGTTGCTCCACTATTGAAACAATACGGTTTCGGAGCTACCTTCTTCGTCTGTGAATTTCCACCTGATTACGCCGACACGACCAAATATATGAGCTGGCTTCAGATCGCTCAGCTTTCCCGATGGGGCTTCGAAATCGGCAATCATACGCGTCACCATGCCCGTGTTAGCCACCTGACAGCAGACAAATTAAACGAGGAAATAGGTTATATCGATCGGCAATGTGAAATATACCAGATTCCCAAGCCAATCAGTTTTGCCTATCCAGCCTATGATACCGCCAGTCAAACCATCCCTGTATTACAACAACTGCACTATACAATGGCCAGGTCAGGAGGTGACCGAAGTTATAACCCAAAAACCGACGATCCCTATCTGCTCCCCAGCTTTACACCGGGTAACGACGCACAAAAAGCCATCGATGCCATCAAACAGGCAAGACCCGGAACCATTGTCATCCTTACCATCCATGGTGTACCAGACAATGCACATGCCTGGGTCAATACGGATGTCCAAACATTCCAAACCTATTGCCAATACCTCGCGGATCACCAATACACTGTAATTTCCCTCAAACAAATGGCAGGCTATATTCATAAATGGCCTGCTCTTAAATAATACCCCCAATAACTTTTCTGCATTTCCATGTGCAATAATATCTACACAACGACGATCTAAATCCCGATTTTATACAAAAAAGCAGATGAATGGCCTCTCTATTCCTTGGTCCAATAATTGTCCATTAATCATTTTTTAACAGTTCACCCCAAATAATAGAATATGAAAAAGAAAACCCAATCCGGTAAACCGGCCCCAAACGAAAAAGGATTTTTAGCACTTGCGGGAGAAGCATTTCATGTCCTTGGAGAAGAGATCATCGAAGGAAAAGATAAAGTAGTGGAAACAGCTGCTGAAAAATTTAACGATGTAAAAAAAGCTATCAAAAGAATCACTCATAAAAAAGAAGCACCCGCCAAACGAGTTATTAAAAAAATAGTGAAAAAGACTCCATCCAAAAAATCTCCATCCAAAAAATCTCCATCCAAAAAATCTCCATCCAAAAAAGCGACACCCAAAAAGGTAATTAAAAAGACTGGCGGTAAAAATTCTGGGATTTCCAAAAGGACGGTTAAATGAACAACCATGCAGCCTTTCCTTTCCGTCTTCAATTGAAAGATAAAATATACAAGGGAACAATTACGCCCTCGGGGGATACCGATAAAAACGGGGTCCCGGTTTATTTTAGGGTTGTGTTGGAAAATAATTTTTTTGCTTACCTATGTTGCGATGAAATTGGTTGGCAAAAAAAGGATGACAAAGATAAAAAAGATCAAGGGGAAATAGGGGATGAGGGGTTAATTAAAGCGTTGGGAGAATTTATTAAACAGCATTATTCTCCCTTGAAATAAAAAATAAGCTCCATGACCGTGCCCTTTTTATTAGATCCACACCATGTTTTACAATGAATTCCTTAAGAAAGTCATTTAAATTCTGGGGGCAGGGACAATATTAGTCCAATAAGGGCATAAAAATGCTGCCCCGGAACTAACTTCTAAGAGTTTCCACTTACATTTGAGAATGGGTTCTGATTCACATGAGAAAGACCGCGCCTATGGCGTAGGCTGCTTTATTCGTTTAGGCAGAATAATCCGTTTTGAACAGGTATTCCTATATATGTCCAAATCCGACCTCGCAAGACTTACCGGAATCAAGACCCAACGCCTATTGATTATTCGCAGGAACCCCGAACTGATCAGGACCTGGGAAACCATCATCATCGCCCAAATCTTTGAAGTTCCCGAAAAAACGATACTGAAACTGCTGAATGCGCGGGAAGAATTATAGTTACGATTTAAGCGGCCCGTAATATTTATAATGGAAGACTGCACACTTATTTGCCTGTTTGAATCTTCGGGTGGGTAATTTCAATTTGTTCTCGGTGGGAGGAATGGCGTCCTTCGAAGGCTTGTGTACCTTTTCTTCATTCGCTGGTATTCCGTCGGAGTGAGGTTGAATTGCTTTAAAAATGCTTTGCCGAAGTTGCTCCGGGAATTAAAACCGACCATTTTCGCAATTTCGAATATTTTGTAGTTAGCGTCTGAAATGAGCTCGGCAGCCCTATTCATTCTGGCCACATTTATCAATTCGTTAGGAGTCAGATCGGAAATACATTTTATTTTGCGGTAAAGCGTGGGACGGCTCATATTCATAAGCCTGGCCAATAGGTCGACGTTGAGCTCAATATTTGGAAGGTTGGCGGAAATGAAATCATTCAACTTATTCAAAAATTCCTCGTTTTCTTTTGAGCTTGACACTGTGCTCATATGTGCAAAAAGCGAGTGGGCAAAATAGTCCTTGATCCGTGACCTGTTGGAGAGCGTATTCTTAATTTGGGCCAGGAGATATTCCCGGGAAAAAGGCCTTTCGATATGGGCGTCCGCACCAGATTGCAGGCTTTTTATCCTGTTTGCGTTTTTATCGCTGGGAATTAACAGGATCACCGGGATATGGGAATAATGTAAAGAGGACTTTAGTCGGGTGCAAACTTCAGCTCCATCAGCATAATTTAATTCTATACTTATGATAATCAAATGGATGGGATGAGTTTCCATCATTTTTGTTATCGCAGTTTCGGTCCGTGCGGTAAATAAGTCGCACATGTCGGCTAGATATTCATGAAGTTTGTCCAGCTCCGGTTTATTGTGGTCAACCAATAAAACGTTGTAATTTGATTTCTTTTCTTTGGCGCTTATGCTTGCAATCATGTCAGGGGCATTTTCAGGAGAATAAGGTGCAGTTGCTCAGTTACCTACAAAGCTATAATGATCAGAGAGTTAGATATGTGCAATTTGTTGAAATTTATAGCACATTTGTCCAATTCGTGATTATTAAAGTAATTTGTCGCCAGTATCAAATATATGCGCATAAAATGCTATATATATCTGCCATTTATATTGTTGTCTGCGCTTTTCGCGTCGGCCCAGGATCCCCATATTAATTTTACCTCATTGACGTCCAGGGATGGCCTTCTATCCAATTCCGTAAATGCCATTTTAAAAGACAGGTACGGGTTAATGTGGTTTGCCACAGATGACGGCCTGAACAAGTTCGATGGGACGAACTTTACCGTTTATCGCCGCCAGCCAGGTGACTCCTCAAGCTTGCGGGCCAATGAAATTCTCGCCTTGCATGAAGACAAGTCGGGTAATCTTTGGATTGCCACCAGCGGCGGGGCAGTTAGCATATATGATCGAAAGATGGACAACTTTATAAACTATCCCCTGAATGGAAGTACGCCTGGCTTTTTACCAAATGCTGTGGTCAGGGGTATCTGCAGCGACTATCAGGGAAAGATATGGATTGCACAGTTTGAGTCTCCATTTGTGCTGGATCCGGCTACCGGCCATGTGTTGAGGGTCGACCTGGCTCCTTACGCCGATGCCTCCTCCTCTAAGATGGCCCTTAACTGTATATTTGAGGACAGCCACCACAGCATGTGGATAGGCACGGATAAGGGGCTTTTTTTATACCTGAGGTCTACGGGCACTTTCAGGCAATTCAGGCATGACAGCTCGGATAGGTCCAGCCTGCCGAATGATGAAGTCAGGGCGTTGGGGGAAGACAGGAGTGGGCACTTATGGGTTGGTACGGATGAGGGTTTATGCATGATGCGGCCTGGCGAAAGCGGGTTTGTACGTTACAAGGAAATGGATGTCTCCAACGAGGTGCTTGGCCACCAGACGATCAATGCAATAGCGGCGGATAGGGATGGGATTTTATGGGTTGCAACTATGCGGGGTTTGCATGCAATTAACCCGCAAAAGGGACATTCGGTGTGCTACATGCCGGATGAGGAAAATCTCCATAGTCTGACGAGCCAGGCTGTCCGAAGTATTTATATCGATAAGGACGGTATCTACTGGTTTGGGACCTACCAGGGGGGAATCAACAAATACGATAAGAATCTTAATCTGTTCAATATAAAGCTCAGCGAAACTTTCCATTACAACAACTCCGGGAGCGTGGTCGTCACTTCTTTTGCCGGGCGCGCGGACGGCAATGTCTGGGTGGGAACGGACGGCGCTGGTCTATATATATTTGATCGTAAAACTGAACTGCTGCGACCTTTCGACATCCGGATTAACGGCAAGATAGCTTCCTCCCTTTCGGTGCTGTCATTGGCAAAGGCCCGCGATAATAAATTATACGTAGGAACTTTTGGGCACGGATTGATCATTTTGGACCCCGCTACCGGAAAAATGCGGGATCTCCCGATGGGAACGGGCAAAAATGAACTAAATGGCAGGGATATTTATTGTATCAGGGAAGACAGCCATGGACAGATATGGGTTGGTACCAATGGACAAGGCGTCAATGTATTAAAGGACGGCAGGGTCGTGGCCAGATATACGCCAGCGCCGAAAGCTGCCAATGACGTCCTGATGCCGGTGAATGGATATATCAGGGCCATTGAGGAGGACAAGGAAGGCAATATCTGGATAGGATCGCACGGCGGTGGACTGGCCGTATACTATCCCAATACCGGCGGATTCGAGGTCTATAAGCAAAATGACAAGCAGCTGCCAAACGACAAAATACATTCGTTGCTGCTGGACAGCAAGGGAAAGATGTGGATAGGTACTTATGGTGGAGGATTGAGCGTATTTGATAAAAAAACCGGCCAGTTCACGAATTTCTCGGAAAAGGATGGACTTCAAAACACTACGATCTACCAGGTGCTGGAAGATGCTCAGGGAAAAATATGGGTGAGCACCAATACGGGCGTCAGCAGCTTCGACCCCGGCACGAAGACCTTTCATAACTATACACACTATAATGGTTTGCAGGATGACAATTTCGTGCATGGCGCCGGGATCCGGCTATCCGATGGGGAATTGTTCTTCGGCGGTCATCAGGGATTCAATTTCTTTAACCCGGCGGTCTTGACGACCAACAGAAATGTTCCGGCCGTGATCGTGACGGACCTCAGGATTGCAAACAAGACGGTCACCCCGGGAAAAGGGTCACCGATCAGGGAGCAGATCTCCGCAGCCAGCGAGATCCGGCTGGACTACAGGCAGAACTTTGCCCTAAGCTTCGTTGCCCTGAACTATACAATACCTAAACAGAACCACTATGCGTACAAGCTGGATGGATTTGACAAGGATTGGAACCATACGGGCCCTATGAATACGGCTTATTACACGAACTTAGACCCGGGGGAGTATGTCTTTCACGTGAAGGCAAGCAACAATGACGGTGTATGGAGCACAGGGGACACATCGATCAAAATTTACGTCAGGCCGCCATTCTGGCTTACTATATATGCATATATTTTTTATGTTCTGGCGGCTTGCTCCTTGCTGCTGTATAGCAGGCACCGTGGGATCACGAAGTTAAGGAGAAAGTTCGCGCTGGAACAGGAACGATTCGAAGTTAGACGTGTACAGGAGATAGATCGTTTAAAATTGAAATTTCTCACCAACCTGAGCCATGAGTTCCGGACACCTATCTCGCTGATCATGGGGCCTGTGGATCAATTGCTCTCGACCCAAACGGATCGACGGGCGCAGGATAAATTAAATATGGTCAAACGAAACGCCAGGAGATTGCTAAACCTGGTCAATCAATTGCTGGATTTCAGAAAAATGGAAGATCAGGAACTTAGGCTACATCTTTCGGAAGGCGAGTTTGTTACCTTTGTAGAAGATATTTGCCAATCATTTACGGACCTTTCTGAAAGGAAGCATATCACCTTTGCTTTTGAAAGCGAAAGCGAAGGTCTGTATGTTCTGTTCGACCGGGACAAAATAGAACGTATACTTTTCAACCTTTTATCCAACGCTTTCAAGTTTACGCTGGAAGGAGGAACCGTCAGACTTTCATTGAAGGAGCAGGAGAGTGAAGATGATAGGAAATGGGTATCTGTCATGGTGACGGATACGGGCATAGGTATACCGGAAGATAAAAAGGAAAGGATCTTTGACCGGTTCTTTCAAAGCCCATCGGCCAATGCGATACTCAACCAGGGTAGCGGTATCGGCCTTTCCATAACTAAAGAGTTCGTCAAAATGCATGGGGGAACGATTGAGGTTGACAGCGAGCCTGGCCGGGGAAGTATTTTTACGATCCGTCTTCCTTTGGCAACGGCCAGCGGACCCGCAAAGGAACTGATGCCTTCGCCGGAGGCGCCGGGCATTCCGGACAGCGTGTCTGCCGGGAACATGCAAACGGAGGTGTCCGGGAATGGGGCAGACAGCGGTTTGTTGATGCCTGTGATTCTTCTGGTGGAGGACAATGAAGATTTCAGGTTTTATCTGAAGGAGAATCTTCGGCATCAATACAAGGTCTTAGAGGCTGCCGATGGTAAAGAAGGCTGGCAAAAAGCCCTGTCAAATCACCCCCATCTGATCGTGAGCGATGTCAGCATGCCCTTCATGGACGGGATCACGCTGACCCGTAAGTTAAAAGCCGACAAGCGGACAAACCATATTCCTGTCGTATTATTAACTGCTTTGACCGGAGAAGGGCAGCAGTTGACAGGGTTGGGAACAGGCGCTAACGACTATATCACCAAGCCCTTTAATTTTGAAGTGCTGAATGCCAGGATAAAGAACCTGCTGGAATTGAGAAATACGCTGAAAACGACATTCACCAGGCGCATCAAGGTGGATACGCCCGAAGTAAAAATGGAATCCGATGATGAGAAGCTTTTGCGCAAGGTGGCTGGCTACATCGAAGAAAATCTGACCAATCCACAGCTATCGGTGGAGCTCCTGAGCAGAGAGATGGGCATGAGCCGGAGTTCACTGTATAGTAAACTGCTGGAGATCAGCGGAGAAAAGCCGGTGGAGTATATTCGTTCGTATAAGTTGAATAAGGCTGCCGTACTTTTGGAAAAGAGCGATATGACCATTGCTGAGATAGCCTATCAGGTAGGGTTTTCAACCCCAAACTATTTTGCGCGCGCATTCAAGGCGAAGTTCGACCTGCTGCCTTCAGCATATGCTGCAAGGATAAAGAATGTGGAGCACAATGGGGATCCTTAGCGGTCGGGTAGGCGCATTTTATATTATTTTAGTTTTTAACCGATGCACATACAACTGATGGAAAATTCAAAGGAAATCACTATTTATGACATAGCAAAGAATCTCAAGGTTTCACCCTCGACGGTCAGCCGGGCTTTGAAAGATGACCCAACGGTCAGCAAAAAAACAAAGAAAAAGGTTTTTGAGACGGCTGCTCAAATGGGCTACCGGTCGAACCCTTTTGCAAAGAACCTCAGGCAGCAACAATCTTTGACCATTGGCGTGATCGTCTATGAACTGGACAGCAGTTTTATGCCATCGGTCGTATCCGGCATTGAAAAGGCGGCCAATGAGGCCGGGTATGGGGTAATTATCACCGACTCATCGCTAAGCGCAAAAAAAGAAGCGGCCAATGTTCAGAACCTTTTCCACCGGAGGGTAGACGGTATAATTGCATTTCTTGCCCCTGACACGAAAGACCTGGATCACTTCAACCCTTTCATTGAGAGGAATGTCCCTATTATTTTCCTTGATCGTGTGGGGCAGATACCCAATAGCACGTCTGTAGTGATCGACAATGCCTTGTGTGGCTTTATGGCCACGAAACATCTGATTGAACAGGGCTGCCGCAGGATCGCACATGTGACATCTGATCTTAAGCATAATATTTATAGTTTGCGTTATAAGGGCTACCGGGATGCTTTGCTTGAAAGTAATATCCATTTTGATAATTCATTCCTGGTAGTGGCTGCTCCGACAGAAGACAGAGCCGAGGAAGCCGCAAAAAAGATCATGGGCTTACTACCTCTTCCGGACGGTGTATTTTTCACCAATGACTTTACGGCTGCGGTAGCTATTCGAACCTTTTTGGATAATGGCCTCCGCGTACCCGGGGACATTGCTGTAGTAGGTTTCAACAACGATGTCATAGGAAGACTGATAAAGCCAACCTTAACGACGGTGAACTATCCGGGAAAGGAAATGGGTGAGACTGCTGCACGGAGCCTTATCAATCACTTAAAAGGCGCGGGAAACATAGGCAGCATCAGTGCGCTGACCATTCGTGCCGATCTGATCGTCAGGCAGTCCTCCCTGAGAAAAGGGTAAGTGCGCCATACTATGTTCATTTTTTATCAAAAGCTGGTCAAAGCGTCTCAACAATAAACGAAATGCGTGTCTGACAAATTTTTTTTCGGGCGAAACTATTACATTGGTTAGCAAGAAAAAACGAATGCATGCCGGAAAAGAAACGCGTTGCGGTTTACGATATCGCCCGCAAGAAAACAAAAACCGTTGGGATCATCGTGAACAAGCTGGACAGCCATTTTATCACATGCGCTTTAAAGGGGATTGAAACGGTCACTACAGCCCGCGGATATGACATCATCATTACACACTCCCAGGAAAGCATGGAAAAGGAGGCGAAGAATGTTCAATTGCTCTTTGACCGAAAGGTGGATGGGGTAATTGCCTCACTTTCTGTCGAAACCTGCAACCTGTCTCATTTTTCCGCATTTACGGACAAGGGCATTCCCGTTGTCTATTTCGATCGTGCACAGATCGCCGGTAACGGCGGCATGGTAGGTATAGACAACTCCAAATGCGGGTTCCTGGCGACAGAGCATTTGACAAAGCAGGCATGCAGGCGTATTGCGATCATTACATCCAGCCTGACGACAAATATTTATGCAGAGAGATACAAAGGGTTCCGCGAGGCGCTGAATAAGTATAATATCCCATTTGACGATGAACTTTTAATCCTTGTGGATATCGAAAAAGACGGCGGAGCAGATGCAGCGGAAAAGATCATACGGATGGATCCGATGCCCGACGGTCTTTTCATCACCAATGACCTGGCAGCTGCTATGTGCATGCAGGCGTTGAAGGATGCCGGCATACGCGTGCCTGAAGATATTGCCATAGTGGGATTCAATAATGACCCGGTAGGCAGATTAATCAAACCAACACTTACCACCATCGACTATCCCGGGCATGAAATAGGCAAGGTGGCAGCTTCGAGCCTGCTGGATCAATTGTCGGGCAAGCGCTCGCCGGGCCAGACCAGGGCCCTAAGGGCTATTGTACCTTCGGCATTGATCGTGAGGGCTTCTTCAATAAAAGCGATAAATCTTTCAAAAGAATAGCTGCATACCCTGGTAAGGCACGACCGTCTTTATAGCTCCTTTTTCATCATACTCCAACCTGGTGACCTTTATGCTGCGTAAATGTGTGATCCCCTTACTCAGACTGCTGTCATGATAGAACAGATACCAATCATTTTTAAATTGGAGGATTGAATGGTGTGAGGTCCATCCAACCACCGGCTGCAGGATCCTGCCGGCGTATTTGAAGGGCCCATAGGGATTGTCCCCGATTGCGTAACAGATAAAATGGGTGTCGCCTGTCGAGTAAGAAAAATAATATTTGCCGTCGTATTTGTGCATCCAGGACGCTTCGAAGAACCTTCGCTCCTTATCGCCCGCAAGAAGCGGATGACCTTTCTCATCGGTGATTACTATTTCCTTAACCTCTTCCGCAAATTGCAGCATATCATAAGATAACCTGGCTATGCGGGGACCTAATGCGGGAGCGCCCGGCGGGGGCTCTTGATTTTCAGCCCTGTATCGATTGCTCCTATATGATTGAAGTTGTCCTCCCCAGATGCCACCGAAATACAGAAAGGCAGAACCGTCTTCATCGATGAAGACTGCCGGATCGATGGAATAGCTGTTGTGAATCGCCGTTGCCTCAGGTTTGAATGGACCGGTGGGCGAATCACTTACTGCGACGCCTATCTGGAATAGGTCATCCGGCCGTTTGGCCGGAAAGTACAGGTAATATTTACCGCCCTTGCAGGCTGCGTCCGGGGCCCACATTTGTTTTTTAGCCCAGGGAACGTCTTTTACGTGCAGCGCGATGCCATGGTCGGTTACGGGTTCATCCGGACCGTCCATGGAGAACACATGATAGTCTTCCATGGCAAAATGGCTCCCCAGGTCATCAAATGGAATTCCTGCTTCGATGTCATGCGATGGATAGATGTAGATCTTTCCGGAAAAGACATGTGCGGACGGGTCCGCAGTGTAGACATGCCTGACCAGGGGATTGGATATAGCGTTGCTGTTAAGATCGTCGAAGTCAAGATGTGTAATGCTTTCTTCCGGCATATTGAAGGATTTACCTGATCAATAATTATTTTTTCTTTTTTTCAGATCGGACTCGATCTGCCATTCCATCTTTTTGTCAATGGGATAGCGGAAAAGCAAAAGGGCGCTACCGATAAATATCAATCCTGGTATGATACTGACCAGCAGTCGTATTCCACGGGTGGCGCTGTCTGATTGCATGGGCGCATCCGCCACGTATCCGAATATGCCTAGAAGCCATGCAGATAAAGCGCCGCCAATGCTTAATCCGGCTTTCAACCCGAAAATCATTGCGGAGAATATGATGGCTGTTGCGCGGCGGTTTTTCTTCCATTCACTATAATCCGCCACATCGGCGATCATTGCCCAAAGTAAGGGGATGGTGATGCCGTATAAAAAGCCATGGATGGACAGTATGATGAATACGGCAGACACTGACCTGTTATCCAGGAAGTATACGGCGATCAGGCAAATAGCAGAAAGGGAGAGAAAAATACCGAAGACATTTCGTTTGCCATACTTGTCCGCAAGGGGGTTTGAGAAAAAGATGCCAATGATCATGGCAATAGTGCTGAAGGCGCTGGTAAAACTGGCTGCGGAATAAGGCGCGCTGCCAGGTTTTTGAAATTCTTCGAAGGCAGCAGGATTGAATATCTTGCTCAGCATGTTGATAAGGCTGTCGAACCCCATATTTTCGAGAAAGTTTGTCTCGCTTTGCCCGTTCAGGAAATACTTGAAATAAAATATATTCATGCCGCCCTTTATAGACAAGGTTATAAAAACAAGAGTGGTAAGGGCCAGCATGATCAGCCATGGCCTGCTGCTTACGAGATCGGCCAGGTCCTGTTTAACGGGCGTTTTTTGCTCTTTTGGAGGATGCACCCTTTCTTTTGTAGTGAGAAAGGTGATGAGGAAACAAATTACACCCGTGACAGCAAAGACGAGCATTACCTTCTCGAACCCCCTGGCTTTGTCACCATGTCCCAGGGAAAGGGCCAATGGCAGCAGCAGTACCTGGATAATGAACTGGGCCACCATCACAGCTATGAATCGATAGGAGGAGAGACTGTTACGTTCCTTCATATCCCCAGTCAGCACCCCGCTGAGGGCGGAGTAGGGAAGGTTATTTGCGGAATAGGCGATAACAAGAAGGAAATAAGTGATAAATGCGTAGGCGACTTTTCCCGTTTCGGAAAAGTTTGGCGTGGAGAACGCAAGCAGCGAGATCACGCCAAAAGGGACTGCTGTCCATAGAACCCATGGACGGAACTTTCCCCATCTTGTATTCGTACGGTCTGCGATGGCGCCCATCACGACATTGAAGCAGGCGCCGATCAGTCCTCCTATAAGCATGACGAGGCTTGCGCTGCCAGGTGCGATCTTGTAAATATCCGTATAGAAGAAAGCCAGGAACGCCATTAAAGTCTGGAAGATAAGATTGGCGGCCAGATCGCCCAGGCTATAGCCAACCTTTTCGAGTACTGATAGTTTTTGCGGATCGTTGCTCTTCATTGAAAGATAAATTATTGGGTCTTATTTGAGCACAAGCAAATGAAATGTTGCGGCAAAGCTAAAAAATAAAATTTCAATCGGTTGAAATTTAAAAATACTTCCTATTTTTGAATTATTAGCATAGAATTTTTCAAGTTCTTACCCTTTGCTCTCACTCATGGGTCTTTTGAATCGTCATTTAATGCAATCGAATGAAAAATAAACCAGACAATGGAAGGCTATTATCATCGTTTTACAGGATTGATAAGTATTTTATTGATCAATTTGGCTATATACGGCCAGGGCAGCCGGCCCGACTCTGCCGTATATTATAACCAGGTGCAAACCTATGTCAACCCGGTTTTACCCGGAGACCATCCGGACCCTACGTTATTGAAAGTGGGAGATGATTTTTATCATTGCGGGTCAAGCTTTCATTTTACGCCTTATCTGCCGGTGTATCATTCAAAGGACCTGGTGCATTGGGAAGTCATCAGCAGGGTGGTGCCGCCGGCAAGGGCGGGATGGGTAGCTGACAAACCTTCGGTAGGTATTTGGCAGGGTGCTATCACCTATTTCTATGGCGCCTACCGGATCTATTTTTCTTCGGGCGGGCAATGGTTTTGCAAGGCAGATTCTCCATATGGCCCCTGGTCGGAGCCGGAGCGCGTAAGGACAAATACCGTTACAGGGGAGCTTGGGTATGACAATTCAATATTCGTGGATGACGACGGAAAACCTTATATGGTCATAAAGAACATGCAGAGGGTCAATAGGCTGCAGGCTCTTGGAAAGGATGGTCAGTTGACCGACACGGTGATCAACCTGGATTGGATCAATCGTAATTTGCAATACAGCTGGGCCGAAGGCCCTGTTATGTGTAAGCGTAACGGATACTATTATTATTTTCCGGCGGGGGACGTTTCAGGGGGACAATACGTGTTGAGGACCCAAACGCTTACCAGCGATTCCAGCCAATGGGAGCGATTGGGTGACTTCTTCAAGCCTGTGACAGACCCTGCGACTGGTTTCCAAAGGCCCAATCATATTTCGGCTCCAGTGCAGCTTGCAGATGGGAGCTGGTGGACAATTGGTCAGAGCTATGAAAAGCCGCAGGGAGATGACTGGTCCGGCATGGGACGTCAGACCTCGCTGTATCCGGTGATTTGGGAAGGTGACAGACCCTGGGGTATGGCGCCTGTCAGCCGTCCGATTGAAAGACCCGATCTGCCGCAGGGAACTATCCATTGGAGGAGCGTTCAAACAGACTATTTTGATAAGGATTCGCTGGGTCTCTGTTGGCATTTTTTAAACAGGGCGGCTGCAGGTGACTATTCGCTGATGGCCCGGAAAGGATGGCTGCGGCTTACGCCTGGCAAGGGCAGGGCCCATCTTGTTCAGAAAGAAACGGATCACTATTATACCGTCGTTACGCAGGTGGACCTGGAAGCTTCCGACAGCACGGACAAGGCGGGCATTTACCTTACCAACGGCGACCAGCATGTAGTTGTGAGGCTGTATACAGGTTTGGATAGCGGGAAAAGGATTGTTTTTCTTTCAGGCACAGAGGTCCGGAGCGTTCCTAACAAGTTCGGCAAGCTCGTTTGGTTGAAATTGGTAAGGGATGGCCATATGTTGACCAGTTATTGCAGCGGGGATGGAATTACCTGGATATCTCTGGGACCTGCTATCAGCGCTGTGCGTCTGGATAAGACGCAGCCTGATTGGAATTCATGGGTGGGTACGAGCGTAGGACTGTTTGCTGAAGGAAAGCCGGCTGATTTCAACAGCTTCGTTTGCAAGGATGGGTTCTCGTCTCTCGAGGCTGCCGGCTACAGCAATTATTATGGTGTGGAAACAGTGAAGACGGGTGCTGAAAAAGCAGTGACAAACACCTCTCCTTACGGCGGATGGTTTATGATCTCGGGGGTGTCATTGGGCAAGGATAATTCCCTGCCGGGGCAAGTCAGCGTCCTTGCATCTTCCCTCAAAGGCGGAAAGATTGAGGTATGGCTGGATGACCTGAACACAGGCAGGATGATCGCCAGCATTGCGATTCCTGCAACCGGCGGGGCCGGGAACTGGATGAGATGCGGCATTCGGTTAAAAGGGATTTCCGGCAGCCATGA
Source organism: Flavitalea flava (assembly GCF_054461575.1). NCBI lineage: Bacteria > Pseudomonadati > Bacteroidota > Chitinophagia > Chitinophagales > Chitinophagaceae > Flavitalea > Flavitalea flava. Next base: position 544,215 of record NZ_JBTLQH010000001.1, read on the forward strand.
TCTGTTCGTAAAATTTCCATCCGGCAGCGATCATGAAATATATGTGAGACAGATACTTTTCGTCAGGAAGAAATAGGCATCATGAACAGGAAAATATTTATTCTACAGGCAATTTTACTTTTTTCAGTGACCGGAGACCTCTGGGCGCAAAATCCGATTATTTACGCTGATGTGCCGGATATGTCGATGATCCGCGTCGGCGACACTTATTACATGAGCAGCACCACCATGCATATGAGCCCGGGTGTTCCTATCATGAAGTCGAGGGACATGGTAAACTGGCAATTGGTGAGTTATGCCTACGATACGCTGGCCGATATGGACGAATTGAATTTGAACAAGGGGAAGAGCACCTACGGAAGAGGCTCCTGGGCCAGCAGTCTTCGTTACCATGACAGCACTTTTTATGTCAGCACTTTTTCAGGCACGACAGGAAAGACCTATGTTTATTCCACAAAGGATCCCGTGAAAGGAATATGGAAAAGGGTTGTATTCAATCGTCAGCTGAATGATCATAGTTTGTTCTTCGATGATGACGGGCGCGTTTATATGATCTATGGCGGGGGCGAGCTGAGGCTTGTTGAATTAAAGCGGGATATTTCGGGTATCGATAGCTCGATGCCGGAGCAGGTGATCATAGTGAATGCGAGCGCACCGGCGGGCCCTGATATAGGACTGCCCGCCGAGGGTTCTCAGTTGTTCAAGGTCGACGGAAAATATTATCTTTTTAATATTACATGGCCCAAAGGGGGAATGCGGACCGTCGTTGTGCACAGGGCCGGCAAGATCACCGGCCCCTATGAAGGTCGCGTTGTTCTTCAGGACCGGGGTATCGCCCAGGGTGGAATTATATGTATGACCGATGGCAATTGGTATGCATACTTGTTCCGGGATTATGGGGCCGTCGGCCGTGTCCCTTATTTCGCGCCATTAAAATGGGAGGATGGATGGCCCGTCCTGGGCAACAACGGGAAAGTTCCTGATACGGTAGATCTTCCCGCAGGCAAAGGACTGATACCAGGTATCGTTTCGTCCGATGAGTTCAGTCGGCGTAAGGGTGAACCTTTGCTGCCATTGGTATGGCAATGGAATCATAATCCCGACAACAGGTATTGGTCTTTGATGCAAAGGAAAGGCTATCTGCGCCTGACGACGGGACGCATCGACAGTTCATTCCTGCTGGTAAGAAATATGCTGACACAACGTACTATCGGTCCTGTATGCACCGGTGCGACAGCCATCGATGTGTCGGATATGAAAGAGGGTGACCTGGCAGGCCTGGCGCTGCTCCAGAAGAATTATGGCCTGGTTGGCGTGAGATACGACAAAGGCGGAAGGTCGATCGTGATGGTTAACGCAGGATCGGGCCAACCTGTTGAAAGCCAGCCTGTGCCGATACATCAAAACACTATTTATTTTAAAATAACCTGTGATTTCAGGGACCAAAGTGATACAGCCAATTTTTTCTATAGCCTCGATGGTAAAAATTGGGTACCCGTCGGTACGACACTCAAGATGTCATACACGCTGCCCCATTTCATGGGATACCGGTTTGGGTTGTTCAATTATGCCGCCAAAAATCAAGGTGGGTATGCCGATTTTGATTTTTTCCATATTACGGATAAACTAAGTTCGGAATAAGCGCCTGGTTGGATAGGGTGTGATATGCGTAAACAAAAAAATTAAATATTCATGAAACGTTTATTTTTCTTTCTTGTCCTTGTCCTCTGCCTGGGCAATCTTGCGGATGCACAGGGACCGGTGTCCGTTGACCGCCAGCTGCAGGTCAACGACTCGGGGTATTTTGAAAAGCCGGGTGTGAACCTCCTTGTTTTCAGCAATCAATATAATGGGATGTTCTTCGACGAAAAAACCGCCGGGATCGAGCTCATCCACCATGGAGTGTGGACTTGTACGGGCGGCGCGGTGAGGCTGCAGAACACGCCCGAACAGTGGGACCTGGTGCCGATGCTGGTCAGCCGGAAGGTCGATAAGAGCAGCAACAGTATCGAGACGGTATTAAAATACAAAGAGTTCGACTTTTCTACAAGGGTGCTTGTCCAGGCGAAGGATCAGGGAGTGGAGATCAGCATTTACCTGGATCAGCCTGTTCCTGAGAAACTGGCAGGTCATGCAGGGTTCAACCTTGAGTTCCTGCCTGCTGCATATTTCGAGAAGAGTTATCTCGTGGATGGGCGTCCGGGAACTTTTCCATTGTATCCCGCCAGCCAGACGCGTATCGAATCCGCGTCGAAGAAGATACCGCAGTTCGCAGGGCATAATACCTTCGACGACAGAGGACGGAATGAATTCATCATCCCCTCACCACTTGCCACCGGAAGATCATTGTTGCTGGCGCCGGAAGATCCCGAGCGCATGGTTAGCATCCGGGCCCAGGACGCAGACCTGATGCTTTTTGATGGGCGCAACCTGGGACAGAACGGCTGGTTTATCGTCCGCAGTCTGTTACCTGTCAACAAAACGGGAAAAGTCTTGAGCTGGTACCTGGAACCCAACGGCATTCAGGAGTGGAAGCGGAAGCCAGTCATCGAATTCTCGCAGGTGGGTTATTTCCCCGGGCAGAATAAGATGGCAGTGATCGAACTGGATAAGAACGATTTACCCCTCGCATCTGCATCGTTATACAAAGCCACAGCGGATGGGAAATGGGTCGGGCAATTACAGGGTGCAGTCATTCCATGGGGGAGATACCTGCGGTACAACTATCTGAAATTTGATTTCAGCGCTGTTAAAGATTCCGGGTTATATTATATTCAATACGGCGGACAGCGGACGAATGTTTTTCCCATTAGTTCCAATGTATATGATGAGATCTGGCATCCTACGATGGATGTCTGGCTGCCGGTTCAAATGGATCATATGGAAGTGAACGAAGCATACCGGGTGTGGCATGGCGTTCCATTCCTGGATGATGCCTTGCAGGCGCCGATAAATCACGAGCATTTCGACGGCTACAGCATGGGACCGTCTACGCAGACGAAATATAAACCACTGGAACATATACCTGGCCTCGCTGTGGGAGGGTGGTTCGATGCTGGCGATTTTGATATTCAGACCGGGTCGCATTGCGATGCGGTGCTGGGTCTCGTAGATGCCTGGGAAAACTTCAGGCTAAGCCGGGATGAAACTTTCATCGACTATCCTACCCGCTATGTAGATATCCACCGGCCGGACGGCAAGCCGGACATATTGCAGCAGATCAAACATGGTACCTTGAATATGGTTGCACAGGTAAAGAACATCGGGCACCCGGTTAGAGGCATAGTCGTGCCCAATCTGCATCAGTACCACCATCTGGGCGATGCTTCAACGGAGACGGATAATCTTCCCTATAACCCGCATCTCAAGTCTTATGAATCGAATGGAAGAACCAGCGGCACGATGGACGATAGGTGGGCATTCACGGAAAGGTCCACTTTCCTGGATTATTATACCGCCGCCGCGTTAGCGGCTGCCAGCCGTGCTTTGCGGGGGTTTGACGACAGCCTGGCCGCAGAAAGTTTATACTATGCGAAAAAGCTATGGGACGAAGATGATACTTTAAGCAAAAAGGACACTTCACGGTTTGCCAGCATGTTCCGGAGAAACCTGAAGATGTCGGCAGCGCTCCAGCTGTATATCACTACGAAGGATAGCCGCTATGCAAAAGAATTCCAGGATGTCGTCTGGCAGGCACTGGACAGGTCGGTCCTATTCGGGATGACAACGGCATTGCAGGCTTGTGCGTATTTGGATGAAGACTACAAAAGGAAGTTGAAGGATTATGTCATCCGGTATAAAACGATGAGCGATGACTACGGGAAACAAAACCCCTATGGTGTACCGATGGCTGCCGGGGGCTGGGGCGGAAATGGTGGCATCATCAGCTGGGCTACAACCTGCTATTATGCACATAAGTTCTTTCCGGAGATCATGGGCACTGAATATGTGTACAGAGGTCTTGATTATATCTTCGGCTGTCATCCATATTCCAACGTATCATTTGTCTCTGCTGTCGGGACGCACTCGAAGAAGATAACCTATGGCAATAACCGCGCTGATTTCAGCTTCATAGCCGGGGGGGTGGTTCCGGGGATATTGATCCTAAAGCCTGACTTCCCTGAGAACAAGGAAGATTGGCCATTCCTATGGGGAGAAAATGAGGTCACTGTAGGCATTTGCGCCAATTATATTTTTCTTTGCGCTGCTGCCCGTGCATTGTCGGCGGGCAAATAATGGAATTATAATTGAATTGCCTGCTCGAAAAAGGGTACTCCGGGGATCGTAAATTTGTGTCTTGTATCAAATAAAATCTGGACGAATGAAAAAGACGTTTCTTTTGCTGCTGTTGGCTGTATCAATCAGCAAGACGATATTGGCTCAGGAGCCTTTAAAACATGCGCCGCAGGGATTTGACACCCTCCGTTCCGACATCCGGCATGGCAGGATCGACACGGTAACTTATAGCTCGACGACGGTGGGTACAGCACGAAGAGCACTGATCTACACACCACCTGGCTTTTCGAAAAGAAATAAATACCCGGTATTATATCTTTTACATGGTATCGGCGGTGATGAAAAAGAATGGCTGAACGGCGGGCACCCGGAGATCATCCTTGACAACCTCTATGCAGAGGGCAGGATCGAATCTATGATCGTCGTTATGCCTAATGGCAGGGCCATGAAAGATGACCGCGCCTTGGGTAATATTATGGCGGCAGACAAAGTACAGGCTTTTGCAACCTTTGAAAAAGATCTGTTGAACGACCTCATCCCTTTTGTTCATAAAAAATATCCGGTCTTTACAGACCGTGACCACCGGGCTATTGCCGGCTTATCCATGGGAGGGGGGCAGTCCCTGAATTTCGGACTGGGCAATCTGGATAAATTTGCCTGGATTGGCGCTTTCTCGGCAGCCCCTAATACAAAGACGCCCGAAGAACTTATTCCTGATCCTGAAAGAACAAAAAATGAGTTGAAATTACTTTGGATCTCCTGTGGCGCCAGCGATGGCCTTATAATGTTTAGCCAGCGTACGCACGATTACCTGGCCAGGAATACCATACCGCATATCTATTACATCGAGCCCGGTGTTCATGATTTTAAGGTTTGGAAAAATGGATTGTATATGTTCTCGCAGCTTATTTTTAAACCCGTGGATACAGCCACCTTTTCCAGGTATCCTGTAGTTGGGGCGCCCGCGGCGACCAATGTCCGGTCAGCAGGCTACCCCCAGATACTAGCCGACCATCGCGTTATTTTTCGTATCAGGGCTCCGCATGCGCAGACTGTCCAGATAGATCTTGGGAAAAAATACGATATGGCAAAAGACACCGGCGGTTATTGGATGGTCACCACGGATTCGATAGGAGAGGGCTTCCATTATTATTCTCTGGTGATCGATGGCGTCTCCCTGGCCGACCCTTCCAGCGAAACCTTTTATGGTATGGGAAGAATGGCCAGTGGTATTGAGATACCGTTCGCAGGCGGCGGCTATTATGCCGTCAGGGATGTGCCCCATGGCGAAACCAGGATAAAAAGATTTTATTCGCCTGTTACCAGGTCCTGGCGCGATATGTATGTTTACACTCCTCCCGGCTATGATGAGCATATAAACGATAAATATCCTGTGCTTTTTATTTTGCACGGAGGCGGAGAGGATGAAAGAGGCTGGGCTGCACAGGGTAAGACAGACCTGATCCTCGATAACCTAATCGCAGAAAAAAAAGCTGTACCGATGATAGTGGTGATGCCTGATGCCAATCTTAGCATCCCGGCATTTGAGGAATCCGGCTTGAAATTGTTTGAATCCGAACTGATGCTGTCGGTGATCCCTTTTGTCGAAAAACATTTTCGCACGCTTAATGATCCCAAGGACCGTGCATTAGCCGGGTTGTCGATGGGCGGAATACACACCCTTTATACAGGGATAAGAAATACAGATAAATTTTCATATTTGGGAGTGTTCAGTTCCGGCTGGATACTGCCTATGCAGCGCAGCATTGCGGAAGGACAAAATAATTTCATGACGAAGAATGCGGATGCGATCAATCACAACCTGAAAATTTTTTGGATCGCGATGGGCGGCAAGGAGGATATTGCATATAAGAACTGCCAGATCATGCTGGCCGGGCTTGATGACCTGCATATCAGGCATAGTTACTACGAGTATCCGGGCGGGCACACATGGCCGGTATGGAGGGACGATCTATATCAACTGGCTCAGTTGTTATTTAAATAGAATCTGACTTATAGGCCCCTAGGCCATCAGCATATCTTTTAGTAGCCGCTTATAATATAATTTGCCAATGTTTTTTTGCAATCGGTTGTTTTTTTAAGAGCAAAAATTAAAAATACAGCCTGTTCTCAATAAAATTTTGTGAGATTTTTTGCAAATTTTAGCAATAAATTTTTATAATAAAAAATAGTTATAAATAATTGAAATATAGCTATTTAAAAATATACAATATTTATATATTTAATTTAAATTAGCTTTTTTTCAACAAATTTCAACTTTTATGCAATCGGTTGTTATTTTTTTTCTTTAATTTGGTTTAACATTTAAAGAATTGCCACTAATAAATTAATTGATTGCGTATGAGAAATTCCCAAACCAACTTTGCCCAGCTTGCAAAGACATCCTTCTCTTTAATTGCCTCCCTCTTTTTTTCACTCGGCTTACTAGCTCAGACACCCGTGAAAGGGAAGGTACTGGATCCCGGCGGCGCCCCACTGGCCGGAGCATCCGTCATTGTAAAAGGTACTGCGAGGGGGACCAGCACAAACAGATCTGGCGAGTTTTCCATTTCTGCAAACCCGGGCGATGTACTGGAGTTTTCAATGATCGGATTTCAGATCGGATCCATGAAGGTCGGCTCCGCCGGCAAAGACATTAATATGCAACTTCAGTTAAAGGCTGCCAGTGTCGAAGAAGTTATCGTCATCGGATATGGTACGCAAAAACGTGCCTCGGTCACAGGAGCCGTATCCAGCGTGAGCGCCAAGACCATCAGGGAACTGCCCGTAGCAAGCATTCAGCAGGCATTGCAGGGACGTGTGCCGGGGCTCACGGTAACCAACAATGGCAGCCCGGGGACTGAGCCGCTTGTTCGCATCAGGGGTATCAGCTCCATATCGTATGCTTCCAATCCCTTGTACGTGATAGATGGTTTTCCGACGGGAGATCTATCGACCATCGATACCCGGGATATAGAGTCGGTGGATGTTCTGAAAGACGCCTCTTCAGCTGCTATTTATGGATCGCGGGCTACCAACGGTGTAATCATGATCACTACCAAAAAAGGCAGAAAGGACGGCAAGATCCACGTCAGCCTTGATTCCTATTACGGCACCCAGGACGTGACCAAAAGGCTCAGTCTGCTGAACACGACACAATTCCAGCAATATGCCGTCGCCTACAGGGGCAGTAATATAGGAAGACTCCTGCCACCCTGGGTCGACCAACCTATCTATAAAGGCGCTTCTCAAACCTATGGCCAAACCAATACCAACTGGCAGGACGCTTATTTCAAACATGGAGCGATGACACAACATAATATTGGTCTCAGCGGCGGCAATGATGTTTCCAGGTATTATGCTTCAGTAGGCTATTTTGACCAGACGGGCATAGCTCCCAAAGTTGGCTACAAAAGGTATAATTTCAGGATCAATTCGGAGCACAACATTAGTAAGGTGTTTAATTTCGGTGAGAACTTATACATTGCTGTTGGCGATCAGTCATATGACAATAATGAGGCGGGCTCCAGAACCAACCTGGTGAATGTCATCAGGATAATGCCGCACATGCCTGTCTATGACCCTACCACAACGGATGGCTATAGAGGGGTACATTCTGTGCTGGATGGAGGCGACCCGACCAATCCTGTAGAAGATGCAAATGTTAAAAACCCGGGCAACAGGACCAGCTTAAAGGTTTTGGGCACCACCTACCTTGAAGTGAACTTTACCAGATTTCTGAAGTTCCGCAGCACATTTGGGGTGGATTACGCCAATACGCTGGATTATCGCTTCTCCCCCATCTTCGACGATAGTGGGACCGTGGCAGGCCATAACGCGATTGTTGCCGGCATTTGGAATAATCGTAATATTTCTACTGTTAAATTATATACGCAACAGCTGTCCTTCGATAAGACTTTTGGCAACCATCATTTCAATGCTGTAGCCGTATACGAGTTTCAACAGCAAAAGATCAAGCAGGAAAATGCCAATGGACAACAGGCCTCCAATAACCTGCGGACCCTGAACAATGCTTCAAATATTTTCATCCAGACGCTGACGAATGAAAATGACCTGATATCCTATGTCGGTCGCCTCAATTATGATTACAAAGGCAAATTCCTGTTGAGCGGCGCCGTTCGCCGGGACGGACTTTCTGTATGGGCGCCGGGAAAGAAATGGGCTACCTTCCCCTCCGGCAGCATAGGGTGGAGGGTAGACCAGGAGCAGTTCATGCAGAGCCAATCAAAGATTTCCGAGCTGAAGCTTAGGGCTGGTTATGGCGTTACCGGTCTGAACGGAACAGTACTGGGCTCCACACCTTGGCTGGTAAGTGTAAATGCCAATAGCGCCTACTATCCGTTTGGCAATGGCATCCCCAATGGTCCGGCCTCTTCTATTCAGTCCCTTGGGAACAAAGATCTGGAATGGGAGACGACCAAGCAGCTGAATTTCGGTCTGGACCTTGGTTTATTCAACAATGCTTTCACTATGTCTGCCGAGTACTTTCGACGTAAGACGGACAACCTGATCCTGGCCGTTCCGCTGCCTTCCTCCTTGGGCTATATTCCACAAAATGGCGCTCCGACAGCTACAGTACCTCAGAACGTGGCTGCTATGACCAACAACGGCTTCGAGCTGCAGTTGGGCTATAATAAGAGACAAGGTGATTTCAAATGGAATGTCAGCGGCAACATTACCTTTATTACCAATAAGGTGACGAGGCTTTCCAGTGGGGTTAAAAATATAGAAGCAGGCTCCGATGCGGACCTTAGCGAAGGCTACAATGTCACCAGTACAGCCGTAGGTCACCCCATCCAATCCTTTTACGGCTGGCAGGTCGAGGGCATTTTTCAGGATTCGGCAGATGTAAAGAAGCATGCGATACAGGTTCCTCTCGTCAACGGCGTCGGTACAAGCCCCGGGGATCTTAAATTCAAAGACAATAAAGCCGACGGAAAGATAGACAATGACGATCGTGCGTACTTAGGCAGCTTCATTCCTAAGTTCACGTATGGATTCAACCTGGGGGCTAACTACCACAATTTCGATGCATCCATGTTCTTTCAGGGCGTTCAAGGCAACAAAATATTCAATGCCACACGGGTGATCTCCGAAGGCATGATCCGCTTCTTCAATGCCAGTACCAGAGTATTGGATGCCTGGACCCCCAACCATACCAATACCAATTTCCCCCGCGCTGCATCTGCCGACCCGAACCAGAACGCCAGGCCCTCTGACCGATTTATCGAAGATGGTTCCTATCTCCGCCTGAAAAACGTGATGATAGGTTATACTTTACCTGATAAGTCTCTGCAGTCCCTGACAAAAGGAATTGTCAGAAGTTTCAGGATCTATGTTTCGGCACAAAATGTCCTGACCTTTACGAAATATTCAGGATTCGATCCGGAAGTGGGCAACAGAACCGTCAATACATCGTCATTGACCAATGGTATCGATGCAGCTGTATATCCTCAACCAAAGGCTTACCAGGTGGGCATTCAGGCTAATTTTTAACAAAAGAAAAGAAAATAAAATATTATGAGAAGTAATATAAATATACTGATAGCCGCAATTATCCTGAGCGTAGCGGCTGTGATTGGGTGTAATAAAAAATTGAATGTACTTGATCCGAACAACCCCACAGCCGAAACCTATTTCAAGACGGCTTCGGAACTGCGCAACGGGGTAAATGCCGCATATTCGAGCTTGCGTGCGGGGAACCTGATCGGCCGCGAGTGGTTCTTTACCCATGATATGCGGGGCAGTGAAACTGCGCCGGGAGGTTCGCAATTGGAGGCCCCAAGGGCCGAGCTGTTGAAGCAGGCTTCTCCGGCGCCTTCCAATTCCGTCATGTCAAGCGTCTGGGCTGGCGTCTATCAAATGATCAACAGGGCCAATCTCGTCATTTCCAAGGCTCCCGGTGTCAACGATGATGTTGCGGCAAAAGATGTCATCGTCGGCGAAGCTGAATTTCTACGGGCATGGGCCTATTTTGAGCTGGCGACGATGTGGGGTGATGTCCCGCTATATTCAGAACCTGCCACTAATGCTACCGGCTATAAAGCCAAATCACCCGCTGCAGATGTTTATGCCCTGATCATAAGCGATCTAACGGATGCGGCAGCCAGGCTGCCTGCCGGCCACTCCAAAGATGGCCACGCTACAAAGGATGCCGCCAATGCCATGCTCGGGAAGGTACAGATGCAAAAAGGCGACTACGCCGCCGCAAAAGCAGCGCTGTTGCAGGTTTATAACAAATATTCCCTCATGGATAATTTTAATGATAACTTCGACGGCGATATCCTCCTGGGGGCTAAATCCTTCGCCACCGGTCATGAATTTAACCAGGAATCCATCTTCGAGGTCGTCTTTGTGGACAAGGGCGATGATAACTTCAACTGGGGCTATACTGGCGAAGGCTCTAATGCTGACCACAGCATCATGCGCAGCCAGGAATATGGCATCGTTTGGGGAAATGTAGTTCCCTCCGACGCTATATTGAATGAGTTCGAAGCGGGCGACCCCCGATATAAATTTACTTTTTATGAGGTCGGCGATAGCATCGTGACCGCCCGCAGCAGCCAGGTAGGCAAAGTGCTAACGGTAGTCGGGATGAACGTTGACAGCAGCAATCATAACGGCGTGATCAAAAAAAGAGTGTATCGCAAATATTCCATACTGGACTGGAGCGACGATGGCTTTCATCCCGACGGTATCAACCAACGCCTGATCCGTTATGCTGATGTCCTGCTCATGCTGGCAGAATGTGAGGCCGAAGTAGGTACACCTGCTATGGCAGCCAGCTATATCAACGAGGTACGCGGCCGGAAGAGCGTGATGATGCCGCCCGTGACTCTGACCTCCCACGACAATGCCATTCAGGCCGTCATGCATGAAAGAGCTGTCGAGCTGGCCGGGGAAGAGGTCAACAATATTGACATCCTGAGATGGAGGGCTAAGAATTATTACCCTTCCATGAGGGCTGATCCCAAACCAGGACAGGTGGCCTTGTTCCCATTGCCTACAAGCGAAACTTCGGCTAATCCCCTGGTAAAATAGGCTACTTGAATTTTATTTGGAAAAGAGGCTACCTGTTAGCCTCTTTTTCTTTATTTTGTTTAAACTATGAAAGGAAGGTTTTCTTTTAGTGATCTATTTATTCCATGTATTGTTGCCGTTTGCTTGGCTGCCTGTGTTCATAAACAAAAAAACACATTATTTACACAGTTAAAGCCAGAGGAATCCGGTATACATTTCCGTAATGATGTAAATGACGGAGATTCTTCCAGCTCCTTCATCAACGAGTTCGGCTACATGGGTGGAGGCGTTGGCATCGGTGATTTTAATAATGATGGCCTGAAAGACATTTTCTTTTCCGCCAACCAGGTCAGCTGCCGTCTCTATATCAACAAAGGAAATAATCATTTTGAAGACATATCTGAAAAGGCGGGTATAACAACGAATGTATGGGCAACGGGCGTCAGCATCGTCGACATCAATAATGACGGTTACGACGACATTTATGTTTGTGTGCTGGGAAAGGACCTGGCCCACCCGGCAAAAAATCTATTATTTATCAACCAGCATGACCTCACCTTTAAAGAAGAAGCAGAAGAATACGGTCTCGCCTTTTCAGGTTATTCGACCCAGGCGGTCTTTTTGGATTACGACAAGGATGGAGATCTAGACATGTATCTTGTCAATTACTTATTAGGCACCAATACCAATAGCATTACCCCCAGGGATAGGAGCGGAAGGTCTCCCGCCAATGACAGGCTGTACAGAAATGAAGGCTATTCGAAGACAAAAGGCCATCCCGTGTTTTCGGATGTTACCCTACAGGCAGGGATAAAAGAAGATGGCTATGGTCTGGGTGTTACAGTGAGCGACTTCAATAACGATGGTTGGCCCGACATCTATGTAGCCAATGATTTCCTCTCCAATGATGCACTATGGCTGAACAATCACAACGGCACTTTTACCAATTGCATCGCCAGGTCCCTCCAACACCAGAGCTACTCCAGCATGGGCGCCGATGCGGCAGATATCAATAACGACGGTCTGCCGGATATCATAACCCTGGATATGCTGCCTGAATACAATAAGAGGAAAAAGGAATCTTTTTCCTTTATGAACTATGATAGATACGAGGCCGAGCGTGGGATGGGCTACGAGCCTGAATTCATGCGCAACATGCTTCAACTGAATAATGGCTGCGTCTATGCCGGCGATACAAGCGTCCCTTATTTTAGTGAAATAGGACAATTGGCCGGCATTCAGGCCACCGATTGGAGCTGGAGTGTGCTGGTCGCAGATTTTAACAACGACGGATGGAAGGATATTCATATCACCAACGGAATCGGCCGGGATTTTATCAATGCCGATTTTCTCGAATTCAGCAGCAAAATATTCAATAGCGATAAAAGCAGGGCCGAACAGGAATCCCTCATCAGGAAAAGATTGGCAGCGCTTGATCATGTCAATCTTCCCAATTACTTATTTCTTAACCAAAGGGATTATACTTTTACGGATGTCTCTGCACTGGCTGGTATTGACGAACCTTCCATGTCCAACGGCGCCGTTTATGCAGATCTGGATAATGATGGCGACCTGGACCTTGTTGTGAACAACATCAATAAAGAAGCTTTTGTATTTATCAATAATACGATACAAAAGAACAAACCTCCGGAGGCTCATTTCTTAAGCCTGAAATTGAATGGGGAAAATCTGAACAGACATGGCTTTGGCGCCAAAGTTCACGTATACAGTGATGGGAATATGCAGATGCAGGAAGAAAATCCTGTGCGTGGCTATTTTTCTTCCGTAGACCAGCAATTGCTTTTTGGATTGGGGAGGAACCCACATATTGATTCCATCTCGGTGATCTGGCCCGATAGCAGCATGCAGGTTATAAAGAATATCGCAGCAGATACTTTCATGACATTATCCTGGCAAAATGCCAAAAAAGGCAACCCGGCTTTCCACCCTGATACGGCAGCTCTTTTCTCGGATATAACCTCTTCCTCCGGGTTTATTTACAGACATCATGAAAATTCTTTTAATGATTTCGCACTTCAAAGATTACTGCCGCATAAATACTCCCAACTTGGCCCATTTATCGCTACGGGTGATATAAATAATGATGGAGCTACCGACTTTTTTATTGGCGGCGCTTTCAATTTTTCAGGCAAATTTTTTATGCAGGGGAAAGACCGGCTATTCACCTCGAAAAATCTTACTGATAGCATTAAAATGGAAGAAGACATGGGGTGCATCTTATTTGATGCCGATAATGACGGCGATCCCGATCTGCTGGTCACGGGTGGGGACATTCAATACGAGGATAGCTCGATCTATTATAAACCACGATTGTATATCAATGACGGAAAAGGTAATTTCAGCCTTAGGCAAAATGCCATACCGGATGCTGTCAGAACCATCGCAGGCTGTGTAACCGCTGCGGATCTCGATGGCGACGGCGATTTGGATCTTTTTATAGGCGGCAGGGTTTCCAGGGAATACCCCTTATCTCCCCGAAGTTTTATTCTGCAGAACAATAAGGGAGTTTTCACCGACGTCACCGCCAAAGTTTGTCCTGCATTGCAAAAAGCTGGTATGATCACATCCGCGGTATGGGTAGATTTTGATAATGACAAACAGGCTGACCTGGTAGTTGCCGGTGAATGGATGCCAATAAGGTTTTTTAAAAATGATCATGGTATCCTGCATGAGGTGACGGACGCCACCGGTTTAACAAATATGCATGGCATGTGGAGAAGCCTTATTGCAACGGATATCGATAATGACGGCGACATAGATTTTGTCGCTGGCAACCTCGGCCTTAATTGTGATTATCATGCCGGCGCTAAAGAGCCGATGGAGTTATTTGCAACCGACCTTGACGGAAATGGCCGGATAGACCCGGTACTTTTTTACTACATAAAGGATAGGGATGGTAAAAAACGCTCTTATCCAGCCTTTAGCAGAGGTCAGCTTGCTGCCCAGGTGCCGACTGTAAAAAAGAGATTTCTTCTTTATGAAGACTATGCAAAGGCAGGCTTTGAGGATATTTTCCAGGGAAAGACAAAAGCCGATGTCTTAAACTTCTATTGTGATGAGACAAGGAGTAGTTGGTTGGAAAACATAGGAAATGGGAAATTTGTCAAACACACCCTGCCGGGAAGAGCGCAATTCGCGCCAATTAACGCCATTATTTGCGAGGATATCGATCATGATGGGTATAAAGACCTTCTGCTGGCAGGAAATGATTTTCAAACAGACGTTATTACCGGCAGGTATGATGCATCCTTTGGTTGTTTCCTCCGTGGCAGCAATAAAAAGGAGTTTACATCCGTGCCGCCGGACAAAAGTGGATTCATATTAAAAGGCGATGTAAAAGATATGGCGCTTATCCGGTTGGCCAGGGGGGGAAGAATCGTCGTTGCAGCCGTCAATGACGATAGTGCGAGGGTTTTCAGGATCAATAAATGATAATGATTTTTAAAATATTTATATGCAACATCGCATGCTGAATATATCTGTGCTATCCTTTTTTGGATATTTTCTCCTTTTTGTTTCATGTAAGGATAGCCACTCTCATCCAAACCAGGAGATGATAGATCTTATAGAAGTTTCCGATAGATCGGATCGTCATCATGAGAATGTTTTTTGCCCCGAAGCAATGATAACGTATTCCGATTCCATCCTCAATAATACCTCCGACGCGGACGTCCGGATAAAGGCGCTTGGAAACAAAGCCGGCGCATTGCTGCAAACAGGCGAGGAACAAAAAGCGATAGATATTTTTGAAGACCTCCTTAATAAAACATCCCCCAGCAAATTGGAGCAACGACAATCCATTATGCGGGATATGGCCATTGCATATCTGAGGCTCGGTGAAAGGATCAATTGTATTCACGGCCATACCGCGGAATCCTGCATTTTTCCCATTGCAAGGGGCGGAGTTCACCAGGATAAGACGGGCTCCGCGAAAGCCATAGAGATCTACAAAGCATTATTGACTGAGAATCCCGGTGACCTGGAATCAAGATGGCTGTTGAATATAGCCTACATGACCACCGGCGGGTACCCGTCGGCAGTGCCACCGCAATTCCTTTTAAAAGTAGGGGATGATGATACCATGCACCTGGTAAAGCCATTCACAGATGTAGCAGCCAATGCAGGCCTGAATTATAAATGCATCGCCGGCGGGAGCATTGTGGATGATTTTAATAACGATGGTTATCCTGATATTGTATTAAGCAGCTGGTCCCTGACCGAGCCTATGCGCTATTACAGGAACAATGCCGACGGGTCGTTTACAGACGTCTCGGATTCATCGGGCCTGGGCTATTTGAATGGCGGTCTTAACATAATGCAAACAGATTATAACAACGATGGCTTCAAAGATATCTTTGTATTAAGGGGCGGATGGAAAGGCAGATTCGGAAAGAACCCCAATTCCTTGTTGAGAAACAATGGCGATGGGACGTTCACGGATGTGACAAAAGCCAGCGGGCTGCTTTCTTTTCACCCATCTCAAACAGCTACATGGGCAGACTTCAACAACGACGGCTGGCTGGATTTGTTCATTGGCAACGAAACCACCCCTAATGAGGAGGCTCACCCCTGTCAATTGTTCATCAATAATAAAAATGGAACCTTTACGGAGATCGCAGCAAAGGCCGGTTGCGCAATAACGAAGTATGTCAAGGGGGTTACCTCGGGGGATTATGACAATGACGGCCTGCCGGATATATTCCTATCCACCCTGAATGGGGAAAAGATCTTATTAAAGAATATATCCGGTAAGGACGGGATTATAAAATTTGAGAATGTGAGCGAGTCGGCCGGGTTTTCCAATAATTTGATCCGCAGTTTTCCCACATGGTTTTGGGATTATGATAATGACGGCTGGCTCGATATCCTCGTTTGCGGTTACGAGTTTACCCAATCTCTTTCTTATTATGCCGCGGCTGAAGCGATAAAGTCCCCAATAGGCTATTCCGGTAAAGTTTTTTTATTCCGGAACAAGCACGATGGCACCTTTGAGGATGTGTCTGCCAAGGTTGGATTGAATAGGGTTGCTTTTGCCATGGGCGCGAATTTTGGTGATATTGACAATGACGGCTACCTTGATTTTTACCTGGGCACGGGCAATCCGCAACTGAGATCGGCTATTCCAAACAAATTGTTTAAGAATATCGACGGTAAAACCTTTCTGGATGTTACGACTTCCGCACATGTAGGCAATTTGCAGAAAGGCCATGCCGTATCTTTTGCCGATCTTGACAATGATGGCAATGAAGATATATATATCAAAATGGGGGGCGCATATACGGGTGATGCGTATGAAAATGCTTTATACCTGAACCCCGGTCAAAATAACAATCATTGGATAAATCTTTTACTACAGGGGACTGTTTCAAACAAAGCGGCCATTGGTGCCCGGATAAAGGTAACCTTTAAAGAAAATAATACTGAGCGGTCTGTTTTCAGGGACGTAAATTCCGGTGGAAGCTTTGGCTCCAACCCATTGCGTCAGCATATAGGCATTGGGCAGGCTACGTCTGTTGAAAGAATAGAAATAAGATGGCCTGTAACTGGCAAATCGCAGGTATTTCAGAACCTGCCCATCGATACAAATATCAAGATAATCGAAGGGGACAGCGTCTTCAGCACTTACCGGCTTTCCCGTCTGGATTTCCGTTCCCGGGTGAGGGGGCTTTTAAGATGCTCTCCCAAATAAATCTTGGATAAATTGACCTGAGATTTTGCCGGTGGAAGGGGTAGTAAACAAATTTTACCCCAGAAATACCAGAATTATACCCTCACAGCTAACAATTCAACTCCATTATTTGCAAGTTAGCCTACCCCTGTTTTAGGGGTATCGGTCTAAATTCGGGATGTTTTACAACCGATTGCAATGCAATACAAAAAACTGCTGAATTTCAGTTACCAAAATTTGCTTCATATGAGAATGTTTAATGTGTTAGGGAAATGGGGGCTCATGGTATGGGCTTCTATCTTTTTCTGCTGCTTGCTTATGCAAGCTGGCGAAGCTTGTGCACAGGGAGGAGATCGGAGGATCTCCGGGAGGGTCAGGGACAAGGCCTCGGGCGAGCCCCTCCAGGGCGTGACCATTACGTTGCGAAAGGGACGCGGTGCAGCGACTACCGACAGCACCGGCAATTTTTCCCTTCAAATAGGATCCGGCGAGACCTTATCGGTATCTCTTGTGGGCTATAGCGGACAGGATATCCGCGTTGGCGAAGGCTCTATTTTAAACATTGCCCTGGCGAAGGATTATTCCAAAATGGACGAAGTGGTGGTGATCGGCTACGGCACCGCCCGAAAAAAGAACGTTGTGGGTGCATTGGACATCATTTCAGCCAAAGATGCCGGCGCTAATACATCTACTAACGCCTCTCAGTTACTGGTCGGTAAATCAGCAGGCGTACAGGTGCTACAGTCCAGCGGGACACCGGGCTCCGACGCGCAGATCATTATACGCGGCACAGGATCTTTCACCAGTGTGGACCCCCTCTATGTTATCGACGGTATACAGGGCGATAAGAACCTCTTCAATACGCTAAGTACACAGGATATCGATAATATTACTATCCTGAAGGATGCATCCTCCACTGCCATCTACGGTTCGTCCGCAGCAAACGGCGTCGTCATTATTACGACCAAAAAAGGTAAGTCTGGTGCTCCTAAAATATCCATTACCTCTCAATGGGGCGTGGCAAAAGCCTGGAAACAACTCCACCTGCTCAATGCCGCCCAGTATGTGGACCTGCTGAAAGATTTCGCTGTTACCAGCAACACTACGCTCCCGGCCAAGTTCAATACCCACACGGTACTGGTCGACAGTAACAACTGGCAAAATAATATATTCCGGCAGGCCCTGGTTTCCGAAAATAATGTCAACATCAGCGGTGGCAGTGAAAAGGTTACCTATAGCCTTTCCCTGGGTTTTATCAGCCAACAGTCTATCGTTCAGTCCCTGACCAACAACCGGCTGAATGCCCGCTTCTCCCTCGATGAAAACCTCGGGCGTTTCCATTTCGGCCAAAGCCTTGCTGTACGGTATACCCGGACAAAGGGGCAAATGGCCAATATCACTGATGGCATTGCCTATGCGCCTTATAAACCTATTTTAGATCCGAACATACCGGGTGGGTATTCCATCGAATCCAATATCGAGGATTTCAGCAATTCCATCAATCCCCTGCAGGCGCTCAATCTGCAACATCCTCTTACCACCGATTATGTACTGTTCCCCCAGGGTTTCGGGGAAGTCTCCCTGCTGAAAGGCCTCCGCTTCCGGAGCCAGATCTCCGGCGAGATCGGTGGCAACAGATTCTCTACCTACCAGTATCCTTACACGCTTGCCAACTATCTTACTTCTCCCCGTCAGGCACAGTTGGGATATGGCAGCTATTCTTCCTACATCCTGGAGAACTATTTTTCTTTCGACAGGACCTACGGCAAACATGCTGTTTCCGCCGTCGCCGGCAACAGCTATAAAGATCCCGGCAACAGTTCGGGCATTACGGCAACAGGGTCCAATATTCCCAATGACAATATTCAGAATATCAGCGTGTCGCCGTCGCAGACCGTCACATCTTCCAGTTATGGCTATGCGCAAAGTGCCATGATATCCTATTTTGGCCGGCTGAGCTATACTTATGACGGCAAATACATCGTCACCGGCAGTTTCCGCAGTGACGGGGCATCCAATTTCGGCCCGAACAACCGGTTTGGCAATTTCCCCGGTGTGGGCGTGGCCTGGCGTTTCAGCGACGAAAACTTTATGAAAGGCATTTCTTTTCTGTCGGATGGCAAGCTGCGTGCAGGATGGGGCAGGACAGGCAATAATAACATTCCGACTACGGGCATTACCTCTGTCCTGACCTTTAATGGCAGTCCCAGCGGCAACCTGGTCTATTCCCTCGGTCCCAACGAAGGATTTTACACCGGCACCACCATCAATACCCTGGCCAATCCCGACATCAGGTGGGAGTCCACCGATCAAACCGATATCGGCGTGGATCTTTCCTTCCTCAACAATAAATTATATATGACCGCCGACTGGTACAACCGTAAAAGTTCCGGTCTTCTTGTACAGGTGCCCGTACCCGGCAGTACAGGAGCTTCCATCAGCGGTGGCCAGCCTGTAGAGTATGCCAACGCCGCCACTGTCGTCAACAAGGGTATCGAGCTCATGATAGGTTACAGGGGGGAAATTGGAAAAGGAGGATCGTACAACGTCAGCGCCAACTTCTCCTATAATCTGAACAAGGTGGTTTCGCTTGGCAGTCAGTTCACCGCCCCCATCAAGGACGGCACTCCGACTATAACGTACACGGCGCCCGGTTCTCCCGTCGGCGCCTTTTTTGGCTATAAGCTCGACCATGTGGCCAGGGACCAGGCGGAAATCGATGCGCTTAACGCAAAGGCTCCTGGCGGTACCTACCAGAGTGGCCTTCAGCCCGGCGACTTTATTTTTAAGGATGTCAATGGCAGCGGTTTTGTTACCGACAGCGACCAGGTGATCCTGGGCAGCCCGATACCAAAATTTATCTATGGTATTAATGCCGGGCTCAACTATGGCAACTTCGATCTGAACCTCGTTTTATCCGGTATTGCAGGCCTCAAACTGGTCAATGGGTTGAAATCCATCACTTCCATAGAAGCGATAGGGCATAATGCGACTACAGATATCCTCAACCGCTGGCGTAAACCGGGCGATGTGGCTTCACTCCCAAGGGCAGGACAAAATGCCAACTCATCCGGAAATCTCCGCCCTTCGGATTGGTGGACAGAAGACGGCTCTTACCTGAGATTAAGGAATATTACCATCGGCTATTCCTTACCCAAAGACCTGGTGGCCCGCATTGCCGGTACGCATGCTTTTAAGCGTATCCGCATTTATGTAGCGGCGCAAAACCTGTTCACCCTCACTAATTATAGTGGGTATGATCCGGAACTCAGTACCATGAGCGGCCCCAATCCCAATACACATCCGCCTTATGTGTTTACCCGCGGTATCGATGATGGGGCCTTGCCACAGCCCCGGACAATGCTGGCCGGCATACAGCTCGGCTTTTGATTTAACCATTACCACACATTAAAATATTTATATGAAAAAGATATTTTTATATACCTGGATTGCCCTTGTTATGGTGAGCATGGGAAGCTGCAAAAAGTCGTTACTGGATCTCAAAAGTCAAAGCGCGTATGACTACAGCACTTATTTTGCCAGCAATGACGCCATGAACCAGGCTGTTATTGCCACTTATGCCACCCTTCTCCACAATGGCTTATGGGCAAGATCTTATTACTTCATTTTTGATATGCTTGGGCATGATGCCAAGAAGACTACGAACCTGCAGGGGGACTTTGCCAATTTGTCCGAATATTCTTTCGGCACCGATTTGTCTGAAATAGGGATGATGTGGAATTCTCTTTACCGCATGGCTTTCCGGGCCAATGTGGTCATCGACAGGGCCAAGGCCTGGAATCCTTCCGGCACTGCGGATCAACAGCATGCCAGACAATATATCGCGGAAGCCCGGTTCCTCAGGTCCTATGCATATTTCAATATCGTCAGTCTCTGGGGTGCAGCCCCCCTTATTACTTCTTATGACAGCGTCCTGAACAACAAATACTTTCCGCGCAGCCCGGCGGCTACTATCTGGGCCTCTATCGAGAACGACCTGACGGTTGGCATTCCCGACCTGCCCCTTTCCTATGATACGGCATTGGGGCGGGCTACGAGGGGCGCGGCGGTAGCATTGCTGGGTAAAGTTTATCTGTATCAAAAGAAATGGGCGCAGGCGCAGTCAACTTTTGAACAACTCACTCAAACTCCCTATGCATATGATCTGGACCCTTCCTATGACCATCTCTTCAGTACGACCAACCAGTTCAGCGTGGAGAACATCTTCCAGGTAATGAATGGATCCTGGTCGGATTGGGCCATAGGCAATCAATACTACGTCTTCGGCGGACAGGAGACCTGGGGTGGAAAGGCTACCCATTCGGACAGGGCGCAGGAATATGGTTTCAAAGACTGGTGGAATACCTATATTACGACTACTGCCGTCAATGCCTTTCATTATCCTAACCCGGTCGGCGGAGCAGCCTATATCGACCCACGCGCTTACTCCACTTTTTATGGGGACAAGCCCAGCGGAGGCGACACCGTATACTGCGAACATTGCTCCACCGGAAAAATATCCTATCCTTTTAATGCAGCGGACCCGCAAGGCGACTACAGCTGGCGTAAATACGAATATTATGATCTTGTGTCTACCTATGGCGGACCGCAAAGTTCTATCAACGGACAGGTGATACGGTTTGCCGACGTTCTGCTGATGCTGGCAGAAGCGCATATTCAGCAAGGTGACATCGGCAGCGCCCCTCTGGGATTGATCAACCGGGTCAGGCTGCGCGTGGGTGCAGCGGCTTATCTCAGCCTGGGCGCCGATCAGGCTGCCGCCATGGCGATCCTCATGAGAGAAAGACAATTGGAGCTTTGTGGAGAACAAAGCCGGTATTTTGACCTGATCCGCTGGGGCATCGCCAAACAGACCATCAATAGTGAAAAGGCGGCTGAACCCGGAGATGGCAAACAGCCATTCCAGGACAAAAATGTGTTATTCCCTATCCCGGATGCAGAAAAGAACTACAATCCCAATGTGGCGAAGCAAGTGACGAACGGATGGAATTAAAATGAAACAATAATGCGGCCGGGTGAACTTCTTCACCCGGTTTTTTGTGTGTCAGGCATGTATATCAGCTATAGGGTGTAAGTCCCGAAGGCACTTCACAGCAGGGAGCCTTAGCCAAGAGCAAGGGTGTCCGCCGCGAGGCGGAATCTGAAAGAAGCTGGCGGCAAACGTTCGGGCCTACGAACAGAAACTGCATATAAGGCGTCATTGCGTGGGTGATGTTGCAAAAATGACAGAAGCCCGATGCTGAGCGGAATGCGATGGCGTAAATGCAGAGGCCACATGAGCGGAAAGCGGATATACTTACCCTGAGAGATCTGCGGGTGAATCTTCACTTAGAGCAGAAGTCAGCCGAGGTCATAGTAGGCAGGGAACGAGCCATCCCCCGATAAAAAGGGCAAAGATGGAGGTCTCACAGACAAGCCGAAGGACCGAATGTTAGAATGGCGGAGCGATTGTAAAATCTGTAGCGAAGCGATCACAACCGAAACACGTAAGAGAACTCCCGGATTGAGCGATGGCCGGAAGCCAACAGCCATGCGGGAGGAGTTGAGCCGAGCTATACGACGAACAAGGGCAATGCCGATGTAATTTTTTTTTAGTATGCTGGAAGAAATACTCGATTACCGGAACATTCAGAAGGCCTTGAAGCAGGTAACAAGCAACAAGGGTGCCGGAGGTATCGATGGCATGGAAACAGGAGAGCTAGGCCTATGGCTGGAAACCAACTGGATGGCATGGAAAGGAAGTATTTTGGACGGCAGTTTTCGACCTCACCCGGTTCGCAAGGTAGAGATACCGAAGCCGGGAGGGGGAGGCAAGCGGATGCTGGGGATACCTTGCGTGTCTGACAGACTGTTACAGCAAGCTATCCATCAATGGCTTAGTCCAAAGTACGAGTCGGAGTTTTCCGCAAACAGTTACGGATTTAGGGAAGGGCGCAATGCCTATCAAGCCGTGTTGCAAGCTCAACAGTACCTGGATGAGGGCAAGGAGTGGATCATCGAGTTGGACCTGGAGAAATTCTTTGATCGGGTCAACCATGACAAACTAATGGGAAAGTTAGCGAAGCGGATAACCGACAAGCGAACGCTAGGGTTGATCCGGAGCTTCCTGAACAGCGGAATCATGGAGGGCGGCCTGATAAGCGCGCGGACGGAAGGAGTGCCGCAAGGCTCTCCCCTGAGCCCACTATTGTCCAATATCGTGCTGGATGACTTAGACAGTGAGCTAAAGAGCAGAGGACACAGCTTCGTGCGTTATGCGGACGATGTAAGCATCTACGTAAGGAGCGAGAAATCCGCTGCCCGGATACTGGAAACGATCAGCGCCTATCTAACGAAGGAGCTGAAGCTAAAGGTAAATGGGGAGAAGTCAAAAGTGAGTCGTCCGGAACAAAGCGCGCTGTTAGGGTTTTCCTTCTATCGCAAGAAGGACAAATGGGAGATTAGAATTGCACCCAAGTCGCTGAAACGGATAAAGGAAAAGATACGGGCAGCCACGAGCCGTAAAGACCCTACCAAGGTAACAGAGAAGATCAAGAAGATGGAAGCCTTTATCGTGGGATGGGTCAACTACTTCTTGATTGCCCGGGCTAAAGAAGTTATGCGGAATCTGGACAGCATGGCACGACACAGACTACGCATGGGTATCTGGAAGCAATGGAAAACTCCGCAGGCCCGAATGAAAAACCTAAGAAAACTCGGGATCAGTAAAAGCCAGTACTACCAGTGGGGGAAAAGCAGTACGAGTTATTGCCGGATCGCTAACAACAAAGTTATGAAGATGGCAGTAAGCAACAGCGTTCTCCAACGAACTGGGTATGTGGGCTTTTTCAACCGATACTACTGGAAAACGGAACATCAAATCAAATTATTCTAACAAACCGCCGTATACCAGACCGGTACGTACGGTGGTGGTGAGGACGGATAGCCAATTTGAAATTAAATTGGCTATCCTCCTACTCGATTTTGCTGGAACAATCGCGGAGTGTGTATATTTAAGGAGTGTGTATATTTAATGTGTAATTACTTTGTTTGTTCCATGATCAAAAGGTGGTTAATTCTTGTGTGTATGTTATTGGCCGGTGGAGAAGGATTTTGCCAGGTCAATGACTATCCATTTTCAAAGTTGGATATCCAGGATGGATTATCGGACAATCATGTGAATGCCATTTTAAAGGATCACAGAGGATTCCTATGGTTCGGCACAAGGTCCGGATTGAACAGGTATGACGGCTATTCATTCAAAGTTTTCCGGCACGATGACACCGATTCTACCTCCCTTACGGATGGGAATATACAGCGTATTTTCGAGGGGCCCGAAGATAAATTGTATATTTCTACCGGCACGGGCGGCCTCAATATTTATGATCCATTGAAGGAGCAGTTCGTTCCTCACACGGATGCCTATTTACAATCACTTCATCTGTTGCGTTATGGATTGGCCACCATTATCCATGGAAAAAATGGCTGCTATTATTTTGTATATACTGATTCCGGGGTTTATCGGTACGAGCCTGGTAAAGTGGCGGTACCCGTGCTGAAGAATATAAAGGGTATGGATCGGATACCTGCCGGAGTGAAGGATGCCGCCATGGATTCGTCAGGCGGGTTGTGGTTGTCCTATGGTAAGGGAACGCTTGAACGGATCGACCTCGCCGGCGGCAAGGTCAGCTTTCAATCGGATGCGTTGGAACAAAGGCTGCCTGTTCCGTTTGGATACAAGTTGTTCATCGACACCCGGGATAAATTGTGGCTATATGCACCAGGCAATCTTTCTGGCTTGTGGGAATTCGACCGGCAGACGGGCGAATTTTTGCATTTTAGCCGCGATTCCGGTATGGTGCGGTTGAGCAGCAATATCGTAAGTGATATTACGGAAGACGATAGAGGATTGATATGGATTGCTACCGACCAGGGGGGACTGGACCTGTTGGATAAGGTAACACACACCGTGAGGAACCTCCGGCATTCCGATGAAGAGCGAAGTATTTCCGAGAATACCATAGCTACCCTGTACCAGGACAACACAGGCACCATCTGGGTGGGGACTTTTAAAAAAGGTATTGGCTATTACCACCCTAAAATGCTGCGTTTCCCTCTTTACAGGCGTCAGCCCGGGCTGCCGGAAAGCCTGCCTTTCAATGATGTAAACTGTTTTGCGGAAGACGGCAAAGGAAATATCTGGATTGGCACGAATGGCGGGGGGCTTATTTATTTCGACCGGGTCCTTAATACATTCGCCAGGTTCCGGCATGAAGCAGGCAACTCCAACAGTCTTTCCGGCGATGTGGTGGTGGTGATGACAGTGGATCACCGGGGATGGCTGTGGATCGGAACATACCAGGGTGGCCTTGATTGTTATGACGGCACGAAGTTCATCCATTACCGGCACTTGGAGTCGGACCCGGCCAGCCTTTCGGATGACCGGATTTATGCCCTTAGGGAGGACAGGAACAGTGATCTTTGGATAGGGACCATGTATGGCGGCCTTGACCGGCTCGATCGGACAAGCGGGAAATTTTATCATAACAATGTCGCCATTCCCTATTCCATTCATTCGAATTATGTTTCTTCCCTGGAAGAGGATTCGGCGGCCAATTTGTGGATAGGTACGGCATACGGCATCAATGTGTTGATCCGAAATACGGGGAAGTATATTTATCTCACTTCCGAAAGCAGTAAGTTAACTGACAATATCGTGTTTGGGATGGCTTGCGATCACAAGGGGAATATGTGGGTGGCGACAAGACAGGGGTTGAGCGTTATGGCGCGGGGTAAAGATACTTTTCAGGTGTTCCGGATGAAGGACGGACTTCCTTCCAACACGATCCTGAGCGTACTCGAGGATCGGGATCATTTTTTATGGGTCAGCACTTCCGGCGGCGTCTCCAGGATTGCCGTCTCTGAAGAAGGGGGACGCTTCAGGATCAAATGCGTAAATTTTGATGGATACGACGGCCTCCAGGGCCGGGAATTCAATGAGAATGCCGCATTGCGTACCAGGTCGGGAGAACTGTTGTTCGGCGGGGCGAATGGATTCAATCTTTTTAAGCCGGAATTGATCGGTCGGGATGAAAATATCCCCCCGGTAGTGCTGACGGGCCTGCAATTATACAATAAGGAAGTTCCATTGCCTGCTTCCACCCTTTCTGATGGCAAGCTGGTACTTTCTTATGACGAGAACAACTTTACGCTGGAGTTTGCTGCACTGAGCTATATCAACGCGAGAAAGAATAAATATAAGTACCAACTGATAGGATTTGATAAGGACTGGATGCAGTCCGATGGCAGAAACCGGCGCGCTACCTATACGAATATCGATCCTGGGGAGTATGAATTCCGCGTCCGGGCTTCCAACAGTGATGGGGTATGGAACGATAAAGGAATCTCTATTCATGTGCTGGTTAAGCCACCTTTCTGGAAAACCGGTTTTGCTTACGTCATTTATATCCTCCTCGTACTTGGCGTTTTGTATTTGGGTCGTATGAGTATTTTAAGACGTGCCAAAGCGCGGTTTGCCCTGGCAGAAGAGAGGCGTGAGGCCTTAAGAGTACATGAGCTGGACAGGATGAAGATCAAGTTTTTTACCAATCTCAGCCATGAGTTTCGCACGCCGCTGTCCCTGATCCTTTCGCCGGTGGATAAATTGATACGTAGCGTCGAAGATCCCGGTTGGAGGCAATTGGCGATGACGATCGAACGGAATGCCAAAAGATTGCTGCATCTGGTGAACCAGTTGCTGGATATTAGGAAGATGGAAGTGAATGAGCTGAAGTTGAATATGCGCCAAGGCGATATAGCTTCCTTTATAAAGGCGACGGTGAACTCTTTCACAGACCTGGCCGAAGAGCGGGGAGTTACTTTCCGCTATGAGACACAGGTCGAGCATCTCCAGACATTATTCGACAAGGACAAAGTGGAGCGAATACTTTTCAATCTGTTATCCAACTCCTTTAAGTTCACCCCTACCGGTAGCTCTGTGATGGTGACCCTGAACGTGGCGGAAAAAGATGAAAAAGGAGCCCTGCTGGAATTAAAGGTAAAAGATACGGGCATAGGGATCCCACCTGCACTTCAGAGCAAGATATTTGATTCATTCTTTCAAGGGGAGATGCCGGGCCATATCAGGAACCAGGGCACTGGCATCGGACTGGCTATTACCAGGGAATTCGTGGAAATGCACGGAGGTACCATCAAGGTCGAGAGCATGCCTGGCAAGGGTAGCTGTTTTACCATATTGTTGCCCGTATCAGCGATTACGGAGATTTCTGCAGATGTTTCAGTCACGACATTTGACAGCCAGGATGAAGAGGATATATCGCCAATGGCGGCAACGGAAGAAAGGACAGGCAATCCGCCTCCTCTTTCCGCTGGTGGAGAGAAGCCATTCAAAGTTCTGCTGGTGGAAGACGACGACGACTTCAGGTTCTACCTGAAGGACAATCTGGCCTCCCTGTTTACCATAATGGTGGCGGCAAATGGCAAGGAAGGCTGGCAGAAGACGCTTGCCGGGCAGCCGGACCTCGTAGTCAGCGATGTCAACATGCCATTGATGGATGGGATGGAACTTGCCAGGAAAATTAAAGGTGACGAGCGGGTGCAACATATCCCTGTTATTTTGCTTACAGCCCTTTCAAGCGAGCAGGACCAACTGCGTGCACTTGGTATGGGCGTCAACGACTATATTTCGAAGCCCTTCAATGTGGAAATCCTCATTTCACGTATCCGGAATCTTTTGGAGTTCAGGGGATCTGTCGTGAAAGCCTTCAAAAAGAGGGTAGACGCGGAGCCTGCTGAGATCGACATCGAGCCGGAGGAAACGCAGGAGAACTTCATTCGTCAGGCTGTCGGGGTACTGGAGAAAAACATTTCCAACCCGGATTTTTCTGTTGACGAATGGTCCAGGGAAATGGGCCTGAGCAGGACGACTTTATATAAAAGAATACTTTCTGCGACAGGGAACACCCCGATAGGCTTTATACGCGGCTTCCGGATGAAGCGTGCGGCCCAATTGCTGGAAAAGACCCGGCACAATGTGGCTGAGGTGGCCTATATGGTTGGCTTCAATAATCCTAAATATTTCGCAAGATATTTTAAGGAGGTCTACGGCAAACTACCCAGCGCCTATCAGGCGGAGAAGCGGAAAAAGGGGTGACAGGTTTCACTTGAACCATTTTTACCCTAAAAATAACAGAATCATACCCTCAGGGGCAACAATTCAACACCTTCATTTGCAAGTTGCTCTACCCTGCCTGTTGACATATCCCATTATTTTTGTATTGGTGGTGCAACCGATTGCAATACTACAGTAATGTTATCCCATTCCAGGTTGCCGGTCTTTAAGTTAAAACCAAAACGATTGCGTATGAAAAAGCGAACTATTCAAAGGCTTATTAAATGCCCTTTTTGGTGCATGCTCAGCCTTCTTCTCTCCTATTACGGCGGAAATGCACAAAATCCGCCCGCCACTAAAAAAATCACCGGAAAAGTCGTGGTCAGCCCGGGCGACAAACCCCTCCAGGGCGCCAGTGTCATGGTCAAAGGGCGATCGACGGGTACACAGACGGACAAGGATGGCCTGTTCAGTCTGAATGCCGGAGATGGGGATGTGTTGATTATCAGTTATGTAGGCCTCTCTCTCCGGGAAATTAAGGTAGGTACCCGGCAAGTGGTCAACGTCCGAATGGAAGTGCTGGACAAGAGCAACATGAATGACGTTGTTGTTATCGGTTATGGAAAAGTGCGCCGTCCGGACGTCACCGGATCCATTTCTTCCATCTCGGGTGCGGAACTCATGAAAACCCAGCCGGCAACTTTCGATCAGGCCCTTCAGGGAAAAGTCGCGGGCGTTGTGGTACAACAGGTATCAGGACAGCCGGGTGGAGGTGTATCCGTTCAAATACGTGGCGTGTCTTCGATAAGTGGCTCTAATTCGCCCTTATATGTAATAGATGGTATTATAATTCCTCCGGTCAGTGACCCTGGTGGCGGTTCCAATCCATTAAACACCATCAATCCTGCTGAAATAGAATCAATAGATGTATTGAAAGATGCTTCTGCATCGGCCATATACGGTTCGCAGGCGACCAATGGCGTTATTGTTATTACTACGAAAAGAGGCAAGGTAGGGGCGCCGCAAATTTCTTATGATGGTTATGCCGGATACCAGGAGATACCAAAAAGACTCCCTACCATGAACCTGCAGCAGTTTGCCGGTTATCTGAATGCCCGGGGACAAGCATGGGGCTTTGACATCAGGCCCGAATTTGCGAATCCGAAATATTTAGGCGCCGGTACCGACTGGCAAAAAGAATTATTCCGGAAAGCACCGGATATGAGTCATACTCTTACGGTAAGCGGTGGCGATAACAGGACCCAATATCTGTTATCGGGCTCTTATTTTAAACAAAAAGGAATGGCGCTTGGTTCAGATTTTGAAAGGTATTCCGTGCGGCTGAATCTGGATAATAAGACCACTAACTGGTTAAAAGTAGGAACCAGTCTTCAAATGGCTCATGTTTATGAAAATGTAAATACAAGCACCTCTGGCATCATTGGCTCGGCACTCAATCTTACACCCGATATTCCGGTGCAAAACCCCGATGGCTCCTGGGGTGGTATTACCAACACCAGCGGTTGGGTTCCCGGGGTGGTCAACCCGGTAGCGATAGCAGAAATTGTCAAAGATCAAAAAAAGAGGAACCAGTTATTTGGCAATGCGTATGCCGAAATACAATTTACCAAAGATTTGTCCCTGCGAAATGAAGTATCGGGTAATTTCGATTTTAATACGGAAGATAAATTTACACCAACCTATACATTTGGTAAAGTTGTAAATGGCACTAACAGCGGTTCCACGTCAATGAACCAAAACTTTTATACCGTATTACGCAATTATCTGACGTACAATCATTATTTCAGTACATTTAATCTCAATGCATTATTAGGGCATGAAGCACAATCCTCCTCTTTCGAAAATTCCGGCGGCCAACGATCGAATTTTCCGTCAAACAATGTGCAGGCCCTGAATGCCGGCGATGCGACCACCGCCAAAAACTCAGGTGATAATGGTCTTGGCTCTTCACAGGAATCCTATTTCGGTCGTATCAATTTTTCCTGGAAGGATAAATATCTGCTCACCGGAAATGTAAGGAACGATGGTTCCTCGAATTTTCCAGCCAGCAACCGATGGGTTACTACCTGGTCAGGGGCAGTTGCCTGGAAAATCAATAATGAGGCATTCTTAAAAAATGTAACGTTTATAGAAGAATTGAAAGGGAGACTTGGTTACGGACTTACCAACAATCAAGGGATACCGGGCAACACCTATGTAACGCAACTTCAAACAGTGGCAAATGGTTTGTCAGGAATTGCACAGTTTCAAAGCAATTTGGCTAATCCTGATGTAACATGGGAAAAAACAAATTATTATAATGCAGGTCTTGACGGAACGTTCCTCAATGGGCGGTTAAGTTTTACAATTGATGCTTATTACCGTAAAACAGACGGGCTTTTATTAAAGGTCCCGTTCCCGGCTTATTCGGGAACGGCCACCGGGTATTCACCGGGAACCATGCAGGCGCCCTATGTTAATATCGGTTCAGTCAGCAATAAGGGGTTTGACTTCAGGGTCAGCTCTACCAATATCAATTATAAAAATTTTACCTGGAAAACGGATGTTACCGTATCGCGTAATGTAAACAGAGTACTCAATTTAGGTTCCGGGGATCAGGCTAACTTAAGCCAGAAGTCCTATGTAATTAACGATATTATCGAAAAGACGGTGGTGGGTCGGCCCATTGGCGAATTTTATGGCTACCTGTTCGATGGAGTGTTTGCCAATCCAAAGGATTTCCAAAAACATGCCATGCCGGTTGACCAAAGTGGCAATCCATATGCCATTTCTTCGGCAGGCGGGGGGATTTGGTACGGTGACCGGATGTTCAAGGATTTGAATGGCGACGGTGTTATTGACACCAAAGACCAGACATTTCTGGGCTCTCCGATCCCAAAATTCCAGTTTGGGATCAATAATACATTTACCTGCAAAAATTTTGATCTGAATATCTTCCTTAGTGGCAGTGTTGGCAACAAAGTTTTCAATGAGCTGGCTGTAGCGCAAACCAATTCGCAAAATAATACCAACTATTTTGCATCGGTATTGAATTATGCAAAATTAGGTTTGGTAGATCCCGGTGGCTCCGCGTCGGATATTAATAATGTATATGTTACCAACCCGAACACACATGTTGTAGGATTGAGGAATGATAATACCAACGGTAATAACCGTGCATCTGATTTGTTTATCGAAGATGGTTCATTCCTGCGATGCAAGAATATCACCATAGGGTATAGATTGCCCGGCAATATTTTGTCAAAAATTCACCTGCAATCTTTCCGGGTATTTGCTACGGTGACCAATGCATTTATCATTACAAAATATTCGGGTATGGATCCTGAAATTGGTTCGTGGAATCCTCTTCAGGCTGGCTGGGACAGCGGATATTATCCCCAGCCAAGAACATACACGATAGGCGTAAACATCGCATTCGCTAAATAAAGCAATCACTAATTAAGCGCATAATTATGAAATCAAATAATAAAATAATAATCATTTTGTCATTTGCAGCAGCAATGGCAGGATGCAAAAAGAGTTTTTTGGAACGTCCATCGAGCTCGCAGATAAGTTCCAATAATTTTTACAAAACCCCGGCCGATTTGCGGCTTGCTACGGCAAGTCTGTACGGCGGTTCTGAGTGGTGGCAATGGCAAAATAATGCGTTGTTGCCCTTGGGTGACGTATTGAGCGGAAATGCTTATTTCGGTTATTGGGGGGATCTGGTGCAGCTGTATACAAGAACGATCACCGGTCAGAATAGCATTGTCTCGAGTGGTTGGACGGGTTTGTATAATGTTATAGCGCAATGCAATTCGACTGTTTTGGCCATTGAGCAGCAAGCTGCTTCGTCTATTTCCGCCACCGATAAAAATGCTGCCATAGCCGAAGCTAAGTTCATACGGGCCGTAGCATATTATCATTTGGCGGTTATGTGGGGAGCTGTACCCATTGTCGAGGATAATACCAAACTGATCAAACAACCCTTGCTTAACAGGAACACCGTTTCAGATGTTTATACCTTCATTGCCAATGACCTCAGTTTTGCAGCGCAAAACCTTCCCAATACGGATGTACCGGGACGGGTAACTACCTGGTCGGCGCAAGGAATGCTGGGCAAAGTGTATTTGACGGCGGCGGGTTGGGGTCAAAGTGGTGGCCAGCGTAATCAGGCCTTCCTGGACAGTGCCCAAAAATATGCCGGCAATGTGTGTAAGAACAGTGGTTTGTCCTTGCTTCCCAGCTATTATAATCTTTTCAGGTCGCAGTACAACGATAACCCGGAATCACTATTTTCCCTTCAATGGACCGCAGGTGTGGGTTATGGTAATGGCAACGATTTCCTGACCTATTCGCCCAGCAACGACATAAATCCTTTAAAGACAGGTGCATGGACGCCTTTAGCGCCAACCTACGACTTATACCTGAATTATACAGTCCAGGATACTGTAAGGCGTTTAGCCAGTATTATGCTCAATGGAGATTATTATCCCGAATTGAATGCTGCCGGTGGCGGCTATACGGCATCTTCATCGGTAATGAAAAAACACATTATCGGTAACGAAAAAGATAACAATGCGCCGACAATGGATATCTGGTCATCTGTTGAACACAATACAATTCTTAGATTGGCTGATGTATACCTGGTATATGCCGAAGCGATTTTGGGGAATAATGCCAGCACTTCCGATGCTGATGCCATGCTATATTTTAACAAAGTACGAAATAGGGCAGGCGTGGATCCTGCTCCGATGTTGGACATCGACACCCTCCTTCGGGAAAGAAGAGTTGAATTTGCTTTTGAAGGACAATACTGGTTGGACCTGGTACGGCTGTCCTATTACAATCCGCAAAAAGCGGTCGGTATACTCAATAATCAGCAACGGGTAACATTTACCTATGATCCTGTTACCCGTATTGCTAAGCCGGATACGGGCGGTGGTTCGATTGTCCCAGCAACGATCAGCGCATTTACCTTACAAATTCCGTCATCCGAGCTGACGTCTGATCCGAAATTAACCGAACCGCCGGTGCCTTATTATTAATGGAATAAATTAAAAACGAATAGTATGTACAAGATAGTATATAAGCATTGCCAAGGGTTGTTGCTCACTTTTGTGGTTGCACTGTTACTGGTTTCTGCCTGTAAAAAAACGGCGTCACCCGGCCCGGTACTGACAGGCGTAAGATTTTATGCTCCCTCTCCCAATGATACTACCCTGGGCAGTCTTACGCCAACCGGCCAATGGGTGGTATTGGAGGGGAATAATTTGAAGAATGCCGTACAGATATTATTAGACGGCGTTCCGGTGCCCTTCAATCATGCACTTTTTTCCGATACGAGTGCGGTTGTGCAGATCCCCACTGTGATCCCTTTCAATTCGGTGGCGGCCGGCGATCTTAACACCATAAAATATAGCACTACCAGCGGTTCGGTTACATTTAACTTTAGTATTGTGGTCCCTCCGCCCGCTATTACCAACATTTCGGACGAAATGGCAAACCCGGGCGATTCTGTCCGGATCCGGGGAGCGAACTTTTTTCTCATCAGCGATATAAGCTTCGCCGGTGCTGACGTCGGGTCCTATACTTTTTCGGAGGATGGCACTTCCCTCGCATTTGTCGTGCCGCAGTTTACTGCCGGCGGGCCGCTTGTTATCACCACCAAATCCGGAACGACTTCTACGCCATATAATGTGGAGGATTTTGACACCGGCGTGCTCTGCAATTTTGATAATGTATCCACCTATCAATGGTGGAGCGCAGGAGTCGATAACAACAGCGTTACGTTTCCCGGCAACACAGGCAGTTATGCGATCCTGAACAGTAACGGCCCATTAAGCAATAATGACGGCAGCTGGTGGAACGGCGGGAGGAGCATCAACTGCAATAGCGCACAATGGGTACCGGTATCTGCTTTAAATGAACCGCTGGCCAACTGGGCACTGAAATTCGAGGTCAGTATTCCCGATGCCTGGAACGGAACTTCCATCTTTTTAGCAAGAAATGGCGATTGGACCTATATCGCCCGGTACGAACCGTGGAAAGGCCCCGCGGGCGCAACATCTCCGTATAAAACCAACGGATGGCAGACGGTGACGTTGCCTCTTACCCAGTTTCTTACCAAGCCTGTTAACGGGAAGGACGGTACAGGTCTGGTGGCGCCGGATCTGACAACATTAGTAGGAGGTTCGGGCAGCGGCAGCATAAACGCATATGTCATGAACGATGGCCCGGCACCTGCTGCCACGGGGCTTAATGTCGCCATCGATAATTTCAGGGTGGTAAGGATCAAATAAAGGCGAATAGCATATGGTTATAATATAGAAAAATAAGATGAGAAGAATTATTATTTGCATCGCGGTCCTGAATTTTTACTGTTCAGGTAAAATAATCGCACAAAAGCCAAGGCTCAACGGATCGGAGATCCCGCAACGGTTGATAAACGCCGACTTCACAAAGATGGAAGGGCGACTCGATACCATGTTCAATGAGTGCGTCGGCGCAGGCCGGGCTAATGAAGGGCTTCGGGCGGACTGGCAGCAGCAGCTTGCCTACGTAAGAGAAGAGTGCGGGTTCAAATACATCCGCATGCACGGGCTGCTGTCGGATGATATGGCAGTTTATCAGGAGGATAAAAATGGAAAACCAATTTATAATTACATGTACGTCGACGTTTTGTTCGATTTTTTGCACAGCATCGGCATGAAGCCCTTTGTAGAACTGGGTTTCATGCCATCAGGGCTTGCCAGCGGCAGCAAGACCATCTTCTGGTGGCGGGGTAACGTCACTCCCCCGAGGGATTATGAAAAGTGGGCTGCATTGGTAAGCAATCTTACGCGGCATTTTTCAGAACGATACGGCGCGGAGGAAGTAAAGACCTGGTATTTTGAAGTTTGGAACGAACCCAACCTGGATGGCTTCTGGGCCGGCACCCAACAGGATTACTTTAAACTGTATACTTACAGCGCTAAAGCCATAAAGAGCGTCAACCCCGCCTATAGGGTCGGAGGACCCGGTAGCGCCGGCGCAGCCTGGGAGCCGGAGATGATCGGGTATTGTCATAAGAATAATGTGCCCCTGGATTTTATCAGCACCCATTCCTATGGCGTAAAGCAGGGATACCTGGACGAATTCGGCAACTCGGGCACCATACTGGACAAGAATCCTATGAGCGTCAGCGGGGATGTGCTACAATCCCGGAGGGAGATTGCGAATTCCCCGATGCCCGCACTGGAATTGCATTACACGGAATGGAGCTCCTCTTATACGCCTGCCGATCCCCTTCATGACAGCTATCATGAGGCGTCTTATTTGTTGCAAAAACTCAAGCAGGTGGGTAAAGCGGCCAATTCCATGTCGTATTGGGTCTTCACGGATATTTTTGAAGAGCCGGGGCCTCGTTTTACGCCTTTTCACGGCGGGTTTGGCATGCTTACCATCCAGGGGATCAATAAACCCGTATTCTACGCCTACAAGTTCATGAATCAATTGGGTAATATAGAATTGAAAAATAGCGATTCCTCCTCATGGCTTTGCAGGGATTCAACGGGTAATATCCAGGCGCTGGTCTGGGATTTCACCAATACCCACCCGGGGGATTCCGTGCACAATCAGGATTACTATATAAAAGATCTGCCGGCCGGAACCAAAGGGAGGCTGAAACTCCGGATCGATAAGGTACCTCCGGGAATGTATGCGCTGGAATTATATAAAGTGGGTTATCGATGCAATGATGCTTATTCGACCTACCTGTCGTTGGGCAAGCCGGCACAGCTCAGCAGCCGGCAGTTGGAACAGATCAGGAACCTGAACGACGGGGCGCCGGTCCTGAAGGAGATCATTGAAGTCAGGGACGGAACCCCTTTTTCGAAAGATTGGGAGATCAGGGAGAATGATGTTTTTTTACTCAAGCTGTTCAAACTTTAAATTTAAAACTTATGAAAGCTAAATTTCCTCGCTTGCTTTTGGCTATGTTGTTGGCAGCTGCCTTTTCTTTAGGCTGTAAAAAGAATCCTGGCAGTTCGCCCCAATTGTCAGTGTCGGCGCCCGGAATTGATTTTCAATCCCAGGGAGCCGACTCCATGGTAACCATCACCTGTAATTCATCATGGAGTATCGATAACCCGGTTTCCTCGTGGCTGCAGCTAAGTCAAATATCGGGAACCAGTGGTAATGCCACCGTGAAATTAAGCGCTACTGCGAATGCCACAGGTACTACGCGGAGCGGGGTCTTGGTGGTGACGGCGTCCAACGGCCAGGCCAGGCGTATCACAGTGTCACAAGTCAGCTCCATCTATCCATCGTATAACATCTCTCCGCTGACCCCGGATTCTACAGGGATGACCAGCACGGCCACCCAACTGATCGGCAATATAACAGTGGGATGGAACATTGGTAACACCATGGAAGCTCCAGGAGGGGAGACGGGGTGGGGCGCTCCGCTGATCACAGCGGCCTATGTAAATTCAATGAAAAACCTAGGCTTCAACGCCGTTCGGATCCCTTGTGCCTGGGACTTTCATGTGGACAATAAGTCGACAGCCCAAATAGATGCGAATTGGCTGAACAGAGTGCACGAGGTGGTGCAGTATTGCGTAAGCAACAATATGTATGTACTGCTCAATATTCATTGGGATGGCGGCTGGCTCGATTGTAAGGCTACGGGGCCCCGGGCGGATAGTGTAAACGCCAAACAAAAAGCATTCTGGGAGCAAATAGCTACCAGGATGCGCGATTTCGACGAACATTTGATGTTCGCAAGCGCCAACGAACCAGATCCCACCGATGCCGCTCAGATGAAAGTATTGCTTTCTTACCACCAGACTTTTGTCAATGCGGTGCGTTCTACCGGAGGTCATAATACCTACCGGGTGCTGGTAGTGCAGGCGCCATCCGCCCTGATCAACGATTTTCCCGGCGACCTTACGCCGTCCCGGATGGCCTTTGAAGAGCATGACTACACGCCTTTCCAATTTACACTTATGGATTCGGATGCCTCCTGGGGAAAAATGTTTTATTATTGGGGCGCCGGGCATCATTCTATCATCGAGCCGGATCGAAACCCCAGTTGGGGAGAGGAAAGCGAATTAATGACTTATTTCGACAGCATGAAAGCTAAATTTGTGGATAAAGGAATACCTTTCCTCATGGGCGAATATGGGGCATACCGGCGAAGTACACCCAAAGACCTCCCAACCCACAATGATGCAGTGGATTACTGGATAACATTTAACACCAAACAGGCGATCGCTCATGGCATGAAGCCATTTTTCTGGGACACAGGCGGGCTGGTGGACAGGGGGAGCGATACCGTGAAAGATGCCCGTTCCGTTAACGCCATTTTTGCCGGTGCTCATTGATTGAATAGGGAATATTGATAACCTACGGTACTCATTGATCGTATACGGAAAACATTGATCACCTACGGAACACCGTCGCAGATGAAAAAATACACGCTACAGTTCATATTGGCATCC
Organism: Flavitalea flava; assembly: GCF_054461575.1. Taxonomy (NCBI): domain Bacteria; kingdom Pseudomonadati; phylum Bacteroidota; class Chitinophagia; order Chitinophagales; family Chitinophagaceae; genus Flavitalea; species Flavitalea flava. The sequence continues at coordinate 581,794 of NZ_JBTLQH010000001.1, forward strand.
ATAATGTTGGCAACGACGGCAGGCGCACAGCCGGCCAATCGTTTTTTTCCCGAAAAGGATCTTGTCACGACGGGCATTTATTACTATCCGGAACATTGGAACGAAAACCAGTGGGAACGGGATATTGCCAGGATCGCTGAAATGGGTTTCTCCTTTGTCCACCTGGCTGAGTTTGCCTGGTATAAAATGGAACCTGTAGAAGGGAAGTTCGACTTCGCCTGGCTGGATAAGGTGATAGCCCTCTGTGCGAAGTACAAACTAAAGGTGCTGATGTGTACACCCTCCGCTACTACTCCGGCATGGATGCGGGCGGATTATCCGGAAACCTTCATAATGGATGGACATTACATCCGGGCTGAACATGGTACACGGGGATTAGGGGCGATCGTCAACCCTGCGTATCGAAGATTTGTTGAAAAGATCGTGACCGAAATGGCAAAACGTTACGGCCGCGATGCAAATATTTTCGGATGGCAGCTTGATAACGAACCCGACGCAAAGCCGGACTATAGCCCGCCTTCCCAGGAAGCATTCAGGCAATGGTTAAAGAACAAATACAAAACCATCGACACATTGAATGCCGCCTGGGGCGCAGCCTTCTGGAGCCAGTGGTATAATAATTTCGACCAGGTCATCATCCCCAATATCAACCTGGTCGGCTGGTGGGGCAATAATCCCCACGCTTTACTGGATTTCAAACGGTATTCCGCAGACGCCCAGGCCGAATTCCTGGACTTTGAGGCCGGTGTATTGCGGAGATTCGTTTCCCAGGACCAGTTTGTAACCACCAACTACACAGCAGTCTCTACCGGAGCCGACCCAAGACGGACGAGAAACCTCGATTTTGCAACGTATACAGCCTATCCCAATGGCGGTACCGATAACCTGGGCGATCAGGGCTTCCGGCTCGGGAACGGCAAGGTCATTCTTTTTGCTTCCGAATATTATAAGTCGGTGGGCGGAGCGTCCGGCGTGATGGAGATCCAGCCCGGGCCGGTGAACTGGGGAAGTTATAACCCGCTGCTGCTGCCTGGTACCGTCCGGATGTGGTTGTATCACAGCTTTGCGGCAGGCGGAAGACTCGCCTGTTCCTACCGGTTTCGTCAGATCAACTACAGCGCAGAACAGTATCATGCCGGTGTAATAAAGACAGACGGAGTTACCCCATCGCCCGGAGGGGAAGAGTACACCCGGTTTATGAAAGAAATCAAGGTATTACGGGATCAATATAAACCGGGGGTCAAAATGGCGGAGAAACTGGCTGCCCGTTCCACCGCCATCCTTTGGGATCTTGAAAATTTCTGGAGTATCGACAGGCAAAAACAGACCAGGCAGTGGGACCCATGGAATTATCCCATCAAGTTCCTGGAAATAACAAAGTCCCTGGGCGCACCGGTGGATATTGTCTCTCCGGATGCCGATCTTTCGAAATATAAATTCCTGATCGTTCCGGCATATGAAATGGCAGATTCGGGTTTGGTAAAAAAATGGAACGATTACGCGGCAGGCGGGGGACATCTGATCATCACCTGCCGGACGGCCACCAAGGACAAATCGGGGCATTTTTGGGAATCCGGATGGGCTGCGCCGCTATCCGGACTTATCGGGGCGCATGTGCTGGCGACCGACATGCTCCCGGGATCGGGATCGGTAAGGGGCGACATTCTCATGGGATCATCCCATTACGCCTGGAACAGCTGGGCAGATCTGCTTGTTCCGGACAAAAATACGCAGGTACTTGCAACCTATGACAACCAGTTTTATAAAGGAAGGGCCGCGGTGGTAAAACGGAAAGTCGGCAAAGGCACAGTTACCTATATTGGAGTGGACGGCGACGGCAGCGATCTGGAAAAAAAATTATTGCGTGATGCCTATGTTGAAGCCGGAGCCACTACTGATGATTACCCCCCTGGCGTGTATGTTTACTGGCGCGATGGCTTCTATATTGCCGTGAATTATTCTTCCGGCGACTACGAGGTGCCCGTCCCTGCAACGGCTGGCATTCTCATCGGCCAAAAGATATTGAAGCCTGCAGGCGTATTGGTTTGGAGGGAATAAACCGTTGCAGGATAATCGGATATTTCGAAACAAAATAGTTGAAGAAGATGAAAAAAACAGTAAGACAATTTGTGACCGGTTTTTCCTGGATCATGATGACATATGCGGCTAATGCGCAGCAGGCGCCTAAGGACGATAAGCAGGAGGAAAAGATCCGTTCATTGATCAGCCAAATGATTTCAGCGGATAAGGTTGTTTATGGAAAGGATGAAGTGATCCATGTGAAATTTACCGTAAAGAATACAGGTTCACGATATGGCGCAGAAGTAGCTCAGTTGTATGTCAGTGATCCGGTCGCTACCGTTTTGCGCCCCGCAAAGGAGCTTAAATCCTTTGAAAAAGTATTTCTCCAACCCGGAGAGAGCAAGAGAATAACGTTGAACCTGAAAATTGCCGATCTTGCATTCTTTGACGAATCAAAAAATGATTGGAATATTGAAGCGGGAGACTTTATTCTGCAATTGGGCAACTCCTCAGGCAATATTTCCCGGACCTTGAAGATCACGGTCAAATAAGTTAAAAGCAAATAGTCTATGAATAGAATGCTTGTATGGGGCATAATATTTCTCTTTTTTTTGCCGGCCCTTAGCCATGCCCAGCAGAACGCGCCTAACGCACCGAAGCCGTATGGCCCGGTTCCCTCCGAAAACCAGCTGCGTTGGCAGAACATGGAATACTATGCCTTTCTCCATTTTTCGATCAACACTTTCACCGACCAGGAGTGGGGCTCCGGGGGCGACGATGTGAAAATTTTTAACCCCGACAGCCTGGACTGCCGCCAATGGGCGCGCGTTTGCAAGGAAGCCGGTATGAAAGGGATCATCCTGACGGCAAAACACCATTCCGGATTTTGTCTGTGGCCGTCGAAATACACGGAGTACTCCGTTAAAAATTCTCCCTGGAAAAATGGTAAAGGCGACATCGTTCGTGAATTGGCGAATGCCTGCAGGGAATATGGCTTGAAGTTAGGCGTATACCTGTCGCCCTGGGATAGGAATTACGCCGGTTATGGCCGGCCGGAATATATTACCTATTTCAGGAACCAACTCAGGGAACTGCTCACTAACTACGGCGATATATTCGAAATATGGTTCGACGGGGCCAATGGCGGTTCGGGTTATTACGGCGGCGCCAATGAGACCCGGACCATCGATAGAAAAACCTATTACGACTGGAAAAATACATACAGGCTGATCCGCGGGCTGCAGCCCGGGATCGTCATCTGGAACGACGGAGGAGACAGGGGCGATCTGCGATGGGTGGGAACGGAAGGCGGCAACGTCGGTGAAACGAACTGGAGCCTGCTGGACTCTACAGGAGATGTCCCCTGGAATATGTTGCATTACGGACTGGAGAACGGGAACGCGTGGGTGCCCGGCGAAGTGAATACCTCCATCCGCCCGGGATGGTTCTACCATGAATATGAGGACTCCAGGGTGAAGACCTTGCCGCAGTTGCTGGACACTTATTACAGCTCGTTCGGCCGTAATGGGACCTTGCTGTTGAACTTCCCGATTGACAGACATGGTCTGATACATAAAAATGATTCGCTGGCCTCTCTGCAGTTGGCCCGTGCAGTAAAGGTGGCATTTTCACTGGACCTTGCTGCAGGAGTAAAAATTACGGCTTCCAATGTTCGCAGTAATGCAAAAGCGTTCGCAGCAGACAAGGCGACGGACGGTAAAAATGCTACTTATTGGGCAACGGATGATAGAGTAAGCTCCGCATCGATGACCCTGGATTTCGGGAAGCCTACAATTTTTAATTGCTTTATGGCACAGGAATATATCCGCCTGGGGCAGCGGGTCAAAGCCTTTACGGTAGCGGCGATGGTGGATGGAAACTGGAAAGAGCTGGCGAAGGCTACGACCATCGGTTATCGGCGTATCCTCCGGTTTCCCGCCGTAAAGACAACTCAGCTTCGTTTTACCATTACGGACGCGAAAGCCTGTCCGGCGATCTCCAATATTGGTATCTATAATGTCCCTCCTGTTCTGACCTCTCCTGCTATCACCAGGAATAAGACCGGAGAAATAATCATCAGCATAGCCGATAGCGAATCGGCTATCTATTACACGCTGGATGGCAGCATTCCGACCAGTCGATCGCAAAAATATACAGGTCCGGTGAAGACGGACGGTAAATTGGAGGTGCAAGCCATTGCCTTCGATCTTTCGTTGGGGAAAAGCAGTCCTGTGAGCCGCGAGCAATTCGATATTCCCCACATGAATTGGAAGATAGTAGGCACCGGTGATGTGAAGGCGGCCGGCATTATCGATGGCGATCCGCATTCGGCCTGGCACCAGGATGGAGAAAAGAAGATGACGGTGGATGTCGTGATCGACCTGGGTGAGGAGGTAAACCTTTCCGGGTTCCGGTACCTGCCTGACCAGGACAGGCATGCAGGCGTCATTACGAACTACCGGTTCTTCGCTTCGACGGATGGGCAGCAATGGCAACTGGCAGACGAAGGGGAATTCTCCAATATCAACAACAACCCTTTGTGGCAGGTTAAAAAATTTATCTCGGTGAAGGCACGGTACATCAAACTTCGCGCCTTACATAATACCCAGGGGAACGATGATGCGGGGTACGCTGAAATAGACGTGATCACGGATGCGGATTCCAACCGTCCATAGTCAATATCCCGACGTAAACTTATGATGAGGGGCAAAGTCAGGATTAATTGCTTTTCTTAGGCACTTCCATTGTTAATGTAATGATAATGTCAAATGACTTTTGGATATCTCTAATTTTGCAGAGCCTGCAAATGCGGGAGCCCATGAACAATATCATTGATATCTCAGCTGTTAAGGAGGGTAATGAAAAGGCCTTTGTAAATATGTACTACCAGTTAAACGGAAGGGTATTTAACTTTTTCATGAAGAAGACCCGTGTTGTGGAAATGGCCAAAGACCTTACCCAGCAATGTTTCATAAGGCTTTATCAATACCGTTCGTCTCTTTCTCTTGCCCACCCTCCGGAGAAGCAGGTATATATAATAGCCAAATCCGTTCTGATCAATCACCTCCGTCAGGAGGGCAGGAAAAAAGTCAGGGAAATAAAATACATCAGGGAACGTTTTCCCGATGGAAAGGCCGTCGACCCATTCGATAGCCGATTCGAAACGGCAGACTATATCGATAAACTTACCGTGCAATTGTCCCCTGTGCGCAAAAGAGTCATCCTCCTGAAGACAAAGCTGGGTTTATCCAACAAGGAGATCGCAGATGAACTTTCCATTTCCGTAAAAACGGTCGAGAACCATATAACCAAAGCCAATCAACATCTGCGGTTGATCTCGTCCGAAATGTTACTACTACTGTTAATCTGCTCCTGCTCCTGAATCCGGGATTTCAATGTTACCAAAATGTTACCGGTAGGGGATTGACTCCTCCGGCGGTGTACATATAAAAAAACAATTTACCATCCATGCAGCCGGGCCAGCAATTGATCGATCGATTTTATAGAGGGACATGCACCCCGGAAGAGGCGAAGCTGGTGATGGACTGGATGCTGGAGAAAGAGCGGGGTTCCTCCGGTGATGCAGAATGGACGGAGATCTCCCCGGTGGGTAATTACCCGGAAAATTATCCCGTGGAAATGCTTGCCTTTATCGAAGCGAATCATTCGAAGAAGACTGATGACATTCCCCATAAGCCAGGTGACCGGCAAAGCGCTTCAGATGAAGGGCAACGGATGATCCCTTTCCATTTTCCGGCCTTGAGGTGGGCGATGGCTGCAGCCTGTTTGCTGCTGTTTGCAGGTCTGTCAATCGTCATTTGGAACAAGAGTAAACGAACCCTTGCCGTTAATCCGGCAATTGCCGTGAATGTAGAGACCCCTCCTGCAAAAATTCAGCGGCTTGCCAGCTTTAATGCGCCTGTCAAACGTCCATCGACTATACGACTGGCAGATGGTTCGACCGTGATTTTGTCTCCGGGTTCCACCTTACGATACGATTCCCTGGCCTATGATCAAAATGACCGGGTTCTTTTCCTGGAAGGGAAGGCCGTCTTTTCTGTCGCTCCGCAAAAGAATAAGCCTTTCCGGGTAAATGCAAATGGGTTTTCTACTACTGCCCTCGGGACCCGTTTTATGGTGGCGACACGCACCGCTGGGGCTATACAAGTGCGATTATACTCCGGAAAAGTGGTGGTCCGGTATACCGGCACGCCCACCAAACCCATGCAGGATTTTTATCTCCAACCAGGAGATGAGTTGGTATATGACAGCAAGATGCGTCAATCGGTGGTAAGCCGCTTTGAATCTTTGAATGAAAAGGCGGGACTTGCCACCCGTACACGAAAGGATATTAAAATGTCCGGCGACACATTGGTATTCGATAATGCTCCTCTGGCAGACGTGCTGGATCTGTTGCACAAGCGTTACCATGTTGCCATCCAATATAATAAATCTATCCTTTCGGATGCCTGGTTCACGGGTCAGCTATTACCCCAAGACCCGATCGAGCTGATTTTAAAAACAGTAACACGTATTAACAAACTGACACTGATTGCTGCCGATGATGGGTTTATTATCAGGTAAACCAGGGTTCAATTCATCTTTTCAACAATGCTAAACTAAAACAAATGGGAAAAGCTAAAAAGCTCTTCAGGGGCATCGCATGCCTCCTATGCATCCTGCTGCTAACCGAAGGAGTCTTCGCTCAAAAAAGTGTAACGGACGTTCATGGTACCGTTGTAAGTGTTAAAGGTTCATCCCTGGCCGCGGTCACTGTTTCAGCCACTGACAAAACAAACGGCCAGGTTTATCATACTGTGACGGATTCCAGCGGAGACTTTGTATTTCATGCTTTTCAGGTAGGAGGCGAATATGATTTTCATTTTTCCACCATCGGCTACGAGAAAGGAGAGTTTTTAGGTTTTAAGGTGAAAGGTATTGGGAAAAACCTATTGATGGTCCGGCTTCAGGAGAAAAGCGGTAGTCTTGATGATGTCGTTGTTGTGGGTTACGGTGTGCAGAAAAAAGTAAACCTGACCGGAGCCGTTGGTATGACGGATGCCAGAACCTTTGAGGATCGGCCTGCCTCTTCTGCAGCCCAGGCCTTGCAAGGCGCAATCCCCAATCTTAACATTACTTTTGGTGACGGGCGCCCTGGCAGCACAGGTACCTTCAATGTGCGCGGATTTGCATCCGTCACCAATACCACCGGAAGCCCGCTGATCCTCATCGATGGCGCCCCGGGCGATATCAATATGCTCAATCCCGCCGATATAGAATCCTTGTCTGTACTGAAGGATGCGTCTTCAGCAGCCATTTATGGAGCAAGGGGTGCTTTCGGGGTCATCCTGGTGACGACAAAACAAGCTAAAAAAGGCAGGCTGACTATAAATTATGGTTCCAGCTATAGCATACGCAGTATCACTACCAAAACTGATTTCCTTACCGACGGATTTGTTCAGGATTCTTTAGCCGATCTGGCCTTCTCCCGGAACGTGGGTAACAGCTATACGGGTTATACCTCCGCTGACTATGCGGAAATGAAGAAAAGGCAAACCGATAAATCCCTGCCTTCCGTTGTTATCCAGAACAGGACAGGTGTGCCGCAATACGTCTACTATGGAAATACCGATTGGTGGCATTTCCTTTTTCGTAAGAGCGAGCCCGGGATGGAACATCATTTCAATATCAGCGGCGGCAGTGAAAAAGTAGATTATATGTTGTCCGGCAGGTATTACCGTCAGGAAGGTATGTATCAGACTTATTTTTATAAAAATATTTACAATGCCTATAATTTTAGGGCAAAGGTAAATGCGCATGTCAATTCCTGGCTGACAGTGTCAACTAATACACAGTTCGGCGCCAATGATTATACTTACCCAGGTTATAGTCCTTATGCTACCGGCTATTATAATCATGCCATGGCTTCTTATGTGCCGAAAAACCCGGACGGGTCTTTCTTTTTCCGCACTAACCTGAACAATTACGGCGCCTATGAGTTTGCCGATCTGCAAAATGGCAAATCACATGGTGGCACACATAATTATAATTTTTCCAATACGATCGGGTTTACTGCTAAAATCCTCCAGGGGCTTTCCATTACCGGCAACTATACCTATGAACTGGCGCCATATTCGAGCTATCAGCGGCAGGCACTGATCCCCTGGTCCGTATATCCTGGTACCCTCGCCAAGGCAGGAAATGATCAGCTTACGGAAAGTTCCAATACGGATCAGCATCATTCGGTAAATCTGTATGGAAATTATGAGAAAAGCCTGGGACGACATAACCTTAAACTTACGGTGGGTTACAACGAAGAGGTACAGAAATTCAAGGTGATTTCGGTTTCAAAACGCAACCTGCTCTCGGATGATCTTAATCAGATAGATCTCGGAACTACCGCGGCGACGGCTAACGGCAGCGCCGGGGAATGGGCGCTTTTAGGTTACTTCGGACGCCTGAACTATGACTATGCCGGAAAATACCTTCTTGAGGTAAATGGCCGTTATGACGGCAGCTCACGGTTTCCCGCCGGCCACCGTTATGGTTTCTTTCCTTCGGTGTCTGCCGGGTGGCGTATCAGCAAAGAGGCTTTTTTCGGATCCCTGTCCGATATCATTCCGGAACTGAAGATCCGTGGTTCCTACGGTGCACTGGGCAACCAGGATCTGGGTAATAGAAACGAACCGTCTATTCTTTATCCGTATGTGCCTGTCATGAACAGCGGACAGACCAACTGGGTCACCGATGGTAACAAAACGCAGGTGTTGAGTGCTCCTGCACCGGTGACCCCGGATTTCACCTGGGAACGGTCGGCGACCCTGAACTTCGGGATCGATGCGTCCCTGTTAAAGAATCGTCTGCAGTTCAGCTATGACAGGTATCGCCGCAGGACTACCAATATGCTGATCCCAGGATTGACTCTTCCTGCAGTATTCGGCGCGGCTTCGCCGAGGCAGAATGCGGGGGACCTGGAGACGAACGGTTTCGAACTTTCCATAAAATGGCAGGACAATGGTCGGTTGGCAGGCAAGGCCTTTGGTTACAGTTTCGGCCTGGCCTTGTCCGATTATACGGCCAGGATCACCAAATTCGATAACCCGAATAAATTGCTTGGCGATCCTACCAGCCCCAATTACTATAAAGGTCAGCAACTGGGGGAAATGTGGGGTTATAGCACGGATGGGTATTTCAAGAGCGACCAGGAAGCATTGGCTTATCCCATCAACCAGGATTATATCGATCAGGATCAGCGGGTTTCTTCACCTGGTGAATGGAGCAAGCTGCATGCCGGCGACCTGAAATTTAAAGACCTGAATAATGATGGCGTCGTCAATAACGGAAAAAATACTGTCAATGATCATGGTGACATGCGGCATATAGGTAATTCCCTGCCGCGCTATTCATTCGGGATCAATGCCGGTTTTAACTGGAACAATTTTGATCTCTCGGTTTTCTTCCAGGGAATCGGCAAACAAAACTGGTATCCGAATGTGGAGTCTTCTTTGTTCTGGGGACAATATGGTCGTCCCTATACCTCCTTTATTCCGAAAGATTTTGTGAGCAAGATCTGGAGCCCGACCAATACCAATGCTTATTTCCCCTTGCTAAGAGGGTATAGCTCCTATTCCGGAGGCGACCTTGCCGTATATAACGACAAATACCTGCAGAACATCGCTTATATCCGTCTGAAGAACCTTACCATTGGCTATAATTTTCCAGGAGAATTAATGAAACGATGGAAGATGCAGCGGCTGCGTTTGTATTTCACAGGCCAGAATCTGGTCACCTTAACCAAATTGAAGTCGAAATATATCGATCCGGAACAGGTTGCACCTGGATCCGCCTCTGATGTCGGCGGCCGTGATTATCCATTCACCAAACAGTATTCTCTCGGTCTGGATCTTAATTTCTAATCCTTAAACTTCATTATAAAATGAAAAAAATAGTTGTTTGTGCCGTTGCGGGCTGGGTGCTGCTATCGGCTTGTTCCAAGATCCTCGACCAACAGCCGCTCTCACAGATCTCGCCGGACAATGGCTTTAACTCGGAGAGTGAGCTGCAGTTGTATGTACGGTCGTTCTACGACAATATGGTGCCGGACGCGGATAACCCGGCAAAAGAGTTCACCACCTTGTATGCTGAGTCTGCCAACACCATTGTATTGAATGGTCTTAGCCAGGAACAGACAGGCAACCGGCCGATCCCGGTTGCGGGCGGGGGCTGGGACTGGTCAAATCTGCGCAACGTCAATTATTTTATCCAAAACTTCAGCCGGGGAGGCCTGGATACCTCTGTGACCTATAAGTATCTGGCTGTCGCAAAATTTTTCCGCGCCTATTTCTATTCCAGCATGGTACAGCACTTCGGCGATGTGCCCTGGTATTCGAAAGCCCTGGATGTCAATGATAAGACCGAATTGTTCAAGGCGCGTGATCCGCGTACCCTGGTAATGGACTCAGTCGTTAATGATATCGATTTTGCGGTCGCGCACCTGGGCACCGGCAAGAACGTTCAGGAAGTGACAAAATGGACGGCGCTGGCGCTGAAATCAAGGGTTTGCCTTTTCGAAGGTACATTCCGGAAATACCATACAGAATTCTCCCTGCCGGATGCGATGCGCTTTCTCCAACTTTCATCCGATGCTGCTTCCTCCCTGATCAATTCGGGGGTATATACTACCTATAAAAGTTCTCCGGATATTGCGTATCGTGACCTGTTCGCTTCGCTGGCTCCTATTTCCGATGAGATCATTTTATCGCGGCAGTATAGTGCCTCCCTCCAGGTTTTTCACAATGTCAACTATTATACGACAGCTCCTTCTTTTGGTAAGCCCGGTCTGGAAAAAAGTTTCGTAAACAGCTACCTGATGAAGGACGGCTCCCGGTTTACGGATATTTCCCGTTATGATACCCTGCAATTTTTCAAAGAGACGCAGAACCGTGATCCGCGCCTTTCGCAGACGATTCGCACGGCCGGTTATACCCGGCTGGACGGGAATGTAGTATTGCAGCCCTCTTACAGCGGTTCGGTCACCGGTTACCAGTTGATCAAATTCGTTACGGGTGCGGCAAATGACGCGTTGGGGAAATCTCCTAACTCTCTGCCTGTATTTCGTTATGCGGAACTGCTGTTGAATTATGCAGAGGCTAAGGCCGAACAGGGAACTATCACGCAGTCGGATATCGATAAGTCCATTAAGCTCCTGCGGGATCGGGTAGGGATGCCATCTTTGAACCTGGTAGCGGCCAATGCAAACCCGGATCCCTATCTTGCTACTCAATTTACCCAGGTGAGCGGAGCGAATGCCGGTATCCTGCTGGAAATAAGGCGGGAACGCCGCATCGAACTAATAATGGAAGGCTTTACCTGGAATGACCTGATGCGCTGGAAGGAAGGTCACCTCCTGGCGGTACCATTCAAGGGGGCCTACTTTCCTGGCGCGGGTAACTTTGACCTGGATGGAGATGGCGTGACCGACCTGGTGATCTGGTCGGGGACACAGCCCTCCACGCCGAATGCACAGTTGCTGCAACTGGGAACGGACGTGACCCTGGAAAATGGGGCTTCCGGCGGCAATATCATCGTCAACGGGAGCATCCCGAAGACCTTTCACGAGAACCGTGATTACCTGTATCCTCTGCCTACCCAGGAGCTGCTGCTGAATCCGAATCTGGTGCAGAATCCTAACTGGCAATAAATAGTTGGATGATTTGGTTTTCAATAAAAGGGATGCCTCAAATTATTTTTGAGGCATCCCTTTTATTTTATTTGTCAAGGACAGAAGATTATGCCACTGATCCAGGAATGGCAGAACAAGGGATAGCCTGATTTTTATCCTCAAATTTTCGTAATTTGCCCGTTACATAACTCTACTCTACTATAATAGCATGTATATAAAAAAATATCTCCTTACAATCATCCTGAGTACGCTGGTTTTGACCGCCCGGACTCAAAAACCAGGTTCAGACATACGAAATTCTTTTTTTACTATTCATCCTGGTAAGGGTGATCACCTATGGACTTACCGAATGGCAGGTGGAAAAGAACTGGCTATCGGGGTACCTGTCTTTGTAATCGACAGCAACAAGTTGCAGGCCTTTGTTAAGGAGTTTACCATTCATACCGCCACCGATCTTCCCAATGGTACCAAAGAGCAGATTTTTGAAGGGCCTCTGGTGGTGGACTCATCCATAAATTTGTCCATTACCTTCCGTTGGGCAAAAGACAACCCAATGGTAAGGTTTCGGTATATCCTGACGAGCAACGGACATCATCATTTCAGTAAACCGAACGGAACAGATGAATTGCGCTACCTTTCGTTATCTCTGAAGGGCCAAACACATTTCAAGGAAATCCGCTTATCCGATTTCAACGAGCGAACCCATGCTACGCACCCTGGAGAATTCCCGATCGGGAAAAAGGAATTCGACGATAGTTCGGCGGTAATGGGACCCATGTTGGAAGGGAGAGATGACAGTTCTTCCTTTTTGCTGGCTTATGAGCACGGATCTACCTTCCCGAACCGGTTTTTAGAGTTTTGTCTTTCTTCCGCCCATTCAGCTTCTTCTTCTGCCTATTCAGTGTCTTTGAAGGCTGTCAAAGGAAATTACCTGGACGGTCAACCGCTGGACGGCCAGCATAATTTTGAGACGATCTGGTTCGAGATTGGCGGTATCGATGGGAATGAAGATAAGCTGGCCTCTAATTACCGAACTTTTATTTTGAAATATATATCACAAAACCTGGAAAGCCGCAAACCCTATATCTATTATAATACCTGGGGTCGGCAAGAGCGGACTAAATGGGCGGGCGGCAAATATCTGTCTAGCATGAATCTGGCCATCACGCTGAAGGAAATTGAGGTGGCCCACCGGATGGGTATCGAAGTCTATGTGCTGGATGCAGGGTGGTTCACCACTACCGGAGACTGGCGGGTCAATACGCAGTTTTTCCCCGATAGTCTGCGCCAGGTTAAAGCCCTTCTTGACCAATACGGGATGAAACTAGGCTTATGGTTCAATCCAACAGTCGCCGCTCTTTCCTCAGCTATGTTGAAAAGGAATACCAACTTCAGGATGGAATGGCAGGGAAAGAAGGATAATCCTTTTCCCATCTGGGAAACGGAAAATAGTGTGCGGTTTGACCTTGTAAGCCCTTATTGGAATGATTTTGCCGATAAGCTGATCCAACTTATATGGGAACTGGGCGTCGTATACTTTAAATGGGATGCAGTTGAGCAATATGGATGTGACGGGCCGGGCCATTACCACGGAACGGCAACCAATAGCCGGCAGGAAAGAGCCGACAGTTATGCTTTCCAGCTACCAACTTATATGTCCAAAGTGATCGATAAGGTATGTGCGGTGGCGCCGCAGGCCATTTTCGATTTCGATATCACGGAACCGGGCAGAAGCATGGGATTGGAATTCCTTTCCTCCGGTAAATATTTTATCATGAACAATGGTCCTTATTTTGATAATTATAACCTGGCGGTCCCCGGCCAAAGCCCTCTATCGAATGGTAATACGAATATATTTGTCAATCCGGGTCCTGCAAGGGGATGGATCACGCGTTCGGTGCTGGCCTATGACAAATGGATTCCTTCCATCCTTTTTCTAACCCATTATCAACCTGATGAGCCCCGAAATTCGCAGCTCATTAATGTGGCTTCACTAATAGCAGGCCAAAATGGGATCTGGGGTGAAATTCTCAAGACCTCGCCGGAAGGCATCGAACTTTTTCATACCGTACTGGATAAATATAAGCAGGTAAGGGGCGATGTTACCTTGAGTGAACTATTTCGAATCGGAGAACCCGGCGATAGCCCGGAAATTGTAGAAAAGATCAATGGGGTTACGGGCAGAGGAATGGTCACTCTCTTCGCTAATAAGGCGGGCCAGTACCAGTATATAACGGAACATCCCGTTGACAGGCAGGTATGGCATACTCCGGATACGAAAGTAAGTTATGATGCTGCCGGCCGGGCCATCATACAGGCAGATTTCCAGGGCAGCAGTGCCAGGATCGTATTTTTTGGTATACAATAGTCAATAGATACAATAGTTTAGGGGAGCAATAAATGGTAAAGAAATAGTTACAGGGTCTGTCTGATGATCAGTTTACTGGGGTTATGGAATTTTACTTTGGTATTTTCAACGATCATCCTGGCGGCCGTTTTGCCCATCAGTTCGAAATCAGTGGAAATAGTGGTAATGCCATTAAGCAGTATTTCTTTTAAAGGGGTATCGTCATAGGAGATCAGACCGATGTCGCTCCCCACCTGCCATTTATGCGAATAGACTTGCTTCACGAATTTTACCAGGTCACTGTCAGAGAAAAGCAAATAGGCTTCTCCGGTCTTAATCCGGTTTACATCGAGCTGCTCGGAAAAGGAAACAGGCATATTCGCATTTTTGGCAAATTTTTTAATCCCTGCAATAATGCCGGAAGGGATATATTGGAAATGGTCTTTTCCGAGGCTGATAATGAGTTTCTCATATTTACGTAACAAGGGAGCCGCCTGCATTAAAGAATTAAAGGCATCCTTCTCAAAATCCTGGAAAACGGATGCATACCCGTTTTGGAGTGCGGGTATATCTTTGTCGATGATCAGCAATTTCTCTTTGGGTATCTTTGCCACAATAGAGGATACATCCGTATCGAAATGAGGCATGATGACATAACTGTTGAAATTTCCCAGGTTATTTTCAATCAGACTTGCAAACAGTTTTTTGTTGTAGTGATGAAAATAAACGCTCATCTGTGAGCTAACCGGGAGCGAATTTTTAAAAGCATTATACAGCACTTCCTTATAGGCATTAAAAGTATCGAAGAGGACAAAAACGTTCCATTCATTACGTACTTTGGTACTGGCGACATAAAAACCCTTTCCATGCTTGGACATGATAACGCCCCGGGCCTTTAATTCATCGTAGCTCTTTGATACGGTTGCCTTGGCCAATTGATATTCTTCAGCAAGTTCGCTGATGGAGGGCAACTGATCACCTCTTGATATTATCCCCTTTTCTATGGAGATAATAATATTCTCAACGATTTGAAGATATTTAGGTTTTGGCAGATTATCGTCAACCAATATCAACTCCTGTTTTGAATTCGACTGTCTGAATGCCATAATCTTCAATTAAACTAATTGGTGCTAATAAGTTAAGGTGCTGTTTTCCTGGGATAGTAGAGTATAGTATACTGATCCGCAATATACAATTTTTTAAATAATGTCATATCTCTTTGAGGAATACAATACTGAATGGCGGTAGCCTCAACAACCTTTCTACGGGACAGATTTCCGCAGGACGATATCTTAAAGAAAGGAAAGAGGAAGGATTGGAAAGGAAGGTGTTGTAATTAGCCGTTGTCAGTTCTTTTACGCTTAGCCGGTTACCCGGCTTTTGTGGAATTGACCAGTGGATTTCCTGACTGGAGCCTGTAAAATTGCATAAAATGAATAGTCGTTCCCCCTGCCGGTTGGCAACTGTCAGGACATCTGCAACCAGCGGCCGCTCTGAGAGGGTGTGCAGGAGCTGAACCGGTTTAAAAGCATACAATTCCTGCAGTAACAAATATACAGGATATACACGCTGTTCCTGACTATCCTGATGATCGGGCATAATGCCCCCGGGACCTATACCCTGAAATAAAGTGATCTTTTGTGCACGACCCAGGTATTTTATAGCCAGGGAGGTCCAGGCTGCCAGGAATAAGGAAGATTGTCTGGAATCTGCTTCCCAGGGAGACATATAATTTCTAATCGGTGATCTGCCTGCTAAACAAGTATCATAACGCATTTTCAGGGTAATGGGGGAAATGGCTAAGGGCAATTCCGGTGCCACTTCGATTGCGGTCTTAACCGTCTGGGCCTGCGCTGCCAGGTTCTCTACCAAGGATAAATAATCATCCGCATGCATCTGGGGGTTGATCGAATAAGCTGTAAAATCGACCAACCTGTTCCTTTTAAAATTACGGTTCCACTCTGCGAAAAAACCATCGGTGCCAATCCCATATTGAATATCCGGATATAAGGATCTAAACAGGGGTATTAATTCATCCTGAAGGGAAAGGGGAGTGAAATCGTGTTTTTCATCCAGGAGAAGAACGGACTGAATAAATCGACTTTCGCCATTTAAGGCCCGTAACAAGACCTTGCCTTCCTCCAGATAATTATCAGAAAAGAAGATGACCAGTTCCATCCTTACCTTAAGACGTTGGCAATCGGTTAAGGCCTCCCGCCAATAAGGATACCAATCCAAATAGAGTCTTATATCGACCCGGTAATGGTCGAAGGGCACCTGTTGCAACAGCAGGATTTGGGCACCGGTCGACTCCCCTAAGACAGGACCTTTGCTGTAACCCAGACAAGGGAATGGATAGGAAGATTCCCCAATTACCAGATTTACAGGAAAGGCCTCTCTGTAATCTTTGGTTTCAGGTTTGTAATCTTTGGTTTCCGGTCTGTAATCTTTGGTTTCCGGGTAATCAGGGATAATTACTTTTATGACTACTGACTGATGAACCTTATCTCCTGTTGCGACCATTATGGGATAAACTTCACTGAGCGGCGTCGAATATATCTTATAGGAAGCGTCGGTCCAATTTCGTTGATCTTCTGCCTCGAATACATCCCCCTTCAAACTAACGGCGATCTGTGTATTCTGTTGGGTGGTCCAGGTGACAGATCGTATATCCTGGAAAATCTGGTGAGGGGAAACCCGAATGGGAAATAATTTCGTTTCCGGTATTCCCGTTGAATGTTCTACCAGTGCTTCACGTCCCTGGCAGGTATCAATAGGCAAATGAAGACATATGCCTATCCGGTTACGCAGGAAAGAGCATAATGCAGCTCCTTCGAATGAATAGCTGATTTCGTTGGCGGAGGTTCCCCGGATGGTGACATAAGCCTTATAAAGGGCATCTTTCCACCCATATTCGCAGAAATAAGTTATCAGAAAGGAACTGGAACCCTGCACGACAGTCTGGTCCCGGATCCCAAACGGGACATTGAGCCAGTTCTCGTTCCTCACGGTGGAGTATACTTTACGGATAAGTTCCTCCTGTCCATACGAGATATAACGAATCCATCCATTTTCATAAACACAGGTGAGCAAGCCCGCCTTTAAAAATAAACGTTCATGCAATTCCGAAGGAGATCCGGTGAACAATTGCTCCTCTGTTTCCTTGGGTATTGGGGACATTAAAAAAAGCTTATATTTTGTTTGTCAACCCCGATACTGCCGGTTGATACTTTGTCCGGTACCGGTAATATTCCTGCACGGGTATCATTTTGAGAGAATTGTAGAGAGGGATGTCGCATCGTAAACAGGAATTGGGCGCCGAGGGTGGCGAACAATTCTCTTTTTTGACCTACGGCATAATCCAGTATTCCTTCTTTTATCAATCTTACATGTTCTGGTTCCGCATCTATACAGGTTAGCTTTATCTTTCCGGCTTTGCCTGCTTCCCTGACGGACAGACACATCCCGGGTCCTGAATTGGAGTCGAATCCGGCAATGCCTTCAAGGTCCGGATTGGCTGCTATCAGGTCTGCCGTTATTTTAGCTGCTGTTTCTACGTTGGCTTTATCATCATATTTACCCATAAAATGAATGGCCGGGTATTTTTTTATTACATCCTGTAAGCCCAGCATGCCGGCTTCCATATTTTCCTGGCCTAATATTCCCAAACAAGCTACTTTACCTTTTCCCTGCAGAAGCTTAACCATTCGTTCTCCTAACAATCTGCCCATTTCGTACCAATTACTCCCGATAAAACAGTGCCTGCGGGAACCGGGTATCTCCGAATCATAAACAATAGTGGGGATACCGGCGTCAACGGCCTTATTGATGGCCTGCGCGATTCCCGGGTCGGTGCCGTTGATCAGCAGGCCAGCCGGGTGCGAAGGAATTACCTGCTCGATTGTTGCAATTTGTGCAGACACATCCCATTCGGCCGGTCCGAGAATAGTGGTCTTGATATTCATTTTACGGCCCCAGGCCAGGAAGGCAGCCTGTTCATGTCGTACGTATAAGGGTAGGTTTATAGAGGTGGTGATCATGATATATTCTTCTTTGCCGGAAGTAGGCAGGATACCGGCGTTATGGTCTTTTTGTGTGAGGATAGGATTATAGGCATCGCTTTTACCATCGAGGGGAGGCGGCTCACAGGAAGGTGTCAGCAAGACCATACAGAAACAGCAAAAAAGGTTCATTTTCATCCTGTAATTTTTATTCTTAACCGGTGCTCTTTTTTAAGAGTCTGTCAAGTGCAACGGCAATGATCAATATGGTTCCCAATATAATCTCCTGCCAATAACCGGAAATACGGCCAATGATCAGGATATTGTTTATAATACCCATAAATGCCGTCCCCAGAAAAGCACCCGGTATTTTCCCCTGGCCTCCCGAAAGACTGGCGCCGCCTAAAATAACGGCTGTGATCACCCGTAATTCCATCCCCCTTCCGGAGGTTGAGAAAGCGGCTCCCAGTCGGGACGATAGTAATATCCCTGCAATCCCGGCGAGAAAAGAAGCAATGACAAAAGCCCATATCTTCATACGCCTTACGGGAATTCCCGATAAATAGGCGGCCTTTTCATTACTGCCGATGAAATAGTAGCGCCGGAAAAAATAGCTATTTTTTACCAATATCGAAAGAACGACTACAATAATAGCCATATACCAAATGGGCGCTTGTAAATGGAGAAGCTTCGACTGACCAAAATAAAGATAGCCATAAGGGAAATGCTGAATACCTGAGCCACTGAGCATTAATGCGAAGCCCCGCAGGATGCCCATCATGGCAAGGGTTTGGATCATTGGATTGATCCCTGCCCTGGCGATGAGAAATCCATTGGTGAGACCGACAAACAAGGAGCCGGTCAGCGCCGCCAGGGTAGCTGCCAGGAAATTCATCTGGTAATAATACATCAGATAGCCAGCCAGGCCTCCGGAAAAAGCGACCAGGGAACCTACGGACAGATCGAACATTCCGGATATCATAAGTATCATCATGCCGACTGCGACAATGGCATCGATGGAAAAATTAAGGAGAATCTGCGAAAAATTCTGTGCCGTAAAAAAAGTATCCGGAAATACGATGGCCGCTCCCGCGCATACCAAGGCCAGGGTTAACCCTAAGGCGATGACTCTGTTTTGAAGATATTTTCCCGGATTCATAAACAACATTTTTAAATTACATGGGACCTTATCCCGGCGATTCTTATAAGGCAGCAAACCGCATCAGGATTTCCTCCGTCGCCTCTTCCTTGGAGAGGATAGCCACCAGTTTGCCCATACGCATAACCCCGATCCGGTCGCATAATAAAAGCAGTTCGGATAATTCGCCTGAAATCAGTAAAATACTTTTTCCTTCAGTGGTCAAATGTTTCAAAAGATCATAGATATCCTTCTTGGAGCCTATATCGACACCTTGGGTGGGTTCATGGGCAATCAGGATATCGGGACCGGTGCTCAGGCACCTGGCCAGAATTGTTTTTTGTTGATTCCCACCGCTTAGGGTTTGAATTTCCTGGTCCAAAGAAGACATCTTAATACCCAGTGCGGTCTTATTGCCGGCAAGCATTCTTCGCATTTCTTTTTTGTTGATGAATCCACAGGACGAAGGACGACCTGCCATTCCAGCCAACATATTTTCCATCACGCTCAATTGAGGGTAAACGGCCAGCGATTTGCGTTCTTCCGGCAAATAGACAATACCGTTTTTTACAGCTTCTGCGGGAGTTCGTATAGAGACGGCGATCCCCTGTAGCTTTATTTGTCCTGTCTGAATACGTCCGGCTCCAAAAATGGCCCTGGCCAAATCTCCCTTGCCCGAACCGTCCAAACCGGCCAGGCCGAATATTTCACCTTTATGCAATTCCAGGCTGATATCCGAGAACCGTTCACCGGAAAGGCCATGAAGGCCGAGCGCTATATCTTTTCGGACCGTTGACCGGTATGACGTCTGTTTTATTTCGCGACCGATCATTAAGCGAATAAGCCTGTCCTCACAAATCTCGCCTGCAGGAAAACTACCCTGGCATTTTCCATCCTTCAGAACGGTGATACGATCCGCAATAACTCCAATTTCGGCCATACGATGCGAAATATAGATTATAGCCACACCGGATTGTTTTAAATCCAGAATAATACGGAAGAGTATCGCCGTCTCCTGCTGCGTAAGGGAAGCGGTAGGTTCGTCCAATATCCACAACCGGGGTTTTACAGCAAGGGATTTGGCTATCTCTATCATTTGCTGTTGAGCGGAGGAGAGCATGCCTGCCGGTATTGATGGATTAATATCCGGTAATCCCAATTGCCGGAGTAAGCCGGCAGCCTGCTTATGGAGTCTTTTTAAGTCGATAAAACCAAACCGGTTACGGGGCTGGCGGTCGGGGAAAATGTTTTCGGCGACGCTCAAAGCAGCGCTTATACTCTTTTCCTGGTGGACAATGCCGACTCCCCTTTCGATAGAATCCGCAGGTTTGGCAAATACCACCGGGGTTCCGTCCAGAAAAAAGGCCCCGCTATCCGGTTGCTGATTTCCCGCTATAAGATGCATGAGGGTACTCTTTCCAGCGCCGTTTTCTCCGCAGATGGCATGAACCTCTCCGGGATAAATTTCCAGGGAAATTCCATCAAGGGCTTTAATGCCCGAAAATAGTCTGGTGATATTCTGCAATCGTAGATGCATATTACGGGGGCTCATTTTTGCATTACAGGCAGATTTTCCAGTTTCAATAAAGTATTTGTTTTCGCCGATTCATAGGCCGCCCAAACAAGTTTAACGGTTTCCAGGTTATCGGCCCCTGTGGTTTCAGCACTTGTTTTCCCCTGCAACGCTTCCAGTATATTCCGGTTGCAATCCACAATGCTGCTATGGACCACCGCATAATCCGGGTCTGCCCAGGGGTAGAAGACGGGGCTTACAATGGTAGGAACCGTTTGCCGGGGCGTAGTAACCTTCAATTCGAAATCATGTGTTAAATGAAGGGATCCGCCCGCGCCTTCAAGTAGGACAAATGTCTGGGGAAAGGATTCTTTTTCCAGGATGGATGAATAACTCATTTCGGCATAACAATGAATCCCGCTTTTCATTTTCATCATGACATTGGCTACATCCTCCCCTCTGATAGACGGGTTTACGGTGGCTGTCTGGCAATATAGCGACTCGGCTTCACCGAAAAGGAAACGGCATATATCCAGGATATGCGAACCAATATCGATTAGTATGAATTTCTCTAGTTCTGCCAGAAAAGGCTGGTTATTAAACACAGGGAAGGCAGAGCAAAAGCTAACCCTGGCTTTAAAAGGAATGCCGATAATGCCGCTGTCCATTATTTCTTTTAGTTTCCGGATAGGGGCCTGCCACCGGAAATTCTCATGGATGAACAGCGGGACATTCGCCTGGTCACATTGTTTCAGCATTTTAATACCTGCCTGCAGGGTTGGGGCCATGGGTTTCTGACAGATCACGGCAACGCCATGCCTGGCGGCCATAGCCGTAAACAGGGGATGTGTATCTACATCTGTTATGATATCCACGAAGTCCAGCTCTTCTTCGCGGAAAAGTTGCTCCGCATCGTCATAACAGCGGGGAACATTGAATTGCACGGCAAGAGCTTCCGCTTTGGAAAGTGTCCTGTTATATAAGGCTACCAATTCAATTCCCTCAAGCTCGAACCATGCCTTGATCTGGTATTGAGACCAGTACCCGCAACCCAGGACAGCGAAGCGTAATTTTTTTTGCATGATTAATGGAAAATGATTTTTTTTTGAAAAAATGGCCTAGCTTAGCATCATTACTCTACTGTACTCTACTATTTAGCGATCGAAAATAAGGATTTTTTTTTAGAAATTTTTTTTTCAAAAAAATAAAACGGATAAACTGAATGCGGTTATGCAATTAGGGATCAGTTCGTATACTTATGGATGGGCCTTCGATCTGAAAGACCATGTGCAGATGCGGCCGGTAGATGAAACCGATCTTATCCGCCTGGCTGTATCCCATGGGATTTCGGTATTACAGGTGGGGGACAATCTTCCCTTGCATGATTTTTCGGATGACAGGCTGATTGCTTTTAAAGAAAGGTTGAATGAGCATAAAATCAGGTTGGAAATCGGGGCCAGGAAAATGACCCCGGAACTCCTGGAGAGGTATATCGGAATCTGTGGCCGGATGAATGCCAGGGTACTCCGTTTTGTCATCGATGAGCAAGGCTTCCGGCCCGGGCTACATGAAATAATCAGGAGCATCCGGTTGCAATTACCTGTTTTGGAACAAAACAACCTTATACTGGCATTGGAGAATCACGACAGATTCAAGGCAAAGGATCTTAAAGAGGTCATGGAAAAGATCGGTTCCAAACAGGTAGGAATTTGCCTGGATACCGCAAATTCACTGGGCGCGGCCGAGGGCATCGATGCCGTGGGCGAATTGCTGGCTCCTTATACAGTAAACCTGCATATAAAGGATTTCGGGATCCGGAGAATGCCGCATGGACAGGGTTTTATCATGGACGGCAGAATAGCGGGCCAGGGCATGCTGGACATTCCCGGCCTGATTGCACAACTCATGCCCTATCATCGTTGCGAAACCTGCATCCTGGAACAGTGGGTACCCCCGGAAGCGGATCCTGATCTTACCCTGGAAAAAGAACGGTCATGGGCGGATCAGGCCATCCGGTATCTTAAAACCATACCGGGTCTTGCAGGGAATTCATGAAAAAAGTAACACCTTATAAAAAAAATAAAATTAAATATGATAACTATATCTTTAGTAGGCGCCGGAGGAAAAATGGGTCTTCGGCTGACAGATAATTTTCTGAAAAATCCCCAATATAAGGTTCACTATCTTGAAGTAGGAGTAGCGGGCATTTCCGCGCTGAAGCAGCGCGGGGTCGAGGTCTCCGGACAAGAAGACGCCCTTCCTGCAAGCGATGCGGTCATACTGGCCTTGCCGGATATCGCGATCAGGGATCTTTCCGCCAGGATCATACCGCTCATGAAACCAGGTGCACTGGTATTGACGCTGGACCCGGCGGCTCCCCTGGATGGAGCTGTTTACCACCGGGACGATCTTGGGTATGTGATAGCCCATCCCTGCCATCCTTCCGTTTTCAATTGGGAACCGACCGAAGAGGCATTCAGGGATTTTTACGGCGGGATATCGGCTAAACAGAGTATTGTCGTTGCTTTACTATTTGGCGCGGAACCCCATTACGATCTGGGCCGTATGATCGCAGAACACATGTATGCCCCCATTGATCATACCCATCGGATTTCGCTGGAGCAAATGGCGATACTGGAGCCCGCTATGGTAGAAACATTGGCGCAGACCTGTATGGAAGTAGTCAAAGAAGGTTACGATAAGATCGTCTCTCTGGGCGTACCTGAGCATGCCGCCAGGGATTTTGTGCTGGGACATTTACGGATACAGATGGCCGTTCTGTTCAGGGAGGTTAACGGATCGTTCAGCGATGCGGCCTATAAGATCAGCAAACGGGCAAAACCCATCCTTTTCCGGGAAAACTGGCAACGAATATTCGAGATGGAGGATATAAAGGAGCAGGTAAGGGATATTACGGGAAGATAGATTGTCCTGCTATTATTTGCCGCGCAGATTTTATATTTTCGTAGAAGTAATAAAAATCAACCTGACGTATGCGGATCATGCCATATGCTACCGGAACCGGCAAACTGCAAAAGGTTCTGCTGACCTTACTCTTTCCTGTCATTTTTATGACGGGATTTGCCCAGTTCACCGTCAGCAGTAACGGGAGGAATTTACTAAGAGAGGGTAAACCCTTTTTCTGGCTTGGGGACACCGGCTGGGAGTTATTTCACCGCCTTACCCTGGCTCAGGCCGGTCAATATTTCAAGCGAAGAAGTGAACAGGGTTTCACCGTCATTCAGGCGGTTGCCCTTGCTGAATTCAATGGTCTGCATTCGCCGAATGCTTTCGGCAATCTGCCCTTGAAGAATGACGATCCTGCAAAACCCAACGAAGCCTATTTTCGCAACGTGGACGATATGATCGATCTGGCGAATACTTACGGATTGGTCATCGGATTTTTACCAACCTGGGGAGACAAGGTAAATAAGGCATGGGGAGAAGGCCCGGAGATTTTTACCCCTGCCAATGCGAAAATTTATGGTAAATGGCTTGGTAAGCGATATAAGAACAGGACGAACATTATCTGGATACTTGGAGGCGACAGGAATCCGCAGAATCCAACACAGATCGATTTATGGCGCGAAATGGCGGCAGGCATCACCGAAGGGGTGGGTCCGGTGGGTAAACCCATGATCAGCTATCACCCTCAGCCAAATGCCCGTGGCTCGGGAGAATTTTTTTATGACGATGAATGGTTCTCTTTTAATATGTTCCAGAACGGACATTGCCGTGACGCAGCCGTCTATGAAAAGATAAAGGATTCCTATGAACGGATGCCCGTTAAACCCGTGCTTGATGCCGAACCGATCTATGAAGATCATCCCGTTTGTTTCAACGTGCAGGATCTGGGCACTTCGACTGCGTATGACGTGAGGAGATATGCCTATCTTGAATTATTCGCCGGGGCTTGCGGACATACCTATGGCTGTCATGATATCTGGCAGTTCTATTCCCCCGATCGTCCCGCCGTCAATGGCCCGCATATATACTGGCAGCAGGCTATGGAACTTCCAGGCGCCAACCAGATGAAGTACGTTAAACAGCTTATCCTGGCAAGGCCTGCTTCAGATCGTTTACCTGATCAATCGCTGATTCTGGAGAACGGGCTCGCCGCGTCGGAGCGGATCCAGGCTGCAAGGGGAAAGGATTATCTGTTCGTCTACACGGCAGCAGGAAAACCGTTTACCCTAAATTTGGGAAAAATAAGCGGTTCAAACCTGAATACCTGTTGGTATGACCCCCGCAGCGGCAAGACGATAAAATCCGATATGATCGTGAACAAAGGAACTCATTTCTTTACGCCTCCCGGCAGTGGTTATGGGCAGGATTGGATCCTGATCGCCGATGACGCAGACAAAAATTACCCGGTACCGGATAACAAATAAACACTATGCCGAAAGACCGAAGATTAAAACTGTCCGGCAACAAACGGTTTTTAGTATACGAAGACGGTGAGCCTTTTTTTTGGCTTGGCGACACCGCGTGGGAATTATTTCACCGGCTTAACAGGGAAGATGCGGAGTTGTATTTGGAGAACAGGGCTTCCAAAGGATTCACCGTGATACAGGCGGTCCTGTTGGCGGAATTGGACGGATTAAGATACCCCAATGCTTTTGGAGAGGTTCCTTTGACAGACCTGGATCCTCAAAGACCAAACGAGGCCTATTTCGGGCATGTGGATTGGATTATCCGCACCGCCTCGCAGAAAGGATTATTCATGGCCTTGTTGCCGGCCTGGGGAGATAAGATCGACAAACGATATAATTGGGCGGAAGGACCGGAAATCTTTACCGTTTCCAATGCCTTTGCCTATGGCAGGTGGCTGGGTGAACGGTATAAAAACGATAAAAATATAATCTGGATAATGGGAGGTGACCGTGATCCGGATGAAAAGGCAGTCGAAATCTGGCGATCGATGGCAAATGGGGTCATTGATGGCGTGGGTGGAAAACAGCATACCCTGATGAGCTTTCACCCGCAGCCATTTGAATCCGGTTCCTCCTCCCGTTGGTTTCATCAGGATGACTGGCTGGATTTTAATATGCTCCAGACAGGTCATGACAAACAAAAAAACACATTCAGCCAGGTCGCAGGAGATTATGCACGGATTCCGGTTAAACCCGTCATCGACGGAGAACCTGTTTATGAGGCACATGGTTTAGGGTTTAAGCCTTTCGAGAATGGATATTCCTCCGATGCGGATGTCAGAAAATATGCTTACTGGAACCTGTTTTCCGGGGCATTCGGTCATACTTACGGCTGCCACAGTGTCTGGCAATTTTACACGCCGGACCGCAAAGGAATCAACTTTCCGATCTACTTTTGGAAAGACGCTCTCGACCTGGCCGGCGCGTCACAAATGAGGCATGTGAAAAATTTAATGACAGGGAGGCCACAACTTTGCCTGATCCCCGATCAATCGCTGATCGCGGACCTGCAGGAGGAAGGGGAAGATTACCTGGCGGCTACCCGGGCAGATGATGGTAGTTATGCCTTCGTTTATTCCCCGACCGGGAAAAGATTCCGGCTTAATACCGGACTTTTGGCTGGCAGCGCCTTGAAATATAGCTGGTTTAATCCGCGCGACGGAATATCCACCGTCGCGCAGGTTACAGCCAAGGAGCAGTATTTGGCTTTTCAGCCTCCCAATTGGGGCTATGGGCAGGATTGGGTATTGGTTATCGATAGTATAAAATAAATATATGGAGATCCGTAACAAGCCATTGCTGTATCAGGTATATGCCATCTATTTTATTTGCGGGTTGGCGCAATGTTTTGAAGGCGTTTTTTTGCCCGAATTTAAGGCGCTTTTTAATCTTTCGTATACCGGTCAGATGTATATACTGTTTGCTAAAAATATTCCTTTTGTATTTTTCTCGATCGGGATCGGATGGCTGACCCGTAAGATCGGGTTTAAAAATTGCCTTGCCGTATCGCTGCTGCTTTTTGCTTTGGGCACATTCCTTATCGTTCCAGGCCTTCGATCGGGTAATTACAGCCTATTGTTGATTGCCTTCTTTATTTTAGGCATCGCTTTTAATATGGAACTGGTAGCAGGCAACCCCTTATTATCGGTACTGGGAGAGGAGCGTGGCAGTTCAAGCCGGTTGAATACCGGGAGTGCATTGGGTGCAATCGCGCAGATCATCGCTCCGCTCCTGCTGGTCATGGTGATCCCTGATAGTATCCCTTCCATTGCCGGGAAAATACCCTACATGCAAAACATTTTTATAATAACGGCTTTGGTGCTGCTGGTAATGGCCTTTTATACCTTTCGTATTAAAGGCAGTCAGGGGAAAGAAAAAGAAGGTTCGTTTGACGGTGAGGAACTAAACAAGAGTAAGAGTGGTCAGCCATCCATTTGGGTTCAGCCCAAAATAATATTGGGTTTTATCTCGCTTTTCCTGGTGCTGGGTTTCGAAGCATGCCTTTTTGGCTTTTACCGGAACTTTGCAGAAGATAAAAATCTTGCCGGGTTAAGCGCCCATCAGTCTCAAAAAATGTTTACCGTTTATTTTGCTGTGTTTGCGCTGGGAAGATTGGCTGGATCCCTTCTCCAAAAGAAAATAAAGCCGGTTATTACCCTGGTTTTTGGATTGGTGATTGTCCTTTTTTTATTGGTCCCTGTAATTCTGGCGGATGGTTGGCTTGCACTGGCAGCTTATACGGCCATAGGTTTTTTCGTATCCATCTTTTTTCCTACACTTTTCTCCATTTCCATAGAAGGACTCAGCGGTAACACTGGGATTGCCTCCGGGCTGTTGACCATGGGATTTCTGGGAGGGGCTTTACTGCCGGTACTGCAAGGTAAACTGGCTGATATAACCAGTCTGCAGTTTTCCTTTCTGCTTGGTTTTTTGCCTTATATATTTGCCCTGTTTTATATATGGAAATGGAATGGAAGAGATATCTATGGCAGCCATTCAACTGCAGCCATTCCACAAACGAAGAAATAAGCTTATTATGAAAATATTGGTTATCGGAGGAACGGGGAATATCAGCCGGTGGTTTGTACCCCAACTTATCAGGGAGGGGAATGAGGTCACCTTATATAACCGTGGCATGCACGAAGTAAAGTTCGAATCGGAGGTGAAAAGGATAACCGGCGACCGGACAAATCATGCCGCCTTTGAAACCGATATGAAGAAAGCCGGCCTGTTCGATTGCGTCATCGACATGGCGGGTTTCGAACCGGAAGATGCCCGTAGCGTAGTCAGGGCTCTTTACGGAAGGACTGCACAATATATATTCTGTAGCACGGTAGATGTATATGGCAAACGTCAGCCTTCATATCCCGTCGGCGAAGATACCGGTCTGAGTGCATCGGCCGGTTTTCCTTATGCAGCGAAAAAGGTAGAAATGGAAAAGATCTTATGGGCCGCCTGTGAAAAGACAGGTTTCCCGCTTACGGTCATACGCCCTGCTGCCACGTATTCGGAAGGATGGAGCCCCCTGGTTACCTGCTTCGGCGGGCAAACCTATCATCTGGACCGGCTGCGGAAAGGCAGGGAAATGATCCTGCATGGAGATGGAACGGCTATTTGGGTCGCTACGCATTCACAAGATGTCGCTAATGCTTTTATTGGAGCGACAGGTAACCATAATACTATCGGTAAAGCCTATAATGTAACCGGCGATGAATTGTTAACCTGGTATAGTATGCACCGGTTGGTGGCAGAGGAATTGCAAGCGCCTGAACCCCGGTTCGTATATATACCCACAGAACTATTATTTCAATTAGCCCCCGAAGAAGCTTCCTGGTGTAAAGAGAACTTCCAGTTCAACAATATTTATGATAATACCGCTGCTAAACGAGACCTCGGTTTTACCTATACCATTCCTTTTGCCGAAGGGGTTAAACGTTGTATTTCCTATCTGCTTAAGGAAAATGCCATCGACGACTATACGGGTTTCCCATTTTACGAAAAGGTGACAGAACGTTGGAAGCAGATTTTGCATAGCTTGAAATTTTTCATTTTAGTATTGCTGATCCCTTATCTGAGTCCAGGACAGTCGCTCACGGAGTTTAGCCAATCGGTAATTTCTTTTGGCGCAGTAGCAGACGGGCATACGGATAATACTATGGCGTTCCAAAAGGCAATCGATAGCGTGGCTGTACAGGGTGGGAGAGTGTATATTCCTGCAGGACAGTTTTTAATCGGCGGCAGTATTAAGATCAAACCGGGGGTAAGTTTGTTTGGGACCAACGATGCACCTTTGTCCCCTTACCAGTTGACGGGAACCGTGATCCTGGCTACGGGCGGCCGGGACCGGGAGGAGGCCGAACCTCTCTTCGAAATGTGGAATGCGAGCACGGCAAAGGGCTTCACAGTGTACTATCCCGATCAGCAAACAAATGACATACATCCCTATCCCTGGACGTTTTATATCCGGAACCCTGCGGTGGTGCATAGTCTGACCGAGCGGCGAAAAGAGACCTTTGACGTGACGATCGAAGATATCACCCTGATCAATAGTTTCAATGGCATCCGTTGCGGACCGGATGAAAATGGAAGACACCGGATCCGTAATATCAGCGGCTGCGTGTTACGACGGGGGATTTTTGTCGATTGGGTTGGGGATGTTGGAAGGATTGAAAATATACAGTTCCACAGTCATTTTTGGTTTCATCCCACTACCTCCGGTAACTGGGATCAGGTATTCGCTTATATGCAGCAAAATCTGGAAGCCTTTATTTTTGGTCGTTCGGATTGGGAATATGTAACGAATACCTTTGTTTTCCCGGCAAAGGTCGGGTATAAATTCATTTCGACCTCCAATGGGCAGTGCAATGGTCAGTTTTCGGGAATTGGTGCCGATGCTACCCAATCCGCCCTGGTCGCTGAATCTATTCAGTCCCAGGGACTATTGATCAGCAACGGGCAGTTCAACACGCATTTAAAAGGACGCAGTGCCCAGATCATCGTTGAAAAAAGTTGTGCGGGAAGCCTTCGTTTCACCAATTGCGGCTTCTGGGGTCCCTCAGCAAACAATGTCCTGGTGCTGGGCAATTCCTTTGTTTCTTTTCAAAATTGTTATTTCTCCAATAATCATGTTAGCCGGGATACTTCCACTCCCGGATATTCGATTATCGCCGAAAACGGGAAATTACAAGTGCAATCCTGCACCTTTGACGGCATGCAGACCGATGAAGTGGCCCAATGGACCTACGGCGGAACTAAACGAAGGCCTCCCTGCATACTCCTGAGGTCCGGTGTAAAATCAGCCATTATTACCGGTAACAACGGATATGGCGGTGTTAAGATCTCCAATGGAATCGGCAGGAAGGCGATCATCAGGGACAACGAGCCCGATGGTCCTGAAGGCTCTGAGGGTGCTGCTAAATAAAAAAGGACCCTGATAATCTAAAAATAATTTTGTTTATACAAAAAAAATAATAACATTTGTGTCGCTAAACTGTACTATACTCTACTGTACTGATTTTTTAAACACATTATTAAACGATTGAACCAAAACTTCTTTGCCGATGAAAAAGAATCTAAAACAGATTTCTGCCTTTTTGCCCTTCGCAGCCTTTCTGGCCGCGGCATTCCTGCTTTTTGCGTACCCATCCTATAGTCAGCAACCGCAAAATACTGTTACAGGAAAAGTTGTCAACAAGACCGGCCAGGGCCTGGAAAATGTCTCGGTGACGATTAAAGGCTCACGAACAGGAACGGTTACGGGTGCCGATGGTACCTTTACCCTTCGTACCGATCGTAGCAATGCGGTCCTGGTTTTTTCCCTGGTGGGCTATCTGCCTGTAGAAAGACCGGCGGCAGGAAACAATCTCACCGTCACTTTACAGGAAACTCCCGTAACCCTCGATTCCGTGATCGTAGCCATTGGGTACGGGTATCAGAAAAGAAAAGACCTCACCGCGGCAGTAGGAACGGTGTCCGGAAAGGAGATCAGGGACCTGCCTGTTACCAATGTGCAGGAAGCTTTGCAGGGAAGGATCGCCGGGGTACAGGTTATCAAACCATCAGGCTCTCCCGGGGCTTCCGGCGATATCATTATCCGGGGTCTGGCATCCCTTAATAATGCCAAACCGCTCTATGTCGTAGACGGGGTCCGGTCATCCGGAGAAAATTTTAATGTGCAGGACATTGCTTCCATCGATGTCATTAAAGACGCCAGTGCAGCTGCCATTTATGGTTCTGCAGCAGCGGGCGGTGTGATTCTGATCACCACCAAAAAAGGCCAGAAGGGTAAACCTCTTATCAATTTTTCGGCCCGTTATGGTCTTTCCAAACCCCGTATACAGCAACTGTTGGGAAAAGACGATTTCATCAAATTGCGCAGAGAATATGACCCTGCTTATTTACAAGGCGTGAATACAGGAGATTTACCCAATACGAACTGGACGAATGCTGTGTATGGCAATGGTACCGATGAAAAATACGATCTTTCTGTGTCGGGTGCGACGGAAAATACCAATTATCTTGTATCCGCATTTTATAATGGCCAGAAAGGAGTGTACATCGACAATTCCAATTATGTCAGCGGCGCAAGAATAAATTCGGAATTCAAACTCAGCAAGTCCATCAAAGTCGGAGAACAACTGTATGTTACTCAACAAGTCTATAATCCCACCGGCTTCAGCACCAATCCAGGTGATCCAAATCTGTCCAATCCACCTAATCCACCTTACCGCACCATTCCCATCATGGGCATATATGATCCGTCCAATCTGTTAGGAGGTGGCTGGGCAAAAGATATATATGGCTATCAGGGCGGTAACCTGGTGGGCTCCGAACTGACCTACCGGGCAACGACCAGATCACTTAATCTGCAAGGCAATATCTATGCGGAAGTAAAGCTTCCGTTCTATCTCAGTTTCAGAACCACTTTTTCGTACAGCCCGGGTTACAGTACCGGTAATTTTTTCCAGGATACCTATGATTTCGGAGCAGTTACCAATACCGTCAATACCCTGAAAAAGACCTCCGGCTCGGGTCATAGCCTTTTGTCCAATTATGTATTGACCTTCGATCATACCTTCGGACGCCATGCGGTCACAGCCCTCGCGGGTTATGAACAGATCGCCACTGCTTCTGATAACATTAGCGTACAACAGACGGCCCAGGCACAGTCGGGTTTTAATTTTTTCCCCACTTCCGGATCCACGACCCGGAACCCGGAAGGAATATATGACCCCAACGGTCTGATCAAATCCGAATTCGGAAGGCTGAATTACAACTATGATAATAAATACTATCTCTCCGGAACCATCCGGCGTGACGGAAACTTTACCAGTTTCGGACCGGGAAATCAATACGGGGTTTTCCCATCCGTATCCGGAGGATGGCGTGTCAGCGAAGAACCATTTTTCCAGGGTGCTACCCGCTTCGTCAATGAATTGAAACTGCGCGGAAGTTATGGTGTATTAGGAAACAGCAATATACCGGGATACGGATTCCTCTCCACGTATGAACTTCTCCGTGCCCAAAATTTTACCCCTGGTGACGGTTCATCGAGGAATCTGGGTTATGGGATTACCAGCCTGGCCAACAAGGATATAAAATGGGAAAGTTTGTACGAAACCAATATCGGGCTCGACGCAGAACTTTTGCAAAATAAATTATCTTTTACGTTCGAGTGGTATGATAAGACCACCAAAAACATGCTCTACAATGTCCCTGTTCCGGCAAGTTCCGGTATTTCCAAGCCCTATCTAACCAATATCGGTTCGGTAAATAATAAAGGAGTCGAAATAGTATTGGGCTATAAAGACAAGGCCGGAGAAATCGGTTACAGCGTGAATGTGAATGGTGCTTTTAATAAGAATAAAGTACTCAATCTCGACGGGGTTAACAAAAATCCGATCTTCGACGGAAGTAATAATATAGGGGGCGGGTATGGTGTCATGAACGGATATAACCTGTCTATCACTCAGGTGGGCCATCCATTCGCCGAGTTTTACGGCTACCGGTCGAAAGGGATTTATAAGGATGCTCAACAGATCGCGGCAAATCCCCAGCAGGTAGGTAAGACCGCCAATATCGGGGATCTGGTCTATGAGGATATAGATCACAACGATACGATCAACAACAAGGATATGGGGCCTATCGGCAATCCCAATCCAAAACTGGTATATGGGATCAATATCAACCTGAACTGGCGTGGATTCGATATTGCCCTTCTTTTTAACGGAGTAGCCGGGGTTCAGCTCTTTAATGGCCTCAAACCCTATAACCAATACCTGTTCAGCGACGGCAATTCCACTTCTGCTGCCTTTGGGGCTTCCTTCCTGGGAAGTAATGCCCTAACCGGTCAGCCACGAGCCGGGGTAATTCAGACGGGAGGGGCATTTTTGGCCGACCCTAACGGAAATTATACAACGCCCAGCAGCTATTATGTGGAGAACGGCAGTTATTTGAAATTAAAGAACCTGCAGCTCGGTTATACTTTTTCAGGAAGATTACTGAGAACCGCTCATATTGCCGGCGCCAGGCTTTTCGTAATGACCAATAATCTTTTCACTATCACCAAATATTCGGGACTGGACCCGGAACTTTCAGGATCGGTGACGTCGAGGGGAGTCGATCTGCCCAATCAATACCCCCATACCCGTATATATTCCTGCGGGTTTAGTGTGACGTTTTAAAAAAATACACCATCCTTTCATTAAAAATCGAACAGTCATGTACAAAAAAATATTTCCGGTCATCATCATCGTATTGATAGCTGCCTGTACCAAAAACCCAACCAATATAGCCAGACCGGGGGTATACAGCACCAACAGCTATCCGCAAACTTCCACGCAGCTTTTCGGGCTCCTGGTATCCGGATATGCTCAGTTTAGGAATGCCGGCTTATACGGGTTCGAGTTCCGGTCCCATGATTTTGATTGCCTCGACCATACGGCGGACCTGTCTTATAACGGTGATGCCTCCTGGAATGGAGTAGCAACGAACAATCTGACCGTCAGTAATAATTACGCCCAGGATATTTGGCAGGCCAGCTATACCGGTATCCAGTATCTCAATACTTTTTTCGGGGGATCCGATTATTTTGAGAAGAATTTTTCCAAACCCGGAGAATTGGCAGATATCAATGCCATGCGCGGCGAAGCCCATTTTCTTCGGGCCCTCTATTATTTCTACCTGGAATCTTTTTATGGAGAAAGTTATATCAGGGCAGGCAAGGGCGGTGACAAAATGGGCGTGCCCCTGATCGCTTCCACGGCCACGACCCTGGACAGCACACAGCTTCCAAGGGCTACCGTAAGCGATACCTGGAAGTTTATTATCGGAGAACTACAGCAATCTATAACCCTTTTACAGGGAAAAACCTGGGATGTGGCTAACCAGGGAAGGGTAACGGAATGGTCTGCAAAAGCCTTACTGGGGAAAGTGTATGTGTTTACACAGGATTGGGCGAATGCTAAAACCGTTCTTAAGGACGTAATCGACAATAGCGGGAAGACACTGATGCCCTATGAAAAATACAGGGCCTCCTTTATCGGTATTGCTGCCAATGAATTCAACGAAGAATCGTTATTTGAAGTGAATGTAGACCGGGTACCCGGGGATAACTACGGCATTTTTGCAACGGGGATCAATCTTACTTCAGCGGAAGGCCTTCCTTTGGGACCCACTATCATGGGGGACGATGGATCGGAGTTACACCCTA
The DNA here is from genome assembly GCF_054461575.1 of Flavitalea flava. Lineage (NCBI taxonomy): Bacteria > Pseudomonadati > Bacteroidota > Chitinophagia > Chitinophagales > Chitinophagaceae > Flavitalea > Flavitalea flava. The sequence continues at coordinate 616,141 of NZ_JBTLQH010000001.1, forward strand.
AGACCCTTGGTTATGCCAATGAATTTATACATGATAAAAACCTGCAGCGGTTCGGATTTAATCTCCCTCTCTGGACCCTGGTGAAGAACCCATTATTTGACCCCGGTCAATCCCACAGCCCTTCCAACCCGGATTCCATACTGAACCCTGTTTACCGTCAGCAATCTCTCGATGCACGTACCAATATGACGGTTGATCCGCGTTTATATGTAAATGCCCTTCAGCCCTGGATCGATAGTGCGAGCCCGGACGGGAAAACCTGGAGACCCATTGTCCGTTACGCCAATATCCCCTCCAACCGAATGAGTCATTATGGATGGAGTTTCCGGAAGTACAATACGTTCGATAACAATACCTTTAATTACAGCGCCGAGGATGCCGCCAATATTTATATTTTGCGTTTGGCGGATATTTATCTCCTTTATGCAGAAACTTGCGCGAACACGAGCGATAACCCCAATGCACTGGAATATCTTAATAAAGTCCACCGCAGGGCTTACGGATATGCCTATAATAATGTATCGCCGGTGGATTATCTCTCTCTCTCGGATAAGACCAGCGCTTTTGCCGCAGGCGACCCGGTTCTGGGAACTAATCCACTCTATTATGAACGATGGGCGGAGTTGATGGGTGAAGGACATTGGTGGTTCGATGTATGTCGTTGGCAGATCGGAACCTCCGAAGCCACCTGGTATCAGAACACTGCCGTAGGCGCTATCCAATGGAACGACGGGAAATCTTATCTGTTCCCTATTCCCAACAGTGAAATACTCTCGAATTTTAAAATAAAACAGAATCCAGGCTATAATTAATTAACCAGGGATACAGATGCTGAATGACAGGCCTGCCGGAAGGTATGCCTGTTATTCATGCCCCCTGCGCAAGTCATTTCTACGACCAATAAACGATCGTCATGAAAAAAATTTTACCTTATCTGGCTTTTTGCCTGCTGTTTTCTGGTATTGGCGCAAAGGCCCAAACCTCTCAAATCACAACCGGCCTCAAAACTACCTGGGTAGGTAACAGCTTCCCCGGAGGGAATAAATGGGTGCAGGATTACATCGAGAACACAAAAGTGAATGCAGATGGAAGTATTAACGCAAAATGTTCCTGGGATGAAGCTGGCCGGAATAATGGAATTTATGTTCCCTGCGATGTAGTCGGTAACCAGGATGCCGGAGCCAATTCGCGTCTCGCGACGGACAGCCGGGGTAATACCTGGACGATCGTAAATTTTTATGGACGGTTTCTCAACTACGATAGTATCGCACCCATTCCCACTGGCACTAAAGCTCCCTATATCCAATGCTCCGATGGCAGGATGATCAATTCGGTAGCCGATCCTTCCGCCATTGCTGTGGATAATAAAGGCCGTTTGCTGGTGGCGGATAATGGCATCGATCAGAATATCAAAATATTCGATATTTCAAGTATACCCTTACAGACAGGCTCCTTCGGCGATCCCGGGGGCGTCTATAGCGGCGTAACCGGGATGATAGCGCCAAAAAAATTATACGGTATCCGGGGAATGGGCACGGATTCCCTGGGCAATCTATGGGTCGCCAACAGCGGATTCCCTTCCCAGGCAGGAGGCACCGATCTTCGGCATTTTGATAGTCTGGGAAATATGAACTGCAACCTGAAAGGCCTGATATTCGTGCAATCCGCGGACGCCGATCCGGGTGCCCAAACGGATGTTTATCTCAACAATGAAAGGACGCATGTCAACTACGATGGCGCTCCCGGCGATTGGACCTTTACTTCAGAATCGATCAACCCTTTCAAATATCCCGATGACCCAAGGCTTTCCATGAGTATGGAAACGACCTGGATGCGGCGCATAAACGGTCAGAAATATATGTTCCAGTTAAATATGTATGCGGAATTTCTCGCCGTATATCGGTTCGACGGGGAGATCGCCGTGCCTATGGCGATGTTCACCATCGGATGGAACGGGCAATGGGACAAATACAAATGGCAGATCGATAAACGACCCACGTGGGACCCGAATGCCTATAACAGCAGAAGATGGCTTTGGGTGGACAAGAACGGCGACGGACAGGTCTCTTCCGATGAGTTCTCTGTCTATGATATCGGGTATCCCTATAACACGGGTATAGCGGTCACGGCTAACGGAACCGTCATTGTCGGAGGAAGACACCTGCTCAGCTTCCCCGCGAATGGGACCGATGCGAACGGGGTCCTTCAATATTCTACCGGCTCGGTGACCGACCGCCCCCTACCCGCAGCACCTGACCTGTATGATGTCAACAGGCTTAAATATGTCGACAGCACAGATATGATGTATATCGCCAGTGGCGGCAATTATCCCAATTTCAATACTATTTATCAATTTGCCAACTGGAGCGCCGGGGGCACACTCCGGAGAGTTATACGGACGGGGCTCAACCCGGGCGAGTCCTTTACTGCCGACGATAAATTTATCTATGCGGCCGGCGTAAAGAACGGCGTTTATACGAGCTTGCAGGGAGAGGTCGATATATGGGACGCAGGAACCGGGCTTCCGGTCGGCTACCTGGTACCTGGCAGTGAAGTAAACAACCAATCGGGCTGGATAGATCTGACTTATGGTCTGAATACATTCAAACGCCCAACCGGGGAGCGGGTATTACTGGTGGAAGAAGACTGGAAGGGAAAAAATATCATCTATCAATGGAAGGACCATTTTATCCCTCCGGCCATCGACAGCCTGATCATTCTGGCGCCTAAGGATAGCGCTGCTTTTACCTACGGTTCTCCTGTTACTTTCTCGACCTATATCAACGATGGAAAAGGAGATAGTACGATCGGCAAACTGGCCTTTTATGTGGACGGCGTTAAAGTTGCCGATACTGCTAATTCGGCCTACGGCCTCTATAGTTATACCTGGCTGAACGGAGGGGCAGGGCCTCATAGTTTTTTTGCCCGTGCTTTCGATACGGCTGGCCGTCAGATCAGCACTTCCGCAATAACGCATATCCTTATTAATTATCTTCCGGATCTTCTTCCGGCCGCCATAACCTGGGACCCTGCCGGCGTTGCAGCCGGAACCCCGGTTAATTTTAAAGTGAAGGTTAAGAATATAGGGCAGGGGCCAACGCCAGTCGGCGTGGTCATCGGTGGAGTTTTTGCAGTGGACGGGCATAATGTAACCTGGAGTGATACCGACAACACTGCCCTGGCTCCTGGAGACTCTGTCATACTCTCGGCCAATAACGGGGTGAATGGAACCGGTAACTGGATCGCTTCGACTCCGGGCAAGCATACCGTATCCTTCCTGGTAGACGATATCAACAGGATTTCTGAATCCAACGAGAATAACAATAGCTTTAGCACGACTGTCTGCGTTGCAGGGGGAGGCCCATCCATCAGCATAAGCACTCCTGCCGATAAGGATACGCTCTACGCTGGGAATAGTATACTGGTGACCGTAGATGCTTTTAAATGCGGAGGGCCGATCACTTCTGTGGAATATTTCGACGGGACCCAAAAAATAGGTCAATCCCGCACCTCCCCTTTTTCTTTCACCTGGATCAACGCTCCAATCGGAGGACATAGTCTGATCGCCAGGGCTACCGATGGAACAGGTGTTTCCGTATACGATACAGCAAATATTATTGTTGCTCCCCTGCCTCCATATGGCATCCTGCGTCAGGAGTGGGACAATATAAACGGCGGTACGATAAACGACCTGGAAAGTGCACCCAATTACCCCGGCCGACCCGATCATACCAGTATGGTGACCAGCCTTTTTGAAGGTCCTGTCAATACCGGAGTTAATAATTACGGAGCCCGGTATTCTGGTTATATCACTGCCCCACAGACAGGGAATTATACCTTCTGGATCGCCAGTGACGACCAATCGGAGCTTTGGTTAAGCAATAACGGGGATAGTGCCGGCAAACAAAAAATTGCCTGGGTTGCCGACTGGACCAATTCGAGAGTTTGGACAGCTTCTCCCAGTCAGCAATCCGTTCCAATATCCCTGGTTGCGGGCCAGCGATATTATATTGAAGCGCTTTACAAACAGGGAGGCGGGGGCGATAACCTGGCCGTGGGATGGACATTGCCGGATAGTTCGGAAGAAAAGCCTATCCCGGCGCAGCGGATAGTACCCTTCAACATTCCGTCCGTACAAAGTTTTACACTCACCAATGCAGATGGCAGTAAGGATATCCGCCAGCTGAAAGATAAGGATACGATCAACCTGGCGTCGATGACCAATTGGTTCCTGAATGTCAGGGCCAACACGGCTCCTTCTGTGACAGGCAGCGTAGTCTTCGTCCTGGATAACATAAAGATCAGGACGGATAACTATACTCCCTATACGCTTTATGACAGGGCTTATTTCCCCGTACTCCCGGGCAAGACCTATACCCTCACTGCAACTCCTTATTTGCTGGCAGGTGGTAAAGGTCAGGCAGGTCAGCCAAAGACGATTACCGTCAAAGCGATATTCGTCCATCCGGGCGGTGTATTCTTTGGGGATGGCAAGGGGAAGGATCCTGGAAGGGGCCTTCTGTCGGGAAATGACCGGTTCGAACTCTATCCCAATCCGGCGGGTAGTAACGGCAATCGGGTAACGGTTAGCTTTTTTCTCCCGGTCAATGAAAAAGTGGAATTGCAGGTCGTAAACAATATGGGCCAGATAGTGCAAACCCAATCTATGGCGGGGTATGAGGGATCGAATACCGGAAGCCTGGATACCGGCAAACTGCTGCCCGGCATTTATTATGTCAATCTGGTGACGGCAAACGCCCGGAAATCCAAACAATTATTGATTATCAGATAATGACTCGTTTATCCCAATCTTATGTCGTACGCTTCGTTCGATTATTCCTGTCGACAGGAGCATTATGTCTGTCAGTATGGGGAGGCAACGCCCAAATGAAGGATCCGCCGGATTGGGAAGGGTATGAACAGGTGTTAGGCGTAAAGAACGGGCAGCATGCCAGTGATTTCGAGGTGGCTCTTACCGGCTCCTCTACGGCAACAAATGTATTATGGCCTCGTGAGGCTGCGCATTATACCGTTCAGGTGACCAACCTGACGGATCAGTTGATAAAGGATTCTGCCACCATTCGTATCATACGCTATGGCACCAAAGGTAAACCCGATGATGTATGGACGCCGGTAATGTATAAAATAGCCGAACTGCCTTCTTTGACGCTGGCCATCACCTTGCCAGCGAAAGGGTCTTATATCCTGAATGCAGATCCGTTGATTCCCGAAACATTCGGCGGTTATGCCCTGGTACTGGATTTCGGTAAACATGGCCGTCGGCTGATTACCAGCCTGGTCCGTACTTATGCAGCTAAACCCGAACGAATTCAATTTCCCAAACAGTCCCTGGATGATCTGGGGGCTGCTTTTCTTAACCGGGTGGGCGTACAGGCTATCCGGATGGGAGTGGATTATACCCCAACCACCCTGGGTGGCTATTCAGGTAATGGCTATTATGAAAAGATGAAAGAGCTGGAGAACAAATTAAAAGAATACGACCGTAAACATATTACGGTACTGCTGATGTTCGGCGCTGGCTCCAATCTTATGCCACTCGGTATGCCGCGGTCTTTTCTGGATTCGCAGCAAATTATGCTGAAGACCAAACAGGATTTTGTATGGCTTCCTTCGCTGGATGAGGATTTCCGGAAGTTTGTATACCGCATTTGTAAACAATACGGATGGCCTAAAGGACCGGTAACGGCGGTTTCACTCTGGAATGAGCCTTGGGAGGGGATTTCCATTTCCGGTTGGCAGGCAGATATGCTCCGCTACCGGGAGATCTACCGGAAGATGGCTGAAGGTGTTCTAAGTGCCCGGCAGGAAGGGGCTGAAGTGCTGGTAGGGGGAACCGATTCCCATTCCAATGCCTGGGATAAGTTATTCGCCGATGGATCCATGGATTTCCTGCCCATTTTCGATTTCTGCTCTGTCCATTATGAAGGAATGGAATCGGCTGCGCTTTACCCGGAATGGATCAACCGTAAATCACCCTACGGAAGGGTGAAAATCTGGGATACCGAAAGCTGGGTGGCCAACACAGACGACCGGATCGGTTTGGTCGTTGCGACGAACCGTTCCGCAGGGTATGACCGTTCGATGGGGATCTATGGCGGTTATCTCCTGACAAATGCCGGTAAAGGTTTTTTCCATGCCTGGTCTCCTGCTTCGGCATTAGGAGCCGTCCAGCATCTGTTGGGGGAGCGGTCTTTCAATCGGCTGCTATTCAAAAATGGTTTGCCTTTTATTCTGGTATTCGATGGAGAGAATGGGAATAAGGAAGACGGTACGATAGTCGTATGCGGTGACATCGGAAATGCCTTCGGAAAGGACAATGTTTTGTACCGGCAGATAAAAAGAGAAAACGCACGATTGTTTTTGCGGGCGTCTGAAGCATTCCGTTTGTTCGATTTTTATGGCAACCCCGTTCCGCCTGAAAACGGCCGACTGGTAATTCCGCTTGCCTGTCAGGGTTATTTTCTCCGAACCGATGGGAGTAAAGGCGCCTTCGACAGATTGACCACTGCTCTGGAACATGCCCGGATCGAAGGATACGAACCGGTGGAGATCATCGCTAAAGATATGGTCCATCGAATTAATGAAAAACCCACTCTCGATGTACAGCTCACCAATATACTCAACCGGCCGGTAAAAAGCAGGTTGAGTATATCTATAGGTGATTTACGAGTAGCGGAGCCTTCAATTGTCAGCCTGATGCCGCATGAAACAAAAACAATACCTGTCAGGATACTTTCCGGAAGGTCCGCAGCAAACAATACTTACCTTATAACAATAAAGCTGGACGCCGGCATAGACGGAATGGCCAGCCATGCTGAAGAAATGCATGTGAACCTGGTCTCTCGGTTGACGATCGAGGTCGATGGCCGGCTGGAGGATTGGAAAAATGCGCTTCCCCAGACCGTCAGCAGTGAGGGGAAAGGCAACATCAGCCTCACCGAGGCCGCCTGGTATCCCTTTAAAAAATTTAATACCACGGCAGAAGGATATGCCAATGGATACCTTGCTTACGACGATCACTATTTTTATTTTGCTTCCAAAGCTGCCGACAAGACGCCTCATCCGGGGACCTATCGTTTTGCCACGAGACCCGATGACGAGTTCTTCTATCCGGACACCAGTTATAAAATGAAGGAGGATACCTCTTTTTTAAACCCGTACGAAAGAAAAGACACCTTGATATGGCCTGCAGACGTACGTCATTTTTCTTACCGGAAGGATCCTGTCCTGCCTGACAATAGTGGTCTTGGAGAGTTGTTTGACAATGTACTGATCGCTTTTAATGTCCTTCCGGCAGGGCAGGACGGACTGTTGGCTAATCCTCCGGGTACTATGCCCCGCTATACGGGGTATAAATGTACCGATTACGAATATGCGCTAAACAAGGTTTCTTCCCTTTATGGCGGGGGCACAGAGATATGGCGGCTGCTATCGCCGGGAATGAACCGGAAACACTTTTTTCCCCGGCAACCAAAGTCGCCCCATGAAGGAGCCGTAACGAAAGGGCAGTTAGTAATCCGGCGGGAAGGCAATACCCTGATTACCGAATGTGCTATTCCGTGGGAAGAAATACCTGAGGTAAAAAAAGCGCTCGATGAACACCGGACGATAAAATTCTCTTTCCGTGTAAATGACAACGGGGCTCCCGGAAGTTGCCTGGAACTGGCCAGAGATCGCAGCGTGTCCAAAAGGAATGCAAGAGCTTTCCACCCGGATTGGAAAGAGCATTGGGCTAATGAGGTAGAATTCGGATTCGAAGAAACCCATCATTGAAAACGATAAGTTCTGGAATTTTAATTACTAACGATTCTTTTAAAACCTTCCTGTTTATGAAAAAGTCCTTTTTTTTACTGTTCTATTTTTTATGCATGGCACTTTTGCAAACCAGTCATGCGCAACAACTTACTTACAAAACATCCTGGATAGCGAATACTTTTCCGGGAGGTGACAGCTACAGCACCGACCCTGCTAAAGCACATGTGCAGAATTATATCCAGAATTTTTGGGTGAACAGGGATGGCACCGATGGTAAAGTGTTTACTACAGCTACCTGGGACGAAGGTGATCGCGAAAAATCAATTATCCAAAATGCCCAGGTGATCGGAAGAATGCCCGATCCCGGACATAATGTACAGCACGATGCCATTACCGGTGATGGAACTTTCATTTATATCGCCCAGGTTATCGATCGGGGCAACTGGGTAACCAACGGTTATGGACTGAGACGGTACAATCTGGATGGCTCTTCCGCACCTATGTCCAACGGCGTGGGTAACGATAAAAGTTATATTGAAGTACAGGCCTCCGGTACCGATCTGACCAGGATCGCTACTTCTCTTGCCGTTAACACCTCCAGTAAAGAGCTGTATTATTCCGATCCTGTAGATGGAAAGATCAAGGTCCTGGACCTGAATACAAATACGGTTGTTGCCAGTTTTACCATAAGCGGAATTGCCGTGGATAATAACCGGCTGGCCGTCGCTACCGATGGTTATTTATGGTGGCTGGTCCGCCAGGATAAAAAAATATACCGGTATTCCAACCGGGGTGCCAAACAGTCACAGGAAATCACCGGCATACAGGACCCCTCTGCGATATGCATTGACAAAAACAATAATCTGTATGTGACGGACAATGGCACCAGTCTTCAAATCCGGCTGTATAATAATATAAATTCATCCCCCGCTTTCCAAAAAACGATTGGAGACAATAACGGAATTTACGGAGGAAGCAAAGGCGTGGTGGGAGATATGAAGTTTCACCCCGGGATGGCAGGTCTGGGGACAGATGCCAACGGTAACATTTATCTGGCGACAAATGGTGTGGACAATGGAACCGGCACTATCCTTAAATCGATCAATCCGGCCGGAACGGCCCTGAATTGGCAGGTCTATGGTCTTGCTTTCGTGGATTGTTTTGACGTCGACCCATCCAATGATGGCCTGGACATATACGGACGTACGGAACACTTTAAAATGGATTTCACCAGGAACAATGGGAAAGAGTGGTCTTACCAGGGCTATACGCTCGATAAATTCACCAACACCGGCGATGGCGTTCGGGGAGACGGTACTTCCATTATCCGTAACCGGGATGGAAGAAAATTCATGTACACGATAGGAATGACATCCGGTGGGTTTAATTTATATCGTTTCGATCCTGCTCCCAGTGAAATTGCCGTTCCTATTGGATCCATAAATCGTGATACCGGATGGGGATGGGATGTCGATAATAACTGCGATGTATGGTCAGGCGGGGCAGGAGGTAAAATCCGAAGGTACGCCTACCCGGGTATTAACCTGAACTATAACACCAGTAGCCCTGATGAATGGAATATCCCTGCCCCTTTTAATGCCGTGGAACGGGTGAAATATATCGCCGATTCGGATATATTGTATATATCAGGATGGTCAAATACTTATCCGAACAGTAAAAATGACTGGGGACGGATCGGCCGTATTATCTGCAGATATAACAACTGGAAGGGCGGTAACCGGACAGCTAATGTAACTACCGTACTGGATTATACGAACCAGGAAGCTCCCAAAGCCTTTGATATTGCCGGAGATTATGCTTTCGTAACCGCCTGTAAAGAAGAGAAAACCTGGGTCTATGCAACAGCCAACGGAAGTATGACCGGAATTTTAACGCCCGGTCCGGAAGTCAACAGCAAGAGCGGATGGGTCGATATAGCCTATGGAACACGGGCCTTTAAAAGGTCGAATGGCGAATATCTCATATTGAACGAGGAAGATCTGTTCGGGAAAGTGATCATGTACCGTTGGTGCCCTTCCGGTAATTGCAGCGTTAGCAATGTTCCTGTTGCCAGTGTAATCGTAAGTCCTGTAACCGGCAATATAAATACAGGTGGGACTATTAACTTAGCGGCAACAATAAGCCCCGGCAATGCTACCAATAAAACAGTAAGCTGGAGTTCTTCCAATACAAATGTCGCCACCGTAAACAGCAGCGGAGTAGCAACCGGGGTGGCACCAGGAACGGCAACCATAACCGTTACCACACAAGATGGCAATAAAACGGCTTCCAGTGTCATAACGGTTCAATCCGGGGGTAGTTCGACTAAACTTAACGGAACGGTCATTACCAATGTCGATCCTTATGGAAGCGGCGTGGGCAACAACGCCTTCGATAATAATACCACCACTTTTGTGGATGCCAAACAAACCAGCGGCGCTTATGTCGGTTTGGACTTTGGATCGGCGCAAGGGCTTGGTTCTATAAGGTTTTTCCCTCGCAGCGGACAGGAAGCACGCATGAATGGAGGGAAATTCCAGGGTTCGAATGATGGCAGCAATTATACCGATTTGTATACGATTGGTGCCAATCCGCCTGCGGGGTGGAACACCGTGACCGTTTCCGGAAGTTACCGGTATTTCCGGTATATCAATAATGCGGCAAATACGTATTGTAATGTGGCGGAAATCGAATGCTGGAGTTCCGGTTCTGCAACGGTGGCCGTTACCGGAGTAACCGTCAGCCCAACGACGGTCAGTGTTGCCACAGGGTCAACAACCAGCTTGTCCGCTGCGGTAAGTCCAGGCAATGCAACCAATCAAACGGTAAGCTGGAGTTCATCCAATACGGCTGTAGCCTCCGTAAACAGTAGTGGGGTGGTAACAGGCCTGACCTCGGGAACTGCAACCATTACTGTCACAACCCAGGATGGCAATAAAACGGCCACCTGTGCGGTTACGGTTCCCGCAGCAGGAGCAACCAAATTTACCGGAACGGTCCTTACCAATGTAGACCCTTATGGCAGTGGAGTAGGCAACAACGCTTTCGACGGAAACACCACCACTTTTGTGGATGCCAAACAAACCAGCGGCGCTTATGTCGGTTTGGATTTTGGATCCGCCAAGGGGCTTGGATATGTTAAGTTTTTTCCCCGGAGCGGACAAGAGGCGCGTATGAACGGTGGAAAATTTCAGGGTTCGAACGATGGCAGCAATTACACCGATCTTTATACGATCGGCGCTAACCCGCCTGCGGGATGGAACACCGTGACCGTTTCCGGAAGTTACCGGTATTTCCGGTATATCAACAATGCAGCAAATACCTATTGTAATGTTGCCGAAATTGAATGCTGGAGTACAGGAACAGCACCTTCTGCGGTTGCAAACGGGACCAGTGTGAATACAGGGGCCTCCTTTGAGGAAAGAAAACCAGCAACATCGTTTTATCCGAATCCGGCCAAGGATTTTGTGAACCTGACATTTAGCACGGAAGATGAAGGACAGGGACAGGTTGAACTGGTGACTTTGGACGGAAGGGTAATAAAAAATCAATCATTTTCTTATAAAAAAGGAGTCAACACGATTAAGGTTACCTTCCCTACCCAATCAGGTAACATTCTTTTGACTTATGTAAAGGCAGGAAAAGTGAATAACGTGTATAAATTGATGATACAACACTAGCGGATATTTTTTAAAAGAAGTCGTCTCAAAAAAAACGAGGCGACTTCTTTTTATAAAGATTTTAAAACACCTTTCTGTATATGTTCAAAATCATTTTCCTTTTTACCTTCAATATGTTTTTGTTTTTTTCAAACCTTTTCGCCCTTCCTTCGGCTTCTGTTCTCATCAATACCCTCCATACTACGCTTTTATTAAAAACCGGATCCGATCAGAAACTTTATCAGGCTTATTTTGGATCCCGGCTGACCAATACCCTGGAATACGATCATTTGCCGCTTTTCCTGGAAGCCTATACCACCTCAGGAATGAATAACCTTTTCGAACCGGCTATCCGGGTTATTCATGGCGATGGCAACCCTTCCCTGGATTTGCGGTACACCGCAACAATCCAGGAACAACCGGAGCCCAATTTCACCCTGACGACAATCCAATTGAAAGATCCTGTCTATCCATTTTTTGTTACCCTGCATTTCAAGTCTTACTACAAGGAGGACATAATCGAAGCCTGGACCGAAATCAGGAATGAAGAAAAGAAACCGGTCCGACTCAGCGCCTACGCCTCCTTTATGCTTCACGTGGATGCCGCCTCTTACTGGCTCACCCAGTTTCATGGCGACTGGTTCTCTGAAATGCGGATGGAAGAGAGCAGACTGACCAGCGGCATAAAGATACTCGACAGCAAATTGGGGACGAAGACCAATAACTACCAATCACAGGCATTTTTATTGGCATTGAACAAAGCGGCCACAGAAAATGAAGGGGAGGTAATAGCAGGAACCCTGGCCTGGACCGGTAATTTCCGGTATGCCTTTGAAACGGATAATAATAATACCTTAAATCTCTCGGCCGGGATCAACCCTTTCGCTTCTGAATTTGCATTACCACCGGGAAGCTCTTTTACCACGCCCGCTTTTATTTTTACGTATAGTCTGCATGGAAAAGGGGAGGCCAGCCGAAACATTCAGCGATGGGCAATAAATTATGGAATATTGAATGGAAAAGGTAAAAGAGAAACACTCCTGAACAACTGGGAAGCCACCTTTTTTGATTTTGATGAAAACAAATTATCGCATCTGATAAAAGATGCTGCCGGGTCCGGGTTGGACATGTTCCTGCTGGACGATGGTTGGTTCGGCAACAAATATCCCAGAAAAAATGACGGATCTTCCTTAGGAGATTGGCAGGTAACGAAGACCAAATTGCCGCATGGAATCGGTAACCTGGTGAAAGAAGCTGCAGACAAGGGCATCAAATTCGGTATCTGGATCGAGCCGGAAATGGTCAATCCCAAAAGCGAACTCTATGAAAAACATCCTGATTGGATGCTCCGGCTGCCGAACAGGGAAGAAGATCTGTCCCGTAATCAATTAGTACTCGATCTTAACCATCCTGCCGTCCGGGATTTTATTTATAACACACTGGACTCCTTGCTGATACAGAGCCCGGGATTGGCCTATATAAAATGGGATTGTAACCGTTACCTGACCAATGCTTATTCTTCTTATCTCGGACAAGATCAGTCCCGGTTATTTATCGGTTATACGCTTGGATGGTATAGCGTGTTAAAAAGATTTCGCGCCAAATATCCAACCCTTCCCATGATGCTCTGCTCCAGCGGAGGCGGACGGGTGGACTATGGAGCTTTACACTATTTTTCTGAATTCTGGCCAAGCGATAATACGGATGCCTTCGACCGGATTTTCATCCAATGGGGGTATTCCTATTTTTTCCCTTCCCTGGCCATTTGCAGCCATGTTACTTCATCCGGAAAATATTCCTTAAAATTCAAAACGGATGTGGCTATGTCCGGCAAGCTGGGTTATGACATCGTTATGGATGCGCTCAATGACCAGGAAAAAGAGTATACCCGTGATGCCATAAGGAATTACAAACGATTAAGCGGGGTGATCTGGCACGGCGATCTGTATAGATTGGTTTCTCCTTATGAAGGGGGGCACGCGGTTATCATGCACGTCGATTCATCCAAAAATAACGCTGTCATCTTTTCCTATAATCTGCATACTCCGCATTTTGGACATACGAATAATACCCGGCTGGAAGGTCTCGACACGGTAAAAATGTATAGGGTGAAAGAAACCGATCTCTATCCCGGCACAAAGTCCGGGTATGATTTTCATGAAAAATTATTTTCCGGTGACTACCTGATGAAAATAGGATTGAACATTTTACGGAATGAAGCTTTATCCAGCAATATTATTGAGCTGATCGCTGAGAATCAGCCTTAAACCGGAAGGAACCGTTCAGCACTGAATCAACCGTTCAGCACTGAATCAATCGGTCCGTACTGAATCAAACTAACGCATGGAAAATAAAAAGAATCCCAGAAGGTACTTTATCAGAAACATGGGTCTTGGCGCAGCAGCCACCCTGGCTTCTCCTTTGTTGAACGCCAAAAATGATAAACAGGTACCACTTCCGGAAAATTCAAAGACGGCCCAACCCGAGGAGCAGGATAGGACACCCAATAAGGAAAAAACCTGGGTAAAGCTGGACAATGGAATTCAACTGGAATTGCTCACCACACAAAATGATTTCCACGGCATCGGGCAAGTCATGTCCGGCGATATTCTCCTGCGGGATGGAACACACCCTTTATTTTGTCATATCCGAAGTCCGGAAAGTATAAACATTACCCGATACTCCATTCTGGAAAAGATCATTTCACCACAGCGGATCTTTATAAAAATGGATGTGGAAAGACATACAACAGGCCTGATGGAATTTATGCTTCACACGGTGCGCAACCGGGAAAATCTGTATGACTGGGTGGATGCGCCTGAAAAAGACAGCCTGACCACGATCGTTCTGGAAATATTACCAGTAACCCGGCATATGGGCGGGCAGTCATGGGAAGGTTTCTCCTATCAATACACTTTTCAAAGTGGCAGCTTCGCTATATACAAGATACTGGACCGGGGCACCTGGGAGATCGGAGGCCAGGCATCTGGCAATGAGTGCTGGATGCGGATAGGGCATATACCATCTATTGTCCGGATGGATAAGCAGGAAGATCGTTATTCCACGGAAAATTATTACAAAGGGATCGCGAACCCGAATGTATTCCAGTTTCTTCCCCTCCAGACAGAACTACAAGGTTTTACTTTTACGGCCCATGACGAGGGTGTTTTGATAACCTATCCTGCCCGGGTGGCTCATGTCCGCACTTTACTGGAAAAACCACAGGGCAAGGATCATATTTTTCATTATCACCAGCATTGCAACGATCTGTCCGATACCTTTCAAACAAGCCCGGTAGAGGTATTGTGGATTCCCGAAAAAAAGACGGATCGTATTGCCCGTTATAATATCTATGAATCGGTGCGGGCCTCGGTTCATAAGAGCCTGCACATTCAGGCAGGTATTAAGGAAGAAACTATTTCTACCTATGGGCAAATTGAAGAATGGACAGAGCCTGATTTCGACCGCTATACGGATCATATCTTACCTCGCCTTGTTGAAAAGGGAGTTAAACGGGTTTTTATTCCCAATCAGTTTCAAAATGCCATGAATACCTGGGGTCTTTCCAATATGTGTTGCAACATAGACTATAAATTTTCAGAGACAGCAGGAGTGGATAAGATCAAACGTTTCTGTGCAGCGGCAAAAGCAGCCGGCGTGACCGTCGAGATGTGGGGTAATACTGCCATCTCTACCCTCGCCGAGATGTTCCGGTCACGTGAAGGCCGGAAAAAAGGTATCGATTTTTTGCCGGAAAAGAATTCCATTGCTGAAGTATTGGAAAAGGCAAAGGAACCTTTCGTACGTAACCCCGCTAATGCTATCGAGGCCGATCACTATACTCCCCGTTTTGCCATGCTCAATCTCCGGGACCCGGATATCTTCGCCTATTGGATGAAAAGCTGGAGAACTGCCTATGATGTGGGGATCGGCTCCATCTTCCTGGATAGTTCCTTCAACATGACCAGCGATAAATTCCATTTTATACAAAACGCTGAAAAGGATAGACCGGTAATAACGGATGATAAGGAAGGGCAGCAATATTATCGTCCGGGCCTCCAACCTCCGGCGGCAATAATGACACAATATCCGGCACATCTGCGGCTCGTCAGGGAGATGCAGGAGGCCGGCTATTCCTATTGCGGCGAAGATCTGGGGGTATTCGGCATTCACCGGCATGGACCGGATATGCATCGAATATCGACCTGCATGCCACTCTGGAGAGATTGTGTGATTAATTTCGATGCCGGAAGAGTTGGGCAGGGTAATGATCCGCTGGCCGTTTTTTTCAAAGGACTCGCCTACCGGATAGGCTGGGCACTTCGCTGGGATTTTTCAAAGGACAGACTCGAGCCAGGCATCGAAGATCCCCGGGCCTTC
Source organism: Flavitalea flava (assembly GCF_054461575.1). NCBI lineage: Bacteria > Pseudomonadati > Bacteroidota > Chitinophagia > Chitinophagales > Chitinophagaceae > Flavitalea > Flavitalea flava. The sequence continues at coordinate 631,956 of NZ_JBTLQH010000001.1, forward strand.
CAGTATATTAAAGCTTTTAATGCCGTCAACGAATTAATGAAACTACGTCATATCCTGCCGGATGAAAAAGGCGTGCAATACATTGCCGGCGACGGGCATACTATCTGTTTGTGGACTATGGTCCCCCATACCCTTACGTTTGAAGGGAATAGAAAGATATGGGATGTAATGACCGATAAAAGGATCAATACGGATAAACTGGAAGCCAGGGCAATGGGGATATACACCATCGGTTCATAGCAGAATGCAAAAAATACAATTGTTGAAATACCTGTTATTTACCTTTCTTTCTTTTTTAAAGCCTGCATGAACTGTAGCGGGGATTTGCCAAATTCTTTCTTAAACGTCCTGGAAAAATTTGAAGCGCTTTGCATTCCAATTCTGTCTGCGACATCGTTCATGGCTATATCTTCATGGGTCATGATCTGGACAGCCTTTTTAAGCCGGAATGTCCGTATGAATTCCGCCACCGACTGATCTGCAATGCTTTTTATCTTTTGGTAAAGTTTTGTCCGGCTGATGTATAATTTGTCGCAAAGGAATTCCGCATCGAGAGCCGGATCACTCATATGCTCTTCGATGAGATCGGAAAGTTGCTGAAGGAAATCTTTATCCTTTTCGGAACTGACGAGTTCAGTGGCTTCCGACAGATAATCATTGGTAAATCGCTGTTTAAGCTTTTTATTCTGTTCGAATATATTATTTACGGTCAATAAGAGCAGGTCGATGCTCAGCGGTTTGGCGAAATAATAATCGGCTCCGGATTCCATCCCCTCGATCTTGGTATCCAATGCATCCTTGGCAGAGAGGATGATAAAGGGGATATGGCTTGTCTCAAACCTCTCCTTGACAATCTTACAGAGTTCAATGCCATTCATTCCCGGCATCATAACATCGCTTATGATCAGATCGGGTACTTTTTCGACGGCTATTTCAATGGCTGCATGGCCATCCTCCGCCTCGTATATAGAATAGTATTTTTCAAAGGCTTGTTTTAGGAAAACCCGCAGCTCCTGGTTGTCATCGACAAGGAGGATATTTTTTTGAAATTTGGCGACCTCGGGAAATTTTTCCTTTTCCTGATAGGAAAGAGGTAATAGGGTGGAAATGTCGATTGGTTCGAGCCGGGTGGTCATTCCTGCCATGGAAACCGCCTTTTCAGATGCACTGTAATTCTCCTCACCCCAGGGAATACCGATGATTATTTCCGTGCCTTTATGCCGCTCGCTGTTCACATAAATGTCCCCTTTATGCAATTGGGTAAGACTTTTTACAATAGCCAGTCCAACCCCTGACCCCAGGTGATTCTTACTGATACGGTAATACCTTTCGAAGATGTTTTTCAGGGAATCGCCGGAAATACCTATGCCGGTATCCGCAACACGGAAATATATATATCTTTTTGCCCTGCGGCCTTCATGCAGCAATTGAAATCCGGTGGTAAATGATGGTTTAATTTCGGCAAGATCAGTGAAGATATCGAAGGATATCTGTCCGCCTGCATTGGTATACTTGAATGAGTTATTCAAGAGATTAAAAAGGATTTTTTCCAGGACCTGAACATCGAATGGACCTGTGGCTTCCGGAAGGGTATTCGTGTGATCGGTCATAGTGAAATTGATATCCTTGCCGTTCGCCAGTTCATTAAATTCCGAGGCCATCTCTTTACAGAATGCGTTAATAGATAGAGGCCGCACCTGTAATTTTATGACACTGTCGGCAATCTTTTTAAAATTCATCAGCTCGCTGATCAGGTTGATCAGTCTTTTGGCATTTCGCTGCATCAGCTTGTAAGAATTATCCAACACCAGGTTTTTATTCTGGCTGATCAGGCTTTCCAGGGGGCCGAGTATTAATGTCAGCGGTGTACGAAACTCATGAGAAACATTGGTGAAGAAGACCAATTGCTGCTCATAAAGCTTTTCATTTACCGCACGGACTTCCAGCTCCCTTTTTAGACGATACCACCTGGCCTGGTAGATGTAAATCCCTGAAAGAGCCAGTAGCGCCAATAAGGCGTAAGTCATTTTTGCAATGGGGGATTTCCACCAGGGGGGTGTTAAAATAATAGTCAGTTCTGCCCGGCTTTTGCTCCAGATCCCGTCATTGTTGGATGCCTCGACGACAAAGGTGTAGTGATTGAAGTCCAGGTTGCTGTAGGCCGCCCTTGGATTTTCCCCATACGTATAAATCCAGCCTTTGTCGAATCCCGCCAGTTGATAGCGGTACTTGCATTTCAACGGGTTAGCATAATGCATGGAAGAAAAGGAAATGACGAAGTTATTCTGCCGGTAATTGAGCCGCAGGTCCTTGCCATAGCCGATCGCCTGACTGATGCTATTACTACGGGCATCTTCCTTACCATAACGTGGCTTTTGGTTATTGATCAGGATATCGGTAAGTACCGGGCGCGCATCGATGTCGTTCGCCCTGATCAGGGCCGGATTAAAATAGTTAAGACCGTTGATCCCGCCAAAATATAATTTTCCATCCATACCGTTATAGGATGAACCTACTTTAAAACTATTGCCTTGTAACCCATCGTTCTTATCATATCTTATCAGTTTCCCCGTAGTAGGGTTCAGACATTCCAAGCCATTGCCACCTATCCAGATATTTCCTTCCTTATCGATCTCCAGACTTTCAACATCGTTAAAAACCCCATAATCGGTTCCAAAGGACTTTATGCTAAAGGAATCGGTCCCCGTTTGCAAAGTAAGACGGTTTAGCCCGCCACCCATGGTACCAATCCACCAGGTACTGTCATTCTGCATGCGGACAGGATACGTATAATTGGAGCTCAAAGAATGTCCGTCCGAAGACGCCTTATAATAAAAGGTCTTGATTATATTTCCTTCCGGATCGATGATCACCCGTTTCAGCCCATGTGTGCTGGAGATAAATAACTGCGGTTTATGTTTGTCGGGCAGAATAGAATAGCCTTCATCGTAATAACGGACATTGTACTGACCCTGATGATCTTTCCATATTACGCCGTATCTGTTCATATGATTGCCAAACCAGATATTTCCATAACAATCCTTTACAAGGGTTTCGATCACATAGTTTGGAAATTTATCATAACCGGGAGGGCGCCATAACTGTTTTCTGTCCGGTTGGAGGATCTCGATGCCGGCGTTGCTTCCAATCCACAGATTCCGCTTATCGTCGAATGTAATGGAAGTAATAATGTCATTCTTCAACTTCACCGGTGTGTTGTGACTGTTGTATAAAGTGAATGTCTGGGTTTGGGTATTATAAAGATTCAGACCGCCTGACATGGTACCGATCCAAAGGTTCTCCCCATCCCTCAGAATGGAACGGATATGATTTCCGGACAGGGAATTGGCAGACCCGGGATTATGCTGAAGCGTAAAGAATAGTTTTTCATTCAGATCGCAATAATTCACACCTCCGCCAAAGGAGCAGACCCACAAGCATTCGGAACGGTCGATCAGCATTTTTGTGAGCGAAGCGGAGTTTAGGCTATGGATCGAACTTGCTGAATTTACCAACTGGAGAAATTGAAGATTTTTATCCAACCTGTAAACATCCTTTTCCGTATTCACCCAGTATTCCGGCTTCTGGCAGGATAAGATATTCTTTATATAACTGTTGGCAGGACTGGCAAAATGTTTCACCATTGCCCAATGCTCTGTGTCGGCCTTCCCTTCGGATCCGGGTGATTTAACCAATAGAAAAACATGGTTTACCGAGGATACCAATAATGTATCCATGCCGTCAAAATGCAGGACGGACAGGTCTTTTAGGTACTCTTCCTGCAAATCTGTAATGGATATATGCTTTAATCTTCGATCCCTGTCCAGTTTCCAAACCCCATTATTGCCCGCTAAGTACAAATGACCGCTTCCGTCAGGTGCCATGTCCGAAAAACGAATGCCTGGCGGGTTATTCACGGGGATGGCTTCCATTACTTCCCCTTTTATCGAAAACAGCCTAAGCTCACCTTCCAGGAGGCCATACAAAATATTACCGGCAGGCTTAAACAGTTTCTCAAAAAGGGGATGAGGCAATACACCCGGCACATTATAGTCTATGTATTTTTCAGATCCGGCATTAAAACATTGCAACCCGTCTTCTGTCCCCAGCCAGATATTGCCTGCATCATCCGGGTAAAGGCATCTCAGACGATTTTTAAAGGCATTGATCAGGGGGGAGTTGTTATTATAATATCGCTTAACGGAATAGCCGTCAAACCGGGAAAGGCCGAAATAGGTAGCCACCCATATATACCCCTGCTTATCCTGGGCAATATCATTGGCGTCGGTATGCGATAACCCTTCATCGACGGTTAAATAATTGAATTGATAAGGATGAGACTGGGGAAAGCCGGTTCCCGGGATTGAACAAAAGAAAAGGAGCAATAAAGATAAAGATCTTACCCAAGGCACCCTGCTCAACCAAAGCCGGCTCCTTATATTTTTCACATCGTCTTTTTCCATGAAGCAAGTAGATGAGTACTCTTTCAAAATTAGGGTCCGGTACGGTATAAAAAGCAAGCTATTGAAATTTTCTTGACTATTCCGATTGTAATGTATTGATTATGAGGAAAATAAAAGCTTTATGTATGACTAAAATGTATTACAGGTCAAGAAACATGTACACTATGACAAGCTTTTTCAAACGAATAGCAGGAGAAAAAAAGATTAATGGTACTGCCTGTCAAGAAACATGTACACAGCGGCAACCTCCTTTTCTGCATAAATAAGTTATTTGTGCAATCAAACTAAATGCTTCCATCATGAAAAAAACGCTCTCAGACGAGAACCGAAGTATTAAAAAAGCCCTGCTTTGTCTTTACGGTCTCGCTCTTTTATTTTCTCCCCATCTTATGTACGCCCATAATTCAGAGGGCGTTCCACACATGGCAGCCTTCTGCCAAGAAAAAGGCGGAAAGAAAAATAACATCGTTGTAAAGGGTAACATCGTCGTAAAAGGGAAAGTCCTCGACGCTTCCGGCGGACGGGGTATTGCCGGCGTTTCTGTACTGATCAAAGGCTCGGAGACCGGCGTAACAACCGATGCCAATGGTAACTTTTCATTGGACGTGGCGGAGAATGCCACCTTGGTATTTAGCCACATCGGTTATGACCCCTTGGAAATCCCGGTTAACGGAAAGGCTGTGCTTAGCGTCAGCATGCAATTATCCGGTAAAAGCCTGAGTGACGTGATCGTGATCGGGTATGGTACGCAAAAAAAGCAGTTGACAACTGCTGCGGTATCTACGATCAATACATCGGAGATTGCTCAAAAGCCGGTGGTTAATTTAACCAATAGCCTGGTGGGCCGGGCATCGGGCCTGATCGTTACCCAAGGGAGTGGGGAACCTGGTTTTGACGGTTCCAATATATTGATCCGGGGGATCGGTTCCACGGGCAGGACTCAACCGCTGTTCGTGGTCGATGGGGTACCTCGTGATTTCAGCCGGCTGGATCCGAATACCATCGAGACGATAACTATCTTAAAGGATGCCGCTGCCGTCGCTCCTTATGGCGTCGCAGGCGCCAATGGCGTTATCCTGATTACCACCAAACAGGGGAAAACCGGTAAGCCCAGTTTATCGTACTCCGGATATGCGGGCTGGCAGAATCCTACCAAGGTTCCGCAATTCGTCAATTCCTACCAATACGCCTTGCTGCGTAATGAAGCACGCGCCAATGACGGATTTGCACCACAATATACCGATTTAGATATTCAGAAATTCAAGGACCATTCGGATCCGGACGGGCATTCCGACGGACAGCCATTAAAAGAAATCATTTTACGGAATCGCCTGATCAGCAATAATAATATGGCTGTATCCGGGGGCTCCGAAGATGTAAAATATTATGCATCTCTGGGGTATACGAGCCAGGATGGGATGTGGAGCACGACCTATCTCAAGAAATATAACGGAACATTGAATGTATCGGCGAAGGCTACCAGGACAACTACGGTTAGTTTGGCCCTCAACGGCTATGTAGAGGATCAGCATTATCCCTCACAGGGAGCGGGCACGATCATCAACCAGTCGATGCGACAGACGCCTAATTTCCCGGTATATTACAGCAACGGATTGTGGGCTGGATTTATCGGACAGTCGTTAATTGGAGAAATATACCATAGCGGGTATGAGACGAATGAGCAAACAGCCCTTTATTCCCAATTGACGATTGAGCAGAAACTGCCTGTAAAAGGGTTAAGTGTAAAAGCGGTCGCAAGCTACGACAATGGCCCTGATCCGTTGTTCACTGACAATAAAACTACATTGAACCGAAGGTACTCCACCCCTATTCCATTGTGGAATGTCGATACCACGACAAAGCCGTATACGTATAACAAGGGTAACCAGGGTAATTCCAAGGCATCTTTCAAAGAGGGCAGTACACAAAATCATAGTGTTACCTACCAGGGGATCGTTAATTATTCCGGATCATTTGGTAAACATGATATTTCTGTTTTAGGGGTAATAGAAGACCGGATCGTAAAATTTCAGCAATTCACGGCCGAAAGGGCTAACTACAACCTGAATATCGATGAATTGGATTACGGGGGTCCGGCTGCAACGGATGTGAAGGTCGGTGGTTCTTCCAGCGGTCAGAAGCAGTTGGGGTATGTTTACCGGGTTGGTTATGCCTATGACAGGAAATATTTGTTCGAGGCTGCCGGCCGGTATGACGGGAACTATTTGTTTGGACCGGGCCACCGGTTTGGATTTTTCCCCTCGTTTTCGGCAGGATGGCGAATTTCTGAAGAAAATTTTTTCAAGAATAATTTTAGCTGGATCAATTACCTGAAGGTGCGGGCATCATGGGGAGCGTCGGGAGCATATCCGAGCGTCGGGGGAAATATCAAGACATATCAATACCTGAGCCCTTATAATGTGTATGGCAACTCAGCGGTGATCGGAAATCTTACCACTCAAGGGATCAATGAAGCGCTGCAGGGCAACCCGAATATCACCTGGGAGAAGGCCAAAAAGACGGATGTTGGGTTTGAGGCCAATTTATGGAATGGCCTGCTGGGGATCGAAGCGGATTATTTTTATGAGAAAAGATCGAATATGCTGGTCGATCCGGGTGCAGCGGTACCTGTTGAATATGGTATTGGTCTGGGCCTGGTAAATGGAGGGGTCATGCAAAATCATGGTTTCGAACTGACCCTCACCACTGCCAGGGTTTTTTCCAACGGTCTGAGTCTCGACGTGAAGGGAACGTTCACTTTCGCAAGGAATAAACTTTTGCAAACATTTGAAAAAGCAAGCCTGTTAAACAGCCCTACCCGTCGCCGGACAGGCAGACCCATCAATACACAATTCGGGTTCCAGGCAACAGGTCTGTATGCAGAAGCTGACTTTGTGAACGGAACGCTCAAACCCGGCCTGCCTGTGCCCAAATTCGGCGATGTCCACCCGGGGGATATTAAATATGCCGATATTAGCGGTCCGAACAATAAGCCGGATGGTATCGTTGATGGCAATGACGAGACCGTCATTGGACATCCCAATACCCCCGAGATCATTTATGGTCTGGAGCCCCGGCTGACTTATAAGAACTTCGACCTGGACGTTCTGTTCCAGGGATCGGGCAGCAGTGATATTGAAATCAATAATTATTTTGCGTTTCCTTTTTATGGATCAGGTTCAGCCACCGAGGTGGCCTATCAGAATCATTGGACACCCGCGCATCCGAATGCCCTCTATCCCAGGATCTCCGGAACGCCCAGCAACAATAACACCCAGGGGTCTTCGTGGTGGATCAGGAACGACGCTTATATCCGAATAAAAAGTGCCCAGATCGGATACTCCTTCAGCAGCAAGCTGATCGGTCATGCTATCCGCGGAGTACGGATATACGTTGCCGGTCAGAATCTGGTGAACTGGCTCCCGAAAGTAAAAGAAACCCTCGACCCGGAAAACAGCGGCAGCAATCAGAATTATTTTCAGCAACGGGTATTTTCAGTGGGTCTTAATGCTACATTTTAGAAACAAAAGATACAAAAAAGATGAAAAATAAATATATTACAAACGGTTGGTTCCTTTTGCCTGCAATGCTGATCTCCAGCCTCTGCTCGTGTAAAAAGGATGGCTTTTTAAACGTACCTCCGAAAGGCTCTTTAACAGACCAGGTGACCTTCTCCTCCGAGGCTAACGCAGACTTATTTGTAAACGATGTTTACAATCAGCTGCCCAATGGCAATGATGATTATGAGCACCTGGACCAGTATACCGACAACAGCGATGTGGGTGCTACCAACATGCAGGGGCAGCGCATCATCCGGAGCAATTCGCTGACGCCGAACAGCGTTCCCTCGGGGCCGGGCGGCATGTTAAAATGGGATCAGAATTATAACAATATCCGGAAATGCAATGTTTTTATAACGCAGGCCACAAAAAATAAAGCGAATTTTTCCGATGCCTGGTATAAACAGCGGGTAGGCGAGGTGACTTATCTGCGGGCCTTGTTCTATACCTTCCTGTATACCAATTATGGAGGAGTGCCCCTGATCTCCAAACCGCTGGATAACACCGTGGACTCAGGGACAAATCTGCGTGTTCCCAGAAGTACGGCAGACCAGACCCTGGCGTTTATCGAGGCTGATTGTGATGCCGCCGCGGCCGTCCTGCCGGCGACAACGAGATCGAACGATTTCGGCAGAGCCACCAGCGCCGCAGCCGTGACCCTCAAAGGCTGGGTTGAGTTGTTTGCCGCCAGTCCTCTTTCTAATCCCGGTAATGACCCCACGAAATGGACAAAGGCTGCAGCTACCAATCTGCAGATGATCAATAATTTCACTGATTACGGTTTATTTACAGGTGATGGGAAAGATTCTTACTGGACGCAATTTCTGGCCCGGAACAACTGGAACCGGGAAACGATCTTTGCGAAGGGCTATGCCAATCCCAACAGCGGACACAGACTCGAAGGCCTGATGGGCCCGACCATTGTTCGCGGCACAGAGGAGGCTTGGGGGAATTTCATACCTACCCAGAACCTGGTGGACGATTATGAAATGGACAACGGTCTGCCCATCACGGATCCAGCATCCGGCTATGACCCTCAGCATCCCTATGATCACAGGGAGCAACGTTTCTACCAGACCATCGTATATGATGGCTCCTACTGGCAGGGGGATATCTTCCAGTCCCGGACTGGCGGTAATAACCAGATAGATCTGGGTTCGGGGAGTGACATTTCCAATACCGGTTATAATGCAAGGAAAAGACTGGATTCTGCGAACAATGGCCAGGTAGCGTTAAATCTTCATAACGGAACGTCCAACTATATATTTTTCCGGTACGCAGAAGTGTTGCTAAACTACGCAGAAGCGCAGAATGAGGCTGCGGGACCTGATCTCAGTGTGTATGATGCCGTCGGAAAAGTAAGGGCAAGGGCAGGATTTACAGCTACCCCGCTTCCCGCGGGTTTGACCAAGGATCAGATGCGGACTGTTATTCGCCGTGAACGTCGGGTCGAATTCGCATTCGAGGACAAACGTTGGTATGATATCCGGCGATGGGACATCACCGCAGGTATTTCCGGAGTGTTGAACAATCCGGAGTATGGCATGCAAATAACCATCGGCGGTCCCGGGCAACTGATTTATACACCGGTTATCGTATTCAGGAATAAATTTTCGGAATTTATGAACTGGCTGCCAATTCCGCAAAACGCCAGGGATCAGAATCCGAATCTTACCCAGAATGACGGATATAATTAACTCGGTAAATAAGCTAACGTATGATCAACCGGTTAATCGGTGCCGCCGGGTATTTGTTGTTATGCACCCTGTTAGGGGGCTGCCAAAGGCCAGGCGGGGATGCGGGAAACAAACAAACGCTTTTTCAATTACTGACTCCTGAACAAACGCATATATATTTTGCAAACACCCTTACGGAAGGATTGAACAACAATGTGCTGATGTATGAATATTTTTATAATGGGGGAGGTGTGGCTGCCGGTGATCTGAACGGCGATGGCCTGGTGGACCTTTATTTCACAGGAAATATGACCGATAATAAATTATACCTGAACGAAGGTCATATGCAATTTAAGGACATCACGGAAGAGGCGGGGCTGTTGGGGCGTACTGGCCCCTGGAAGACCGGGGTTACCATGGTTGACGTAAATGGAGATGGCAGGCTGGATGTATATGTCTGTTACTCGGGAAAGATCCGGGCGGAAAAAAGGATCAATCAATTGTTCATCAATCAGGGAAATGATCCCAAGGGCATTCCCCGGTTTAAGGATATGGCATCGGATTATGGGCTGGCATTTCCTTCCTACAGTACACAGGCCTATTTTTTCGATTATGACCGGGATGGAGACCTGGACTTGTTGCTGATCAATCATAATCCTAAGCGGATAAGCAATCTTGACGATCGATCCGTTAAAAGTCTGATGGATACTAAGGATGCTGAATCCGGTATCCGTTTGGTCCGCAATGACAATGGGCATTTTCACGACATATCTGCGCAGGCGGGTATCATCAATACTTCATTATCCTATGGATTAGCAGCAGGTATTGCCGATGTGAACGGAGATGGGTGGCCGGATATTTATATCAGCAATGATTATAACGTACCCGACAGGTTATATATCAATAATGGAATGGGTGGATTTTCAGATGAGCTGCAGCATCAACTCGGGCATACTTCTTTTTACAGCATGGGCAATGATATTGCAGATATCAATAATGACGATGAGCCAGATATTTTCACCTTGGATATGCTGCCTGAAGATAACCGACGCCAAAAACTGCTGATGGGCGCGGACAACTATGAATCCTTCGGTCTTAACCTTCGGGCGGGTTTCTATTATCAATACATGCGCAATATGCTTCATGTCAATAATGGTAACGGAACCTTTAGCGAAGTCGGGCAGTTGGCAGGAGTTTCCAACACCGACTGGAGCTGGGCCCCTTTGTTTGCAGACTATGACAATGATGGCTGGAAGGATCTTTTTGTTACCAACGGGTATACCCGTGACTATACCAACATGGATTTTTTGAAATTTGCAGGAGATAAACTCAAGGACCGGAATGTCATGCGCCAGGATCTCCTGGATATTGTCAGTCACATGCCTTCGTCTGAAGTCAGGAGTTATCTGTTCAGAAATAACAGCAATGGAACCTTTACGAATACAAGCGCCTTATGGGGAATAACCACTCCATCGAACAGTAACGGCGCCGTTTATGCTGACCTGGATAATGACGGTGACCTGGACCTGGTAGTGAACAATGTCAACCAACCCGCCTTTATCTACGAGAACCAGGCAGTTAAACAGAACAATAACCATTATCTGGAAATCAGGTTGCAAGGCGCCGATGCCAATACGCTGGGGATCGGCGCAAAAGTGCTGATCTTTTGCGGACATGACAAACAATACCTGGAACAAATGCCTACGCGAGGTTTTCAGTCCAGTGTCTCTCCGGTTTTACATTTTGGACTGGGCCATGCGAAGCAGGTGGATTCTTTACGGATCATCTGGCAACGCGGGAAATCACAGCTACTTCAGCATGTGAAAGGCGACCAAACCATTTTACTGAAAGAGAGGGAAGCTGTTGATGCTGGGCCTGCCTGGCGGGAAGGCATCCGGTCCGATTCTGTCGGGTCCGGTTTTGCCCTGACCGCAAGGGCCGAGGCGCCGGTTTTCAAACAGATACCTTCTCCTTTTAATGTAACGCCTTCCACGGTCAGTTCTTATAAAACAGGCGCTCTAACCAATGACTTCATACGTCAGCGGTTGATGATCAATTCCATTTCCTTTTCCGGGTCCTGCCTCGCAAAAGGCGATGTAAATGGTGACGGACTGGAAGATGTTTATATTGGCGGTCATGATGGTAAACCTGCCATGCTGTACCTGCAGCAAAAATCCGGTAAATTTTTAAAAGCAGCCGTATCCGTCTTCGAAGCCGACAAGGCCTGTACGGACGCCGCCGCTGTTTTTTTCGATGCCAACGGGGATGGGAAACCCGACTTGTATGTAGGGTCGGGAGGGTACGGAGATCTTAGCCCGGGTGATCCCCGGTTGCAGGACAGGCTATATCTTAATGACGGCAAGGGGAATTTTACCAGGGCGAAGGATGCGCTGCCCGGGATGCTGTGCAGCAAGAGCTGTGTCAGCGCTGCGGATATAAACGGAGATGGTTTTACCGATCTTTTTGTCGGGGGAAGAGTTATTCCTTACCGTTATCCCGAAACCCCACAAAGTTATCTGCTTATAAATGATGGAAAAGGGCATTTTACCGATCAGACAGAAAAATTCAATCCGGCATTAAGCCATATCGGCATGGTTACGGATGCTCTCTGGATCGATATGAACGGCGATAAACGACCGGACCTGGTGCTGACCGGTGAATGGATGCCGATCACCGTATTGGAGAACAGGAATGGGAAATTAGTCGATGCTACCACCCGGTACTTCGACAAAAAATATTCCGGATGGTGGAATTGTTTACAGATAATGGATATCAATCATGACGGCCATCCGGATCTGGTGGCAGGCAACTTTGGCCTGAACACCCAATGCAAGGCCTCCGATAAGGAGCCCGCGGAGTTATATTACAAGGATTTTGATGGCAATGGAACGGTCGACCCTATACTGTGTTTGTATATTCAGCACAGAACCTATCCTTTTCTGACGAGGGACGAACTCTTGGACCAGATCAGCATGCTGCGCAAACGTTTCCCTGATTATAAAAATTATGCCGACGCCAGCCTGGATCAGGTATTCACCAGGGAAGAAATGCAGGGAGCCATTCATTTATCCGCCAATACGTTGGAAACGGCCTGTTTCATCAGTGATTCAACGGGTAGACTGCATCTTGTCCCTTTGCCGTTACAGACCCAATATGCGCCTGTTTATACGATAACGGCGCTGGATTACGATCATGATGGAAATACCGACCTGTTGATGTGCGGGAATGCCAACCATGCCAGACTGCGTTTGGGTAAGTCCGATGCCAACTACGGGGTATTGCTGCGGGGAGACGGCAAAGGTAGGTTCACCTATGTCGATCAAAAAGAATCCGGTTTTACAATAAGGGGGGATGTCAGGTATGTGTTATCCCTAAATGCAAATTTGGTATTCAGCCAGGATCAGGGAATTATTACCGGTTACAGGAAGGTTCGATGAGGTCTGCATCGTTATTTTTTAAACAATATCATTTAATATAAGGATTTATGAACCAGGTGTTGGGAAGGAAAGCATTAGCGAAGTTTTTAATTGTTTTTATTTTTGTTATCAGCCATAATATGAGTCTGGCCTTTCAGGGATCCTCCGCTGAATGGTTATCCAAAACGGATACCGCCTTTATTCCAAAAGAGATCGAGGACCCTGAATGTCTTGGGGTCAACAAAGAACCTGCCCACGCCACCTTGATGCCTTACGGGAGTTTAGCCGAAGCTTTAAAAGCAGGCCGCCATGCTTCTTCCTTTTGCAGAATGCTGAATGGCAACTGGAAATTCAATTGGGTGGCATGGCCGCAGCAGCGGCAGGTGGACTTTTATAAGACCGGCTATGACGTAAGCAAGTGGAAAGAGATAAGGGTGCCCTCCAACTGGCAGGTCGAAGGTTACGGCACCCCGTATTACAGCAATTTCAATTACATTTTTCAAAAGGACTTTCCCCGGGTAATGACCACTCCGCCGGTCAGCTTTACTGCCTATAAGGAAAGAAACCCTGTCGGCAGTTACCGCCGGAACTTCGAAGTCCCGGTGGCGTGGAAAAACCGTCGGGTCTTTGTCACCTTCGATGGCGTCGATGCTGGGTTTTTCCTCTGGATCAACGGGAAAAAAGTGGGCTACAGCGTGAACAGCCGCAATGCTGCAGACTTCGATATAACCAATTACCTGCAACCAGGTAATAATTGCATAGCCGTGGAAGTCTATCGTTTTACCACAGGCAGTTACCTGGAAGACCAGGATATGTGGCGCTTAAGCGGTATATTCAGAAATGTCACCTTATGGAGTTCCCCGCAGGAGCATATCCGCGATTTTTTTATAAAGACCAATCTGGACAGTTACTATACCGATGCTGTCGTGGAAGTGACGGCGAAGATTAAGAATTTTGGTAATAGCGAAACTATTCCCGGCAAGCTGACCGCGAATCTTTACGATGGAGATAAATTGATAAGCGGCGCAGCCGGTTCCACGGAAATTCCGGCATTGAAACCGGGCGAAGAAACAACTGTATCGGTGCGATTCCCTGTTTCGCGCCCCGGCAAATGGACAGCAGAAACCCCGAAACTTTATACAACGGTCATCTCGGTCAGCAACGGAATAAAGACCCTGGAAAGGGTATCGACCAGGACAGGTTTTCGTAAGGTCGAAATAAAAGGGCGGTTATTCCTGGTAAACGGTGTTCCGGTTAAATTAAAGGGTGTGAACAGACATGAGAACTGGCCGGACGTGGGTCATGCCGTTCGGGAAGAACAAATGATAAAGGATATTGTCCTGATCAAACAGGCCAACTGCAACCATGTACGTACCTGTCATTATTCGGACGATCCGCGATGGTATGAACTATGTGATGAATATGGCCTTTACCTGGTTGCAGAAGCCAATCTGGAGAGCCATGGAGCCTGGGATGAATTTAATGAAGACCCAAGAATAAAAGCAGCTATATTAGACCGTAATGTGGCCAATGTGGAAAATTTCAAGAATAATCCATCGGTCATAATCTGGTCTTTGGGTAATGAATGCGGTTCCGGAGGATCCAATTTCAGGGCTGCACTAAAGATCATCAAACAGATCGATCCGGGCAGGCCAACCCATTACCAGGGTTTTGGAACCGGAGACGATAAGAATCCCGCCGACATGGATAGTGAGATGTACACCCAATTGGGTCCACTGGAGGAACATGCTGGGGATACGCGGCTGACCAAACCTTTTTACCTTTGCGAGTATGCACATGCCATGTTCAATTCCATGGGAAGTGTGTCCGACTACAACGACCTGTTCGATAAATATCCCGCCTTGCTGGGTGGCGCTATCTGGGAATGGCAGGACCAGGGAATAAATAACCATTTCGATCCGAAACATCCCATCACGGCCTTCGGCGGAGGTTTTGGCGAAGTGCCGAACGATCATTATTTTATCCATAAAGGAGTAGTGTTCTCGGATCGCTCCTTAAAGCCCCACTACCCGGAATTAAAACATGCGTATCAGTGGATCAGCATAACTCCCGGTGATCTTTCAACAGGCATGATCAATATTCACAATCGTTACCAGTTCATCAGCCTGGATGATTTTCAGGGAGAATGGAGCCTAACCGAAAACGGAGTGGAGATTGAAAAAGGCATGCTGTCTATAGGACATATTGCTCCGGGCGCTACGGAGCCTGTCAAGGTACCCTACCGGTTCTCCACAAAACCCGGAGCGGAATACTTTTTAAGGATTGCCTTTTCGCTGCAAAAAGATCAATCCTGGGCAAAAAAAGGATTCGAGATCGCTGCACAGCAACTGGAATTATCAAAGGCTGTTGTCGCGGCAGCATCTCCTGAAAATTCAGCGGTCCTTCCTTTAGAGCTCTCGGAAGACACGGGCCGTATTTTCATCGGCGGCAAAAATTTCAGCCTCATATTCGATAAAGCAAAAGGAACATTTTCCTCCCTGAAAAGCCATAATCAAGAACTTCTCACCACAGGCGGCGGACCGATGCTGCATTTGTGGCGCGCCCCGCATCGCAACGATGATATGTGGGCCGACAATGCATGGAACAAGTATGGCCTGAAAAATATTTCCTGGACCTCAGGTGACGTATCCTCCCGACGGATAGCCACAGACAAGATCGAGATCCATGCTACTCTGGAAGGGCATGGACGGGAAGGTTTTACCGTCAATCACCAGGTCTCCTACATTGTCAACGGAGACGGGAGTGTTCTGGCGGGTAACGAGGTCTACTTTAGTATTCCTGCTATCCCTGTCGCCAGGATTGGCGTCAGGATGTTGTTGGATACTGCTCTCCGCCAATTTGAATATTTTGGACGGGGCCCGATGGAAAATTATGCAGATCGCAAGAGCGGATCGGAGATAGGAATATACCGAAGTTCTGTTGCCGGTCAGCTAACCCCTTATGAAAAACCAATGGAATGCGGAAATCATGAAGACATCCGCTGGGCATCCCTTAACTCTAGGCAAAACCATGGGCTGACGGTAAAGAAGGACTCGGCTTTTCTCCAGGTATCTGCACTGCCTTACAGTGACGAGGAGATGCAGAACGTGGAATATCGTATCGATCTTCCTGCCAGTCATGTGACCGCATTATGCATCGATGAAAGGACGATGGGGGTAGGTTCCAATTCCTGTGGTCCCAGACCATTGCCATATTGTACTCCGGTGACTGAACCGCAAAAGTGGACCTATATCCTGAAAATTGAATAATGCGCAATATTGCAGGATACCACCAGGTTTTTTCATCTCCAGGTAAAAAACGTCGTATCAAATTTCTTTATTGGCAAAAAAAGAATACTCTGGAAACCTATTCTTTTTGCGAAATGATGTTGCTCTTGCTATTGAGCTATTTTCTATCAAGTCTGGTTTGAACCAAAACACTTAGTGCAAATGCAGCTGCCGATGCACTAAAAACAGAATAGTCAAGCGGTGCTTTTATACCCTTGGAAAATGTCATTGCTAATCCAAATAGTAAAAGTAAGAATCCGGATCCTCTTGCCACCCAAATCGTTTTAAAGTTAGTTAGCAGTAATGCACCAAAGGCAATTTCTAAAGCTGTAGCACTAATTGCTAATAAGGGAACGATTTTAGCTGGAACAAAAGGGTTTATTTGCTGGGTATAAGCAACAAATTTTTCCCAATTACCCCAAGCCGATATTTTTTTAGGCCAAAACCCAAATCTGTCTGCTACTGCGGATAATAGACCTATACTCAATGCTAAACGTAGAAACCATTCAATGATTTTGTTTTGAGAAAGTGCCATATTATCTTTAATTTAATGGTTTAGGTATATTACTCCGTAAATTTAAATTGAAACGGCAAAGTCGTAACTGGTAAACTCTTAAAACATTAAAAAAGTTCAATAAATTGAATTTATATTAAGCTTTTTAAGGTTGTTTTTTTGGTTATTCAAGTGCTAGGCAAGCCCTCCCCCGAGCAGATCGAGCGTCTTCCAACATTCCATAAGTCCCCGGGGAAGATGGTAACACCCCTTCCATTTGCTCCCCTTAACAGGCAGCAGGACTTCTCCACGGCGATTAAGATATCCGAACCATTCCCCGTTAGCCG
This sequence comes from Flavitalea flava, assembly GCF_054461575.1. Classification (NCBI taxonomy): domain Bacteria; kingdom Pseudomonadati; phylum Bacteroidota; class Chitinophagia; order Chitinophagales; family Chitinophagaceae; genus Flavitalea; species Flavitalea flava. The sequence goes on from NZ_JBTLQH010000001.1 coordinate 649,198, forward strand.
GGTCCGGGAAATGTTCCCAGGTATAAGCATGGATGACCTCAAACCATTCCAGGCATTTACGGTTGCCAGTATATAGATAGCCCTTCAGTAAAGCCACCAGCGCTTCCATATGCACCCACCACATTTTTTGATCCCATTCCAATTGCATAAGAGGCATGGCGCTTATATCCTGGAAACAAAATATCCCTCCATATTCCCTGTCCCATCCGTTCTCGATTGTCGCAAGAAGGATATTTACAGCCTTTTCCGTTGCCCCGTGTTTACCCAATCGCTCAGCCAGGTCCATGACAAACCACATAGCCTCTATAGCATGACCCGGATTGAGGAGCCGGCCTTCAAAGCTGTCTGAAAATTCTCCTTCCGACGTAACGTTTTCCAGGATCAACCCTGCACCTTGATGATAAAAGTCTTCCATGACCGTATGGATGCCCTCCATCATCGTATCCATCACCAGGTTTTCCGGCAAAATGTGATCAAGTTCCTGAACCAGGCTGCAAAGGACCATCGGCAATGTAAAACTTTGCAGGGGACGCGTCCCCGGGAAAGCTTTGGAATATATTCCTTTCGGATTAGACTTTCTACCAAGGATATTAAAAAATGTATCCAGTGCAATTTTTTTATGAGTTGGATCACCGGAGGCTTTATAGAGCTGCCCGAAAGCCATCGATGCGTAACAATCTGAAAAGATATTATAGGGTTCGATCAGCGGCAGTCCCTCGCGTGTCAGGGAGAAGTACCATTTTCCGGAGGCATCGCGACCATGTTTTTCAAGAAATTGAGCTCCGTTTAAGGCGACGTCCATCCAGTCCGGCCTGGCCTCGACGGTATTGTACAACTTTGAAAAACACCAGACCTGTCGCCCTTGCAGCCATATAAATTTATCCGTATCGTACACATTTCCTTGTCTATCGAGCGATGTGAGATAGCCGCCATATTTCTCATCGATCGAATGATTTTGCCAGAAAGGTATAATATCATTAAGCAGCGTCGTCTCATATTGCCTGGCCAGAAGTTTAAAATCCATATTATTTATTTTCATGCGGTCATTAGGCTGCCCGCCCGTGAAAAAAACGCCTGCATTCAAAAAACGAAGATATATTATATGGGAATAAAGGTTCTTAGGAACCTTTATTCCCATATAAAAAAATACAACGGCCGGATCCTTTATTATTTAAGCAGTAACACCTTTCGGGTTACAGAACCACGGTCAGTATTGATCCTTAACAAATAAACTCCTTTAGCCTGTTCGCTAAGGTCGACATTGATGCTGCTTGCGCCGTTTGCCGACTTGATGAACAGCGGCTTGCCGCTGAGATCCAGCACAAGGACATCCAATAAATTGACTCCCTGATCGGAGGTCACCGTAACGAGACCGCGTGTAGGATTAGGATAGTTATAGATCTTTACTCCCGACGCATCATTATTTGAAAATGTTGACTGAGATCCAATGCGTTCCCTATTGACAACACTGCTGGAATCGATCTGTCCGAACTCCCAACGCCCGATATCCGGCGCTGATCCGACAAAAGGAAATCCCACATCGACTCCTTTATTCACGACCAGGCTGCTTGCGGATGACGGCATATAATATGTACCGGACCGGTTGCCGGTCAGCATAAATCCGGGTACTCCCTGGATATTGCCCGAACCCAAGGTTCCGCTCACTACCCAATTGGGTTTTTGCGGATCAGTATTGTACCGCAGGTTATTGGTGATGGTCAGGCTGCTGCCACTCTGAATATCATCTCCATGACTGTTTTGGAAGACATTGTTCCTGATGTCTACCGTCGTCGCCTTGTCGAGCTGCAGAGAATTGCCAAGGCCATCGAAGACGTTATTGTAGATCTTGATATCATTGGCCGGATCGGGTACGAAAACCCCGGCACTGTTACCAAAACCGAATGTGGCCGGCGTGTTCACTTTAGTAAAGATATTGTTGTGAACGCTTTCGGCATGATTGGCGATGTCGCCACCCCAGCCTGCGCCACCCCATATCGCGATGCCGAAACCTTTGTCCTGGAAATAACTATTATATATCTCCACGCCGCTCAACGCACACTCGATCGACTCGATACCCGCGCTGATGCCATCTCCGTCGATCATCGTGACATGATGGATCTTCAGGTTGCTTGGATGTTGTGCCGTAGGTTGATAAGCGTCGAGTTGATAATGATTGACCATCGACAGCCATGTATTGCACCGGATGTTATAGATCTCATTGTTATAGCTCATATTCCAAAGTTCGATGGAGATCTTCTCTCCCCAGGTTGGGTCTGTTTCTCCAACCGATATGTTGCAATCATGGATCTTCGTATTCCTGAAATGGCCGACATGAGCGAATTTGATACCTTCTCCATTAGGATCGGTAATATTGATATTATAAATCTCCGCCCCGTCAAGGCCTCCCAGGCAAAGATTTCCAACCTGCTCCCCGCCGCTGGTACTGCCGGACGTGGTGAACGTACAATCATGTATAAGCGTGCCGCTCATCCACTTCCCATCCGGTAAGACGACATAGTAATACATATCTCCCCTGGAGAAGACCGCTCCGCTCTGTTGCAGATTAATAAAAGTAACATGCTGCATGGTCAAGTTATTCCGGTTTTCCACCCATACACCCGCTTTTACCGTTTTATTATGACCGTCGATGGTAAAACCGCTCAGGGATTGATTGCCATTCTGAGCAGCGATCATCAACGAAGGATCCCCATACCGTGGGTTTGCCCCGGAGTAAATTGGAGACTTCAGCTGGATAAGGCTTCCGTCAGCCCATAAATGATAATCCGCAGCCGACTGGTCGACACCTGGCGTAGGCAATACCCCATTTGTGGTAAGGATCGTTACGCCCTCACCCGCACCGACTATATTGACCCCCAATGGAAGGATCGTACATACTGTCTCGACATAGGTACCTGCAGCCAGGCTGATGGTCGTCGTGCCCGTACCTGCAGGAACCTGGCTGGCAGCATAGGCCAGCGTTTTCCAGGCCCCGTTGCCGGGACTTGTCCCATTACCCGTTACGTCTGTCCCGGCCGGCGACACATAATAGGTCGTGCCGGAAGTAGCCGAAGTATTGAAAGAAATTCCAGAATTGGTAGCTATGGTCGTTCCCGTCCCGTTGCTTGCCGTGACCTTCCAGTAATAGGTAGTACTGACGGTAAGAGGCGTTGAAGGCGAATAGCTGGTCGAGGTCAACCCGGTCACGTTGATCAGGGGACTCGTAAAAGAGCTGCTTGTCGACACGACCAACGCATAGCTGACGGCATTCGAAGAAGACGCCCATGTAAAGGCTGGATAAGTATTGACACCTGTTGCCCCGGCGGCTGGCGTCGTCTGTGTAAAGGCTCCGGGAGCAGGCGGTATCAATGTCGTAAAAGAAATACCGGCATTGGACGCAACCGTTGATGCGGTAGTATTCGTAGCGGTCACCTTCCAATAATACTGGGTGTTCCCTGCCAGCGCGGTGCCAGGTGTATAGGAGGTGCTGTAGATATTCGATATGTTGATGACTGGACTTGTATACGATGCACTGGTGGATACAACGAGGGAATAACTGGCCGCATTCGTGGAGGCTGCCCAGCTAAAGGCAGGCGTTACAGAGACACCCGTTGCCGCGTTTGCAGGGCCGGACTGGGTAAAGGAGCCAGGTGCGGGAACAGGTACAGTTAATGCCGTCGATAATGCACTACCGGGGATTACCACCTGGCTTCCGCCGGGGATCTGCCACGATACTGCAAGATTATCGCCACCCTGGTCCTGTTTCATCAGCGCCTCGATATAATACTGGGTACCGGCTACCAGTGTAATAGCGGTAGAAGCCTGCGATGAATATTTCGTCCATTCCTCAGGGTTGGTCCATCCGGTGACCGATGCGATTTTTAATTTATTAGCCGACAGCCCGTTCGTGCTTAGCCAAAGTTCCGAATTGTCGTCACTGGCAATCCAGAAATGATAGGTTCCGGATACGGGCGCAGTCAGATATCCATACACGCGCTGACCATAGTTTAATGCTACGTTGGTTGGCGCCTCGAAGGTGGATAGAATACTGGTGGATGTCGGACTGTTCGGATAGTTCGGACTGTTTGTAAGGGATGCCACATCAGCCCCGGTTATATTGGCCCAGTATTGTCTCGTTACCCCTGACTGACCTGCGGGTGCCGTACCGGTGGTAAACGAAAGACCGGCATTGGAGGCAGTAGTCGGGCTTGTCGAATTGACCGCCGTCACCTTCCAGTAATACTGGGTGCTGTATGCAAGCGATGTTCCGGACGTATAGCTCGTAGCGGCAATTCCGCTGGTATTGATGACAGGGCTCGTAAATGAACTGCTTGTGGATACGACAAGCGTATAAGTGGCCGCATTGGATGAGGCCCCCCAGGTAAAGGTCGGGGTAGCTGAAATGCCTGTGGCACCGGTTGCGGGCGTTGTTTGGGTAAACGTGCCCGGTGCGGGCGGAGGCGCCGTGATCGTATAAGTAGCAGAGGCTACCGAAGAGTTGGCCAGTCCCGACTTAATGGCTATCGCCTTGATCGTTTTTGTTGCTGCGACGGAAATCGCAGCGGAATATACGGTTGATGATGTTGTCGGCGTCGAATTATCCGTAGTATAATAAATGGTCGCCCCGGATGTGGAAGAGCCTAACGTCACCGATTGTGTACTTGTGTATGTTCCCGCGGCAGGAGAGAACGTGGGTGTCGCGGCCGTAGGTACGTTAATCGTATACGTGGCTGAACCGACCACCGATGCTTCATGTCCGGAAGCGGTGGCAATGGCCTTGACCGTCTTCGATGTGGAGACGCTTACGGCGGTGGAATAAACCGTAGAAGACGTAGTAGGCGTAGTGCCATCCGTCGTATAGTAAATGGTAGCGCCGGAAGTGGCGTCACTGATGGTAACCGCTTGGGCAGACGTATATGTTCCAGCCGCCGGACTAAAAGTCGGCGTTGCCGTTGCCGGTGCCGTGCCATCGTCTACGGAGACATCGAAATAATCGATGTTCACGCCGGTAGTGATATTGGCCGTCCCGTTCACGATAATGTTACTGCCCCATGAAGGATCGTGATTAAAGGTCACCGTAATTGTGCCCCATGTCGTCCATGATCCGGTAGAAGGAAAAACCAGGTCCTGGATCTTCTGATTAGAGCCCACATACAAGGCGAGGTTGATGACTGATGCACCGGTGCCATTGGCGTATGCGATCACGATCTTCGTCGGTGTCAGCCCATTGACATTATTATCGAACTTTATCTGGGAGTTCGTTGTCGTTAATCCGGTGACATATCCTGATCCGGAATAGCCCGAATAGGTCGAAGCCGTAATTACGCCGGCGTCGAAGCCATTTTCTGCTTCCGTGCGGGTTGGCGTTCCATAGACCTGCGCTTGCGTGGTCCCATAAAAAAAGGTAAGCAGCAGCATAAAAAAAACCGGTAGCCACAAGTTTTTTTTATAGGGAATATTTTTTAGTAAATGTGTTTCCATAAATAAAGTTTGATTGGTTTGATTGGTTGGATAAGCATTGATAGATGCAAATAAAAGCCCTCTGGATAATTGCCGGGTCGTAAAAAAGCCGGTAATGTCCATTAAATGATTTTCGATAAATTTTTTGTTATGGCTGTAGTAGCCTTTGCGTTGGTTTTTTTGGCATTTCGTTAGAAGATTTTGATGAGGAAATCGAATCGTTATTATTTCAAGACGAACATGATCGTTTTTTTTACCACGGATTATTTATTTTTGTCCGGGTAATCTATGGTTACCCTTACATTACCGTCCACGTCCTGATCAGCCATGGATTTATTGGACCGGCACCGGCTGTCCAGTCAGTTTTATCACACCGGATATGACCTTATTTTCTTTCAAAGAAGATCTGTCAGGTAAAGTTCCCCCTGCAAAAAGGACAACTTCTCCCGGAAGGATCATCCGGCGATATGCATTGTCAATGATGGACATTTGCTCAGGCCGGACCGTGAACGCAATATTCTTACTTTCTCCTTTTTTTATCATTACCCGTTTAAAACCCACGAGCGTTTGCAACGGGGTGATAGTCGAACTGTCCCGGTGCGAAAGATAAAGTTCAGCGACTTCCCCGGCATCCCGGTTACCTGTATTGGTAATGGTTACGGTAACCTGTAAGGAGTCCCCGCAGGATAATAGTTGAGGCATGCGCAGGTTTGAATACCGGAAGCTGCTAAAGCTGAGTCCATAGCCAAATGGATATAACGGTTCCCCGGTAAAATACCGATAGGTACGCCCTTTCATCGCATAATTTTTAAACGGAGGAAGGTCATCGACCGATTTGTAAAAGGTCATCGGCAACCGGCCGGCCGGATTGCTGTCTCCGAATAAGGTATTGACCAATGCCGTTCCACCAGCTTCACCCGGATAGAATGCCTGTATGATCCCATCCATCGATTGATCTTCCCAGTTCAAGGCGACCGCACTGCCGCTAAAATTTATATAGACGATCTTCCGGCCAGTCTTTTTTAGCTTCATCAGCAGCGACTCCTGCACCGCAGGCAGATTGATATGCGTTCTGTCGCCATGTGAGAAACCGTCGATCTCCAGGGGCATTTCTTCTCCTTCCAACTGGGACGAGATACCGCCGCAAAAAATGACCACATCGCCTTTTGCCGCTACGTCGAGCGCCTCTTTTTCATAGTTTCGCGACGTGTCCACCCATAAAAGTTGGGCAGCAGGCTCGATGGTATTTCCCCACCAGAATGGTTCAACAACCAGCGACGCTTCGATCTCATAACGTTTGCCCGCCTCCAACGCCATATAGTTTTTCACAGGCTGATGGTTTATTTGCAACAGAACATTTCCGCTGAAAGTATAAACGCCTGTAACTGCAGGCACCAGCAATCCCGTCCATCTAACGGAAAAACTGTCTTCCCATTTTGCATTCACGGGGGATCGTACCCAATGAAAGTCAACGGCGGTATCGGTTCGAACCAACGCCGGAACCCCCTCAAAACGGGTATTGCCGAAATAGGAGCCTGTTAACCCTCCTTTTAATCTACCCTGTTCCAGATGAAAAAGCTGCTTTCCGGAGATGATGGCTGCATTCGTATACACACCCTTTACGATAGCGCATCCGGCCGAATAAAATACATTTGCCGAACCCAGCCGTTGCTGTAACGCCTTTAGCGGTGTAACCGGATTTACAGGTAACCCGTTGTAATTTCCAAGTAAGATCAGCCCATTATCCGCATTCGGCCCGATGATCGAAATTTTATGCACATTCTGTAAGGGCAGAACGCCATTATTTTTTAACAACACGATGGATTGGGTGGCGGCCTTTAGGGCTAATGCCTGATGTTCCTTGCTTCCTACCGTCGAAAGAGGGATCTTATTATAAACGACCTGCTCTTCCGGGTCGAACATTCCTAATAAGAACCGAGCCCGTAAAAGCCTTTTAAGCGAAAGATTTATGTCCGCTTCGTTAATAATGCCGACACTAACCGCAGAATCTATGTTTTCAGGAATAAATGCCTTACTTTCTTCACAATTTACGTCGGTCCCGGCTGACAAGGACCAACCCCAGGCTTTGGCGGGCGTGTTAACCACATGGTGGGCTTTGGCCTCATAAAAATCGGAAATGGCGCCGCAATCGGAAACTACATAACCTGTGAAACCAAAACGGTCCCGAAGGATATGGCTCAATAAAAGATTCGAACCGCAGCAGGGCTGATCCCGGAAACGATTGTAGGCGCACATGACGGATTGAACATGCCCCTCTATAACGGCGCTTTTGAATGCCGGCAGATACGTTTCATATAGATCACGGTCATCGACGAATACATCGTCCTGGTGACGTGAGAACTCAGGGCCGCTATGTACGGCATAATGTTTGGCAGTCGCGATGGTCTTCAAATACCTGGGGTCGTCGCCCTGAAGACCACGAATGAAGTTCACCGCCATCCGGCCTGTCAGGAACGGATCTTCGCCGTAAGTCTCCTGGCCACGTCCCCAACGGGGATCGCGGAAAATATTGATATTAGGGCTCCAAAAGGTCAGCCCTGTATAAATGCTATGTACACCGTTACGGATAAAGAAATTATGTTTTGCCCGCGCCTCGTCGGAAATGGCCATTGCCACTTCCAGCATAAGGTCCTCATTGAAGCTGGCCGATAGTCCGATGGCCTGCGGAAATACAGTGGCGGTTCCGGCGCGGGCAACCCCGTGCAGCCCTTCATTCCACCAATTGTATTCCGGTATACCTAACCTGTCGATGGCTGGTGAATGACTGAAAAGCTGGTTCAGTTTTTCGGAAAGCGTCAACCTGCCGACCAGGTCAGCGGCCCTTGTATCCACTGATAAAGAAGGATCCTGAAAAGGGTAGGAGGCTTGTTTTTGCCCAAAGCCACAGGCGGAGATCATTATAGATATTATACAGCAGGCTGTTTTTAATTTGAAGATCATGTGAACTCGTTTAAATATATTTTGTGATCGGTTTATTTTTTTACTTCCCATAAGACTGGCGTGTCATTGTTTCGTGCGATCAGCAGTGCCTTTCTGTTCCCGGTCAGGTGAATGAGCTGCATGTCCCGCACCTCTCCCTGCACATCCGGGACATTAATCAGCTCCGGCTGCAGTTTGCATCCGCCTTTGCCATCTCCGGGACATAAAGGGATTCCAAGCGCATCATACCTGCCTTCAAAAGGGGTTGCACCATATAGATTGCCGCCGGCAAGCCAATCGATCAGACCGTCCTGATCAAAATCTGCTGCCAGCAGGCTATAGATGGGCCCGTATTGCATGGCCCTGCACATAGGTAACGACGCGAACTTGCCACCGCCTTTATTTATAAACACTGTCGATGCCAGTGTATTCGCTTTCAACACAACAGCATGAGCCTCTAATCCAGGAAAGATCTCGTCGATGGTCTGACCTGCAAACGATGCATAGCCTGGATATTTCTTACGGATGGAAGGTATCTGCTTTTCGAGCTCTTCTTTACCCGCAAACGGGTAATACCGGCCATTTTTATTGCATACCACAAGCTGTTTGATCATTCCATTGTTGGAGAAGTCCGACAGATACATTAACAAAGGCTCAGTAGCGGATGCACAGAGCTTGCTGTTAAGTCCGCGATTACCCGCCAGTAGGTCCTCCCTGCCATTATGATCGGGATCCGCCAATGAAAGGCAGTTCCATAATCCATTGGTTCCGGCAAGGCAGGCATTTTCGGTCTCGTTGATAAGATGCCCGTGATGATTTCTAAAGACCGTCACTGGCATCCATTCCCCTACCAGTACCAGGTCTTTCCAGCCATCCTGGTCCGTGTCTGTCCAAACAGCCCCCGTAACCATGCCCGCTTTACGCAGACCCGGCGCAAGAGCATCCGTTGCCAGCGTAAATCTGCCATGACCGTCATTGAGGAGCAGATAACTGTCCGGGGACATGCCGTAGCTTCCAGCAACGACACGCCCACCTATAAAGAGGTCCAGGTCACCATCATGATCGATATCCGCCGCCGCGGCCACCGACTTGTTGCCATAAAAAAGGGGTAGCCCCGTAGACCGGGTGAAACCACCTTTGCCATCATTTATGTACAGACGGTCGAGGACCGAACTGTCTTCATAGGCGGTTTCGTTGCCCCCCGTGACCAGATAAAGATCCGGGTGGCCATCATTGTCCGCGTCAAAAAAAATCGCATCGACGTCCTCTCCGGAGCTGTCCTGGTCAATAGCCGGCTGAGGACTTTTTATAAACCTGCCGTCTTTGGTTTGCAGGTACAAAGCGCCTGGCTGCTTCTTTGCCCCGCAAATAAAAAAATCTTCGAGGCCGTCGCCGTTAACATCCGCTACGGCAATTTTAGGACCTTCTGTCGAAACAAGGTGGGGGATGAGCGGCTGCATGGCAAAATCGTTAAATACATCCTCCTTATGCCGGAATGCAGGCTGAAGAACCGATGAGATATCATTGAAATATTTTATCGGGATTTTTCCAGGCTCCGCCTTAAGTATGCTGGCATTCCGGTAATCCAATATCAATATTTTAGAACCATGAAGCCGTTGTATCTCCTGGTCTTTACCATCCGGCCAGGTTACGACCAGGCGGTCAACCATCGTATCGTTACCAATCCCAAAATGAAGATATTGCAGGGAGCTGCTCTCGAATCCGCGGGTACTCTCCAACTCGCACATCTGCATCTTATCTTTTTGCCAAATTTGCACACGTGCGCCAATCCCGAACGGATTGGACGGCGCACCAACCAAGCGTATGTCCAGCGAGTGATGGTCCGGAAATTTATTCGATTCGTTACGGTAAATGACAGCGGGCGAGTTGATATTATTAACGACGATATCGAGATCGCCGTCATTGTCCAGGTCTGCATAAGCAGCCCCGGTTGAAATGGTCGGAGCCGACATGCCCCATTCAAGGCTCTTATCGATATAACGCAGGCTGTTGGAGCCTTTAAAAATATAATTTGGGACTTTGCCTTCCGGCAATGCCCGGATTGCAGTCAGATCCAGCGACCGGTCAGCGGCACGATTGATACTGCCCGATTTAAATTTCAGATAATCCAGGTCATTCGGACGGCGTACAATGCCATTACTGATAAAAAGGTCTTTGATCCCATCGTTGTCAAAGTCCGCGGCGAGCGGCGACCAGCTCCAGTCTGTAGCTGCTATTCCGGCATACAGGCCTATCTCGCTGAAATGATAGCCAGCCCCGGTATTCAGCTGAAGGCAGTTGCGGCTGTTCTGATGGTTGTAGCCCAGGTCGTATTTTATAGTATAAATATCTGGCGCGTCGTCGCCGGCGGATGACTTTAGTGTCTTTTCATCTTCGGGCAGCATATCGAGCGTGATGATGTCCAGCCAGCCGTCATTATTGACATCGGCGATATCGCTGCCCATCGAGAAACGGCTTTCATGGCCAAATGCCTCCCGGTTGATCTCCGTAAATCCGCCGTGCCGGTTGTTCAGGTAATAGTAGTCGTTCTCATGAAAATCATTGCTGACATAGATGTCCGGCCAGCCATCATTATTCAGATCGCCGATCGCCACGCTGAGGCCATACCCGATAGCGCTGCTGTAAATGCCAGCCGATGCGGTTACCTCCCGGAAATGTCGGGTGGGCGCATCGCCCTGGCCGCCTGTACCTTTACCCTCCCGGACCACCGGTTCATTATGGAATAATTTGTCACCGCTGACCTCGGAATGCATATTCCTAACCGACGCATCCCGGAAATTATCCGACCCATGCACCGAGTGATTCACCAGAAACATATCTAAGAACCCATCGTGATCATAGTCAAAAAATACAGCCTGGGTATTAAACCCGGTTGCGTCGAGACCGTATTCGTGGCCCTCTTCTTTAAAATGACCATTTCCCTGGTTGATAAAAAGCTCATTTTTCCCTTTAAAAGAAAGATACCCACCGACCTCGCTGACATAGATATCGAGAAGGCCATCGTTGTTGACATCTGCCATCGTCACCCCTGTCTTCCAATTTCCCGTTCCACCGACATGCGCGGAAGCGGTAATGTCCTCAAAATGCATGTCACCCTTGTTGAGGAATAATTTATTTTCACCCTGATTCGAGACCAAATAGATGTCTGCCAGCCCGTCGTTATTTATGTCACCTATAGCTACGCCGCCTCCGTTATAATAGTAGAGATAATCGAAAAAGTTCAGACTATCCGTATCGTTGACGGTGTTTTGAAAAGACAGCCCGGACCGGTCAGGCAGAAGCGTCGTAAACAATGGTACCGGCTGTTGCTTGCACGCAACGGTAAACAAAAGGCTGCAAAAGAACAGCCATCGCCGATCAGAACCGGTATGTCGGAATTTAATATTCATATCTCAGCAATCTGACCTTTTCATTATTCATTGCAAGTACCAGGTAACTGTGTTTGCCGATGATGACAGAGCGGATCTGACGCACCGCTCCCCGTATATTGATCCCGCTACGCGATGCCGGTACCGGCGTAAAATTTCCCTTGCCATCCCCCACCAGTAAAAGACCGAAAGAAGCATCATAAATCCCTGCCTCCGGCTTACTTTCAAAAAAATTTCCTCCCAGCACCAGGTCCTTATTGCCGTCGCCGTTCACATCCAAAACCGATATGCCGTAAACCGGTGAGAACTGTGCAGGGCCCGGGAGCGCCCCGATCCGGAAGGTACCGTTACGTTGATTCATGAGAACACTGGATGCCATCCGGTAGGCATCGCACCGAACGGCCTCTTTCAACTGCCCGGGAGTAAAAATATCCGCCATCGTTTGCAGTTTATACGACTCATATCGCAAAAATCTCTTTTTAAGATAAGGCAGAACCGCAACCAGGTCATGTCGCAACGACATAGGATAGGCGGTGTCCCCGTTGTAGCAGGTGATCACCTGTTCGACGGTCCCGTTGTGATCAAAATCGGACGCATACATGCTAACCGGCTTTGTCGGACTGGCTTTAAATCTTGAATTAAGACCATGGTTGCCCGCGATGATGTCAGGATAGCCGTCATTGTCCAGATCGGCGATCTCGAGCCTGTTCCACCATCCATTGGAGGACGCCAATCCTGCATCGCCTGTCCGCTCGGTAAAATGCCCGCCATCGTTGTGAAAGATCCTGATCGGCATATATTCGCCCGTTACCACCAGGTCAATACGCCCGTCCATATCGTAATCCACCCATTTCGCGTCCGTTACCATTCCTGCGGTAAGCAACGCCGGACAAACGATGGCAGTTACATCGGTAAATTGTCCTTTCCCGTTATTATGCAAAATAGTGCTTTTACAGGGATAGCCATATGCATTCGGTTTGGAACGGATACCAACAAAGAGATCGGCAGCCCCGTCGCCATCGTAGTCGGCAGCCGCCACGCAGGAACTGCTCATGTAATTACCGGATGAATCCGGCAGACCCTGCGCCGACCGGGTGAAATTACCTTTGCCGTCATTAATATACAGCCTGTCGGCAAGCGCTTGGGACTTACCCGAGAACTCGCTGCTGCCGCTGCATATGAACAGGTCGTTATCTCCGTCGCCGTCCGCATCGAAAAACAGCGCATAGGTATCCTCACATTGTTTATCAGCGTCCCACACTTTCTGATTGCTCCGGTGAAACCGCCCCTTGTCGTCCTGTACATATAAAGCGCCTCCCTGGTCCCTGGCGCCACCGATATATATATCCATTCTGCCGTCATTATTGACGTCTCCTGTTGCCAGGGCCGGCCCCTGTGTCGACAGCATTTGGAACCTAAGAGGCTCCTCGTCAAAATCCGAATAGCCATTTTCCCGGTGTACAAAATCGAGACCTGTGCTGCTATCAGCGCTGAAAAAGGGCTTTGGGCCCCGTGCCGACTGAGGCGGTAGGAGAGGTGGCGAAGCGGTGTTTTGCTGGATAACCAATGTCGTGTCAATCCCCAGCCCTGCCAGCCTGCTTTGTTTGCCGTCATTCCACCTAACTATCACGGAATCGATCTTTTTCACTTTGCCAAGCCCGAAGTTCAGACAGTAATCGACACTCGACTGAAAGCCACGGACAGGCATCTCCTCCTGCATAAATGTACCTGAAGCGGTAAATACGGTAACCCGGGCGCCGACGCCAAAACGATTCTTGCCCTGTCCCAGCAGTCTTATTTTTATATAAGCGCGATCCGGGTAACGCAGGGTGGCATTATTGCGATACACCGAAGCGGGCATGTTAACATTGTTGACAACGAGATCAAGATCGCCGTCATTGTCGAGGTCTGCGTAGGCCGCTCCGTTCGAAAAGCCCGGCTTGCCTAAACCCCATTCCCCGGCGCGGTCGGTGAAGGTGAGATCCCCGTTATTCGCATAGGCGTAGTTGGAAATAGGCGTGGATGTCATCGCTTCTATCAGTCGGCGGCTACGGTCTTTACTATCCAGAATATTTTTCATTACCTCCCCGTTGGATATGTATTGAAGATAATCTCCGTTCGTCAGGTCTTTATAAATGCCGTTGGAGATAAAGATATCTTTCAGCCCATCATTGTCGAGATCGGCGATCAGCGCACCCCAGCTCCAGTCTGTAGCCTGCACCCCGGCATACCGGCCGATCTCACTGAATGTATTATCGCCATTGTTAAGCTGTAACGTATTCCGGGAGAACTGATGATAATAATCATAACGCAGGTTCAACTGATATTTGTTCCAGTTCTCGAAGGTCGTATTTGTTTTTAGCCGGTCTTCTTTTTCCGGAAGCATTTCCGGAACAAAGATATCCAGATGGCCGTCATTATTTATATCGGCCATGTCGCTACCCATGGAAGAATAGCTGATGCTGTGCATTTGCTCTTCCAGTGACTCCCTGAATGTACCGTTCTTTTGATTGATATACAGGTAATCCCGCTCGAAAAAATCATTACAAACATAGATATCCGGCCATCCGTCGTTATTGATATCCCCGACCGAAACGCCCAGGCCAAAAGCGATCCTTCCACCATAGATACCTGCTGCTGCGCTGACATCCGTAAAATGCCCATTGTCATTCCGGAAAAGCTTCTGCCCACCCGCGGAATCGCGAATGGCCCTTTCATTTTGCTGGAGATTAAAAGAGCCGATCAGTTTAAAGGAGTTGTTGAGCAGGAACATATCCAGGTCGCCGTCATGATCATAGTCAAAAAAGGCGGCCTGGGTCGATTTGCCTCCCTTGTCGGCCAACCCATATGACAAAGCCTCTTCACTGAAGGTCAGGTCACCTTTGTTTATATACAATTCATTTTGTTTATTATCGCCCTGGACATCCGCGCTGTTGCAGACGTAGATGTCCAGCAACCCGTCCCCGTTGACGTCAGCCATCGTAACGCCTGTAGACCACTTGCCTTTTTTTAATATGCCTGCCGGCACAGTTATATCCCTGAATGTAAAATTCCCGAGGTTAAGATATAGCCTGTTGGGACCGGTATTCGAGATAAAAAAGATGTCCGGCAGCCCGTCATTATTGATGTCACCAATGGCTACTCCTCCGCCATTGTAGAAATTCCGGTACGTGAAAACATTGAACTGCTCATTATAGGTGACTGTATTTTGAAAATTGATATGGCTGGAGTCCGGCGGTACCAGATCAAAAAGCTTTTTCTGGCCGGCCGGATCATTAAAATGGGAGGGGCCCGGTCTGCATTGAAAAAAAACCAGGCAGTAACAAAAGAGAGCAAAGGCTTTACAGGGATGGCACATCGGTACGGCTGTTTTCTTTTTGAAGAAGGTCGGTATAATCCACTTCGACATCTTTATCGTTTACCCGGTAGATCGTTATTTGCCGGTTGCCGTCCACCTTTACCAATTCATTCCCCCCTTCTTTCCTTTTCATCACCATAAAATGATCGGGTCCGTACCACCTGCTGAATACGTTGATAATATCCTTCAGCAGGCTGTCCGCCCCCAAATGCCTGTTCCATGGAGAATATGCATTGTAGCTGAGCCCAGCCCGGAGCGCCGTGATCCGGGCATCATGAAACTCCGGGTAGAACCTCCAGGTCACGGTTGACCTGAAGGTTGTATCGGATTGGTATAAAACGGAGTGATTGTTATTCGCATTCGTAAACAGTTTCCTGGCATGCATCTTCTGACAATAATAAAAAAAATCCGGCTTTGCCATCCCAAAGGTCAGATCGAGGAGCAGCTTTTCATGGCGTTCCGCACCGGCCAGCTGTTCCCGGACAAGCGCCTGGTAACGCTCCTGCGCATCGAGCGGCCGACAGGATACGCAGGCATTAATAAGGGAAAGACAAACAACAAGATATTTCATATATTTTTTAACTAAATTGTCCGGACTTCGTATTAATACCCGGGGTTTTGCTTCAAATTTGGATTCGCATTCAGCTGCACCACCGGGATTGGAAATATATTTACATGGTTATCCGGATCGGCGGTATTATAGGTCCTGGCCAGGTTGAAGGTGCCGAATCTTATCATGTCCTGTCTTTTTACCGATTCAAAGGCCATTTCCCGGGACCTTTCCTGCAGGAACCTGGTCGCATCGAGCGTGGCGAAAGGCGTAAGCCCTGCGCCACCATGGGTTAACCTGATGTTGTTGACCGCAGCTATAACAGCAGGATCGTTCCAGCTGCTTTGACGGGCTATGCATTCCGCCTTCATCAGCAGGATATCCGCATACCGGAAAATTGCCATGTCATTATCGAGCGCGTCACGCATACCCTGATAGAACTGCCATTTGCTAATCCTTGCTCCCGCCTGTGCCCAACAGTCCGGCTTTAGCATATTTATATAAGGAGTAAAGGTTAGAGGTGGGCCGTCCGGATCCGTAGGCTCAGCCGCGCCATCCATCAGCCGGGTCGTACCGTCCGATGCATATTGCGGACCGACCAGGAAATTGGTCAGCCGGTTATCTTTCGTACCCATAGTCGGAGTGCCCAGCGGATCGAGACCCACTACGGTTCCCTGCGTTCCGGGGTTGATCGCAGCATCCATATAGGTTTGATAAAATTCCTGTTGTGCGGCAAAGCCATTCCAGGCGCCCCCGATCATATTGTAGGTTTGAACGCTCAGGCCATGCAGCGTATTGGCATTCAATCCGAATTGAGGCGCTTTGACACCGTCATAAGGAATCGCCCAGATAAATTCAGAAACACCGGTATTGTCCCGCTTGAAGTTGTCGAGGTAACTTGGCGTCAATGCATAAACGCCGGAATTGATGATCGTATCACAGGCAGCGCTGGCTTTTTGCCATTGAGGCGTTCCGGTATAGACCCCGGCATTCAGATAGAGCTTGGCAAGGACTGCCCAGGCCGTATAGTAATTTACGCGGCCATAGAGAGGACCGTCGCCAGGACCGCTTTTCGGAAGTTGACCGGCGTTGTCCAGTAATTCCTTCTCGATAAAATTATAAACGCTCTGTCTCGTCGCATTGGCAGGAGGCTGGGTATTCGTAAAATCCGTCACGATCGGAACATTACCGTAAAGGTCCATCAGCCAATAATAATAAACCGCTCTCAGCACCTTTAATTCGGAAATATAGCTCCCTGCCGCGGGCGCCGAGCTTTGCGACAGTGCCAGTAGGGTCTTATTACAAGTCGCCACCCCTCCGAATGCCCAGGTCCATGCGTCATTGATCTCTCCGTCCGTGGGGTTCGAGACAATGCTATAGGTATGATCCGCAAAGCGAACCCATTTCCCACCGTCTTCCCAGCTGGTGCCCCGTTGCGGCACGACCATTTCGTCGGACGTACATTCATTGAGGATGAAATAGTAATTCGAATACTGGTAGATCGGGGCGTAAGCGCCTCCTACCGCGGCAGCCAGCTCCGCGTCGGTCTTATAAAAATTATCCGTAGTCACCTGATCATAGAGCAGGCTTTTCTCATTTAGCTTGGTACAAGAAAATGATAGCAGCATCATTCCCGGAACTAAATATTTTAATGGAATATTATATTTCATACAAATTCTTTTGTTTCATTGGTTACTTAAAATCCGATGTTCAGGCCGAGTGTGAAAGAACGCGTAAATACCCATGTCTCCCGACGGTCGACACCTGGCGCAAGGATGTTGGTTGTCCCATCGTCCCTGACATCGGTATAGCGTACTTCCGGATCGACGCCGGTGTATTTTGTGATCGTAAACAGATTCTGCGCCGACACATAAACACGAAGGCTCCTTACGGTAGACGGTTTAGCCGAGCCCGTCTTCACGGGGAAAGTATAGCCAAAGGTGGCATTGTCCAGCTTTATAAAGGAGGCCTTTTCCACAAAAAGGCTGCTGTAGGTTGGACCGTCCTTCAATTTAGGGTTGTAGTATTTGGTGGTTACAATATTGTAGCCATGTAAATTGGGGTTTTCATAGAATGCGCGGTATGTATTAACCAGGCTATGCCCGATCGATCCACGCAGGAAGAAATTAAGATCGAAATTCCTGTACCGGAATGTATTGGTCCATCCGAACTCGAACTTGGGCAACCCGCTGCCTATTACGCCTGGTTTTGCGCTGTCGCTTCCAACGCTATTTCCCTTGCCGTCGTCAAAAAGATATTTTCCATTCTGATCGGTACCCCGGTATTTTAAGCCCCACAAGATCCCGATCGGTTGCCCGGCCACTGCACGTGTCAGCTCCAATCCGCTAAAGCCAGGAGATCCAAGGCTGCTGGCGCCGACATAGGAGTTCTTCAGTGATTCATCCAGCTTTGACAGTACGATATGATAAGAAGAGTAATTGACGGCTGTAGTCCAGGTAAGCCTACTGTGCGCCAATACATCATAATTCAGGCTGAGCTCAAACCCGTGATTTGTAATCTCGCCTATATTTTTCCAGGTAGTTGGATTCAGGTTAGGAGGTGACGGCACCGTCAGATCAAAGATCAGGTCGGAGGTCTTGCGGTTGAAATAATCGAAGGTCCCCTTTAACCGGGATCGGAAAAGGCTAAAGTCTAGCCCTGCATCGATCTCTTTTTTGGTTTCCCATTTCAGGTCAGGGTTAGGATTGACATAGGTCGCATAGGTCTGCAAATAGTTGCCGCCGCCGGCATAATAACTGCCGCCCTGGTTGGTGATCCTTTCCAGGGAAAGGTATGGACCGGGCGGCAAGGCACCTGTCACCCCATAGCTGGCGCGTACCTTCAAATTGTTGATCGTAGTCGCATTCAGGAACCGGCTGACGTCCACACCGGCGCTGACCGCTGGGAAATATCCCCATTGATGGTTGGAACCAAACTCGGAAGAACCTTCGCGGCGAAGGCTGGCCTGCAAAAATGCCAGGTTATCGTAGTTGATCCCGGCTCGACCGAAAAAGGCTACTAACCTGCTGGCGTTCTTGTAACTGGTGGCCTTGGCGAGTCCATTCTGAAGATCCAGTGCAGAGGTGATATTTTCGGCTGATGCATCGGTCAAAAAATTGCCGGCGGAAATGCCGTATCCCTGGTTGAGGAAGTCCTGGTAGGAGTAACCGCCAAGCAGGTTGACTTCCCATTTGTTTATAGTATGATGATAGGTAGCTATACTTTCAAAAAGTTGGTTAAACGCCTCGTCGTCGCTCTTCCCGGCGAGCCCGTGTCGTTGAAATCCGCCATATTGAGCGTTTTTAGGAGAATAGGTATGAGCATACATGCTGGTTGTCTGCTGCGAATAGTGAAGTTGCAGCTTCAGTCCGGAAATGATCTCATACTCACCCGAACCGTTTATGTTCCATCTTTTTATCTGCGCCTCATTGCTGTTTTGTTTAAGTATAGCCACAGGATTATAATAGTCCAGGATACCCGGGTCTTCAAAATATCCGCCGCCGCTGATATTATGCTGGGGATCTGTGGTCGTCAATGGCGCGGTCGGATTAAAGATGGTCGCCCACTTGAATGCAGCCGTATTACCCAGCTGAGCATCTTTTTTAGTCGTGGTTATGCTGAGGTTCAGGACGAGTTTATCCTGTAATGCTTTTTGGACCAGGTTGAAACGGCCGTTTAATTGCTGGTTTCCATTTTCGATAGCCACTCCTTCATTATTTCGGTAATTCACCGATGCATTGTAGGTGGTGCCTTTGAAGCCATTGCTAAGCGTAATGTTATGTGCATGCGAGAGACCCGTCCGGCTGATAGCCTTTTCCCAGTCCGTGTTGGCACCATAGTCCGTTCCGGTGCCCAATGCCTTGAACTGTGCTGCATCCATATGTTTTGTGAACCTGGCAGCAGATTCGATGGTCCCGGAGCCATTGTAGCTTATACGGGGACCGCCGGAAGCGCCCGATTTGGTATTGATAATGATCACGCCCGCCGAACCTCTCGTTCCATAGATAGCTGCGGCAGAACCGTCTTTGAGGACATCGATACTTTTTATATCATTTGGATCGATGGCATTCAGGTCTGCGCCGATCTGATCATCGATAACGATCAATGGCTGGGCGTTACTTCCCAACGTGGAAAGCCCGCGCAGACGTAAGACGAATTCACCGTTTGGATCACTGCCCGGACGGGAAATCGATAGTCCGGCCACCTTGCCCTGCAGCAGTTGGGCTACGTTGCTGATATTACCCTTATTAAAGTCTTCCGCGGCGACATGTGTGATCGCGCTGGTGATCTCTCTTTTCTTCTGGGTGCCATATCCTACTACCAGCACTTCATTCAGGTCTTTTACGTTTTCTTCCAGCACAATTTTCAGATCAATTCCTTTGAAGGGGACCCGTTGGGTAACATAGCCTACCGAGGAAATAATTAACACCACATTGGGGGTTTCGACCTCAAGGAAAAAGGAGCCGGCGGCATTTGTCACTGTTTTCAAGGGGCTGCCTTCCACCGCGACGGTTACCGCTTCCAGCAGCTGGCCTTTGGTATTCAGCACCGTTCCCAGGATGGGTAGGGCGGTAGCATGCTGTGCGTTTCCGATGATGATAATCAGGTCCTCATCCTTACGAAAGGTGTAACCTGTCTTCTCCAGGATCATTTGAAGGATCCGGGTCACGGCCATTTCCTTTACCTGCAGAGATACCAATATTCTGGAAGAGAAGAAATTGTCGGCATAGACAAATTTGAGGTCGGTGTTATGCTCGATGGTTTGCAGGACCTTGCTGATCGGGGCGTCCTTAAAATTAAGCGTTAATCGGGGCTCCTGGCTGTACCCTCTGGCAGTAACCTGGAGGCAACTTGTGAGGATGAGCGCAAAAATCAATTTCATAAGCAACAGGAATTTGAGATTTTGCCTGGACAGACATAGCCGCCAGAGCAATCGTTTTTTTTGCATACCTTTAGTTAGTTTTTAAATTGAAAAATGAGACAGGAATTTGACCTCCTGTTTCGAACGTCAACCGGGGGATGTGCCAACATCTTCCCGGTTTTTTATCAAAAAAAACTGTCATCTATTTATTGATGACAATTTGATTGCCATTGGTCAGCGAATAGGAAAAAGGTTTTGAAAATGCGAGCGCATCCAACACCTGCCGGATGGTTTTCTTTCTGAAAACACCGGTGTAACGATATGCCATTATTTCTGTGTTTTTAAATTCGATCGAAACATTGTACCATCTTTCCAACTGACGAACGATATCACTTAGTTTCTCCTGATTAAATGCCAGGCTGTTATCCAGCCAGGAAACTTCGTTGATCGCGGTGTCTGCAGGCAGATGCGTTAATGCGGCTACTTTATAGATCGGAGAAGGAGATAAGTTTGTTCCCGGAGCGGCCTGTTTGACCGAACTGTCGGAGCTGTTATCTTGCTGATAAATTATTTTTTCTTTTGGATGAAGGATGACCTTATGATTACCCCTGGCAGTTAGCGTAACCTCCACTGATCCGCTGATCAGGGACGTTTCAGACTGCGGATCATTGTCATAAGCCCTGACATTGAAGACAGTGCCCAGCACTTTTACATCCATGCAGGATGTATGAATGACAAACGGGTGATTTTTATCATGGGTAACATCGAAGAAAGCCTCTCCGTGAAGGACCACATTTCGGTCCGACCGACCAAAATCGGCAGATATCGTAAGGGTGCTCCCTGCATTGAGCGTTACCTGGGTGCCATCGGACAACTGAAAGGATTTTCTTTCTCCCCGCTTACTTTCCTGGGACAACAGATTGTTGGACGCCAACAAGGCAGGCCGAGCCGATGGTCTGCGCCCAATCCCTAACCAAATCCCTCCTGCAATGGCCGCTGCCGCTGCCGTTCCCAAAAGCCAGCGTTTGAGCAGTGAATAGGAAGGAAGGAGGGTTATCTGCCCGGCATCATCCTGTTCATGGATGACCTCGTCAAAAGACGTCACGAATTCAGCACGTTCCTGTTCGAATATTTCGTCCGTTATGTTACCATTAAGTATAAAATACATACCTCGGGCGCGGTCCATTTCACTAACCTGCCCTGGATGTACAGCTGCCCATTGTTCCCAATATTTCACCGTTTGCTCATCGCTCCGGAGGCAATATTGTATAAAACTTTCGTCAGCCAGGAAATCCTCCGCATTCTTGTAATTACTGTCCAAGGGGTCGTATTTATATAACATGACGAACTGAAAACCGGTTTTTACCATGGAATCTGGCGGAAAAAATAAAAAATCCGGAAATAGACCTGAAAACGGACTGAAAAAATTACCTGGAAGGCGGACGCAGCTGCTGTTTTAAAAGAACCAACCCTTTTTGGATGATATTGTAAGCCGTGCGCTTGGTGATCCGGCACCGAAGTGCTATTTCATCATAGCTGAGATCTTCGTAATATTTTAATTGCAGCAGTTCCAGCTGGCGGGCCGTCAACGTAACGAATGCTTTCCGGATCTGCTCTTTCCTGTCATGGTCGAGCTGGCTGTTGATCAGGAGCTCTTCGTAAGGCAGCTCGGTGGCCGGCCAGTCACGGGTCATATCTTTATGCCGGGTGACCCTGACATTACGCGCTTTAAGTTGACTAACCAATTCATTGTGAAGGCTCGTTATCAGGTAGCCTCTTACATTTTCCACATTTGGAAGATCTTTGCGCTTTTCCCAAAGACGCAGCAGGATCTGGGTTATGCAATCCTTTACCAGCTCGCGGTCGCCGGTAAGCTTAACACCATAGTTGACCAGGCCAACATAGAAGGCATTATAGATTACAAGCAGTGCGTCCCGGTGGCCAGCTTTCAGCCGGGCCCAGTTGTTCTTATGATTGATAGGGTCTACAATAATAAAATGAAAAATACACTAAAAATTTCTGCGGGTATAATTTTTATTAAGTGTATCGACTTTTCTTTCTATGAATAAAGATTGTTTATTTTTTGGACACGATGCTGTCAATATAGGTGAACAGATGTTCGGATGCCTTGCCTTCATCCACCAGCTTGCGCCAGATATGGTAAATGGAAACATTCCAGCCCATATTTGGTTTCCAGGGTTCCCCCGTTGTCGTATTCAGACATTCGTAGGTAGTAGCCCCGATCCTGAAATCCAGGCCTACCCTCCAGGTAAGCTCTTCTTCGGCGCCTTTTATCCTATGGAGATAAGCATCGATCAGGAAAAGGTTATCATACAGAAAAAAAGATCCGCCTTTAAAATACTGGCCGTCAGGCATGATCCCATGGTTGGCCTGCGACGTATAACCGGGCACGTCGTACTGTTCGGTTTTCAAATAGCGGCCATCCGGCTGCGCGATAATCTTATACCCGTATGCCGTTTTCAAATGACCTACAACCGTTCGATAATGTTGTCTTATGACCTCGTCGCTCAGCAGGGGACGATTGAAATACAATATAGAAAGAAGGTCGGGAGCCACCGGGTCAGGACCTGTGATATCTTTTTTCTTCCTGCTGATAGGAAGGTAACCCCCTTTGGCATTGAATAGGTGTTTGTAATTATTTATAGCCACAGCAGGGTCTGTTTGGGTATGAAGCCCCATTTGTCTGGCGGCCTCGATAGCAAGGGCAAACAATCCCTGATTATAGGTGACAACATCGTCTTTGTCGAAAGCAATGATGTCTCCCCAGTATTGAAAATCCTGGCGTCCATCCTGTTCAGTATAGCTGTAAAAGTAGCCGCCCCGCGCCCTCTTCTCTACGGAATCGACATAGGCCTGGACTTGTGTCAGGTTGACCGGCATCTTTTCTTTTTGCGAACGATATGCCCATAAGATCGTCATCAAAGGATATTCCGCATAGGTATTGACCCGCGCCAGTTCGCTTTTCAGACATTCGCCCGCTTTATCCTGCGGCAGCATCATTGATATCCAGAATGCGTCCCGGCAATACTGCGAATTAGCATATTCCACGGAAGGCACCACCCAGTAGCTGCTTTTCCCGGTCTCATTGGTCCGGAGATTCATGTAGGCCGTGGTGAACGCCAAGGCTCCGAAGTAATCTTTATACCGGCCGCCTGAAAAATAGGATGCCGTTCGCAGCGTGGCGGCTTTTCGCAAATCCGTCAGCGTGCTACCCTGGGTGTAGAAAATGATGCCTTCGAAAACATGCTTTTTCCGATCGTTTACCGGGTGATAATACGCGAGAATCTTGCCGGGTGTCATGATCTGCGTTTTATCCTTATTGTAGGAGGCCGTGTCCGGAGCCATCATATCGGGACTCAATCCGGGTTTGGCTCCGTCGTCCCCCGAACGTAACGCCAGTACTTTTTTTCCGGGATAAAAGGCCTGGCTGGTATAGTTGTCATATAACGAAGGAGATCCGTTGATAGCAACGGTAAAGCCCTCGCCTGTCCGTATTGCTACCATCGGTAAGGCCTGCTTGGCAATCCTTTCGGTAATCCAGGCGTTTACATCGTGCGGACCCTGCCTGAAGATCTCCGCACTTTTTACCTCGCCATTGTAATTATACGGGATCTCATTGGCATAGTTATTTTCCAGCGCAAAAAAGATTGAGTCGCTCCCAAGCCCGGTGGCACTGGCTCGGAAGACGGTATAATCCGGGGTCGGATCAAGCGTGAATTCGATATGCAGCTGACCGATGTCTTGCTTGGCTGAGAATGGCCTGGAAAGGTCTTCCGGCAACCGGGTGATCAATACATCGCTTTTGCCAGGTCTTTTTACCATCAATGACCATGATCCGCCTACCCCCTGACCCTTTGAGCGACAAAATGAAAAGACCGTGCAGCAAAGCAGCACCACCAAAGAATAAAATATGACAAATAAAAGCAAACGGGTCAGGCGGACGACGGAAACGTTCATGGGCCGAAAGTCTAAATATAATATGACTTTTCTTTATATTATCTTAACCAGATCATGTACAATTCAGCCTATCCAATAAAAAAGCTGCCACTTCACTTGACCCTGTCAAGGTAGGCCATACGGTACTGTAAGGGAGTGAGGGCATGCATGACCTTGAAATACCGGTGAAAGTTGGAAAGGTTATTAAAACCGCATTCATAACAAATATCCAAAACAGCTTTATCGCTTTCGATCAACAACCGGGCGGCATGGCTCATCCGTACTTCTGTCAGATAATTGGAGAAAGTCTTTCGGGTTCTTTGTTTGAAGAAGCGGCAGAAGGAAGTTTCAGCCATATTGGCCACTTTTGCAGCCTCTGCGACATTTATATCGTCACTGAACCGGCGAATAACAAAATTCAGGACATCGTTCATACGCTCGGATTCTTTTTCGTTTCCGCCGTTTACATGTTCCCCTGAAATGTAGCTAAGATCCTGCGACTCAGAAATAAGTTGCAGGATCTTCAGCAACTCCAAATACCTGTCGAATCCGCTCAGCCCGCTGAGGTTTACCAGCCTGTCCGCTACTTGTTTATTCGTTCTGCCTGAAACATCCAGTCCCCGCCGGCTTTTTACAAGCAACTGCCTGATCATTTGAGCTTCAGGCAAAGAAAGGAAATTATCGCCAAAAGAATTCTCGGAAAAATGAACGACGACAGCTCTGGCTTTATTCTGGGAATGTGCAGCATAGTATGATGCGTCGTTCCGGTACAAATGAGGAAGGTTCGAACCGATCAGGGCGAGGTTTCCAGCGCGGAAACTGGAAATGTTATCCCCAATAAACCGTCTACCTGTACTTTCCGTTACCAAAACGATCTCATATTCAGGATGGAAATGCCAGGGTGTCGGATAATAATTATAGGTGAAATCCCGCACCACAAAGCTTTCATCATCTGCTTTAGGTAGATGTTCGAGGATGGGTTTCATATGCAATCAACATTTTTTTAACCATTAGTTTAAGCTAAAATAGAAAAGTAGGGTTGAAAAATACACTTTTTAAGTAGTATTTGGTACTTCAGGTAGAAGCAAAGGAAATAATTTTGGGTTCATAAAAGTATTTGCCATGCCTTCTGTAAATTTTTCAAATAAGCACATCGAATCTTTCAAAGAATATGGCTTGTTCGGTTACCTTACCAGCATCGGGTCGATCATATTCTGTTATTCGTCTGGCTGGGAAGATGTTGTTAATACTGAACAACCGTGAAACTTACCTTCCTTTTCCGCGCTACGATGCTGTGCCTGCTCATTTGGATGAGATCAGGGGCGGAAAAAGCACAGGCTATGTACATGGATACCCAACTACCGAGAATATATATCGCTAACGACGATCACACGGACTATATGTGGTCCGGCGACGAGGCGACCTACAAAAAAGCATTTTTGGATATGCTGGATTACTATATCCGGCTCAATGATTCCACTGCTAGCCTGCCTTATCCACTTCAAAGTAAATGGAATTGCGATGGATCTTTTTGGATCTATACCTATCAGCAAAACAGAAGTAAGGAGCAATTCGATAAATTGATCTCGCAGATCAGGCGGGGGCAGATCACCGTTCCATTAAATACGCTCATTGTATTAATGGGTGCCGCCCCTGCCGAGGCAACCATTCGTAATATGTTCTATGCCGGTTCTCTTGAGCGAAAATATGGTCTTGACCTTCCGCTTGTTCTCCACATGGAAGACCAGGTGTTGCCACTTGGCCTTTCGTCTTTATGGGCGGGCTGCGGGGCACGTTATAGTTGGAAAGGTGTTTGCGGATGTGCAACAAAAGTGACCGGTCTCGATGCCCGTCTTCATCAGATGTATTGGTACAAAGGCCTTGACGATCAGAAAATACTGATGAAATGGTATAATGTCAATCCGCCCCGGATCAGGAAAAGAAAGGATGACCGTTATTTTCTGGGCACCTACCTGGAGGCGACACAGCCGGCTAAGGCGGTCTAAGACTGCAAAACACTTATGAGCGACACAGTCGACTATCCATATAAGATCGTCAGAGCCTTTGGAAAAGGCGGCGATGACCTGACAACGCTTACAGACCTATTCCCCAAAACCGCAGCCGTAGCTAAAGACCCGGATTACCAGGTCATAGTTTCCAACGAAACAGATTTTTTTAATGATTTTGAAAAGAATTATGGTGGTACCCTGCCATCTGAAACCGTCTCCTACGGCAGTACGGAATGGGGCAATAGTTATGCATCTCTGGCGGAAGTATCGGCTTCTGTCAAACGTTCAATAGAGAAACTGAGAACGGCGGAGGCTGCATATTCCTTGGTTGCGTTGAAAGAGCCTTTGTTCGCATCAGACCTGAAGAAAGAAAAAGTAAAGGCATGGATAGCCTGTGGGCTTTATTTCGAGCACAACTGGACGGCCGACGGGCCAAATATTACCCGTAAACAACGAGCCGACTGGCAACGCCGGATGGCTGATGATATAAAAAGGTATGTTGATACTTTATACGAGCGATCATTTAAAAATCTTGGACACCTTATCCGGCCTACGTATTCTACGGCGAAGTCTTTTGCAGGATCCTTCTATGTCTTTAACCCGCTCAGCTGGGCGCGAACGGATTACAGTGACTATGCATACGACGGTCCTCATGACATACAAATTTTGGATATGTCGGATCTGAAACCCGTACCGTTTCAATTTATCCACAAAAAGGAGAAGTCATATATCAGGATATTGGCTTTCAATGTACCCTCACTCGGCTATAAAGCTTATGAGATCTTTAAGAACAAAGTTCGCATACCCATTTCGCCTGTTAATCCTGCTGCGGAGCTACTGTCCGCAACGGATAGTACAATGGAAAATAAATTTTATAAAATATCCTATACAAGCCGGGGCACTATAACCCGACTTTTTGACAAATTGAATAACCGGGAGTGTATAAGGCCCTTCTCTAATTTGTATGCCAACGATCTTGGCGGAGGATCAGCAAATAACTGTGATAAGGTATTTGTCGAGAGCTCAGGGGCAGTTTCCGCAACCCTGTCTTCTTTTAGCTACCAGCCAGTCAAACATACATCCAGGCTTACTTTATTTGCCAATAGCGACCGCATCGAAATTGAAAATTATATCCAGCAAAATACGGGTGAAACTCCTGTTAGTTATACATTCTGTTTCAACCTAGATCATCCTGATACATGGCATGAAGAGGCCGGCGTAATCCTTCATGCCAAATCTATTTCCCGTGGCGGGCATTATGCAGATTCGGCCTCGAGGCTCGATTGGCTGGCACTAAACCACTTCGCCGATATGTCTGATCGGAATTATGGAGTCGTATTATCCAACCGGGACGCCTATTTTATGAGGATTGGTGAAAGTATATTTAATAAACTGGACGATAGTTCCTCTCATA
Source organism: Flavitalea flava (assembly GCF_054461575.1). NCBI lineage: Bacteria > Pseudomonadati > Bacteroidota > Chitinophagia > Chitinophagales > Chitinophagaceae > Flavitalea > Flavitalea flava. The sequence goes on from NZ_JBTLQH010000001.1 coordinate 677,133, forward strand.
TCCGGGTGCTGGCAACCGGTCGGATTGATCCTTCTCTTGGTATGGAAAATCAGGACGGTGATACTTATTTCGAGGATTATTTGGCGCTTCGCCCGCATGGCAGCGGATTCAGTCCGGCTGATGCGATGCGTTTCAGCTTACAGCATCAGAACCCGCTAATAGCGGCAGGTATCGCTGACGGTCGGGTAGCCGGATCTGATATGCAAGCGGGAAAGCCCCAAAAGGTTGCTCTGGCTGATAATCTTTTTTACAAGGGCACGAAGATTTCCCTTCTGTCTTTATCGGATTCAAATGTTATGGTATGGGCACTTAAACCGTCGGAGGAAGGAATTAGAAATGGTTTGATAGTTCGTTTGTGGAATTTTTCCAGTGAAAACATACCTGTTACTGTTACCTCCCTACCAGCTATCACAAAGGCTTTCTCCATTACGCATATCGAAACAAACGACCAGCCTGCTGAAGTACTGGGTGCAAAACTACAAACAATCATCGGGCATAACAGGATGCAAAGTTTCAGACTGTTTTTGAGTTTAAAATCTCCTTAACTACTCGAATAAAATGAAGAATACCTTTGGAATGGGGATGGATTGTGGTGGCCGCCGGACAAAACTGACTTTTTAAACAAGTGCGGGTTTCTCTTCCTTATCCTTTCTTGGCATCCTTTTTTTATTCTTGCCCAAATTTTCCTGGTGAATTATTTTTAACTAAAGTACATATTCGAATTATAAATGCTAATGGTTTGGAATTAGTAAGTACCGACCAAAATATCGGTGCCAGTGGAATGGAAACCGTAAAATTGAATGTTCAGGCTTTTAGCGCGGGAGTTTATATCGTAGAGGTTAATTTCGGGAATGAAACCAGGACGGCAAAATTTATTAAATCGAATTAAATTTATCCTTTTGCCCAGCCATTGCTATCCGGATCCGGATTTCATGGCACCTCTTTTGTTTGGAGGAATGACTTTTTTCCCTGATTCCTGTACCAGATTTAATAATGGTTTAATATAAGGTGCTTACTTTTACCGCGTGAATACTATAATCTATCGTGAACGGGAGATTTGGCGTGCCGTTCAGCGGGGCGATATGAAGGCGTTCGATGAATTATACCAACTGTATATCCAGGTGGTGTATTCTGCTGTGTATAAACATATTGGTCATCGTCAGGATGCCGAAGACCTGACACAGGAAGTATTTTTGGATTTATGGAAGCGGCGAGGACAAATCACCATTCAAACCTCTCTTTTTAATTACATTTACAGCATAGCGCGCTATAAAACGTTGCGTTATATCCGGGATAAAGGTATCCATCCCCGCAGCCTTGACTTATTGATAATGGAGGATGAGGGCTATTCCCCCTTGCCCGAGCGGGATATTCGACGGGCTGCAGCCAAAGTAGCGATGGAAGTGGCCTCATTACCTTTGCAAATGAAAAAAGTGTTTGAATTGAGTGAGGAGAATAATTTTTCTGTAGCTGAAATAGCCGAAGAACTGCAGATTTCTCCCAATACCGTCCGGAATCACCTTGCTAAAGCACGTACCCGCCTGCGTAACATCGTTTCCCGGCTTGCAGTTTTACTGTTCTTCTAACCAGCCCCATTTTAATTCCAGCCCCAATGTTACCAGAATATTAATTCGCCGGCAGTGAATAGTCATCCTCCTGTTTTTTGACACTATGCCTGCGGAGATACACCTAAAAAAGGGCGTATTAATCATTCATGGGCAATGAAAGCAGACTCAACAGATTAATAGATCGTTACCTCGCCGGAGCCTGCACTCCGGAAGAGATTAAACGTATTGAACAATGGTTCCGCGAGGGTGGTGATGAGGTCAAACCGGGTATCAGGTTATCCGATTCGGACAGCCTCCGGATACTACAAAAGATCCATGGGGAAATTGACCGGCAGGAGCCAAAAAGAATATCCAGGGTTTGGTTTTCTGCCGCCCTGTTTACGGGTTTATTGCTGGGAGTGCTAACCATCTATAAACTACTCCAACCTCCCGGATATGTTTCGCTGCAAACTGCAACAGGCGAAATCAGACATGCCTGGCTACCGGACAGTTCTGAAATATGGATCAATGCCAGCTCCGCCCTACGCTATAATAAGGATTTCAAACATCACCGCGAAGTCCTGCTAACAGGTGAGGCGCTCTTCTCCGTAAAAGAGGATGTGGCGCATCCATTCCTGGTCACCACTTCTGACAGCCTTACCACCCAGGTTTTAGGTACAAAGTTCAATATCAGCAGCTATACTTCATCCGGTGAAACGGGTATAACCGTGCTTAGCGGAAAGGTGAAAGTATTGTCAGCCAACACCTCTTTGTGTACGCTGACAAAAAATCAATCCCTGTCTTTTCGCCGGATTACTCACACTTATACCCGGGCCGCTATTCCAAATGCCGATGCGATCTCCGGTTGGACCAACGGGGAGTGGATATATGAAAATATGGAAGTGCAGGAATTAGTTCACCTGCTGGCTATTCAATATGGCATTGAAGTAAAAAATAAATGCAGCGGTAACCTGAAGCTTAAGGCCAGTGTGAACTTTTCTCATCAACAGACTGGCTCTGAAATCATAGAAATATTCAGCGCCCTGGCTAATTGCCGCTTCAGGATCATCAACGAAAAGTTATTCGAAATATACCGTTAACAATTAAACGCTCAATACGGCGCATTAATTAACTAAACCAAAACAATAACTATGGTTTTCATATGGCGTGGGAAATATCCCTTGAATCCCTTCCTGTTGGTAATTGGAATGCTGATGCTGTCAACAATACCTGCTTTTGCGCAACAACAGGTTTTTACCATTCATTTTTCAAAAGGCTCCCTGGAACAGGCGCTAACGCAATTGCGCAGGGAGACCAATATCAGCATTGCCTTTACTAAAGAGGATATCCTGGGAGAAGTCATTCCGGCAGTGGTTTGTGAACAGCAAACAGTCGGTCAGATCCTACAAGTATTACTGAAAGGATTGTCTTTCAATGCGGAACAATTGGGTACCGGCTGGGTGATCCGGAAATTGGTTCATCCGAAAGAGGGGGCACCTGTTGCAGCTCCGGTCAGAGTGAGGCCTTCCGGAAAAATAAAGGGCCGCATCGTCGATTTTGATAGCTTCCAGCCCTTGCAGGGAGCGACGGTCACCCTGCAGGAGACAGGGCAGTCAGTGCTCTCCGACGAGAAAGGATTTTATTCCTTCAAAGGGGTTCCGGACGGTACTTATACGCTGGTAGTCACTTATACTGGGTATCAAAAAAATTGGATTGCCGGGATCGTGGCAGGAGCAGGTAATGAGGTTGCAACGGATTTTAAGATGCAGGCGGGGAACAGCCTGGGAGAAGTGGTGGTGCAGGCCGGTGCCCGGAAGGTAAAAGCCGTTACGCATACCACTGAAAAGGAACTGATTGCGGAGATCCGTGGTTCCACAGGGATCTTATCGGGGATATCCAGTGAGCAGATTGCAAAGACGGCCGATAGGAATGCCGCCGATGTCGTCAAAAGGATACCTGGAATAACAGTAATGGATAACCGCCTGATCGTGGTTCGCGGTATGAACGAGCGGTATAATCTCACTTACCTGAATGACAATATCGCCCCCTCGACAGAGCTGAACACCAAGGCCTTCGCCTATGACCTTCTTCCCGGCAGCATTATCGATCGCATAATCGTGTATAAATCTCCCCGCGCCGATCTGAATGGGGAATTTGCCGGGGCGGCGGTTAAAATTTATACCCGCAATGCCATGCCTGTGAAGCATTTCGATATCGGTATCCAGCTCGCACACCGGCCCGGTTCGACCATGACGGATGTCAATACTTACAACGGCGGCAAAAGGGATTGGCTGGGCATCGATGACGGAACCAGGAAGCTGCCCGGCTTCTCGCCCGGCTATTTCCAATCCGGCAAGAGCGCGGGGAATATCAGCCAGGCAGATATGGTGAATTCTTTTTCCCCGACGCTGACCTATCGCCGGATAACCAGTACTCCCGACATGCAGTTCTTTGCCAATTATTATAATGTATTCCGGTTAGGCAAAAGGATTCGTTTGTTCGATCTTACTTCGGTTACTTATACCAGGGAAACGACCAGCTACGAATTATACCGGCAAACAGGGAACACGGATATCTATAAGGCGGAAATTGGGGTGGGAGTGGGAGGGACCGGTCTTGATGTGGGCGTCAAAAATAAGGTTATTAACAGCAGTCAGACTACCAGTATCGGAAAGATCAACCTGCTGGAAAATCTGACTCTCCGGCTAAACCCCAAAAATACCATCCAATTCAAAAATTTCCTGGTAAACGATGGCCGGCAATTTACAGGTGTCAATGATTCGCGATTTAACGCCCTTCCCCGTTACAATAATCAAAAGGGTGGGTCAAAGGACATTATCCTTTCTTTCCAGCAGCGATTGTTATACAGTGGTAACCTGGGAGGCCGCCATGAGTGGGGTGCGAACCATCACCAGGAACTGGACTGGAACCTGGGCTACAGCCATGACCTGCAGAGCATTCCCGATCAGCGGATCAGCCATTTTGCGTATGTCGGCGTAAACAATTACGAAATCCCCGGCCTTAATTATCTTCCTGTCGGGAGCAATAGCAGCGAGGCAACTTTCGGTATGATCTCCCGTCTTTTTACCCGTCAGATCGAAAATAATTACAATGGGTCCCTGGACTACCGGTACACCCTTAACGCCTCCTTTCATTTCAGTTTGGGAACCTCTCAGCTTTTCAAGACCAGGGAAGTTGGGAGGAGGTTCTTCCGGGTCAACCGGGCGGGATTGGCGCCGGATGAAACATTTGATACTAACCTGGGAACTGGTGGCGGTTCTAACGATGGATGGAACCAGGGTTATGGCTGGATAAACCCTTCGCTGATCTACTATCATTTACAGGACCTGGGAAGGATCTGGAATCCCGCAAATTTTCCTTCCGACAAGAGCGGGCTGGCTATATATGATGTTACTTCGCCGGTCGACAAGTATGTAGCCTCCGAACAAAATAATTCTTTCTATGGGATGGGTGATTGGCAAAGCAGGGACAAACGATTTTTCATCAACGGCGGCGTTCGGGTGGAATACGACCGGCAAAAGATCTCCGGGGCACAAATAAAAAATGACCAGCTTCGGGTCGTTTATGCGGTTCACCCAAAAACTTCTGTGCTGCCTTCTCTAAACCTTACCTGGCGACCGGATTCACTATTTGTCGCACGAATGAGTTATGGACGAACGGTCAATCGTCCCGAGTTCCGGGAACTGACCCCTTATATCGACATTGACTATATTAATAACGAAAAGATTAACGGGAATCCCACGATGGTCAGCGCCACTATCGATAACTATGACTTCCGGCTGGAATTATATCCCCGCAGTGTCGCCCGTAACGAGATAATCGATGTCGGCCTCTTTTATAAAAATCTTCAGAAACCCATCGAACGGATCCGAATGGATTTCGATGCCGATGCCGGAGCAGGCCCCTTTACTTTGATATTTTTTGACAATGCGCCAAGCGCAAAATTATATGGTCTGGAGGCGGAGATCAAAAAGAACCTTTCCTTCCTGGGCGGGGCTTTTTTCAGACGCCTGAATATTGTCCTTAATGGCTCCTGGACAAAGAGCACGACGCAACAATATGACAATAGTCTTTTTGGGCGTGTCAATAAAGACAATATCGTGAAAGGCCGGCCACTGCAGGGACAGGCGCCCTATGTATTAAATGGAGGATTGTTCTACGAACACCCCGGGATCGGATCGAAGATCGGTCTGACCTACAACGTGACCGGTCCTGTCATATATGCTAAATCGCTTTATAATAAGTTCGCTCCCAGTCAGAGAATGGATACGACTTCCCAGAATAGTGTAAGGCCGGATCTACTGCAGCTGCCCATGCATCTCCTGGATTTTTCGTATTCCCAGCGGATCATCCGGAGCCTGCAGGCCAAGCTGAGTATACAGAACCTGCTGGACCAGCCTTATCGTATTGTTGAAGACCAGAATTACAACCAGCGATACGACGCGGAACGGCCGCTGTACAATTCCCGCGGAGACCGCTACTATAAAGGAGATAATTTTTATACTAAATACAAACCTGGCCGGTATTTCCTGCTGTCCTTCTCCTATGCGTTCTGAACCTGCTTTCGTCGGGCTGAGCTGTCAGCCGGACAACCCTGTAAAAAAAAACAACATGAAAATTTTCAACTATTTATTCTTTCGCCTCCCTATGTGGCCGCTCGCCTGCCTGGGTATAGGGGGCGTCTTTTTACCAGCCTGTCATAAGACGGGAAATATCACGGATATACCGGACAGCCCGATCAGCTTTTACAACGCTTCCGAATATTTAAGAAGTCACCTGGAAGATCCCACAGGTACCGGTTATTATGCGGCGTTTGGATATATTTTGATCGACACCCCCGATACCGTTACCCGGCCAGACGGGTCCGCCTTGTCCATTGCCGCTTTTAATAACTATTCCCAAAACACCTATCAGTTCCCCAATCTGGGTTTCTATTATGAAGGATATTCCTCCAATCAAAAGCAGACCTGGATCAGTTACATGCGCATACTTAGCGGGTTGCATACCGTTGTCCTGACCGATACAGGGGGGCTGCGTCCACTGGCCTATAACCGGATAGCAACCACACAGGGCAGCCCGATGACGATCTATTATGCAGATAGCCTGGGCGTTTTCCGCTCCTGGCCCTTGCTGGATGCCCCTGTTGTGGCCGATAATACGATTGGCATTCGGGTGCTGGATCTGAGTCCGGACGCCGGTAACTTGTTTTTTACCATTGGGGGAAAGTTGGCGACCGGGTTTCCCGACAGCCTGCAATATGGCCGGATATCCGATTTTGTTCCCTGGCCAAACCCGGTGTCCGATACCCTTACTATCCGGTTTTACCAGACTTCGGACAGTAACACCGTTGTGACCAGTACTTCTATTTTCAATGCATCACCCGGCCATGCCTATAACCTGCTGTTGCGTGGATACATGAACTATCAATCTTATACGGACCCGTTCACGGGCAAGTTACTCAATGTTAACGCGGACCTCAAAGCTGTAGTCACTCAAAATAAATAATTCATTCCCAATCTTCTCCCATGCCGAAAAATAAATATAGCTGGTTTCCCTTTTCTCTCGCCCTGATTTTTCTGTCATTTGCATCCTGTAAAAAAACAGAGCAAAATGCGCAGCAAGTGAACCAGCAACCCTACCTGGTCACTGCTTCGTTTGGTCTTGTCCCATATGGACTGCCAAGTTACGGTTATGGGCGATCCTACCTGGTAGGGGATACAGCCGCCCTTCTTGGCAAATTCTTTTTGGACCAACCCGGATTCCAGGTTCGCATCGGTAATGATATCGCGAAAATTATCTTTAGAACCCAGATACCTAACCAGCCTGATTCGATCAATCAATATACCCACCAGGTGGATAAGCTTGACTATGTACGATTTGTCATCACCAAGAGCATGGGGATCGGTAATGATATAGCGGTTTCAATTACCGCCAATGGAACGACCCTACAGGCGCCGTCGATATCCATTCAGCAATTTTTATTCGGGAGCGCCGGAAAGACAGATACGACCCTTTTCGTGGACAATATAGCCAACTGGAAGCCGGCCGACTTCACTCGTTATTCCTCAGGTGGCTCTTTGGTTTCGGGTATGAGTATTTCCCGCGATGGATTGATCTGCTTTAACAATTACACGGACCTGTTTCTCCAGAAAGACGGAGTGAGCAGCCGGTTTATAGGAACCGACGATATCTTCACGGAAAATGGAGTGTCCTTTACCATACATAACATGATGGGATCGGTGCTTTCCATTGGAGGGGATTCATTAACTTTTTCCGCGGAAGTGCTGGAGGATACACCAGATACAGCCACGGCCTTTCTGTTTCGTTTATGCAAGATGGATCTGGCCGGCAAGAAAGTCAGGACGCTGAACCGGACGGAATTTGCGAAGACCATACCATCGGTAGATGGCCCCGTAGGTCCGGTTCAGGGTGCAGCTTCCGCCCTTTCCATGATTGCCATTAACCTAAAGACCGACCTGAATGGATCTCTTTATTTTGTCAATGCCTTTGCACCTGCAAGGGCGGACTTTGACCCTATAAACTATTGGAGTAACGGGCAATTTATGTTTCAGAATCTTACTTTTATATTTCAGCAGGCATTTAATAATATTTGCAGGATAAATGTGGCAGGGCAGGTCAAATCTCTGGTTACGCAAGGCGGACAACTGGCCCCATCCATCTACTCGCTTCCGGGAGTTTCGTCCCCCCAGACCTCCGATTATATCGTAAGCGCCGATGGAAGCAAGGCCTTCATTAGTGACGGGTTCGATCCAAATTCAACAATCCCAAATAGTTTTACGTTATTGGATTTGGTGCAGGATCTTCCACAATTGTCCACCGGCGTCGATCCACTGTACCATTTTTTCTCCTATGATACTTCGGTGGCGACGGGGCAATCCGGCGGTAACTATCAAGTGAAATTAAGTTTTTCTGGCGCTAATTCTTATATGAGCAATTTTTTATTGCTGCCCGATGGGGAATTGTTGTACATATCGGATTTGGTACCGTCAATCGTGGGGATCAGTCCCCAAAATAAAACATTCTATTGTTTTGCGGGAACGGAGCAAGGTTGTATCACTAATAACGTTCCCTCCCAAATAAACATCACTGGTCCTGCGAAATATGTTGATTTTAAGGGCAATATTAACCTGGGGCTAAGCCGTTTCATCGGCTTCGATAAATCAGGGGCCATTTACTATTATAACGGATATTCGGATTACACCAATGGGATTTCATTTTATAAACTGTATTCTAAAAAATAAGGATCATTTTTCCTTTTTCTGTCCCCCGGCTATCATTTCATATTTATTTTATAGCTATCAAATCTACCTGTTCAATCACGGGAGGTTTTGCTAAAAGGGCAGCGGCATTAGCCATTAACGCCTCGGCAATTTTACCGGAAAGATGGGCTTTCCTGCCATCCTCTGTTTCGAAGGTGTCAAAAATGCCAAAAGTAGATGGACCCAATTGCAGGGCATACCATCTTATTGTATCTGATTCGGCCTGCGCCAAGGGTAATGCGCTTTTTAAAAAGGCCAATACTTCAGCCTCTTTGCCTGGTTTGGCTTCTACGCGAGCTAACAATGCAAACTTTTCCATAATATTTTTTTTATTTACGATGAAAGGAGAGAGATAGATTGCAAAGTACACTTCTTCCTGCTTTTTATGGTACAAAAAGGGCGATCGTGCTGTTTTCCAGGTGTTAAACCCCTTTGTTCAAAAACGGCTACGATTACAGCTATGACAGGTTTATGATTTTTTTATCGAAAGCTTATTGGTGATCATAGCTAATCTCGCGGGTTATTTTCCACTGTCCGTCGATTCGATGCCATAAGGTGATGAATTTGGCAGTCGCTTCCAGTTTTTCCTGCCCATTTTCTATACCATAGAATTGATGCACACCAATTTCCACCGCGCCATAATTGCTGATGGGATACACTTGCAGGGTGCCTTCCACCAACACCCTCCGTACATGTTTGGATAGATCTTCCAGATGTTTTCTGAAGTTTTCCATATTCCAGGAATATGTTGAGAAGCCGGTTTTGTCCTGGTAAAACTCCAGGTCTTCCGAGAATACGGATTTGAAGGTATTAAAATCGCGGGCGTTGAAAGCGTTAAATGCAACGCTGTCCATATGCGCTATTTCCATATAGATGGGCCGGGCTTTCATCGCGGCGTCTTGAGCAGCTTGATTATCCTCCACATTATCTATCTCCACTGCGATTTTCCAACTGCCATCTTTCCATTTCCAGATACGGGAGAACCGGGAAGTCTCCACCAACTGCCCGGTCCCTCCCGGAATCACCAGGAAAAAACGCTGCACACCAGTTTGCATGACACTGCTGTCCTTTTGCGGAAACGTCTGCACGAAGCTGGCCTCTCTTTTAATTCCCGGACCTTCCTTGCCGTTTGCCCATCTTCTCTTTATATTCCCCATAAATTCCTCCTGGAGGGTCACTGAGGCCGGCTCCTGATCTCTCTTGATCTGATAAAAGGCAAAGTCCGGAGCATATACAGATTCCACTTCTTGCAGGCGATGGGTGTTGAAGATCGCATTGAACAACAGGCTGTCTTTTAACATCAGGTGCCGGGCCACCGGACCGGATCCCGCCAATTCGTCGGGTGCCTGGGCTATCAGGGACAAGCTAAAGCTGCTCAATAACACAAAGTATAGGGCTTTTATGGGTTTGCTTGAATGAATCATGAGATTGGTGTTTTAAGATGGTTTTTTGCGCTTGATGATCAGGTAATAGAGCAGGAAGCCAACCGAGAGAAAGATGGCCTCCAACCCATAGGGTAGAGGGGAGTCCTCTGCGTTGGATGGAATAAAGGCCAGCACGACCAGCCCGAGCCCCCCAAAGAAAAAGATCAACCCCCATTTCAGCGCTTCTGAAGCAGACCCGGGAAGCTGGTTTAAGAGGCGGATGGACAGTTCATCCAGGGGACCGGCATCCAGGATCCGTTTTCTTAACCGGTAATGGAATAAACTGATAATGACGACGGCCATAATTATTAAAAGAGCGATCATCACAATAAAAGGGGCTATTTGTTTCATGGATTTCTACCTTTGCCCAGTAGTCGGCAAATAGTGCTAACCGGTTGCATTTGTTTTTTACAGTTTTTGCAACCTTTGGAAACGAATGCCCGACTAATCCCTTATGTTTAATGAAAGGCAGACGGTTTCCCTTATCCTGAGCGGTGATTTTCGGGCGTTCGGGCTTTTGGTGAAGCAATATGAACACCTTGTCTTTCATGTCATTAACCGACTGGTCACTCAAAAGGAGGACCAGGAAGACATTTGCCAGGAGGTGTTTATGAAAGTTCACCATAGCCTGCCCCGGTTCGCCTTTGCTTCCAAACTATCTACCTGGATAGCCCGGATAGCCTATTTAACTGCCGTCGATCATGCCAAAAAAGCAAACAAAGAGCGGCACTCCGCTTACCCTGACGACATCGGGAGCTTTCACTTCACGACAGACAACCCGGAGCTATTGGCAAGCCGCAAGGAGAGCAGTAATTACCTTGAAGGCCTGATCACCCAATTGCCGGAAAAATACAGGATCGTATTGACCCTTTACCATTTGGGTGAATTTTCCTGCGCAGAGATCGAAACCATCACTGGCATTCCCGGAGGCACGGTCAAAAGTCACCTGTTCCGCGCCAGAAAATTGTTAAAGGACCAACTTGAAAAACAATTAAAAACCGATTGGTATGAAAACTGGAAGTGATGACGAATTGCAGCAATGGTTAGACAGCCCCGCCCCGAGCCAGGAAATGGCAGATATCCCTGTTGCTGACCTGCAAGCATACCGCTTGTTATTCGAACTGCTTGGGCAGGAACCGCCATCAGGCTTGTCCCCCTCTTTTTCCGCTAAAGTAATAGAAAGAGCAAAAGAAAAGGCTTACAGAAGAAGCAATCGCCGGTTTTATCTTTGGACGATAGCGATTTTTTGTACAGGGCTTGCCATCGCCTATTGCCTGATGGCTGTCATAAGCCATCAGTCTACCGCACAACTTTTGGCTGTTTTTGGGAAATACAAAGGGATCGGCCTTTTTGCGCTAAGTCTGCTATTGATCTTGCAGTATATGGATTATAGACTGGCAAAGATCCCGGCATCAAGTCAATGAGACATAATACCAGCATGATAGCATTAAAGAATAGGTCTGCATTCAGGTTTATGTGCGCATTGCGCAATCTGATCGAATGCCAGGCGCGATGAATACCATCGCACCGGCCAGGGGAATATTTCGTGGTGGGTATTTATAAGAGCTGCAATGTTCTATGCTTTCATTGCGCGGATAACAATTGGTTTTTATTGGCACGATAATAACCCTTGGCTATTGCTATTCCTTAAATTGTTAATCCCATTTGGCTAAACCTTGTTGCATTAAAAATTATTAGGTAAGGAGTAGACACATGGGATAAAAGCAATTGTATTAGAAACCTCTCGAAGTAAGCAGGATGAATAACAACTTTTTGAGATTCGTTGCTTCAATAATTTTTTTCTTTGAGGTATTTTCGAAAAAGTGCTGTAGTTTTGCCCGAAATCTGAATTTTGATCTAATTCATCGATATGGACAGTCATTTGCGATACTATCATATTACCTAATTTCCAGCCTGGTTGACGCGCTTTACCGCAATCGCTCCAAGCGGGATAAAGCAAGCGTTTTATGCTCTGTATTTACAAATTCTACAATTTATTTATTTGGCTCTGCACTAAGCAGATGATCATGTGTATAAAGAATTGTTGGCGAATTTTATTCCAGGTACCACTTCAGGAAATAGACTTACAGGATTATTATTTTAATGTTGGCGTTGCAATAATCGACTTGAAGGTGAGTTGGCTTGCAATATTAAAAGGAGGCCGTAACATGAACGCGTATATCAAAGAGGCAAAAAAGAAACTATTATTCATTAATATGATCAACAGTGACAAAGCTGCACATGAATTTGATGATGCCGCCGTCACAAAATTGAAGGATGTCGCATGTAGGGACAAAGAGTTTTTTCTTCCCATGATCGATAGTCAGGAGACTGGCCTAACGGAATTGCAGCTGCAGAATAAAGTGCAGCAATTCGGTCGTAACGAAGTAGCTCATGAAAAAGCGCCGGCTTGGTATTTACAATTGTTACAGGCTTTCCTTAATCCTTTCATTGGAATATTGATCGTAATAGCTATCGTTTCGCTCATAACTGATGTTCTCCTGGCTTTGCCCGGTGATCGGGACTATAAAACCGTGATAGTAGTATCTATCATGGTCATGCTCAGTTCCCTCCTACGATTCTGGCAGGAATTCAGAAGCAACCTTGCCGCAGAAAAATTAAAGAGTATGGTAATAACAACTGCTACCGTGCTGAGAAATGGGGTATCGGGACCGGGCAAACTTGAGATCGATATTAAAGAGTTGGTACCAGGCGATATCATTTTTTTATCTGCCGGTGATATGATTCCAGCAGACTGCCGTATTCTTCAGTCCAAAGACCTATTCGTTAGTCAGGCTATGCTAACCGGAGAGGCACTTCCGGTTGAAAAGAGAGATCATTCCATCGAAGATGTAGATAGGAGATCACCCCTGGAGTTAGAAAACTGCTGTTTCATGGGAACAAACGTCGTGAGTGGCACAGCTATGGCGGTTGCCGTTGCCACTGGAAATTTCACCTATTTTGGATCCATCAGTAAATCTGTTTCAGGGAAAAGGGCTGAAACTAGCTTTGATAAAGGGGTAAACAGCGTAAGCTGGCTACTGATCCGTTTCATGTTGATTATGGTACCGCTTATATTTTTTATAAACGGGCTCACTAAAGGCAACTGGCTACAGGCCCTTCTCTTTGGCATTGCCGTAGCCGTAGGACTGACACCAGAAATGCTGCCTATGATCGTAACTGCGAACCTGGCCAAGTATCCAAAGTTATGCAGGTCGGTACAGAGATTTAATGATTTTGGATTACTTGGCTGTGACTGATGCTTTCATTACAGCATGGTATTTACAATGGTACGGAAAAGTACCTTTTGTATTAAATGCCATACTGAAGGTGTGACCGGGAAGAATATCGCCGCTGTTAAAACTGGCATCGTCCGCAGTAACTGTATGTGTCAGGTTATCATTATTGGTCCAGGTAACAGTCGCTCCCGCCGTAACCTGAAGACTGGTTACAGAAAAACTCATATTCTGCATGTTTACCATATTGGTGTTATTTGCTGGGGGAGTCATATAGCTGCTTCCTTTTCCGCAATAGCTTACAAATACAGCCACAGAAAGCACGAGAATCAACGCGGGTAAGAAATTACGCTTTTCCATATGCAAACATTTGTAATACAAACGATCGATTTCCAGGCATAGTTGGCTGGCGGGTAAAGAAAGAACTAGTTATTGCGCATTTTAACTTCCCCCTACCATATAGAACAATATTGGAGAAGTAAATAGGGGCAACCTTTGATTGTTGTCTCGCGTTTATACTTTTATCCTGTTTTTAGCCATTCGGCGTACGCTATTTCAGCTTCATTGACCAGGAACTCTCTGGTAATAATCTTGAATAAAGATTGTAATAACTTTTTTATGCAAAAAGCAATAGCCTTCCTGCTATGTATGAACAATTTCTTATGTACGAATGCACAGCAAAACCTCGGGATACGCAATAGCAATTATTCGGGCATTCAGGGCGCACTTCTCAACCCCTCTTCAATTGCGGATTCAAAACTGAAATGGGATTTGAATATATTATCTGTAGGTACGGTTTTTGACAATACCTTCCTTTATATTCCCAGGGGTTCGGCACCTGTTTTGGGCTTTAAAGCTATTATAGAAGATGTATTGCATGAAAATAATTTCACCACGAATTTTGATCTCAAGAATCCCAATAAGTTGTATCAGCTTACACTGTCTGCCGAGGCGTTGGGGCCTTCATTTCATCTGGAAATTGCTCCTAAGCAGGTAATCGGTTTTACCTTGGTATCAAGGTCTTATGCCAATATCAAAGATATACCTGGTCACGTCGGGCAAAATGCATATGCTTATTTATTGGCGAATGACCTTTGGAATACTCCATATTCAGATCATACAACGAAATTAAACGGTATGGACTGGCTGGAGTATGGGTTGAACTATGCCACCGTTCTGTATAAAAACGGAAGAACTGAATGGAAAGCCGGTATTAGCCTGAAATATCTGCAAGGGATCGGCGCTGCATATGTAAAGAATACCAACCTCAATTATATGATCTCCGACACCACGCATATCTTATTTACGCATTCAGTGGTTGATTACGGGAGAACAGATTATGATTCATACAGGAAAATAAATAATTATAATGATCTAAATCACGGAAATGGTTTTGGGGCCAATATTGGATTCACCTGCTGGTTTATTAGGATTAAGCAAATTCCAAGTGACGGATTTCTATGTCGGTATACATTATTTTGTTCCAAAAAAGATCAAAACACCAAACATTTTACTAATACATTTAAATGCACTTTTATGAAAACAAAATCGATCATCCTTATGTCAACAATATTGGCGGGGCTTACATTTGCCGGCAACTGGTCAGCTGATACATCAAAAGCTAAAATTATGTTTAGTGTAAAAGGGCCTTTTGGAACAGTTCATGGAAGTTTTTCCGGGTTGAAGACGACCATCCAATTTAATGAAAAAGATTTAACGGGTAGTTCTATTTCGGCGAGCATTGAGGCAACAACAGTAAGCACGGGGATAGGTTTGCGTAACAGTGATCTTCGCAAAAAAGAAGAATGGTTGAATGCCGAAAAATTTCCTCAGATTAGTTTTCATTCTAAAAAAATTGAAAAAAAAGCCACTGGTTATTCAGCCCTGGGTGACTTAACGCTGAAAGGGATCACCAAGCCCATAGAAATTCCTTTTTCTTTTAGCGCTGATGGAGCTTCCGGTCTTTTTAAAGGACAATTTACCATTAATCGGCACGATTATAACCTGGGCAAATCGGGTGGATCTGTGGGAGAAATCATAACCATTAACCTACAGGTACCTGTGACGAAAAAAGGCTAAGCATTTCCCTCTTTCGTCATGACTATCTAATGCAATGTCACGGAAACAGTATTCAAGTTTTACCTGGAATAATTAAATATAATTGTGGTAGCCTGACCAGCCGATCACTCGGGAGACCCCTTGGGCATTTTTTACATCTGGTTCCTTCTTTTATTATGACATATTTCAAATCATTTAAATAGATTCTTCACAAAAGAAAGCCTTCAGATTACGCTGAAGGCTTTTCTTCTCCTCTATTAAAACCAAAATATACCTGCCATTAGTAATTTTTTTTATTCCTATTTTTTTACTTTCATTTTTGCACCTGCAACTCTCCTTTTTTTAGCATTATTGTTTTCCGATCTTTCTTTGTTAAAAATCTATAGTTGTCTAAGTTTTACTTCTGCATCAATACGAATTATTGGTTGAATGGTTGTATTTCATTTTATCGGTCTTTTCCTGCCTTTGGCTCCCGTAATAATTAACCTGCATTATTCCATTTTTTTCATTTTCATTTTTTTCGTTTTTCCATTCATGTACATACAATCTCCTTCTTTCAGCATCATGGTTTTACCATTTTTCATTTTACAAGTACCGTCTTTCATCACCATGGTGCCATTCGTCATAGTCATGTCATGATCCATAACCATTGTTTTTCCGGCTTTCATTTCCATCATCTTCCCGTCCTTCATCATCACGCAATCTTTCATTTTGTGGGACATCGTGTCCATTTTGTTGTCCTGCGCAAAAATTCCGGCACTTAGTAGTAAGGAAACAATAAAAATTTGAATCTTTTTCATAACATGAATTTATAGATCAGCCAAATAGATAACTGGCGACCCAAGTTATTAAAATAAAAAATTACAGTTTGATAAAGGGTCCGGCAATAGTCTTCTCAAAAAATGAAAGGTAGGCGCCTTACTTCCCATTAAATTCCCGGATTGGGGAAGGTTTTCCTTGGAACATCGTTAAATGCTGTTTAAAGGATGTAATAAATTATATATTCCTTCTTATAACATAAATTATTATGCCATGACGAGGGAAATACTCTTATTCATAGACTAACCCAAAATGATTAACAATTTTGCAGAATCAAATAATATTTTTAATCCGACTACATCAAACGACTGGAGAGGTTAGGGGAATTCGTTTTTTATCTGTGTCACCCAGATTATGGGATGGGCGGAAAGAATTGAAAGGACAAGTTAGGCGGTTTTTTTAAGATTATTTTGAAGGTCGAAGATAAAGGAAGAACGTCTGAGTGATTTTTGTCGATCTCTTACCAGTCACCCGCAATTCCTCCAGAAAGTAGAAAAGCACCGAATAATATTATATAAATTAATTAATTATATATATTTATAATAAACTATGTGTAAGGAGGCACCCACTAATATTCAATATAATTTTAGTATATTTAGTGACTTTATAAAATTATGCTATCACCCAAAAAAAAAGATAAGGTTCCTTCAACCTTTGCTCAGGATTTCCCCGTTGTAGGAATAGGAGGATCAGCAGGAGGGCTTGAAGCCTTCAAAAGGTTCCTGAAGGCTATCCCTGAATATACTGGAATGGCGTATGTACTTGTTCAGCATTTGAACCCTTCGCATGACAGCCTTTTACCTGATATTCTTTCCAGGGTAACGAATATACCCGTTTACGAGATTACAGATAATATTAATCTTGCTCCGGACATAATCTATATCATTCCAGAAAATAAAATTCTTACTGCGGTGGATGGGGTTCTTAAGCTCGCTCCCCGTAATAAAACAATAGCCAATCATGCCATTGATGTTTTCTTTATTTCCCTGGCTGAAGTCCATCGGAGTTTTGCGGTGGGTGTAGTGCTTTCAGGTATTGGTTCCGATGGAACATTAGGATTAAAGGCCATTAAGGAGCATGGTGGAATTACCTATGTGCAGGATCAGGAATCGGCGGCTTATGGAGACATGCCACAAAGTGCAATCAATGCCGGATTGGTTGACTTTGTTTTGCCTCCGGAAAAAATAACGGAACATTTACTGCAAATTAAAAATAACTTCAGAATCGCCGATACACAGGTTCCTGAAGAAAATGTAAATAAAGACGAAGAGTTCATATTCAGGCAAATTCTTTCGCTGCTTCGTCAGAGAAACGGGGTTGATTTCTCCTATTACAAACAACCTACCATTCGAAGGCGTATTGCAAGAAGAATTGGATTGCGCAAAAGCGAAAACCTTACAAGTTATTTAAAACTGCTAAGAAGCGATTTATCCGAACAAGATGCCCTATTTAAAGATGTACTTATTCCTGTTACTTCTTTCTTCCGTGACCCGAAAACTTTTAAAATAATATGTGAAAGTGTTTTGCCGGAGCTTTTCAAAAATACCTCTAGTACTGAACCCATTCGAATTTGGGTTGCAGGTTGCTCTACGGGAGAAGAAGCCTATTCTATCGCTATTTGCTTGCACGAATATTTAGGAGACAGGTTCTCAGGAAATCAAATTCAAATTTTTGCTACAGATATATCCGAGAATGCTATTGCGAAGGCGAGAGCAGGCATTTACACTAAAGGAGATGTACTATCCCTTTCAGAAGCACGGTTAATAAAGTATTTTACAAAAACCAATGGCAGTTATCAGATTAATAAAGTGATTCGGGATAAGTGTGTTTTTGCAGTCCAGAATTTCTTAAAAGACCCTCCATTTCCCCGGCTGGATTTGATAAGCTGTCGAAATGTGCTTATTTATATGGATTCATTTTTGCAGAAGAAAGCACTTACCACCTTCCATTATGCTCTTAAGGAAAATAGATTTCTTTTACTGGGCAAATCTGAGACCATTGGCGTTGTTTCGGAATTATATGCGCCAATATTCAAACATGAAAAAATTTATTCCCGAAAACCGGTGACCGGACGATATATTTTTTCTGAAGATGAAAGTGAAAAAGTGACGGTCGCTGGAAAAATAAAATCGACTTCAAAGCCTGAAATATTGATTTCCGATTTTCGAAAGAATGCCGAAAGTGTTTTACTGTCTAAATACACTCCTGCCGCTGTGATCGTGAATGAACAAATGGATATCGTTCATATTCATAGAACTGTAGCTCCCTTTCTTGAACCTTCACCAGGAAAGCCTACTTTCAACCTCCTTAAAATGGCCCATGAAGGATTAGGTTTCGAATTGCGTAATGCGTTGCACAAAGCGAAGGAGGGTAATGTCACAGTTATTAAAGAAGGAATTCCTATTAAGAGTAATGGAAAGCCAACTTCCGTTACCATTGAAATTATTCCCCTTAGGAACATTCCTGAGCCACATTTTTTAATTCTTTTTCGTGAGTTTACTCTTCCCAATGTTGAAGAGGTTATTGAACCAGGAGGAGATGAGTCACCAGCTCAACTAAAATTGAAGGAAGCCCTGCAGCGAATTCAAGATTTAGAAAAGGAAATGGCCCAAACACGGGAAGACATGCGCAGTATCACCGAAGAACAGGAAGCAAGCAATGAGGAATTGCAAAGTGCGAATGAAGAACTGCTTAGTAGTGGTGAAGAATTGCAAAGCCTAAATGAGGAGATGGAAACATCCAAGGAAGAGTTGCAATCTACTAACGAAGAATTAATTATTGTAAATCAGGAATTATTAGACAAGCAGGACCAACTGTATGCAGAACGCCTTTATTCTGAAAGCATTGTAGCTACGATTCGGGGGCCACTGCTGGTTCTTGATAAAGCGTTGCGCATAAAATCAGCTAACCCTGCTTTTTATAAACAATTTAATATTTCCGAGCGGGAAACTGAAGGGAAGCTACTCTATGAATTACAAAATCATCAATGGGATGATAATGTATTGCGGGCACTTTTGGAAAAGGTGCTTCCTCAACGAACTCACTTAAACGACTTTGAAATTATTCTTCCATTTTATCCACAGGGTGAGCGAACGATGCTTTTAAACGCAAGGCAAATTCATAATGAAAGAAATAAGGCACCCTTAATCCTATTGGCTATTGAAGATATTACGGAAAGAAAAACAGCAGAAAAAAAACTTGAATTAGCTTTCGAAGAAGTAAAGGAAAAAAATATAAAAATTAATAAGCAGACAGAAGATAGTGCCAAACATTTTCGTTTTATTGCTGAAGCAATGCCGCAGAAAGTTTGGACTGCTGAGGAGAATGGAAACATGGACTATTTTAATAATCAGTGGCTGGAATATACACATCGGAGCTTTGAGGAATTGAAGGGCTGGGGATGGAAGGGGATCATCCATCCAGAAGATTGGGAGGCCAATTTGAAAATATGGCAACACTCCATTAATACTGGCGATGATTTTCAATTGGAACATCGATTGCTCCGACATGACGGAGTATACCGCTGGCATTTAAGCCGTGGTTTACCACAACGGGATGGAAATGGAAAATTAATGATGTGGATAGGAACCAACACCGACATTAATGAACAGAAAGTGAAAGAACAGACCAAGGATGAATTTATTAGCATTGCAAGCCATGAAATGAAAACCCCTCTTTCTATTGCTAAAGCCTATCTTCAATTGCTTGAACGGTGCCTTGACAAGAACGATAATGATTCAAATATCTATATAAAGAAGGCGAGTGAATCAGTTAATAGACTTAATAATCTGATAAATGAATTATTAGATGTTAGTAAAATTCAATATGGTAAATTAAATTATAATATTACTACTTTTAATTTCAATGATTTACTGGACAGTACCATTGAAAACATGCAATATTCTTCCCCACAGCATCCCATAATAAAAACAGGCCAGGTAAAGCAGGAAGTTAAAGGAGATAAGGACAGATTAGGGCAAGTGGTGATTAATCTGGTATCTAATGCCATTAAGTACTCGCCGCTGGGAGAAAAGGTATTTATACATGTAATGGAAAATAAGGACGAGATTCTAGTATCGATAAAAGATAGTGGGGTAGGGATTTCCAAGCAAAATATTGGGAAAATATTTGATAAGTATTATAGAGTAGAAGACCATGCCAACCAATCTCAGGGTTTAGGTATCGGTTTATTTATTTCCTTCGAAATCATACAACGGCATCATGGTAAAATTTGGGTAGAAAGTGACCTGGGAAAAGGGAGTATCTTTTATTTCTCATTACCAGTATGAAGAACTTGGATACCTTAAAGTGAGCATGTTTTCAGTGCTTTTTTATGCAATAATTTTAAAATGAGTAAAACCATTATAATTTATGATGATGATCAGGAGATGTTATTGCTTTGCCGGGCAATTTTAAAGGAAACCAAATATTTAATAGAAACCATTTCAACTTGTGGTAATATTTTAAGGGACATTGATATCATTAAACCTCATATTATTTTGATGGATCTATGGATACCTCAGACTGGAGGAGAGAAGGCCACTGTTCTTGTAAAGGGGAATCCAAAAACCAGGCATATTCCAATTATTTTATTTTCCGTTAATGCGGAAATAAAGGAGATTTCTATTAGATCCAAAGCTGACGGATATATAGAAAAGCCATTTGACATTGCCTCATTTAAAGAAGTTATTGAAAGATATATTTTGTAAAAAATGATTATGGAACCGAAATTCATTGTTGTTGTTGGTACTTCAGCAGGAGGAATGAATGCGTTGATAGAATTAGTCGCGCAATTTAAAGAAGACCTGGAAGTGTCCGTCTTTATTGTCATGCACTTATCAAGAGCCAGTATCAGCGATTTTCTTTTTCATCGCCTCCAACCTCATACTGCCTTAAAATGTGAAGTACCAAAGGATGGAGCAAGGATAGAAAAGGGACATATTTATGTGGCAGCACCTAATCAACATTTATTGGTAAAAAGAGACACTATTATTCTTGGAAGAGGCCCGGAAGAAAACCGGTGGAGACCTTCCATTGATGTATTGTTTCGATCCGCTGCTGCTTCCTATAACACAAAAGTTATTGGGATAGTACTAACAGGTTCCCTGGATGACGGAACAACAGGTATGTTAGCTATTAAAAGAAGTGGGGGCGTTTCTATTGTTCAAGATCCCAATGAAGCGGAATATCCGGACATGCCTTTATCGGTCCTCAATAACATGGAAGTTGATTATTGCGTTCCTCTTACAAAAATCGGAAATATCATTTATGAAATAGCTAAAATAGAGCCCAATGAGATTCAGGCTCCTTCGGATGTTATTATTGAATCCGACATTGCTGAAAGAGTAGTGGTTAATTATGAAAATGTTCGGAAAATCGGGGAAAAAAGCATTTACGCTTGTCCTGACTGCGGGGGCGGATTATGGGCAATCAATAAACAAACAGGGAAAACTGACCGTTATCGATGCCATATCGGGCATTCCTATTCAGAAAACGATTTGATAATCAAACAGGGTCAAATATTGGAAACGACTTTATGGACAGCTTTACGAATTATGGAAGAGCGAAGAAATTTGCTGAAAAAAATGCAGGAGGATAGTCAAAAAAAAGGGTTAATTAAAATGGCCGCAACCTTTCAGGAAAAAGGGGAAGGCATACAATTTCATGTTGATAAAATGAAAGAAATACTGTACGCGACACAAGACACTCTGTAAAAATATTTCCATACATATACAGGAAGGCAGCTCGATTTTATAAATTCCTTCTCGTCCACCGACAATCTTTCAAGTATATCCATTGGAATAAAATTTAAAAAGGTTAAAATTCTGAATTTAAAATTTAGAATATCTTGATTTTAAACTGACAAAATTTTAATTGAACAACTATGTCAGAAATGGATTTTCAAAAGATTCATGTGTCATTTATGTGTCAATTGGGGTGGGAGAAAGCGGGGGAAGAGAGCTCAAAAAGGACACGAAAAAAAGTAATAAGCACTTAAAAAACAATGACTTATAAGAGGATACTTGTGTCCAGGAATGGATTACCTCCGGGCTCCGCCCTTCGGTGATCCTCAGTGGTTGGTCTTACCCAAAGGCCCCCGCGCCTTCGGCGCTCAGGTTTTTGCATTTGTACACTTAGGAGAGTAAATTCTCCACGTTCCCAAATGCAAAAACCCCGACTTTCGTCGGGGCCTTTGTGCCCAGGAATGGATTCGAACCATCACATAGTTTCCTACGCTGCGACCTGAACACAGTGCGTCTACCAATTTCGCCACCTGGGCATTTTATCTGATCCGGGAACCCGTCTGCCGAAGCAGGAAGGGTGTCCTTTCTCATTCAGGGCTGCAAATATAGCAAAAGATAAAATTGAACCCCAATAAAAGTTAAAAAATTATTCCGGAAGTTTTTCGATGGGCAGTTCTGCCGGAGATACAGTGGGTTTTCTCCCTTGCCAGCCGATCATCAGTACGCCAGCGATAACCAGTACGGTTCCTGCAACCTGCTCGGCAAATATGGGGTCACCCAGGATAAAATGGGCCTGAAGAATGGTGGAGACAGGGCCGATACTGGTGACGATAGCCGCATTATTAGGTCCTATCCGTTTCATCCCCGCCGAAAGCATAAAGGAGGGGATAACCGTAGCCAGCAATGCCAGGAGAATGGCATAGATCCAAAGACCGTTGGAGGTCAGGGAAAGGTGATAGTCTCCCCTGTAAGTTCCGCGGATAAAAAAGTGGAGCAGGATTCCTCCTGTCGCGACCAGCATACTATACGTGGTGAATTTGGAGGCTCCCAGCACAGGGATCATCCTGCCTGCCCCGGCCAGGTAAATGGCGTAGGTAATGGCGCAAAGAAAGATCAGCAGACTTCCCCAGAAAAAATGGGGATTGCCGGTGTCTACTCTTAATTCCCCGAAATAAGCGATCCCGATCCCCACATAGGTCAATAACAGGGCCCAGATCTGGATTTTATTGATACGCTCCTTAAATAGAACGGAATTGATCAAAACAGCAAGACTGGGATAAATAAAGAGGATCAGTCGTTCCAAGCCCGCTGAAATATATTGTAACCCCAAAAAGTCAAAATAACTGCTCAGGTAATAACCCAATATGCCCATTAATACTACGCCACCCCATTGCCGTCGGTTCATAGTGACATTCCCTTCTTTCCGAAAGCTCCAAAAGGCCGCCGCCACATAAAACGGCAGCGAAAATAACATCCGCAGCGTAAGCAGGGTCAGGGGATCGGTCGAAGTTGCGTGGAATGCCTTTTTGATGATGATGGCCTTGGTAGAAAAAAGGATCGCTCCTGTAAAAGATATGAGGAAACCTTGCAGCATTATATTTTTCCGGACAACAGGTTTTGGCATATATAATCAGGCAAAGGCTATCATAAAAAATTACAGGAGCGACTATAGTGTTGCGACAATTTTATACTATCCTTTTTTCAAACCGCTACGTTAAAATCGCGCAAGGCGTCATTCAGGCTGGTTTTCAGATCGGTACTCGGTTTCCGTTTGCCGATGATCAGGGCACAGCTCACATTATAATCCCCTGCCGGGAATTTTTTCAGATAACTGCCGGGGATCACTACGCTTCTTGCCGGGACCCTTCCTTTATATTCGATGGGCTCCGGTCCGCTAACGTCGATAATTTTGGTGGATTGGGTCAGTACTACATTCGCACCCAGCACTACTTCTTTCTCCAGCATCACTCCCTCGACTACAATGCTGCGGCTGCCCAGAAAACACCCGTCTTCGATAATGACAGGGGAAGCCTGGAGAGGTTCCAATACCCCGCCGATACCAACCCCGCCGCTCAGATGCACCCCCTTGCCGATCTGGGCACAACTTCCCACCGTGGCCCAGGTGTCCACCATGGTTCCTTCATCCACATAGGCCCCGATATTCACATAGCTGGGCATCAGGACGACATTTTTGGCCAGGAAAGCTCCGTACCTGGCCACAGCATGCGGCACTGCACGAACTCCCAGATCCTTATAGTTTTTCTTTAATAACATCTTATCGTAAAATTCAAAAGGAGCAAGATCCCAGGTCTGCATGGGCTGTATCCCGAAATACAGGAGAATGGCCTGTTTGACCCATTCATTGACCTGCCATCCGCCTTCGGAAGGGGCAGCCACCCGCAAACGGCCTTTGTCGACTTCCTCGATTACCGTCCTCACCGCATCCGCATACCGGGCATCCTTTACCAGCTCCCGGTTGCCCCAGGCCTCTGCAATCAGTTGTTTTAATTCCATGTCTTTTTTTGGCAAACTTACTACATGAACCTCAATTGCCTGTATTTTTGATCATGGAACCGAACAAGGAGACCCCTGATTTTCAAATGGATATTGAACAGAGTTTAAAGGTATTACAGGCCGGCGGTCTCCTGCTTTATCCCACCGATACCATTTGGGGGATTGGCTGTGACGCCACCAATGCGGAAGCTGTCAGTAAAGTATATGCTCTTAAACAACGCAAGGAAGCCAAAAGCCTTATCGTACTGATGGCCGACGAACGGGACATAATAAAATATACGAGCCAGCCCGATCTGCGCATCTTCGATTTCCTGCACACCGTTCAGAAACCTACGACCGTAATTTATGATGGTCCGGTCGGCATAGCGGATAACCTGGTAAATACGGACGGCACGATCGGCATACGCCTGGTGAGCGAACCCTTCTGCAAACACCTTATCAAACGATTTCGCAAACCCATCGTTTCGACTTCTGCTAATCTTTCCGGACAACCCGCTCCCGCCTTTTTCGACGCCATAGATCCTGAGATTCGTCAGAAAGTGGATTATGTCGTGCAATACCGCCAGGACGACCGGTCTCCCAAAGAACCCTCTGCCATTGTAAAATGGAACAAGGATGCAACGATAACCGTCATCAGGTCGTAAAGAGCTATGAGCAGCTTGGAGATGTCAGGAACAGGCACGAAGGCTATGTTATCCTAAATTGCTCATTTTAATGTAGGTTTGCAACCAGATAAAAATCAACGTGCAAAAATTCCTGGTCATACAAACGGCGTTTATTGGTGATGTGGTTTTAGCAACCGCCATCATTGAAAAATTGCACGCTTTTTTTCCGGATGCGCAAATAGATTTTCTCCTGCGTAAGGGAAATGAAGATTTGTTGAAAGGACATCCTTTTCTACATGAAACATTGATTTGGGATAAAAAGAAAGGCAAACTCCGGAATTTATGGAAAATGGGCGGGCGCATCCGCCGGACAAAATATGATAAGGTGATCAACGTGCAAAGGTTTGCCGCTACCGGTTTGCTGACGGCTTTTTCCGGAGCAAAACAAACCATCGGTTTTGACAAAAATCCCCTCAGCTGGTTGTTCACGAAAAAGGTAGCCCATATCGTTAGTTATAATCCGGGGAATACTACCAATAACCATCCCGCCCACGAAATAGAGCGTAACCAGCAATTGATCAGCGGGTTTACGGATCTGGTCCCGGTCAAACCAAGATTATATCCATCGGCTGCCGATTATGACAAAGTGCTGGAGTATCGCCGGGGCACCTATATTACCGTATCGCCGGCATCGGTCTGGTTCACCAAACAATACCCCAAAGAAAAATGGGTCAGTTTTATAGATAAGGTGGATCCCGGAACCGGGGTTTATCTGCTGGGGGCGCCTTCGGATAAAGAACTCACGGAGTTTATCCGTTCCGGTACCAGCCATCCTTCCATAACCGACCTGAGTGGTCGGCTTTCTTTTCTTCAGTCGGCAGCATTGATGGAAGGCTCGGTGATGAATTATGTCAACGATTCGGCTCCCATGCATTTTGCGTCTTCGGTCAACGCGCCGGTAACGGCCGTATACTGTTCGACTATCCCGGCCTTTGGTTTCGGCCCCCTGTCGGATCTTAGTCGTATTGTGGAAATCAAAGAACCGCTGGATTGCAGACCCTGTGGCCTTCATGGCTATAAAACCTGCCCGCTGGGGCATTTTCATTGCGCAACTAAAATTACGGACGAACAACTGCTGTCTGCTATGGAGGATTTCCTACATTTGCCCTTGGTAACCTAAAAAATTTCGGCCTGTACCATATATGGATATCAATTGCTCAGAGAAAGAATTGAAGGTATTCGAAAAGATCGCTCAGGCTGCAGCCGGATTGGGGGTGCCCTGTTTTTTGATCGGTGGGTTCGTTCGTGACAAACTCATCGGACGTGCTACCAAAGATGCGGATATCGTATGTGTGGGAGATGGTATTGAACTGGCCCGGAAAGTGGCGGAAGCCTTTCATCCAAGGCCATCCGTAGCCTTCTTTAAAAATTTTGGTACGGCGCAGATAAAAGTGGAAGATTGGGAATTGGAATTTGTAGGTGCCCGGAAAGAGAGCTATCGGCAGGATTCCCGCAAACCTACGGTCGCCGAAGGTACCATCGAAGACGATCAGCTCCGCCGGGATTTTACCATCAATGCGATGGCGATCAGTCTGAATGAAGGAGATTACGGAAGATTGATCGATCCGTTCGATGGAAGATTGGATTTGGAGCAAAAATTGATCCGTACACCCCTGGACCCGCTTTCGACCTTCAGTGACGATCCGTTGCGGATGATGAGGGCTATCCGTTTTGCCACGCAACTTGATTTCACTATTTCGGAGCCGACCTTCCAGGCGATTATGGAAGACGCCCCCAGGATATCCATCGTTTCGCAGGAGAGGATCACCGATGAACTGAATAAGATCATTCTGAGTCCAAAACCCTCCATAGGTTTTGATCTTTTATATAAGAGCGGGCTGCTTGCTCTCATTTTTCCGCAAATGGTCGAACTGGCCGGTGCGGAATATATTGATGGCATGGGGCATAAAGATAATTTTTATCATACCCTGCAGGTGCTGGATAATATCAGCCGGAATACCGATGACCTGTGGCTGCGCTGGGCCGCTATTTTGCATGATATAGCCAAACCGGCTACCAAAAAGTTTGAAAAAGACCACGGATGGACTTTCCATGGTCACGAAGTGGTAGGCGGAAGAATGGTGCCCGGGATCTTTGCCCGGCTCAAATTGCCGCAAAACGATAAAATGAGGTTCGTACGGAAATTGGTAGAATTGCATTTGCGCCCTATCGGCCTGACCAAAGAAAATATTACTGACTCGGCCATCCGCCGTTTGCTGTTCGATGCAGGCGACGATATCGAGGCGCTGATGACCTTATGCAATGCCGATATAACCTCGAAGAACAAACAAAAGGTCCGACGTTTTCTGGAGAATTTTGAGATGGTGCGGTCCCGGCTGAAAGAAGTGGAGGAAAAGGACCGTATCCGTAACTGGCAGCCGCCGATAACGGGAGAAATGATCATGGAAATATTCGGATTACCACCCGGAAGAGTAGTGGGGGATTTGAAGACGGCTATCCGGGAAGCGATCCTGGATGGTGAGATCGAAAATAACTATGAGGCCGCTCATAAATATATGATGAAAAAAGCCGCCGATCTGAATCTGGGACCCTTGAAGTAAACCATGCATTAACCAGTGAAGCAGAATTGGTGAATTTGTGTATCTTGTGAACTCTAAATTGCATATTAGTCATGGCGATATTGAAATTCAGGGTCTATTTTGAAGAAGACGATAGCATTTACCGGGATGTGGCCATTAAGCACACCCAGAACTTCCTGCAATTGCATGAAGCGATTCTTAAGTCATATGAGTTTGACTATAAGCATCAGGCAACTTTTTTTCGGAGTAACGACAATTGGCAGCGGGGTAGGGAGATTTCCCTGGAGAAATATGATAAATCCTACAAAGTAGACCCTCTGATCATGGAAGCCACGACCATCGGCTCCGAGATCCGGGATCCAAACCAGAAATTCGTCTATTTGTATGATTTCGTAAAGAACTGGGGTTTTCTGGTGGAGCTGATCAACGTTTCCAAAGAAGAGAGTGGCAAACTGACCTATCCAACGATGGTAAAATCCGAAGGCATTCCGCCTTCCCAATATGGGACTAAGGGATTGGTTGGTGACAAACTCACTGAAATCGAGGAAAAATATGATCTGACCAGGGGCACCGTAGGTTTTGGGGTAAAGGAGCAGGACGGAACGGATGCACCGGCTGAAGAAACAAGTGAGGAGGAAACAGAGGAAGAAACAGGTGACGAACCGCTAACAGAACTGTAGCGCTCTTAACAAGTTGGACAAACAGAATGTCATAATTATATTGGGGCCAACGGCTGTGGGCAAAACTGCTGCAGCCATCAGGCTGGCCCGGGAACTGCACACCGAAATCATCTCCGCAGATTCCCGTCAATGTTTTACAGAATTAACCATTGGTGTGGCCAAACCCTCTCCGGAGGATTTGGCGGCTGTTCATCATTATTTTATCAATTCCCATTCCGTACAGGAAAAGGTGAATGCAGCCTTATTCGAAGAACTCTCCCTGAAATGGACAGCGTCTATTTTCCAAAAACAACCGGCAGCCGTCATGGTCGGAGGAACCGGTCTCTATATCAATGCGTTCTGTGAAGGGCTGGATGAAATGCCTGTTATCGATCCTGGTATCCGGGCAGGTATTCTGGATCTCTATGAGCGGGATGGTATAAAGGCCCTTCAGGAACAGATGGAACAGCATGATCCTGGTTTTTACCGCACCGGGGAGATCCTGAACCCCAGGCGACTGATGCGGGCCCTGGAAGTAAAATTATCAACAGGAAGATCTATTCTTTCCTTCCGTACCCGGGAAAAAAAGGAAAGACCCTTCCATATCAAAAAGATCGGTCTGACCCTTCCAAAAGAGCAATTGCATCAGCGGATCCATGACCGGGTGGATCAGATGATGGAACAGGGGCTGCTGGAAGAAGTAAAAAATTTAATTCCCTACCGGGACTATAATGCCTTACGGACCGTCGGTTACAGTGAACTGTTCGATTACCTGGATGGCAGGTTCTCCCTGGACCTCGCCGTCGAAACGATCAAAAAGAATACCCGTCATTATGCCAAACGTCAAATGACCTGGTTCAGGAAGGACCCCTCCATTATATGGCTCGACGCCAACGATCCCGACCTACTCCTGAAAGAATTAACCCTTTCATAATATTGTCATAACACAGATTCGTCCAACTTTTGCGAATAAATAATCTTGCCTTTGACAACGCATTTGCACAAGTTGACAGCCAGGGAATTCGGGAGTGATTTTTTATGGGGGGTGGCAATGGCCGCCGCGCAAAACGAAGGCGCTTATAACAGTTATGGCAGAGGGCTGTCCATCTGGGACAATTTTTCCCGCCGGCAGGGAAAAATAAAAGGAGCGGGCAAACCTTCCATAGCCTGTGATTTTTACCATCGATATAAGGATGATCTGTTACTTACCAGGGCGCTTGGTTTCAAGGTCTTTCGGTTTTCTATTTCCTGGTCCCGGATCTTGCCGGAGGGCATCGGCCGGGTGAATAAAGAGGGCATCGCTTTTTACCACCGGGTGATCGCCGAATGCCTGCAACTGGGGCTAATACCATATGTAACACTTTATCATTGGGATCTTCCGGCAGCTTTGGAAAAAGAAGGAGGATGGGCCAGTCATTTAATGCTGAAATGGTTTAGCCGTTATGTCACCCTTTGCGCAGAAGAATTCGGTCCCGTAGTTAAGAACTGGATAGTGCTGAACGAGCCTTTTGGTTTTACCAGCCTGGGTTATATGTTGGGCAAACATGCCCCTGGCAGGATAGGGATGACCCCTTTTATGTCCGCTGTCCATCACGCAGCCCTGGCGCAGGCCGAAGGCGGCCGCATTCTCCGGCTGTTGGTAAAGGATGCGCATATAGGAACCAGTTTTTCCTGTTCTGAGGTTATAGCCCATACGAATTCTCCGGAAGATCTGGCTGCTGCCAAACGGTTGGACATCCTGCTAAACCGGTTGTTTATCGAACCGGCCTTGGGCAGGGGATATCCTCGTGAAGATTTTAAATTCCTGGAAAAATTGGAACTGCATAATAAAAGCTGGAAGTATACGGAGCGGATGACCTTCAATTTCGATTTTATCGGGATCCAGAATTATTTTCCTGTAGTGGTCAGGCATAACTCCCTGATACCAATCGTGCAGGCTTCGGAGGTAAAAGCCGTTACCCGGAAAGTGCCCCATACGGCCATGGGATGGGAGATCAATCCGGATAGCTTTTACCGGATTCTCAAACGTTTTTGGTTATACGGCGGAGTGAAGGAAATAATCGTCAGCGAAAGCGGTTCTGCATTTAAGGACGAACTGATTAATGGGATAATTGATGATGCCGAGCGGATCGATTATTTTCAGCAATACCTCTATGCCATGCTAAGGGCAAAAAAAGAAGGGGTGAATATAAAAGGTTATTTCGCCTGGACCCTTATGGACAATTTTGAATGGTCCGAAGGGTATAAGGCCCGTTTTGGACTGATCCATGTGGACTTTAATACGCAATTACGGACGATAAAAAATTCCGGATACTGGTTTAGAGACTGGTTAAACGGTAAAAAATAGTTTAATAAAAACTTAACAAAGTTTTTGTAATTTATTAAGAAGTTATATAACTTAGCCTAAATTTAGTAGAACTAACTGTAGGTTAAGTACAAACTATGCTTGAGAAAAGGTTATCTCATAAAAGTAGCGTTCTAAAACACCTCTATTTTGCAGGATCTCTTTCCTGCGCCGAACTGAGCGACCAGCTCGGCAAAAGCCTTCCTTTTACAACCAGCCTTTTAAATGACCTGATGGATGAGGGAACCGTGGTGGAAAGCGGCCATGCGCCTTCAACAGGCGGACGCCGGCCCATAAAATTTTCCCTCCGGGAAGATATCATGTACATCGTATCGGTGGCCATGGACCAGTTCATAACCCGGATCGTAGTGGTCAACATGCAGAACAAACAGGTAACGGAAATAGAAAAATTCGAACTTCCCTTATCGAAGAGTTCTGATGGACTTGCCTTGCTGGCCGAAAAAATCGACCAGGTCATTCAGGCCTCCGGAATTCCTAAAGAAAAAATAGCCGGGATTGGAATTGGGATGCCTGGTTTTGTAGATGCCATTTTAGGGCTCAATTATTCCTTTCTGGAATTAACCAGTGGTTCTATCACCGAATATATAGAGAGCAGGGTAAAATTGCCCGTATTTATCGATAATGATTCCAGTTTGATTGCCCTTGCAGAACTTAGATTTGGCGCGGCCCGTAATAAAAGAACGGCCATGGTGATCAATATTGGCTGGGGAATAGGTCTGGGTTTGATCCTGAATTCGGAGTTATTCAGGGGCGAAAACGGTTTTGCCGGCGAATTCAGCCATTTGCCGCTGTTCCTGAACGGAAAATTGTGCAGTTGCGGAAAAAGAGGTTGCCTGGAAACGGAGTCCTCCTTGTTGGTCGTGTTGGAAAAGGCAAGGGAAGGCCTCAGGACCGGAAGACAAACTATAATAAAGGAGTTATCCACGGAACATTTCGAACAGGCCATAGGAACCGTCATTGCTGCGGCTGGTAACGGCGACCAGTTCTCCATTGAGTTATTATCCGAAGCGGGGTATAATATCGGCAGGGGTGTGGCCGTCCTGATTCATCTCCTTAATCCTAAGCTGGTTATCCTGAGCGGAAGAGGGGCTTCACCAGGTATAATCTGGCAGACTCCGATTCAACAGGCCCTTAACGATCATTGTATTCCCCGGCTTGCCGCGAATACCAGCATACGAATATCGGAACTGGGGTATACCGGCGAAATTATCGGTGCAGCAGCCCTTGTCATGGAAAATATTGATCAGTTTACCAGAAGGAAATTCTGCTAAACGGTTGGCCTTTGCAGCGTTAGGATGGGAATGGTTGCCTTGTATTAAGATAATTGATAATGCAACGAACATGGTTAAATTCGCATCAGGTCTTTTCACAAAACTAAACTGAAATAACATGAGCACTCCTTTTCTGACCAGTATAATTTATCCGCCTTAGGTTGATAATTAAAGGACCGCCTCCAATTTGCACTTGGCTGCGGTCCGAATCGTTCAAATAACCCGATTTAAGAATTAATTTAAACTTTCCAAATCTATGCATTTGTCTGCAAATCCGTGCAGTGAGGCCGAGCGCTGCACGAAAAAAGTAGTTATTACTCCTTATTTAACTTTTACTAACAAGGAGACCTTTCTAAAACTTTCTCTTATCGTATTTCTTCTGGGGGGTAGCCATGCGCTTCTGGCAGCTAACCCCGGCTTCATTAATCCGGCGAAGGCAGTCTTTTCTCCTGCTGTTAATCCTTCTGCTTTCGCCGATACCGTTATCCGGGGCAAAGTAGTCGACGAAAAAGGCGAGGCCCTGGCCGGTGTAACCGTAAGGGTCAAGGGACGCAATAAGGTCACGCTTACGGACCCCTCCGGTAATTTCTCTCTTTCGGTACCCGAAAGAAAGGTGGTCCTGGTCATTTCTTATGTTGGCTTTTCTAGCCAGGAGCTGTCGGCTGATGCGGGAACTACTTCCAATGTGGTCCTGAAATCGGGATCTAAAAGCATGGACGAAGTGGTCGTCACCGGGTTTGGCGTTAGAAAAGAAAGCCGCAAGCTCAGCTATTCCGTTTCAACCGTTAAAGGAGATGAAATTGCGCATACCAATACGCCTAATCCCATTAATGCTTTGCAGGGGAAGGTCCCGGGCTTATACATGAGCAATGTGGCAGGCGGTCCGCAGACTTCCAGCAGGATCTTGCTTCGTGGTATTTCCGATATTTCCCCCGGCGCGAATAACCAGCCTTTGTTCGTTATTGACGGAGTCCTGTTGCAACCGGATATCACCAATACCGGCGCTCAATATGGTAATGACCAGGATTTCGGTAATCAATTGAAGAACCTCAATGCAGACGATATCGAATCGATCTCCGTATTAAAAGGTTCTTCCGCCACTTCCTTATATGGTTCCGCTGCACAGAACGGGGTAATTCTCGTTACTACTAAAAAGGGTGTGACCAGGAGAGGATTAGGTGTTTCCATTACCCAGCAAATGACCATGGAACATCCTTATGGCGGTGCGGATTTTCAAAATGAATTCGGTGCAGGCGCCAATCCGGCCTATTTTAATGCCAATGACATCACCTCCAATGTAATCGACGACGGAGGGAAGGCAAGTGCTTCCGGATTAGTAAGTTTTGGTCATAAATTCGACGGTACTATGGTTACGGATATCGATGGCCGTAATGTACCCTGGGTGGCTCATCCCCATAATTACCTGGATGTTTATCGTAACGGCCTGACTTCGAATACCAATGTGGCGTTGGATGGCGGCAATGAGACCAGCACTTTCCGCGTATCCTGGTCCGGGATGTCGGCCAAGGCCATCACGCCGACCAACCAGTTCGACAGGAATAATTTTAATTTCAAGGCAACCCATAAAGTAGGGAAAATATTGGATATCGATGCCGGTATCAATTATTCCTTCAGCAATACGAATAACCCACAAGCGCAGAACAGCAGTTCCCGCAGTTTGTTTAACGCTTTCGTCTACCAGGTTCCGCGCAGTTATGATGCCGCCTATTACAAGACACATTTTACAGACCCGGTGGATGGAGGATTGAACATTACCGAAAGTAACAAATACGGCAATGCCGGTAATGGTTATAGTTTGAGTTATTTCCTCTACAAACTATACTATTGGAACAATAGTTTGAACGAAAATTCTCTTC
The DNA here is from genome assembly GCF_054461575.1 of Flavitalea flava. Lineage (NCBI taxonomy): Bacteria > Pseudomonadati > Bacteroidota > Chitinophagia > Chitinophagales > Chitinophagaceae > Flavitalea > Flavitalea flava. The sequence continues at coordinate 711,153 of NZ_JBTLQH010000001.1, forward strand.
GGGCAAATATAGATATCACGGTTCATATTACTCCCTGGCTGAGGTTCCTGATGAGGGGCAACTTGTTTAATACGTATAGTACGCAGGAACAAAAATATTGGGGAGACGGGAAGGGCTTTACAGGAAATGTAGGGCTGAGCGATGATTTCTCCAATCAATACCAGAAGGATAAGTTTAATAACAAAAGTTATCGTGTGCAGGGCTTGCTGACCGCAGACAGAAAGCTGGGCAGGGATTTCGATGCGACATTCAGTGTCGGTGGCGAGATCTTTAATAAAGGTACCGATGGCGAATACGCGCATATCACGGGTTTGCAGTCTCCCGGCCTTTTTACCCTGGGGAACTATGCCGATTATGCGAAGACCAGCTTTGGTCAGTATGATGGTAATAAATACCGGAATACTTCTTTTTATGCGTTTGGCGACATAGGTTATAAAGATCAGGTATATCTGAACTTCAGCGAAAGGATGGAGTATTCCTCTTCCCTCGTTTTCCCGAATGGAACGGGTAACAATATTTACCAGTATCCCGGTGTAGGACTTTCCTGGCTGATGCATAAAACCTTAAATCTGCCTTCTTATATTTCCTATGCAAAACTCAGAGGTTCTTTTGCCAATACAGGTAAGGATATTCTTCCCTGGATCATTGCCAGCAATTTTAATGCATATAGTTATATCGGATCCTATGCCAACAATGGTAACGTCCTGAATCAATATGGTTTTGCCAGCAACCAGATCATCGATCAGAACCTGAAGCCGCAAAGGACAGCAGAGTTTGAAGCTGGTCTTGACCTTAAGTTCCTTAAAAACCGTATCAATCTGGATGCAACTGTTTTCAGCAAAACAACGAGCGAACAAATTGCCACAAAATCGCTTGACAATGCCTCAGGCGCTGGTTCTTTCTATACCAATATCGGTAAACTGCGTAACCGGGGTATTGAGATCGGTTTGAACGTGGTTCCGGTCAGAACAAAGGATTTTGAATGGAGCTCTACCATCAATTTCACCAAATATGCCAATAAGATCCTTTCTTATGCATCTACGCAGCCCTATATAGCGCTGGAAAGCCAGTATTTTACGGAAGTGAGAGCTTATGTAGGTTCTGCTTATGGCGATATCTATTCCAATAATTCCTTTACTCCATTCCAGGCCTTTGACGGCAGCGGAAATAAAACGGCGGATGCCAATAATGGCAAACCGGTGATCTATAACTCCGGAGGAACCTGGAGATACCAGCCGGTACGTTTTGCCGGAGGTAATTATAGCAGTGCTGCAAGAAAATTAGGGAACATTAATCCTGACTTTTTATGGAGCTGGTCCAACACCTTCAGCTACAAAAATTTCTTTGCTGGTTATATGATCGACGGCCGGGTAGGTGGCAAACAATTGTCCTTCACCTACAAATATGGTACGGGAATCGGAGCCTTAAAATCATCCTTATCTGGAAGGGATAAGGAACATGGCGGAGTTTCCTATACAGGACCTGATGCAAATGGAATCCAGGGCACCTGGAATGACGGGATAATTATGGACGGTGTTTTTGGTCAGGGCCAATCCACCGTGGTTAACGGTTCGACAGTTGATCTGAGTGGCCTGACCTTCAAGGATGCGGTATCAAAAGGTTATGTTAACCCGGTACCTGCTTCTCAGTATTATTATCAGGCTTATGGCAGCTGGAGCCGGGGTATTGCCGATCTGAGCACTTTTGATAATACCTGGGTTTCTTTAAGGGAAGTCAGCATCGGTTATAATATGCCCCGATCGATCACTCAAAAGATCAGGATCGAGAATCTGCGTTTAAGCCTTGTTGGCAGAAACCTCCTTTACATTTACAATGGGATGCCAGCGCATGTGAATCCGGAAAGTATTTTTAACAACCGTGCCAGTTCAGCTTTCGATTTTGGAGCTGGCCCAACTACCCGAAGCCTGGGTGTAAGCCTTAACGCTAATTTCTAAACAGCAAAAATGAAAAAAATTATGAGAAGTATATATTTCATTGGATGCTTGGGAATACTCAGCCTGTTCCAGCTATCCTGTACCAAATCAGACCTGGCTAAGATCAATACCAAACCCGGGGTTCTGCCCTTTGCTCCGCCGGAAGGATTGTTCCTGACTGCTACTCTTGTCACGCAGAGCAGCGTGGAATACTTTTATGACCTCAACCGGTTTATGTTTCCTATATCTCAGATTTTTACGAATAATGCAAAAGGGGTATCGGTTACTACGTTTACCGAATCGAGTCCGATAACTTACCGGTATAATAATTTTTTCGCGACATCCAATGATCCAAAGGTTCCAACCGGGATCGGTAATTATTTAACGGATGCCGAAAGACAATTTGATACTTTGCCTGCGGCTTATCAGGGGGCAAGACTATCCTGGAAACCAATCTTTCATATACTCAAGGCTTATTACGGGTTTTATGTTTCCGATGTATACGGCACTATTGCCTATAGCCAGGCATTTAAGGCAAAGGACGGTCTCACCCGCCCGGTTTACGATCCTCAGCAAGCCTTGTTCGATACGCTGGACAATCAATTAAAGTTGGCCGTTATAGATCTGAAAGCCGCATCAGCCGCTTCGGGTCAAACGCTTCTGGCTAATTATGATCTGTATTTTGGCGCTAAAAGTGATGAATTAACCAAATGGATAAGAGCTGCCAACTCCCTACGACTTAAAATAGCCATGCGTCTGATGAAAAGGGACCCGGCTAAATTGGCAGCGGTTGCCGCAGAAGTGATTGCGGATCCGGTAGGACTGATGTTCAGCAACGATGACAGCTGGCTCTTCCAGCCGAATAACACCTACACAGGTGGTTCAGGGGGTAACTGGGATCCATTCAGCAGCGGCGGCGGTGGAAAAGGAATAAAGGGAACAATTGATTTTATGTGGAATAATGCCGATCCCCGCATGCCTCTTTTTTATCAGCAAAATAATTATACTCAGGATAATATTAACGCTGCAATAGATTCAAACAAATTAGCTCCGGGTACCATTTCTCCGGCCCGTCGTTATGTGGGTTCCTATGCCAGCCCTGATGCGGCAAACGCAACAGTCAATAGCAGGCTGCAGTCAACGATCTTTGTAAAAGGTTCTCTGACACTGGATACCTTATCTTCTATCCAGGACAGGTTGATCTCCCCTGGAAACAGCAAGGGCACAGGAAATGGAACTGGCAGCGCTACCTTTATCCTGATTTCCTATGCCGATGTATGTTTCATGCGCGCAGAACTGGCGGCCCGTGGTATCACGTCGGATATTGCAGAAGATTGGTATAAGGCAGGTGTAACCGCATCCATTTCCATGTATGATAATATTGCAGCATTAGCGCAGGTTTATGATTATAAATCTGTTGATCCGGTTAAAATAACAGCTTACCTGGATTCTCCTGCCGTGAAATTTAATTCAGGCAAAGCTTTGGAGCAGATTACCACCCAGGCCTATATCAATTACTTTTTGCAGCCCAACGAAGCCTGGGCGCTCCTGAAAAGGACAGGTATGCCGAATGCATCCACCACCCTGGTGTATGAGACCTTTATGATCAACGGATCACCAGCACCTTATCCCCGGCGTGCAACGCTGAATATCCCTTCAGAAGCCGATGATAATTACGCGAATGAAAAAGCAGCTCTCGACGGTATGGTCGCAAATCCTGATTTCGGCGTGCCAGGTGACAATACCGGCAGAGTCTGGTGGGACAAGAAATAGTACACTGCGATACACATGAGATAATATAGGAAAGGGGAACTTTTCGCAACCCGTTCAGGAGACTCCCGGTAATTTACCGGGAGCCTCCTTTTCCTTTTAAAAGCCTAAATTAGTAACCTGGTTGGTATTTTAATTTTTATACGGATGAAACGGATATGTTATTTACTCTGCCTGGTCATCCCGGTGCTGGTCTTCGGCCAATCCTCCGGTCAATCTTCCGGCCAAATGGCCTGTGCACCGCCACCCCGTATCGGGTCATTAACCGGCCAACTGGCCGGTTTACAGCCTGCCAACCGTAGTATTCCCTCGCCTTCCTCCCTTACCCTGTCCGATCTGCACCATAAAAAGACCTCTCCCCGGCTAACCGGTGAACAGCAGTATTATGTCTTTGTATTCCTTTCTCCTGAATGCCCGCTTTGTCAGAACTATACCACCTTGTTGAACAAACTTTTTGACCGGTACGATGGTCAGATCGCCTTTTATGGGATCATTCCCGGTAAAAGCTATACTGCTGAGGTAGTGGAAAAATTCAGAACGGACTATTCTGTAAAATTCGATCTTTTATTCGACCCTGCATTTCTGTTGACCCGCATGGTAAAAGCCACCACCACACCGGAAGTGTTTTTGATCAGTAAAAAGAACGAGATTATTTATTCCGGATTGATTGATAATTGGGCAGCCTCTCTGGGAGTAAAAAGAACAGTGGTCACCGAACATTATCTGGCTGAAGGGATCGATTCCTCGCTTCGCCATTTATCGTTAAAAACTAAAATGACCCGACCTGTCGGTTGCCTGATCAATAACTATTGAACCTGTTATGAAAAAAAATAATTCTCCTTTCCATCATTTACCTTTCTTTACTTACTCCTTTGCCCGCCTGCTTTTGCTGACCGGGTTTCTTTGGTTGGCGACCCTTGTAAAAACGCAAGCTGTGAACGCTCAGAACCCTGCCTATACCTACAATGATATTGCTCCCCTTATTGAAGCTAAATGTGCTGTCTGTCATCATCCCGGTACAAGCGCGCCTTTTGACCTGCTGACTTATGAAGATGTTGCCAAACGTTCTTCTTTCATCAGGCGTGTCATTAACGAACGGTTCATGCCGCCATGGAAAGCCGATCCGCATTATGTATCCTTTCGCAATGAACGGATATTGACCACGGAAGAGATCCAAAAGATCACCCAATGGGTGGATGCGGGCGCTCCCCGGGGAAATGCGCCAAAGACTCCGGCAAACAAAACTCCTTTTATCGCAGGTACCCGTTTCAACCGGGCTCCCGATCTGATCCTGTCCCTCAGGAAAGCATTCTTGGTAAAGGGTGATCGCCAGGAACGTTTCCTGGTCTTTCGGATTCCGTATGAAGTAGATGAGGAGAAAAATGTGGAAGCGATTGAATTTACTTCGGACAATTACAAACTGCTTCATCACGCCAACTTTGGATTTCATCAGACCTATTCTTCTTCCAGTCACCTGGAAATTCCGGATAGCGTCGATCTGATCAATGATCCGGGAAAATATGCCAATTATAATTTGTTATCCGGCCGACTGGTCTATTATTCAGGATGGATACCCGGCACTACTTATGAGTCTTATCCTAAAAATATGGGCTGGGTATTGCCCAAACGAGGAATGGTGCTGCTCTATATGCATTATGCGCCCACTTCCGTTGATGCCAGTGTGAATGGAGAGATCCACCTTTTTTTCCGGAAGGAGCCCATTGAAAGAACGATCAGCGTGGTCAATATCGGTACAGGAGGAAAAGGGGATATTACTCCGCCCCTGCTTATCCCACCCGATTCCGTAATGACGGTAAAGGCCACGATACTAACCAGGGTAGATCAATCTCTGTTGTTTGCCTGGCCCCATATGCATTTGTTGGGCAAATCCTTTAAGGCCTATGCTGTTACTCCTTTAAAAGATACAATACCCCTGATCTTCATTCCCTCCTGGGATTTTAACTGGCAGGATATTTATCAATACCGGAATTTGTTGAAGGTACCCGCCTCTTCGGTGATTACGATAGAAGCCACTTATGATAATACCCGGAATAATCCGCGCAATCCTTTTAATCCTCCGAGGACAATCACTTCCGATCAGCATGCGATCATGAAGACTACCGATGAAATGCTTAACCTTTTACTGATCTATGTACCTTATCAGGCCGGAGACGAAAAGTTACCCCTGGAATAAGAAGTAACAGACCTGGATTATCCGTTCCTATTTGGAACCCAGGTCGGGCCGCATAAAAAGGATTTCCGACCAGCTATGATCCAGATGATCCCTGATACTTTGCATATAGGATTCATAGGACCCGGTTCCGTTCTCCGTTTCATACCGGTCCTTAAAGGGTTTGCGAAATCCTTTTTCCCGCTCCATTAACCCCTGTTTGTAGCGGGTGACCAATAGGTATTGCGAAGGCCCGGAGGAACTGGAGGCATAGACAGCTACGGATTGGTTACCGGATGTCCATACTTTTTTTATCTGTTTGATCAGGTCTTCGACTTTATCTCCCCAACCTGGTTTGGGAAATACATGGGTGATGGCGATTTTATCCGCATAGTCCGTTAACTGGACCGTACTTAATTCTTCCTGGTACTCCGCATAGGTGGCCGAATACCTTTCGGTAAGCGTAGGCGCTACATTCTTCACCCAATCATTCATATGTTCAACCCCGAGATTTCCCCTTTTGTCAATTTGGTCCCAGCTATTTGGGCCCTCATTGATCTGGTAGCCTCCGGCATCCGGTCCGGACTGAATTTGTAAAACCCTCCATTTCCAATCCCCGGTATGATATTTTTGGGCATGATTGGACAGGGCTTTTTCAAACTCCAGCATTTTATCCATTTTGGGAAAATACCTTTCAGCACTCACGACATTTTTCACCTGGCTAAGTCCCGTTAATGGAAGCAATAACCAGATAATAAGAAGCTTTCTCATTTTTTACTATTTTAAACAATGAAGAAATAAAGAATCCAGGTATATCGGTCAGATAAGGATCAACCTAAGGATATGCGTAAGGATAGGTAGTGTGTGTGGCTTTGTTTCGGAGGGATGACGCTACTTTAAGGTAGACATAATGCACCCATAACCCTTTAATGTAAAGTAATGGAGAAAGATTGGGCCCAAGTGGGGTGTGACTGAATGAGAAACGTTTCTTACCAGAGGGCATGAGATTAGCTGGAACAGGAATATGTATAGGAGACGGAAAAATAAATAGGGGAAGGAATAAATCCAAACCTAAGATACATTTAGTTTTTTAATAATACAAATTTAAATAAGAAACCCCTGGTTCCATACCGGCCTCGCGCAGATTATACAGAACCAGGGGCTATTGCGAACAGTAATAAATAGAGTTGCCTGGAAATCGTTTATCTGAAATTTCGCAGTAAGGCGTTATTAAAGGTTTTTATGCTCCAGTTACCCGGGACGATGATACGACGAAGGGTAAATAACGGATCATTCGGATCTTTTTTGTCCGCCAGTTGGAAGGCAGCGATAAACCCTCTTTTCTTCAATTCAGGAATAGCCTGTGGGTTCCACAATCCGAAAGGATAGGCAAAATAACGGATTGGCGTTCCGGTGATCGCTTCGAGCTGTTTGGTTGGCTTATCGATTTGGATCGCCCAATCATTCCCCTGGTATTTTTTCACGTTGTGATGATCCCAGGTATGGCTGCCAATCACGTTCCCTGCAGTATATAATTCTTTAACCTGTTCTTTGGTCATATAATGCGGAAGCCTGTTCAGGGAAACCGTCATAATAAAGAAAACGGCTTTGAACCCCAGTTTTTTTAATTCCGGAAAGGCTACCGTATATTGATCTTCATCAGTATCGTCGAAGGTGAGCATCACCGGTTTTTCGGGAAGGGATGCGCCGGTAGTCAGATAGGCGTACAACTGATCGGGCAAAATAGTATGATAGCCGCTATCCTTCAACATTTTTAATTGCCCCTTCAGGATGGCGGGAGGAATAATATAATCTCTTGCCGTTTTTGAATCGGTAGGTTTCCAATCCCGAACCTGGTGGTAACAGAGAATGGGAACTTCCTTACGGGCAAAAATAACGGAAGGCGGAGGAACCTTTCCCCCTGGCAGAGGAGAGGGCGGTTGAGCGGTCGTGTCAGCAGCAGCGGAGGATGAATCCGGAGAGGTTGCCGTTGCTGCTGTTTTTTTCGAATCAGCACTGGATCCGCAGGCCGTAAAAACAAAGAATAGAGTAGCGAGGCATGTACCCCCTAATCCCCTGAAGGGGGAATGGGATGGCGACAACCGAAAATTGGCAAATGAAAAGTTCATGTTAATTTATGAGTTTCTATAGTTGGTAAATTCTTACATTTAAATTTTCAAGGATTACATTCCCCTTCAGTGGGTTAGGAGGATCATTCCTGCAATTTCTTCCAGGAAACGCTTATCCACTTCATCGAACTCATTCAACCGTTCACTATCGACGTCCAGGACACCGGCTACTTTTCCTGCATGAAAAAAGGGAACCACGATCTCGGATTTTGACGAACTGCTGCAGGCAATATGCCCGGGAAAAGCTTCCACATCCGGAACGATAATAGTTTGGGCTTTTTCCCAGCTGGTACCACAGACGCCTTTTCCTTTATAGATCCGCGTACAGGCGACAGGTCCCTGGAAAGGGCCTACGACCAATTGCTCTTTATTCTGCCCGTCCTCCTGCTCTATGGTCCGGACAAGATAAAATCCCACCCAAAGCCAGCCGAATTGTTCTTTCAGTGCTGCTGCGATATTGGCCAGATTGGCAACCAGGTCGGTTTCTCCTTCAACCAGACCTTTGATCTGGGGAAGGAGGGAGGTATACCTTTCGGTTTTGCTACCCGTGATAATATGCAGGTCTTCGGACATCGCGCAAAGGTAAGTATTCCGGAAAAGGATTAAGGACTAAAAAATAAAAATCCATCCCAACTCTTTCTTAACTTACAACAACTTATTACCTTAACTTATTGCCATTTTCATTGAGAATATTACTAGTATATGCCAAGATTTACCATTGATCCGGACATTGCGAGGGCCAAAACTCCTGATACAGGATTTTATAAGGATCCGTTACTGTTCGAGCTGGCAAAGGAACAGTTATTTGCCCCTTCCTGGCAATTCATAGGCCATCGGGAGCTGGTGGACGGACCGGGAGAAGTTTATCCGTTCACCCTGCTTGAAAATTACCTGGATGAACCCTTGATGCTGGCAAGCGACAAGGACAAGGTTGTGCGGGTACTGTCCAATGTTTGTACGCACCGGGGAAATATTATTGCCGGAGAACCTTGTAAGGTCAGCCATCTCCGCTGCCGCTATCATGGCCGGTTATTTCAGCTGGACGGGAAATTCCAGTCCATGCCCGAATTCAGGGAAGTAAAGGATTTTCCGAGCAGGGACGATGATCTTAAACAATTACCCCTGGTCCAATGGGGGAAATGGCTTTTCACAACACTGGGTAATTCGGGAAGCGGCATTTTGGGAAGTGGAACATCCGCTGATGATAGGTTAACGAACGGACCAAACGATTTTCTCAAAGACATGATGGAAAGGATGCATTGGCTTCCTTTGGATAAATTTGTCTTTCGCCCTGACCTGTCCCGGGATTTTACCGTTAAAGCCAATTGGGCGCTTTATTGCGAGAACTACCTGGAGGGATTCCATATTCCGTTCGTACATGCCGGTCTGAATGCAGTCATAGATTTTGGTAATTATACTACCGAATTGTTCAGCTATTCCAATCTGCAGCTGGGCATTGCCAAGGATGGGGAGGATTGTTTTGATCTGCCCGCCTCTTCGCCCGATCATGGCAAAAAAGTAGCTGCTTATTATTTTTTTATTTTCCCAAATATGATGTTTAACTTTTATCCCTGGGGCCTTTCCGTTAATATCGTGAAACCGCAGGGAATTCAGGAAACGAAGGTTTCTTTCCTGACCTATGTGTCGGATGAATCTAAATATAACAAAGGGGCAGGTTCCGGGTTGGATGAAGTCGAGCATGAAGATGAGGAAGTGGTGGAAGCGGTCCAGAAAGGGATTCTTTCCCGATTTTACCGTCATGGCCGATACTCGGTAACCCGTGAGCAGGGCACCCATCATTTTCACCGGATCATGGCGGAATTGATGAAGTAAAACCCCGTATTTTTCTGTTCGTTGTTTCTGTTCTTTGCTTTTGTTCGTTGCTTTTGTTTTCTTCTTAAACCTTATACCTATACCATGCTCAAACATGCCTTGATCCTATTGATCTTTTGCCCATTCCTAAGTCCGTTAACTTCCGTTCATTTCTCTTCCGTTCATTACCCTCCCTTTCATTCTCCTGCTACCCATTCACCCTCCAGCCATTCTTTCTCCAGCCATTACTCATCCGTCAATTACTCTGTTCTGTCATCGGAAAATGTATTGCAGGATACCCTTTATTTACTACGGCCTGACCGGGTCTTTGATGGGGAACAAATGCGGGAAGGCTGGGAGGTACTTATTCACGACCATGTCATTGAAGCGGCCGGTCCGGTAGAAAGTATTAAAATACCATCCGGGACGATCATTATAGAACTGAAAGGAACAACCTTATTGCCCGGTCTGATAGAAGGGCATAGTCATTTATTCCTGCATCCTTATAATGAAGTATCCTGGGATGACCAGGTATTAAAGGAGTCGAGAGCGGAGCGGGTGGCAAGGGCAACCGTTCATGCCAGGAAAACCTTGTTGGCGGGTTTCACGACGACCCGGGATTTAGGTACCGAAGGGTCGGGTTACGACGATGTGGGACTAAAGGAAGCGATCGAAAAAGGAATTATTCCCGGCCCTCATATGCTCGTTGCTACCCGGGCCATCGTCGCAACAGGGAGTTATGGCCCTAAAGAACTAAGTTATGATATTCCCGTTCTCAGGGGCGCTGCGGAAGCCGATGGGACGGATGCGCTGATAAGAGAAGCGAGGACGCAGATTGGGAAAGGGGCTGATCTGGTAAAAGTTTATGCCGATTATCGCTGGGGTCTGAATAAACAAACTGCACCCACATTCACCGAGGAAGAATTGAAGGAGCTGGTGAATGTGGCCGGGAGTAGTGGGAGGCCGGTAGTTGTGCATGCTTCCTCCGCTGAAGGAATGCGTCGGGCAATCCGGGCGGGTGTTTCTACCATCGAACATGGTGATGACGGTACCCCTGAACTTTTCAGGGCGATGAAAGAAAAAGGGATTGCGTTTTGCCCGACATTGGCGGCAGGTGATGCAATACTGCAATACCGGGGATGGAAAAAAGGTATTGACCAGGACCCTCCGGCTATTGCAAAAAAAAGAAAAACATTTCAGGATGCCCTGGCTTCCGGGGTGACCATTTGTATGGGAGGAGATGTCGGGGTGTATGCGCACGGAGACAATGCCCGTGAAATGGAGGCCATGGTCGAATATGGTATGAAACCTATCGATGTACTCCGGTCGGCTACCTCAGTCAATGCGGATGTATTTAAGATCGGGGACCGGGTTGGCCGGATAAGGGCCGGTCTGTTGGCTGACCTGGTGATTGTCGAAGGGAATCCGTCAACAGACATTTCCCGGGTGCGTAAGGTTAAATGGGTGATGAAAGAAGGGGTAATTTATAACCCCTGATCCCGGGTAGGCATATAGTCCTTGATGGACTTGGTGTCCTTGATGGAATGAATTCTTTTTATCCCTTTGTCAGCTTTGTGATTAAGGCGGCATGCTGTGGAAATTGGCGGTTTAGGGAGTCCCGTTCTGCCAATTCAAAATCGGCAAAATCAAAACCCGGGGCAACGGTACAACCGACCAGGGCGTATTCGCTACCCTCCGCAGGGACAGAGGCAAACCAGCTGCCGGCCCGGATCATGGTCTGAAACTGTTCACCTTTTTCAATGTCGCTGCCTAAGCGGTGGATCGCCAGGGTTCCATCTTGTTTGATTTCAAAAATAAGGAGCGGGTCTCCATAATAAAAATGCCATCCTTCATCCGAGGCAATGCGATGAAAGGCGGAGAATTGCCCTTTTCCCAATAAAAAATAAATGCTGGTGGAAATATTTCTTTCTCCCTTGAAAACAGCAGGCAGCGATCCTTTAGGGATCGTTACTGTTGAACGATAGACTTCCCGGAATGCGCCTCCCTCAATATGTTGGGTAAGCGCTAACTTATCTATCCAATAGTCTGCTGTTGGGCGCATAGCCTGTCAGGGTTCAATGTGGACACGGGTGGCATAGTTGGAAGACAGCGAATCCTTAATATAAGCGGTATCCTTTATAGCGGCAGGGAATTGAAAATAAAGTTTGAAATACGATGAATCTTTTTGATCCATTTTAACAGCCAGCTGAAAACCCAGTAATTGGTTATAGCGGCGAAGAGCCCTGCTTTTTCTGTCCGTTTCCAGGATAACCCATTTATACAAATGCTGACCGGTTGCGGGCAAAGGCGTATTGGCGGTTAAACTATCCGGTTTCCGGGAAACGCCGGAATCAGGCCTTTGTGAAGTAGCCGGTGTGGCAGCGGACCTTGAGGTATCTGTTTTTGGTGTATCTGCTATGACCGTGGCCGTGTTTTCAGGAGTTGGTTCAATAAATGTATTCCGTTTGTACAGGTGGTATCCCCCCCAGCCGATGGCCACAAGGACTGCAATAGCAAGGGTCACCAGTACTATTTGCCGGGCATTATTCGTCTTGGGGGCATGGCTGCGCTGTTCATATTCATGGTCCGGCTCATCAAAAGTTGGTTTTTTCTTCTCGACCCTTTCTTTTTTCTCCTGGCTGGGTTCTTCCAGACGGGTAGTACTATATTCTCCTGGGGTAAATTCGAATTTTCCGCTGTTTACTTTTACCAGCGTTCCGATTCCTTCCAGGTAAAAGACCTTTCCGATATTAAGCAATTGTTTGCCGGTGGTGAGGAAAAAATCCAGGTCCGCGGCAGCGAGAGGTTTCATTTTTCCGGTATGCTCCTTAATGAACTGTACCAGGGCGTCATCGGCGGTATGGATGACCGTATTCTTGAAGGTGATTCCCGTTGCCGGAATTTGCGGATTTTTGTCGGAAATTTCAGGGATAACGGCCGCAGGATCTAATACAAAACTTCCGATTCCAGGCAGATCCAGCTTTTTATTCTGATATAGGAACAGCGATAATAGTTGAGGTAGCTTCAAATCGAATGGATTTTGAGATGGGCTAAAGATAAAAAAACTTCCCGTAAAATACAGTAAATGATAAATAGTTCTGTTTGCACGACTTAATTTGCAGATTAAATCGGATTATGGTCGTTTAAATAAAAAATCATGCTTACCCCGGAAGAGAAAGCCTTTCTACAATATTGGAAGGAGAATCGTGATCGTCAGAAAAAAATATTCCGGCAGTTCCTGGTGGGTATTCCAATAGGCTTGCTTTTTGTCATTCCCATCGCCATTAATCTTTTTTCAGGATGGGATAAGCGGGCGGAAATGGAGGCCAACAGCCCGCGGTTTAACCCGCTGGTGCTGCTTATTGCGCTTTTATGTATTGTATGCTTTACTGCCATTTTTTACCGGCAGCACAGGTGGGATCAATATGAGCAGCGATACCTGGAATTAAAGGCCAGGCAATCTCAGGAACTTGCGCAGGATACCAAAGAGAATAAGGATACCAACGAGAATAATGCAAAAAATGAATTGGCAACAGGGGATATAACGAACGGGAAGGAAACAAATCCTGGTAGGGCCGATGAAGAAAAAACAAAAGAAGAATAAAAAAATAATCTTTTTTTAATTTCCCTTGCAGCAATTCAGATTGAAGGGTTGTCTATTTGCTAGGGAACTATATTGCGAAAAATAATTTCATGAGGAATTTAGTGTGTGGGTTAATATTTGTTTCCTTTTATTTTGCAGCTTGTTCGAAGAAGAGTTGTGATTACAAAGACGATGGAATTATAGCGCCAATAGTTGAACAACAGGCAGTTAAACATTATTTAGATTCTTTAGGTATAATTGCAGCTCTTCATCCCAGAGGTTTTTATTATAAAGTACTGACGCCTGGTGAAGGAGTGCCGCCCGGAGAATGTTCAGAAATCACCTTATCCTATAAAGGAAAGTTAACAAACGAGACGGTTTTTGCTCAACAAAGCAGTTTTGTCACCAAATTGGCAAACCTGATTGATGGATGGCAGCAAGGAGTACCGCTTATCAGGAAGGGAGGAGACATTCAACTTTTCATTCCTCCTTCACTTGGTTATGGCGGGCAATCTCAAAAAGATGCAACTACCGGTAATATCGTTATCCCATCGTTTTCCATCCTGATTTTTTATATTCATCTGCTTGATGTGCAGTAACCATGAACTACCTGCTAACAGCCCTGGGTTTCTCTCAGGGCTTTTTTTTTGGCAAGTAGGGTATTTAGAAAATTTACCCCACTTGCCAAAAAAGTTTAATAATGAGCCTTCGGCTAATGGACCCGTGGTCCATTCTGTTTTGCCCATGCCCGGGGCTCTCGGTTTAAACTTGTCGCCCCGGGCATTCGGGCAAAAAAATCAAGGGCGTCGCGCCCTAACGGAGCGAAGCGAACGTTACGAACGAGTTTTGAACAGTGTTCAAAACGAAGTTCAGGTTTCCCTTGGGAATCCCCTTTGAAAATGACATTTACTTTTCAAAAACCCTTTATAAAGTCATATCCTTATCCGTTCAATTACCATTCCTTCCACCCCTTTTTCCCTCTATCCTTAAAGGAAGGTTGGCAAATTTTCAACATATTGAAAATTAAGTAGTTGCAAAAAGTTCAACCTTCCTTCAAAAAAAAACATATATACCCCCTTGGCCCTCATAACGTATTGATTTACAATGAAACCTTCAATTTCCCGCAAAAAGACGATCGCTTCTTTGTAATTTCGCTCTAACAAAAATTGTCAACAACTTGCCACACGAAGCCATTTCCATATTCGATATGTTCAAAATAGGGGTGGGCCCATCCAGTTCGCATACCCTGGGTCCCTGGAGAGCCGCTCAGCGTTTCATAGCCTCCATGCAGGACAAACATAACCTTCCCGGTCTGCAATCAGTAAAGGTCTTATTATATGGTTCCCTTGCCAAAACGGGAAAGGGACACGGAACGGATATTGCGATTCAGCTGGGGCTGGCTGGAGAAGATCCTGTTACCTTCGACATTGGTAAAATTGGCAGCGCCATCCAGTCCATTGCTGACCAAAAGAAGTTACGAATTAATGGGTTAAAAGAAATCGATTTTGATCCGCAGACGGATATCGTTTTCCTTTTTAAGGAATCTTTGCCCTTTCACCCCAATGCTATGACTTTTCTGGCTACCATGAATAGCGGGGAACAATGGGCGGAGACCTGGTATTCCATCGGAGGCGGTTTTGTCCGGAAAGAGGAAGAAGAACAAGGAGGAAATTCCTCGGTTCAATTGCCTTTTCCCATCGACACCAATTCCGATCTGCTCCATTGGTGCCGGAAAACGGGTATGAGTATAAGTGAGGTAGTTATGGAAAATGAAGGCGCCTGGCGCACCGAAAAACAAACACTTGACGGTATCCTTACTATTTGGCGGGTCATGCAGGAATGTATTTACCGGGGATGCCATGCAGAAGGAATGTTACCTGGTGGCCTTCATGTTACCCGCAGAGCGGCAGCTCTGAATAAAAAACTCACAGGTGACAGGGCCTATAACAATTTTGAGTCCTGGGTCAGAGCCATCCGGGAAGGAGGAAACGATTTTAAATATACCCTGGATTGGGTCAGTTGTTTTGCCCTGGCGGTAAATGAGGAGAACGCTTCGTTCGGCAGGGTCGTAACAGCCCCCACAAATGGAGCAGCAGGGGTAATTCCGGCCGTATTGCAATATTATGTCATATTCTGTGACGGATTTAAGGAGGAAAAGATCATTCAATTCCTGCTGACGGCTTCAGAAATAGGAAGCATTTTTAAAAAAGGAGCTACCATTTCTGCGGCGATGGGAGGATGCCAGGCGGAGATCGGTGTTTCTTCTGCCATGGCAGCAGCGGCCCTGACTGAATGTATGGGTGGATCCCAGCGTCAGGCCATGATGGCGGCAGAAATTGCCATGGAACATCACCTGGGGCTTACCTGTGACCCGATAGGGGGGCTTGTACAGATCCCTTGTATCGAAAGGAATACAATGGGAGCCATCAAAGCGATCACTGCCTCCCAGCTAGCCTTGCAGAGTACCCCGGATTTTGCCAAAGTGTCCCTGGATGCGGTAATCAACACCATGTGGAATACGGCCCAGGACATGAATAGTAAATATAAAGAGACCTCGGATGGAGGGCTGGCCGTCCAGATCCCGCTTGGTCTTAGTGAATGCTGACAAATCGGACAAAAACTGTATCACTAACGGACATTTTCCACCAGAAATCATCTACAAGTTGTTGTAAATTAATCATTTAATTAAGTGGCAATGATTTTGATCCAGGACAAGTTGAACTGATCTGTCCAAATTATGCATTATACAACCATAGAAGAGCTGCTCCTGGATGATGGTTTTCTGGCCTGGTATCATAAATCGGATGAAGAGCAGGAAAGGAAATGGAAAGAATGGATTACCGCTAACGAACCAAATCTTTTGCTGGCGCAAGAGGCTTCCGGATTCCTGGATGGTTTACATGTCCTGGAATTGGCTGAACGAGCCAAAGGCAACGCCCCCACCCCAAATCAGGTCGATGAACTATTTCGCCATATTCTACGGGAGATCGATAGCGGCATACTTAATTCAGAGAAGGATCCAGATCCATACTGTTTATATCCACATCCTTAAAATTTCTCACTTCATTATAAAGAGTATCCCTTTCTACCGGTTCCCGGTGGACCTGTTTGATCAGGGTAACCAATTGAGCGGTGGAAAGGCTGGGCGTCTGTTCTTCGCTTCCGGCCATCGAGTAGATTTTTGTGGTATCGTCGATGGTTCCGTCCAGATCGTTTACGCCGAAGGATAAGGTCAATTGGGCATTTTGTCTTCCCAGCATCGGCCAATAGGCTTTCAGGTGCGGGAAATTGTCCATATACAAACGGGCCACTGCATAAAGTTTCATGTCTTCCACCACAGAAGATTCCGGAACATGGCTCATATCGTTGCCTTTATTGCGGAATTTCAGGGGAATAAAGGTGTTGAAGCCACCGGTCCTGTCCTGGAGGCTGCGCAAACGTTCCATATGATCGATACGGTGATGGTATTGTTCGACATGGCCGTACAGCATGGTGGCATTGGTATGCATGCCTTCCCGGTGAGCCGCCTCATGGATCCGGAGCCAGCCTTCGCCATCGACCTTATCTGCGGATATGATATTTCGTACATCCGGGTGAAATATTTCCGCTCCGCCGCCGGGGAGGGAATCCAGACCCGCAGCATGCAATTTTTTCATACCTTCTTCCACGGTTAGTTTGCCTTTACGGAACATGTAATCCAGTTCCACAGCGGTAAAACCTTTGATATGAAGACCGGGGCGATGTGTTTTTATTTTTTGGAGCAATTCAACAAAAAATTCCAGGTTCATTTTTGGATGGACGCCACCGACAATGTGAACTTCCGTGACAGGTTTGCCGTCATAGCTCTTTACGATATTCAGCATTTGTTCCTGGCTCAGTTCCCAACCTTCATCCCGGTGGGCGTACAGGCGGGAATACGAACAGAACTGACAGGTAAATACACACACATTCGTTGGCTCTATATGGAAATTGCGGTTGAAATAAGTTTTATCGCCGTGCAATCTTTCCCGCACATAATTGGCCAGCGTGCCTAAATAGGGGAGTCCGCCTCTTTCAAAAAGTTCCAGCCCGTCTTCAGGGGTCAGTCTTTCCTTCCTGAGAATCTTTTCGCCTATCCGCTGTAATTCTTTATCCGTTGTTTTTAGGATCGTTTCTACCTGTATTGCTGAGCTCATAGTGCTTCCTTTGAGGGTACAAAGTTACAAAAAACCATTATCTTACCTATTAAACCAAAAAAGCCCGCGTGACTATCAAATTTCGTCTTATCCTGATGAATTTTCTGGAATTTTTTGTATGGGGATCCTGGTTGATCTCCTTGGGCGGATATATGTTCAATACACTCCATTTTACGGGTATCCAGGTGGGCAGCGTTTATGGTACGATGGGTATAGCCTCGCTGTTTATGCCCGGTTTACTGGGAGTTGTGGCGGACAGGTGGGTAAATGCCGAGAGGCTGCTGGGGGCATGTCATCTTCTTGGGGCGGCATTATTGTTATGGGCCTCGACAGTTGCCGATTATCCAACTCTTTACACGATCATGCTGCTCAATGCCATGTTTTATATGCCGACGATAGCCCTGAATAATACGGTATCCTATATTGTTTTGGAGAAAAAGGGCTTCAATATAATAAAAGACTTCCCGCCAATCCGGGTCTGGGGAACTGTTGGTTTTATCTGTGCGATGTGGCTGGTTGATATTTCCGGCTGGACAAGCAGCCGGCTGCAGTTGTATGTTAGCGCGGGGGCCGGTTTGCTATTGGGCATCTATGCTTTTACCCTGCCATCCTGTACTCCGGTGCCGACAGGGGAAAAGAAAAGCTTTGCTTCTTCTCTTGGTTTGGATGCCTTTGTTCTGTTCAAAAAAAGGAAAATGGCCATTTTTTTTCTTTTTGCCATGTTCCTGGGGGTTGCCTTGCAAATCACCAATGCCTTCGGTCTCCCCTTTATTAATGACTTCTCCAAGACTTATTCGGGCTCCTTTGCTGTAAATCATCCTAATCTGTTAACTTCTATTTCCCAGATATCCGAAACCTTGTTCATTTTGGCCATTCCCTTTTTTCTGAACCGGTTTGGGATAAAAAAAGTAATGCTGATAAGTATATGCGCCTGGGTCTTCCGGTTTGGATTATTCGGAATCGGAAATCCCGGGAGCGGACTGATCTTCCTGGTTCTTTCCATGATCGTTTATGGGATGGCCTTTGATTTTTTTAATATTTCCGGGTCCTTATTCATTGAAAAAGAAGCGCCGATCACGATCAGAGCCAGTGCCCAGGGGCTATTTATGATCATGACCAATGGATTGGGGGCCTTTTTAGGAGGAGCCTTCAGCGGATGGGTTATCGATCATTTTACGCAAGATGGGATCAGGGACTGGCAAAGCATATGGTTTGTTTTTGCCGGCTATGCACTCATACTGGGTCTTATTTTTCCTTTTGCGTTTGCTTATAAACATATTCCCGGAGCGATGGAAAGAACGGGAAATATGGGAAAGCCATTTCCTTAAAGGTTATTTGGTTGGTCAGCCTTTTTTTCAGACTTGTTCTTTTATCCTTTTGTAGAATTTTCGCAGGACCAGCTTTGACCGGAGATAATTAGGAATGGCAAAAGTGACATATTTAATATTACCGAAACCTGCCATGGTAATATTCATATATACATTTTGATTTTCCAGCAGGATGAGGATCTCCTTATCGATCGTAAAGGACTTGGGCGCGTTGGTGATCAGGATGATCTTTTCGCTGCAATTATGTCTTTGTATCCCCGGAAATCTCCGGAGCAGCAATCCAATGATCTCCGTTTGGTTTTTACGTAATTCCGTTCCTTCGGTTTTGACGAGTTTGTTAATCAGCATCATGCTGATTATAATGAACAGAATGGGGAGTATGGCCAGTAAGGCAGCCAGTTTGGTGCTGTTTAACAGCAGGTAAATAAAAAGCAATAAACTAATGATAAGCAGGAGTATTCCCAACAAATGGCTTTCTCCGAAAATAATCAGCCTTTGCATCAGGGTACCCTTGTATATCAGCCTCCTTTTTTGTATACTTCTTTCAAAATCAATATGCGCATTCATAGTAAAGGCAAGGAATAGTTAGGTTCGGCCAAACTACAAAATAGTTTGCTAATTACATAATGAAAGGGCCGGGATTTTTACTGTTCTTCCCGTGCTTCCAATCTTCGGATTCTGTTATAAGCCTCAGGATCAGTTTGTGCCATCTTTTTCAAAACATCTTTCAAGGCTGGGCCGGCCCCCAGCCGTTTGGCAAAAAGATCCTGTTCATATACCCTGTACCGGCGATTGACCCCCCACAAACGGGAGAACAGCCAATCTGCCAGGGTAAACAACAGGACAAAAACCAGACAGGCAATAATATAGCGAAACAGGTGGAAATAGAACAACAGCAAACAGGCAAAAGAAATTCCTATAAGACCGAATATTTTTCCTTTGCGTAAAAGAATACGAAATAAACCTGGTCCTTTTTTCAGTATCCGGCATAATTCCCTGGGCGGTACCGTGGCACAGGTAAAAGCCATCTCTGCCAGGGCATCACCGGATTGCAGGTGGCCCAGGTCATGGGCGAGCAAGGCGGTTAATTCCGCTTCTGGCAGCTCCTGCAACATGCCTTTGGTTACTATAATCGTGTTTGGTCCGACGGCAGAAGAACGAACCCTGGTTTCATCGCGAATCAAAAACCGGAATTTTTTCACCCTGATCGTTTTTTCCGGTAACTGGATAAGACCATTCAGGCAGTTCTGTAATTTTTGTTCTTCCTCCCGGATCGGTTTTCTCACCTTTTCGAAAAAAAGACCCGGGTCCGGTAAAGACCAGAAGACCCGGGGAGCCAAAAAACAAAATAGATTCCATATCAGGATACCCGAAAAAATAAACGCATCAGAAAAAGGGGCTGGGTAACAGGCAAATACCTGCATCACCAAAAAAAGAAGAGTGACGCTCAGCGTAGCGAAAAGTACTGGCAGTATAAACGGAAATAAGTTGCGCATCATCGTTGGGTGAAGGGTGAAAAATGCAAAGAGCGCAAATGTAGAAACGGAATAAATCCGGCAGACTGGATGTGGAAAAAAAGGATGTGAATAAGAAGCATGTGTATAAAAAAGGAACTGTATAAAAGATTGTGTATAAAAAAAGCTGCCTCAACCTAAAAGTTGAGGCAGCCTTTTTGACCTTTTATGAAACGTTATCCCTGTAAAGGGAAGAAGTTGTTATATATGTGCTTCGATCTTCTTTACGAAATTGGATTTCGGTTGGGCGCCCACCAGTTTATCGACCACTTTACCATCCTTTATAAAAAGAATAGCGGGTATGCTGGTAACACCATAATTGATGGACAATTGAGGGTTATGGTCTACATTGACTTTACCGATGTTTACTTTTCCATCATATTCTTTGGACAGTTCTTCTATGACGGGTCCGATTGCGCGACAAGGTCCACACCATTCAGCCCAAAAATCTACTACTGTCAATTTATCGGAAGAGATCACTTTTTCCTGAAAATTAGTGTCTGTTAATTCTAAAGCCATAATTCGTGTTTTTATGTTTTGATGAACTTAATTTTGTTATACAAAGATCAACCTAGTTTTTCAATTAATTGGTCGTGGGCGCGACAATCGGATAATCCATTTTCCGATTCTTTCCACTTCTTTTTCTTATCGATTCATTATCAATGTTTTCCAGAGGTTTTATCTGATGTTGCCTCCTATATGTTCCCCCCTGATAGAACAAATTAGCTTCCAATCCATTTCAAGACCTGATTCCTGAAGCTTTGTCCGGTTTTGCGTTTAAACGGTGACTACCTGTACGCCCAGATCAGGCATTTTCTCCAGGAAAGCGGTCATTTCGTCATTCATTTCAAAACCGAGCGCCATCGTATACATACTGACTTTGCAATTGGCCTTTGGTTCCGTGATATTGAACTTTATAGATGTCTTTCCGGGGAATTTTTTAACATTCTGTTCTATAAAACCGACAAATTCTTCATTGACGAAACGGGCTTCCATGTCAAGGATGATCTGTTTGGTCATAAAGGGTTTGATGCTTTCCAGCAGCATCATTTTATCTATCTTGAATTCGAATTCTGCTTTATTGAAACGGGATTTAAAACTTCCACTGATAAATAGGTTCTTCCCCTTTTCGAGGTAATTGGAATACCGGGCATAATCCTCGCTCCAGAGCATGAATTCGGATTTGCCGGAATAATCTTCGATAACTAAGGTGCCAAATTGTTTACCTGTTTTGCTGACCCGATGCTGGGCATCTGTAACTAATCCTGCCAGTCGGAAAGGTTTGCCCGGGTTGGCTGTCGTATTAATCGCATCCTTCACCTCATTGAATTCTCCCAACTGGGTGATCCCGTAATGCAGGATCTCGAATTTAAAATGATCCAGGGGATGACCGCTCATGAACATGCCGGTGACCTCTTTTTCATTGTTCAGCAATTCGGTCAGGCTCCAGGCCTCGCAGGTCGGAATTTTTGGTGTCGCGATATCCGGCATGACCAGATCGCCGAACAGGCTATTGGTATTCTGGGTAGAGTTCGTTTGATAAACGTTCCCGAATTTGATAATTTTTTCCAGGCCGGTGGCCGTATCGCCCGGGGGCATATGAAAATATTGAGCCCGGTGAAATTCTTTAAAACAATCAAAACCTCCGGCATAGGCGAGGCTTTCCAGTGTCTTTTTATTGACTGTGCGCTGATTGATTCGTTTGATCAGATCGAACATGGAGGTATAGGGACCGTTTTTTGTCCTTTCTTCGATAATTCCTTCCACGGCAGCCTCACCGACTCCCTTTAATCCTCCCAGTCCGACCCGCACTTCTCCGTGCTGGTTAACGGCAAACCCTTTTTTGGATTCATTGATATCGGGACCCAGTACTTTTAACCCCATTCGTTTACACTCTTCCATAAAGAAGGTGATCTTTTCGATAGCGCCTGCATGGTTCAGTACCGCTGCCATATACTCCGAAGGGTAGTGGGCTTTTAAATAGGCAGTCTGGTAGGCCACATAGGCATAACAGGTGGAATGCGATTTGTTAAATGCGTATTGAGCGAAGGCTTCCCAGTCCGTCCATACTTTTTCCAGTTTGTCAGCAGCCAGTCCCTTGGCGGTGGCGCCCTTGATGAACTGACCTTTCATCTTATCCAGGATATACTTCTGTTTTTTACCCATGGCCTTACGCAGCACGTCCGCATCTCCCTTGCTGAAGCCGGCCAGCTTTTGGGCCAGCAACATGACCTGTTCCTGATAAACGGTAATACCATAGGTGTCCCCCAGGTATTCTTCCATCTCGGCCAGGTCAAAGACAATAGGTTCTCTGCCGTGTTTGCGATCGATATAATTAGGGATATAGGCGATAGGTCCGGGACGGTACAAGGCGTTCATCGCGATCAGGTCATCGAATTTATCCGGTTTCAGATCACGGAGATACTTTTGCATCCCGGGACTTTCGAACTGGAACGTGCCAATCGTTTCCGCTTTCTGATATAGCTCGAAGGTCTTGACATCATCGAGCGGAATCAGATCTATATCTATTTCGACACCATGATTTTCTTTGATCAGCTCCAGGCCGGTCTTCAGGATATTCAGTGTCTTTAACCCAAGGAAGTCCATCTTGATAACGCCGGCTTCTTCGATCACGCTCCCTTCGATCTGGGTAACCAGCAAATCCGAATCCTTAGCCGTGCAAACGGGAAGGATGGTCATCAGGTCATCGGGGGCGATGATGATTCCCGCAGCGTGGATACCCGTATTCCGGACGGAACCTTCGAGACGTTCCGCCTCATGCAGCACCCTGCTGCGGATATCGTCCCCCCGGTAGATCTCCCGGATCTTTTTGACGTTCTCCATGTCATCAGGCCCTACACCGTCTTTTTCTTCCAGGGATTTTTCCCCTTCTTTGGGTGTCAGGGGAGCATGAAGCACCCGTTTCAGTTCGATCCCCGGTCTGTCAGGGACTAATTTCGCCAGGGCATTGGATTCCGGCAGGGGAAGATCCAGGGCCCTGGCCACATCCTTTATGCTCATTTTGGCGGCCATCGTACCATAGGTTACGATCTGGGCCACCTGGTTCTTGCCATATTTTTTTACGACGTAATCAATAACCCGCTGACGGCCTTCATCGTCGAAGTCCGTATCGATATCCGGCATGGACTTACGGTCAGGGTTCAGAAAACGTTCGAAGAGCAATTTATACTTGATCGGATCGATATTCGTGATGCCGATACAATAGGCGACCACGCTTCCCGCCGCCGATCCGCGGCCGGGTCCGATAAAAACGCCCATATCGCGACCGGCTTTGATGAAGTCGCTCACAATAAGGAAGTAGCCGGCAAAACCCATTGTCCGGATCGTGAATAATTCGAAATCCAGCCTTTCCTGTATTTCCGTGTTGAGATCCGAATAGCGAAGCCTGGCGCCTTCGAACGTGAGATGTTTCAGGTATTCCCATTGGTCCAGGTTACTTTCGTTATGGATCTGGAATTCCTTGGGAATAGGGAAATTAGGAAGAAGGATATCCTTTTTCAGATTCAGCACTTCCACTTTATCGGCGACCAGGTTGGTATTGTCGATGGCCTCCGGGATATCCTTAAAGAGGGTGGACATTTCGTCTGTCGTCTTAAAATAGAACTGGTCGTTCGGAAATTTAAAACGGCGGTTCTTGGTATTGCCATCGTCATTGGCAAAATCATCGTAACCCGGTGTACTTTGTTTTTCACCGGTGTTGATACAAAGGAGAATATCGTGTGCATTATAATCGTCCCGGTCGGTATAATGACTATCGTTGGTGGCGATTACAGGAACATTATATTTCCTGGCGAATTTCAGCAGGGTCTGATTGATGATCTCCTGTTCCTTGATATTATGCCGTTGCAGTTCAATGATATAATCATCCCCGAAAATATCCAGCCACCATTTGAATTCTTTTTCAGCTGCTTCTTCGTTTCCCGCTAAAATGGTTTGTGGAACATAGGCGCCGATGCAGCAGGTGGTTGCGATCAGCCCTTCATGGTATTTTTCGATCAGTTCCTTATCGATACGGGGATATTTGCTGTATATCCCTTCCAGGTAACCCAGCGAAGTCAGTTTGATGATATTCTGGTATCCAACCTTATTTTTGGCGAGCAGCACCTGGTGATAACGTTTGTCACGCTGCTCTTTGGTAAAGATCTTGCGGTGACGGTCGGCGACGACATAAAATTCGCAGCCAACGATGGGTTTTACCTTCAGGGTACCATCATCGTTCTTGTGTTTATAGGCTTCGGCAACGAATTCAAAGGCACCGAACATATTACCGTGGTCGGTGATGGCCAGAGCGGGCATGCCGTCTTTAACCGCTTTTTTATAAAGGGACTGGATGGATGCTGCTCCGTCCAGGAGCGAAAATTGGGTATGGGTATGTAAATGGGAGAACTTCGGCATAAGAACCTGCAATTAAGGAACAAACTTCATCTATGACAAACACATTTTTTCCACATTTGTTTGATTTCCATGCTAGTCCCGGCCCTCAGGCGGAATAAAGGGGAAATAAATTTTTATTTCCTTTTCCGGCCATTTGGCCGTATATTTGTGACAAATGTCCGAATATGTCTCCATTTCTTAATCGCTCCGTGGATTTGCTGGGCATGACCGGTTCCCGGGGTTTCACCCGGATCCAGAGCAATACCGATTTTATACCGGTCATCCGCGATGGTGTGCCCAAAAGAGCACTGGATCATTTAATGAAGATCACCGGCATTACCGCCGTCGAGATCGAGCAGATCATCAAGACCTCCGGAAGGACCCTCAGACGGTATACGGCCACCCAGAAGCTCAATCCCGAACAATCGGAAAGGGTCATTGAACTGGCCAGACTTTACAGCAGGGGAGAAGAGGTGTTCGGCAGTATCGATACTTTTAAAGAATGGATGGATCACACCATTATCGCTCTGGCCAATCAAAAACCAAAAACATATTTGGATACTTCCCTGGGGATCGATCTGCTGATGGATGAATTAGGCCGGATCGAGAATGGGATATTAGCGTGACGGGGAGAGCCGACTCACTTTTTTTATGAAAGTATACCGTATCAGCAAATGCAGATTTATAGATGACCTCAAAGGAACGGGAGCAGCAGGGTATCCAGGCCGTTGGCATAGCAGAGGCACCTATATCCTGTACACGGCGGGCTGCGCTTCGCTGGCCTTATTGGAGACGGTGGTGCATATTTCCACTATTTTGGTATCGGATTTTTGTATGATCTGCCTGGAGATACCCGAAGATAAAATCATCACGATGACCGAGGCCGATCTGCCAGCAGATTGGAAAATCAACCCCTCTCCGGATAACCTGAAAACAATTGGTGACCAGTTCATCAGGGAAAATAAATACGTCGCTTTGCGGCTCCCTTCCGCCGTTATGCCGGAAGAGAATAATTATTTGCTGAATCCCAATCACCCGGATTTTGATCTGGTAAAAGAAGTTTACCAGCGCAGGATTTCTGTGGATGAGAGACTATTAAAAAAATAACTCCGACTAACTAAATAGGTAATTTATATCATCTTCGCTTAACGACTTCACAAAACCTTCGTCTTCCGAGACCAGGTCATCGGCCAGTTGTTTTTTACGTTGTTGCAGGCTGATGATCTTTTCTTCAATAGTGTCTTTGCAGATCATTTTATAGGCAAATACATTTTTAGTCTGTCCGATACGATGAGTCCGGTCGATAGCCTGTTGCTGTACGGCAGTATTCCACCAGGGATCGACCAGGAACACATAACTGGCGGCAGTCAGGTTAAGACCGGCATTACCGGCTTTCAGGCTGATCAGGAAAACATTGGTTTTATCTTCCGGTTCCTGGAACAGGGCCACCATCTCGGCGCGTTTATGAGGCGGCGTCTGACCATCGAAATGATAAAAGGAAATGCCCTGATTCCGGCAGGCCCCTGCGAGCAGGTCCAGCATACTGGTGAACTGGGAAAAGACAAGGACCTTCTGGTCTTTCAGATTGTTAGTCAATTCATAGATCAGCAGATCGGTTTTTACAGAGTCCGTACAGGTCTGTTCTTCAGACGGAAGAAGGAGGGGGGAGTTGCAGACCTGGCGTAATTTCAGCATGCCCTGCAGAACGGCCAGTTTGCTTTTATTCAAACCTTCTTTTTTGATATTCAGGAAAAGACTGGACCGGATATTCTCTTTAATGCTGTCGTAAAGGTCTTTCTGGGCAGCGTTCATATCGCACCACATCACCATTTCGGTCTTGGGGGGCAGATCACCGGCCACCTGTTCCTTGGTCCGGCGAAGGATAAAGGGCGCTGTCAGTTTTTGCAGATCGCGGATCTTATCAGGGTCATTATCCCGGTCGATGGCGTCGGCATATTCACGTTTGAAGAACTCGCGGCTGCCGAATAAACCCGGAAGAAGAAAATCGATCTGCGCATACAGATCGAACGTATTGTTCATGACCGGGGTACCGCTTAGGGCGATCCGTGTACCTGCTTGTAAACGGCTGACGGCGCGGGTAATCTGGGCGGCCGGGTTTTTGATATTATGACTTTCATCGAGCACTACTGCTCCGAATGGAATTTCACTTAACAGATCGATATCCGAACGAACGGTACCATAACTGGTAATGATAATATGGTAATCGCCTTTTTCCAGGTCTTCGATATTGCGGCCCGGACCGTGGAATACCAGGCTCGATATGGAAGGGGCGAATTTTTGTAATTCTTCCTGCCAGTTATAGATCAGTGATGAAGGGCATACGATCAGATGCCTGGCCGCGGCGGAGCCATACCCTTGCGCGGAAGAGGCCTGTGAAGAGGCTTGGGAAGAAGATGGCAAAGAAGCCTGAGAAGAATCCTGTGAACCCTGCGAAGAGGCTTGCGAATGATAAGCCAGGAAACAAATCGTTTGCAGGGTTTTGCCAAGACCCATATCATCGGCCAGGCATGCACCTGCACCGGCTTCGGACAATAAAAGCAGCCATTCGAAGCCTTTTTGCTGATAAGGGCGCAAAGTGGCGGCAACGAGTGCCGGGACTGCATAGAGCGGTGTCGATTCTTGCTGCCAGTGTTTCCATTTTTCCAGCCAGGTTTTTGACAACAGGGGCCGAAGGGTATCTTTGCGATTATCTACAGGCGCAGTTGTTTTCGAAACAGCAAGGGATTCTGAAGTCCCTGAGCTTTTCCAGGCTTCCTGGTCGCTGAAGGCCAGCCAGCGGGGGGAAATCAATTCATCCTTCGTTATTTTTCCATGCCGGATCAGTACGCCATATTGCTGCAGCCATTCCTCGTGCAGGATACCCAGCGATCCGTCTTTTAATAACATGGCGCGTCCGCCGCCGCGGAGCATTTTTTGCAATTCGGTCAATAGGACGGATTCCCCGCCGAACGAAACAGACATGCGCAAGGTTGCAGAATGGTGGTCTTCCGCCAGTAAGGTTATCTCCGTGACGATTTTATGAGGCGAGTACCGGAAATGTTGCAGCATATCCATACCCACCAATTGAATATTCAATTCCAGGAGACGGTGATAAACTTTCAGGAACCATTGTTTTTTCTGCGCTTCGGCAAAGGACAAATAATAATAGCCATTCAGTTGCCGGGAAAAAGTGGAATGAAGTGATTCCAGCAATTCCCGGTGGGTCGTTTCAGCCTCCTGGTCCCTTTCCACTACATATGTGGCTCCCTGCCGGATAATCTCCTGTTTGTCCTTCCACGGGCCTTCGATGAGGAACCCGTCGTAAAGCCACTGCGGGGTCAATACAAGAAATGATTTACTGATCTCGCTTAACAATACCCTGTTGACCGGCGCTACCCGAATGCCTGTTTTGGCGAGCAGATCATTACGATCAACCGTATAATCCTGTTCCAGACGGGCAAGCACATGCTGGGCAAGGGCCTCTGGTTGGCGGCTGTATTGCTGGGGATCATTGTCCCTGAGCCATTCCAGGGTTTGGTAGTCTTTAAAGGAAAGTAAAAAATATTCATTGCCGCTTTCCAACAGGAAATGGTAACGGGTAAACCCATCCAGCGGATAGGCTGATCCGTTCAACGTAACGAACGTTTCGAGATAAAAGACGTTGTTTTCTTTTTTCAGTTCGAAATGCAATTGCGGCTTGAATCCGCTGAAGGTACAGGGTGCGGTGCGGTAATTGCCTTTAAAACCCGGAAGTTTATGATACCATTTTACCAGGGAGGCAAAGGGTTTGATCCGTTCCAGCAGTTCATGTAATTTGCGGGTCATTGCGCTTTTGTAATATGGCTCGAAGGGAAGACCGGACCGTTGGGCTGAATATTTTTTCTGGATCTCGTCTTCGATCCATTTCATGCCCGCTTTATTGAACCACATCAACGACTCCGTGGCCGGTTTAGGCAAATGGGAATAGTTCTTTTTTAATTCTGCGCCATCCAGCGGAAACATGTCGAAACGGAATCCTACCGGCCCTTTACTATTCCCGGGTGGTTTGGAAATATGCAGGGATTCCAGAAGGATAGGATCCTCAGGTATACGGTGTGGAGACAATAACAATACGATCTTGGTTGCATTTTGCGAAGATGCCATAGAAACTTTAAATGGGTAAAATTAGGTGGGCGCAAATATACTGAAACCTTTCCCGGCTCCAACCTGAATAATGACATCACCGATCAACCCGCCGAAGGACTTCCAACACCCAAAACAGACAATAATGACAAATTGGCAACGTTTTTGTGGAGTTATCCCTACCTTTGTAATAGTGCCAATATTCTATTACCAGACCCTCAGTCATCAAACCTGGGGTCGGGGTTAAGTGGAAAATATGTTAAAAAATCTCATATTCATATTGTCACTGGTTTTCCTGGCAACCAGTTGTAACACGTTGCGGTCCTCTTCATCGAGGGCATCTTCCTCTTCTTCAACGGTTAGTTCATCAGCTTCGCCCGCTTCCGGTTCGTCGATCCAATTCATTAATAATATTTCCATCAAGCCGGAAGGCCAGCAAGGCAAAACCATTAATACGGTTGGAACTACTTCCGTTTACAACAGTGCAGGAGAGAAAAATACTTCCGGTTCCCTGGAAAAGTTTTCCAACCTGCAATTCAAATATGCGATCCTGGAAGATGCCGGGGTAGAGGAAATGAAGAACCAGCGGTTGCTGGATTTTATGGAAGAATGGTATGGCACCCGTTATCATTATGGAGGGACCTCCAAAGAGGGTATCGATTGTTCCGCTTTTGCTTACTCCCTTATGACAGCCGTATATGGCCTGGGCACACTGCCCCGGACGGCTAAAGAGCAATATGCCGCCACCAAAAGGATCCGCAGGGATGAATTACAGGAAGGAGATCTGGTTTTTTTTCACACCCTTGGCAAACACAGGGCTGTTACTCACGTAGGCGTATATCTTCGTAATAATAAATTCGTTCATGCTTCCATATCCGGTGTGATGATCAGCGATATGAACGAAGGATACTATAACAAACGGTTTATCGGAGCAGGAAGAATGGGCGATCAGGTGCCTGTGCCTATTCCGGTTTTACCAGCTCAGGCTTCCCCGGGGCAGGTTTCCAATTAAGCATCTGAATTATATGCTGCTTCTATGCTTATTTCTTCATTCCCAATCTTTTCTTTATCGTCTTCCATACCGGGATAATATCATCGGATAACCGTAATGCGAGTACTCCTCCGCCGAACAGACCAATAAATGCTATACTTCTGGTAAAGAGCCCCGGATAACCGGAAAGGCCGGCGAAAAAGGCATGACAGATAAAATAAGTCGCCACGCCTAACAATAAAGTGTATAATGATTTTTGCGAAAAAGGCTGCATGCCGAATTTCCGGTAAAGGAACACGTACCGCGTAGCATTATAAACACCGAAAGAAAAAAGATCGGCAATGGCAGGGCCGATAGCTCCCATTTCCTTAGCCAGGAAATAATTTAAGGGAAGAGTGAGAGCCAGCAGGATCATACCGGTGACAAAATCAAAACGCCAGAAGGTCGATGTACCGATGATATGGCTGTTCAGCCCGGTCCCCATGTCCACTATCCGGGTCAGGCCGATAAACAGAAAAATATATTGGGCATCCAGGTATTCTCTTTTTAAAGGGACGGTGAGAACGGCATCGGTAAAATTGATCCAGATCAGGACAAACATGCCTACGGAAAAGATCAGTTGATTAATGGAGGAACTGTGATAGATACGGTTGATCTTTACATAATCCTTATCCTTCCATGCCTGGGATAAAGGGCCGACCGAGGCTGCAATAATAACCCGCTGGGGCGCCTGCATCAGGCTGCCAATGAACTGAGCCAGGGTATATACTCCTGCAAAGGCCAGACCGTTGGGCACGACGGCGGCGATAACGATCTGGGCAAAAAAAGAGGAGACGGTAAACACCAAACTGCCGCTCCAGACCAACAACGCCAAAGTCCTTATCCTGGAAAGGAATTTTTTGGTTACCCGGCTGGGGGAAAATGAAAAATGTAATTGGCCTGTTTTTACCAGGATGGTCAGAATGATCAGGGCCAGCAACAGGTAAGAAAAGGCATAGATCTTAATAAAGGTATCGAAACCTGCGAGTATTCCCGTCAGGGAAAGCAGGATTAGCAAGGTAATGAATACCCTGAAAAGAACTTCCCGGAGAAAGGTCGTAAGTACTGATTTTTTCAGCTGCCAGGCGAAGGCTTCCAGCAGGGAATACAAGGTCAGCCCAAGACCGAATGGAAAAATCCAGTAATAATACCTGACCAGGTCGGCGGAATTGGCGCCGAATTTTCGGATAGCCAGATCTTTAATGATCAAACCTGCACAGATCACTCCGATGAAACCCAGGATACTGTTCAAAAGAGCCCAGGTCATCATATCATTCTTCTCCGGCGGCAGGTTGTCTTTGTAATAGGGATAAAACTTGTATATATAGGCCTGCATACCCAGATTCGCGAAGGAATACATGATATTGGCTATTGCCCCGAAAAGTGAAATAAGCCCATATTGACTGGCGGTAAAACCGCCATGTTCCCTGGTTAAAAGGATCGTATTCAAAAAGCCTAAGGCAAAACCCAGATAAACGATAGCCGAAGAAATGATACTTTGCCGCCTGATGGTGCTCATGGGCGTAAAATTAACCCAGTTTTTTTACCGTGACATAAAAATTACGGTCAACCGTTAGTGACTTTCCGGTCGGGTTGGGTAAGGTCTGCCATTTTTCGTCTGGCGTGATCCATTGGCTATTTTTTCCGGGATAGTTCTCCTGACCCGAAGGTCCCGGATCGCTGAAATATACCTTTAGCGGCATATCGAAACCTTTAACGCAATTTGTCCAGCGATAACTAAGACATTTTTTGCGGTCCACCTTATATTGGAAGACGGGTATGTTCGTAGTCCGCAGGTATTGATCGAATACTTTGGAAAGATCCTTATGGGCAAATTGACTGATATATCGTTCAATTTGCTCCGTAGTTACTGTTTGATGGTAAAAGGTAGCATTTAATTCATGTAAGAGATCCCGGAAGGCAGAATCATTCCCGATTATTTGCCTGATCGAATGCAGCATATTTCCACCCTTATAATACATGTCTCCCGAACCTTCATTATTCACGCCGTATGCGCCGATGATCGGTTTGTCATTGCGGATATTTTTGCGGGTGCCTATACAATAATCATTGCCGGCTTCCACTCCATACAGACAGGTAGTATATAAGGTTTCCGAATAATTGGTAAAACTCTCGTGCACCCACATATCCGCAAGATCCTTCGTGGTAATATTATTGGCAAACCATTCATGTCCGCTTTCATGGACGATAATGAAATCCCATTTCAAACCCCAACCGCTTCCGGATAGATCACGTCCCAGGTAGCCATTCTCAAAATGATTGCCATAGGCGACCGCACTTTGGTGCTCCATTCCTAAATGAGGAGCCTCCACCAATTTATAACTGTCCTCATAAAAAGGGTATGGGCCCATCCAGGACTCAAAACAATGCAGCATGGTATCGGCTTGTTTGAATTGTTGGCGTGCTTTTTCCAGGTCATAGTCCAGAACCCAGTAATCGCAATCCAGTTTACCTTTCAGACCGGCAAAGTCTTCATGCCAATGCGTGTATTTTCCGATATAGGGAATAATATTATAATTGTTGATCGGGTTCACGACGGACCAGGTATAGGTAGCCGTTCCATCCTGGTTTTCCTTTTTTCCCGTCAGTCTGCCATTCCCAACGGCTACCAGGCTGTCCGGTACCGTAATACGTAAAGATGCGCCGCTGTCGGGCTCGTCGCTCTGATGGTCCTTACATGGATACCACACGCTTGCGCCCAGCCCCTGACAGGCGACGCTCATCCAGGGCCGGCCGAGTTTATCTTTGGTGAAGATCCAGCCTCCATCCCAGGGTGGGCGTACGGCAACACGGGGGTGGCCTCCGAAATTCACCACCAGGGTTCCGGTATCTCCCTTTGGGATCGGTTGGGGAAAATGCACATGGAAGGCATTTCCCTCTCTTATGAAATTCAATGGTATATTGCGCCAGTGTATGGATTGGATCAGCATGGGTTCCTGCAGATCGAGCTGAAGGGTCTCCCCTGATCCGAGCGCCTGGAACCTGATTTCGGTTACGCCTGTAATGAATTTTTTTTCATAATCCGGAGTGACCCGGATATCGTACCGTAACACATTCCACCAGGCCCTTTCCGGAGTAATTGATCCTCTCAGGGTGTCTGCATGGGTAAATTCATTATCTTTTTGCGCGAAGCAGAACGGAAAGATAAAAAAGGAGAGCCCCAGGGCCAGTAGACTTATGCGGATCATTATATATTTTTAAATATTAGCAATTATCAGGATACAAAAATGAAGATAAATAAACATTTTACAATCCCATTCATAAAATCAGGCTCTTTCTTCGCGGTTTGCAGCTTTCTTCTCTCAGCTTGTTCAAGCCCTTCCTCCCACCAGGGGAAAACCGTTTTTAAATATAACGAAACGGATGGAATGGCCACTCTGGATCCTGCTTTTGCCAAGAACCGCGCCATCATGTGGCCTGTCCATCAATTATACAATACACTGGTCGGGACGGACAAGGATCTTCATATCGTTCCATCCCTGGCAAAAAGCTGGGAACTTTCGACAGACAAACGTACCTGGATTTTTCATTTGCGTGACGATGTATTTTTCCACGATAATCCCGCTTTTCCGGGTGGTAAAGGAAGAAAAATGAAGGCCGCGGATGTGGTTTATAGCTTCTCCCGTATAATCGACAGGCAAACGGCCAGCAGCGGAGCCTGGATCTTTAATAGCCGGATAGACTCCACAGACGCCTTCAGGGCATTGGACGATACAACTTTTCAGCTAAAGCTGATCAGCCCTTTTAATCCGATCCTGGGTGTCCTGAGCATGCAATATTGTTCCATCGTTCCGCAGGAGGCTGTTTACTTATATGGCAAGGATTTTCGCAATCATCCGTGCGGGACCGGACCTTTCCGGTTTAAATCCTGGGAGGAAGGGCAGGCCCTTATTTTGGTGAAGAATGAGCACTATTTCGAGAAAGACAGTAACGGCCAGCGTCTTCCTTACCTGGATGCGGTCAAGGTGAGTTTTTTCGATAATAAAGCGACCGAGTTTTTATTATTCAGGCAGGGACAGCTTGATTTTGTCAATGAGATCGATGCCTCTTTTAAAGATGAAGTATTGAGCAAAAAAGGCGAATTAAAGGCTCAATGGAAAGGCAAGATCCGTTTGTCTGTGCATCCCTACCTCAATACGGAATACCTGGGGATTCTTGTTGATACGGCCAATGAATTATTGCGTCACTCCCCCTTAAGGCAAAGAGCGGTCCGACAAGCAATCAATTATGGTTTTGACCGCCGCAAAATGATGTTATATCTGCGCAATTCGCTGGGGACGGCAGCGGAAAGTGGTTTTGTGCCGGCCGGTCTCCCTTCCTTCGACTCTTCCCTGGTCAGGGGCTATCACTTTGATCCGGCAAAGGCAAGGAAACTGCTTGCCTTTGCCGGGTTCCCCGATGGCAAGCCCTTACCCCCCATTAAATTATTAACGGTAGCGATCTATGCCGATTTTGCCAGCTTCATTGCCAGAGAACTGGAAGAACTGGGATTTACCATAAATGTCGAGGTGGTTCAAAAAAGTTTATTGCTGGAACAAACTGCCCGCTCGCAGGCCCTCTTTTTCAGGGGAAGCTGGATCGCCGACTATCCGGATGCCGAAAATTACCTGAGCGTTTTTTATTCCAAAAATCCTGCGCCTCCGAATTATACAAGGTATAACAATCCGGCTTTTGATCGATTGTATGAGAAAGCCCTGCTGGAGGATAACGATTCCCTGAAAACAGGTTTGTACCGACAAATGGATCAGATGGTCATCGATGATGCCCCTGTCGTTCCGTTGTGGTATGACGAAGTGATCCGGCTTGTCAATCCCTGGGTAAAAGGACTGGAGCCCAATGCCCTTAATCTGTTGGAACTGCGGCAAGTCCGCCTGGATTAGGGGTTTATTTTTTGGGCTTCAATTTATCCTTGAACACCTTTTCGAATTTTTCCACCTTGGGACGGATCACGATAGAACAGTAAGGCTGTGAGCCATGGGTATTAAAATAATTCTGGTGATAATCCCCGGCCGGGTAGAACTTGGTAAAGGCCGTTATTTCCGTAACGATGGGTTTGTCATAGGCTTTACTCTTATTCAGCTCCTCTTTATAGTGTTCGGCCTTCAGTTTTTGTTCTTCGTTGTGGTAGAAAATGGCGCTGCGGTATTGGGTACCTACGTCGTTACCTTGTCTGTTCAGCGTGGTTGGATCGTGCGCTTCCCAGAAAACTTCCAGCAGTTCGTCATAGGTGATGATGGCCGGATCGTAAGTGATCTGGATACATTCGGCATGCCCGGTCGTGCCGGTACAGACTTGTTCATAGGAGGGATTGGAGACTTGTCCTCCCGAAAACCCGGAAACGGTTTTTATTACCCCTTTTAGCTCCTGGAAAACGGCTTCCGTACACCAATAACATCCGGTTGCAAAAGTTGCTGTCTCTGTTTTTTTCCCGTTCGGAATAATCTCTTCATGCATATTGTCGACAGTTGGTTTAACAGATGGCTCGCAGGAAGCCGACAATAAGGCCAACGATGCGAATACCGATAAAATGGTCATAGTTCTGTTCATTTTTTTGAATAATATTTTTTGCTACCCTTCAAATGCTGCATTTCTCATCAAATGCCGCCACTCTTCCATTCCTCCGGCAAGGTATTGCTCCCGCGAAACTATTAATGTACGTTATATGACAATCCTAAGGATTTAAATGTTTGTTAACAGCTCCGGTTTATCGGCAATTGTGACAAATACAGGGGGGCTGTTTCAGGAATTATCAGGTATCCTTACTGCCGGATGGCTGCGCCGATAGTGATCGGAAGGTTCATTCCGTGTTGATTTTCAGGATCTTTCCCCGCCAGGTGGAAACAGTGACCATGGCCCGGTGGGTGGAAAAGATCGATAGCCATGTAGTCGCCGGTTAGGTACAGACATTGGATTGGCGTACCTTTGCTGCTCTTTAAAAAATAAATCTTTCAGGAGCTCGGGTATGAGAATTTTTCCGGAATCGGCGTTAACACAATTGGAATTTGATAAAATAAAAGCCCTTTTGGCTGCATTGGCAAATACGGAGTATGCCCGTACCAAGGCTGCGGATCTGCGTATACATACCCGGAAGGAATTTATCGAACTGGAATTACGGCAGGCGCATGAATATAAAATGATACTGCAGAACGGACAGTATTTTCCGAATGATCATACCCTGAACCTGGCCCGGGAATTGAAATTATTGGGGATTCCCGGAGCGGTGCTGGCTGGCGACCAGTTCCTTCAGATCCGTAAACTGGCAGAAAGCATACAGAGCATTTTCCGGTGGTTCGATCCCGAAAGGAAGGTCGCTAATCCGGCCCTGGTCAGGGTCATTCAGCATACCCAATACGAAAAAAGTATCATGGGCAGGATCGATGAGGTCCTTGATGAAACGGGGATCGTAAGGGACAATGCATCCGAAGAACTGGCTAACATCCGTCTAAGCCTGTTCCGCAAACGAAATGAACTGAGACGTTTGTTTGACAGGGTCCTTTCCAAACTGGCCAAATCCGGTTATGTAGCGGATATCGAGGAATCTTTCCTGAATGGCAGGAGAGTGGTGGCCATCTTTGCCGAACACAAAAGGCAGGTTAAGGGCATTTTGCATGGGGAAAGCGATACCCGGCGGACTTCCTTTGTCGAACCGGAAGAGACCATTGAACTAAATAACGATGTGTTTTCACTCGAGCATGCGGAAAGTAAGGAAGTATACAGGATCCTCCGGGAACTGACCGCCCAGTTATCCGTACATGCCCCATTATTGATGCAGTGGCATGACATCCTCGGGGAATTCGATTTTATCAGGGCGAAGGCCAGACTGGGCATTGACATGAACGCCAGTTTTCCCCTGCTGGTCGATAAAGCGCATGTGCTTCTCCGGCAGGCCTATCATCCATTGTTATATCTGTATAACCGGAAAAATCAGAAGCCTACTATCCCCACTAATATTTCCCTGAACGAAAAGGAAAGGCTGCTGGTCATATCGGGGCCGAATGCAGGAGGAAAGACCGTAACGCTGAAGACGGTCGGCTTGCTGCAACTGATGATCCAGAGCGGTCTGCTGATCCCTGTTCATCCTGATTCCGAACTGGGAATCTTCAGGCAGCTCATGATCCATATAGGGGATACCCAAAGCCTGGAGTTCGAATTGAGTACGTATAGTTCTCATTTGAAGAACATGAAATACTTCATGGAAAATGCCAATGGGAAGACCCTGTTCTTCATCGACGAATTGGGTAGCGGCAGCGATCCAAACCTGGGAGGGGCTTTTGCAGAGGTCATCCTGGAAGAACTCGTAAAAAAGCATTCCATCGGGATCGTTACCACCCATTACCTGAATCTGAAGGTAATGGCCAATAAGACGCCAGGAGTCATCAACGGAGCCATGGCTTTCGATGAAGCCAATTTACAACCCCTGTACAAACTGATCATCGGCAAACCCGGCAGCTCTTATACATTTTCCATTGCCGAACGGATCGGGCTGGAGCAACGGCTCATCCAGCGGGCCAGAACATTGGTAGACGAAGATCATTTTCGCCTCGACAAACTTTTGAACAGTACGGAACAGGACCTGAGGGATCTGGAGATCAGGGAAAAGGAACTGAACAAATTGGTCAGGGAAAATGAGCGGCTGAAAAAGGAAATGGAGACGGTCATTCACCGAGAGAAACACCAGCAGCAGGTGGAATTGGAAAAACATAAGAACAAGATCACCGAAGAGCGGATAACCTATCTTAAGGAAATGGAACGCAAACTACGGCAGGTTATCTTCGATTGGAGGAAGACGGAAGATAAAGGTGAGGTGATCCGGCAGATGCAGGTACTTCTGTTTCAGCAGCAGGCAAAACAGGGGAATGAAAAAGTAAAAAAGAAGTTCGATGCCAAATATGAGGAACTCGGTGGCGATGTACAGATAGGAGATAAGGTGATGATGATAAAAAATCACCAGGTAGGGAATGTCAAAGAGATCCGGGGGAAAAAAGCGGTGGTCCAGGTAAGGTTGGTGCCTATTACCGTCGACTTGTCCGATTTGATCGTAGTACGCGACAAACCCCAGGAAGAAGAAGAGAATTGATTGATTTTAGTGTAAACTTTTAGATCGGAAACTTGTTCATATCGTGAAATCAAATGATTCATTAAATGCCTGATCTCTATATCATCGCTGGCTGTAATGGAGCAGGCAAAACAACCGCCAGTTATACGATTCTTCCAGAGATGTTGAATTGCCGTGAGTTTGTAAATGCGGACAGTATTGCGGCGGGACTTTCTCCCTTTAATGTCGATAGCGTTGCTTTTGAGGCAGGCCGGATTATGTTGAATCGTATTCATGAATTACTGGACGATAAGGCCGATTTTGCCTTCGAAACAACCCTGGCAACGCGCAGTTATGTCTCTTTGATAAAAAAAGCACAGGAAAAGGGCTATAATGTAATCCTTCTTTTCTTTTGGCTAAATTCTCCGGCATTTGCCAAAGAAAGAGTCGCCAAACGTGTGCGGAAGGGTGGCCATCATATTCCCGATGATATCATTGAACGCAGATATTACAGAGGGATTTATAATTTGATAAATTTATACATCCCGGTTTGTAATTCATGGCTGGTAGTTGATAATATGGATTTGGTACCTGAAATAATAGCGAAGAGTGGGGAAGGGGTTGGAAAAACGATAATAAATGACGATATTTGGCTAAGTCTTTTGAAGTTAAGTGAACAACATGAAAGATAATAAGCTCAGTATTGATGAATTGTCTGAAAAAGTTCTTCTCGGCATGAGAAAAGCTTTACGGAAATTGGCTGAAATAAGTGCAGCTAACAATGAGGATTTAGTAGTCGCTGACAAAGATGGGAAATTCAAAAGTATTCCGGCTAAAGACCTTCTCCAAGCCCTCCCTCAATAAAAAGATTTAATAATAAGCAACTTTATTTTCTTCCCTCTGTTAATGCCATTCAATTTCAATTGGATTCTATTTTTGTGTCATAACTTTCCTCCATGAAGAATATTGCCCTTCTGTTTTTTTTTACGCCTGTCTTCCTTTTCGCTCAGTCCGATACCACGCAAAAGATCGTTCCCGGCCGCGTGAATAGTGCAGAACAGCAGCAAAAACCTTATGTTATCCTTATTTCCGCAGATGGTTTCCGGTATGACCTGGCCGACAAATACCAGGCCGTTCATTTACAGGAATTACGGGACAAAGGGGTGGCAGCCGGTTCTATGCGGCCTTCTTATCCTACCCTGACCTTTCCCAATCATTACAGCATAGCTACCGGCCTGTACCCCGCGCATCATGGTATCGTATCCAATGCCTTTTATGACCGGCAAAAGAACGCCGTTTACCGGATCGCCGATCGTAAAGCAGTGGAAGACAGTTCCTGGTATGGCGGCACCCCGATCTGGGTGCTGGCCGAAAAGCAGCATCTTCTCTCTGCCAGTTTTTATTGGGTAGGTTCGGAAGCGGCGATTCAAGGGATCAAGCCGACCTATTATTACCGGTTCAGTACCAATATCGATATCGACACCCGCATACAGGCGGTTAAGGACTGGCTGACGCTGCCCGCTGAAACAAGGCCGCATTTGATCACCTTCTATCTTCCCCAGGTGGATCATGAGGAACATCATCACGGGGTTGATTCCCGGGAGACGGAACAGGCCGTTCACCTGGTGGATAATTGCGTAGCGAAAATGGTGCGGGTGGTGGATTCCCTCCATCTCCCGGTCAATTTCATCTTTTTGTCGGATCATGGTATAGCCGATGAAGACACCGTCCATAACCTTCCTCTTCCTTCGGTGATCGATACGGCTAAATTTATCATTCCCGTCGAGGAAGCCGTATTGAATATTTATGCAAAAGACAAAGAGGATATCCAGCCAACGTATAAAGCCTTAAAAAAAATGGCAGTGGATTTCGATGTATATCTGCCGGGCGGCACACCCAAAGATTGGCATTACCGGACGGCGGATGACCGATATCAACGGCTG
Organism: Flavitalea flava; assembly: GCF_054461575.1. Taxonomy (NCBI): domain Bacteria; kingdom Pseudomonadati; phylum Bacteroidota; class Chitinophagia; order Chitinophagales; family Chitinophagaceae; genus Flavitalea; species Flavitalea flava. Next base: position 751,114 of record NZ_JBTLQH010000001.1, read on the forward strand.
GGCGATATCGTACTGGTTTCCAAATTTCCGAAAGTATTTAACATCAATAAAAGGAAACCCTTGGCCGGCATGCATGGTTTTGATAATGCACTGCCCGATATGCAGGCCATATTTTATGCCTGGGGGCCTGCTTTTAAGGAAAATGTGAAAATACTCCCATTCGATAACGTGCATGTATATCCGCTGATAGCGACCATCCTGGGTTTGCCTGTTACCGAAAAAATAGATGGCTCGCCTGAGGTATTACACGGCATCCTGAAATAATTTCTTACTTTCGAAATCAAAATTATCCGAAATCAAAATTCTCATTTTCAATGTCAAACCTTACTGCTGAACAAAGACTTAATGAATTAGGGGTAATATTGCCTCCGGCCCCGACTCCGATGGGCGTATACAAACCCTGTCTGGTAGATGGTAAATACTTATATGTATCAGGTCATGGTCCCGTACGGGATGATAAAACCCTGATCGTAGGGCGCGTTGGAGAAGATCTGGATGCAGAACAGGGCAAACTGGCAGCCCACCAGGTTGGCCTCACTATTTTATCTACGATCAAGGCTCATCTTGGCAGCCTGGATAAAGTAAAAAGAGTGATTAAAGTGCTGGGTATGGTTGGCTGCGTTCCGGAATTTGACCGGCATCCCTATGTGATCAATGGCTGTAGTGAATTATTCGTCAGTATCTGGGGAGAAGATCTGGGGGTTGGTGTAAGAAGTGCCGTAGGCATGGGATCCCTTCCCAATAATATCCCTGTTGAGATCGAAGCCTTGTTTGAATTGCATTAAGCGCATGGGAGTTATTCTAAAAAGTAACTCTCCATGCGCTTATAACGAATGTCTGGGCCTATCCGGCCCTTGTGACTGT